>JAXLWJ010000047.1:0-33200 GCA_046328535.1 Anaerolineae bacterium
ACGTTGGCGATGCCGCCGATGTTCTGCAACGCCCGCGTCAGGCCGGCGTCTCGCAGCAGCAGGTAATCCACGTAGCCGACGAGCGGCGCGCCCTGACCGCCAGCGGCCACGTCGCGGGCGCGAAAGTCCGACACAACGGTCACGCCCAGGCTCTCGGCGAGTACCGCCGGCTGCCCGATCTGAAGCGTTGACTTCACGGGGTCGTCCGGCCCGACGGCGTGCCACACCGTCTGCCCGTGGGAGCCGACCAGGTCCACCTCGGCCATGCCGATGCCCGCCGCCGCGGCCGCCTGACGCGCGGCGTCGGCGAAGCACTCGGCGACCTGGACGTTGAGCGCGCATAGGAAGTCCACGCCGCTGCTCTCGGGGCGAAAGGCGCGAAAGATGGCGGCGCGCACGTCGGGCGGCCAGGGAACGCTGACGAAGCTCAACGCGCCCGCGCTCAGGTGGGGCGGCGCCCCGCTGATGTCCACGCACGCCGCGTCTATGGCGTCGGCCGAGGTGCCGGAGATGAGACCGATGACTATCACGATTGACTCCCCAACGCCGAAGCCACGCCCTCGTGAACGACACGGCGCAGCGCCTGAATACCTTCGGCGTCGCGGCCAAAGTATACTCGGTTCGTCAGCAGAGCGACAATCGTCCCGACCGACGGGTCCGCCCACAGCGATGTGCCGGTGAAGCCGGTGTGGCCGAAGGCTTGCTCCGACAGGCCCGCTCGCCGCCACTCGCCCTCACCTTGCAGCATAAAGCCAATACCGCGCCGGTCGCCTTCCCACTGGGCCTGGACGCGCGTCATCTCCGCCACCGCCGCCGGCGAGAGGGGGCGCACACCGCCATACTCGCCCCCGCCCAGGACCATCTGCCCCAGCGTCGCCACATCGCGCACCGTGGCGAACAAGCCGGCGTGGCCGCTGACCCCGCCGAGGCGGGCAGCGTTCTCGTCATGCACCTCCCCGCGCAGCCGCCGCCCGCGCCAGCGGCAGGCCTCGGTCGGCGCAATCTTCGGCCACATCTCTGCCGGCGGGTTGAACGTCGCCCCCTGCAAGCCCAGGGGCGTCAGCACGGCGCGGCGCACAAAGTCGGCGAACGGCTCACCGACGATGCGGGTGATGGCCTCGGTCAGGAGGATGAGGCCCAGGTCACTGTAGAGAATGCGCGCGCCGCAAGGATAGGCGAAGTCGGCGGCGAGAACGGCAGCAATCGCGGCGTCGCGATCCGCCAGCCGATAGAGCGGCTGCCAGGCCGGCAGGCCGCTCGTGTGGGTGAGCAGGTGGCGAAAGGTAACGGCGTCGGCATCCACGAGCGTCCCCACGTCGCCGAGCGTCTCCATCCCGCCTGTCAGCGGATCCTCGAACGGGCCTATCGGCCGCTGCCCGCCGAACTCCGGCACGACACTGCCCACCGGGTCATCCAGCGTCACGCAGCCGGCGTCCACGAGCGTCATGAACGCCGTCGCGGTGAACAGCTTGGTCACCGAAGCCAGGTCGAACAGAGTATCCAGGCGGGCCGGCGCATCGCGCCCCTCGTCGTCCAGCCAGCCGTAGGCTCGCTCCAGGACAATACCGCCGTGGCGGGCGACAAGGATCGCCGCCGCCGTGAACACGCGGCCGCACGCGGCGCGCATGGCGGCGTCCACGGCATAGAGGCGCGCCGCGTCCACCCCGACCGAGGCGGGCGGGGCGGGATGCAGGGCTGTCATTCGGGGGCGACTGACGGCGGCAAGGCGGCGTGATCGGCCAGGGCCAGCCGCACAGCGCCATAGGCGGGGGGGTGCAGCGGGTCAATCAAGCTCGGCGTCGCGCCGAGGAGTGCGTAGAGGGTTTCGCGGATGGGGGCGCGGATCAAATCGCCGGCGCGAAACACGCCGCCGACCGTCGCAATGGTCGCTTGCGACGGCGCCATCCCCAACCGGCGTACGACGGCGGCGGCGGCCAGGCCCAGGTGGTAGCCCGCGCGCTGATAGATGCCCTGCGCGACGCCATCGCCACCCCGCGCCACATCCGCCACAACCTGGGACAACGCCGCTATGGCGTCGCGGGGCGGCGGAATCTCATACACCCGGTCCAGGAGCGCCTCCGGCGTGGCGGCGTGCCAGGTTTGGAGAAGGGCGTCAGTCAGCGCGGTCGCCGGGCCGCGCCCATCGTAGGCCCACAGCACCGCCTGGATGGCGCGCCGGCCAATGTCGAACCCGCTGCCTTCGTCGCCGACAAGGTAGCCCCACCCACTCGCCCGCGCCGTGCGTCCGCCGAGCGCGCCAAAGGCGTTGACGCCCGTCCCGCTAATCAGAATGACGCCCTCGCCCGTGAGGGTCGCGCCCGCCAGGGCAATGCGGGCGTCCTCGACAACGCGCACGCGCCGCGCCAGGCCAGCCTCGACCAGCCGCGCCGCGTAGGCCGCCTGGATGTCGGGCGTCGTGGCCCCGGCCATGCCCACCACCGCCACATCCGCGCCGCCGACGACCCGCGCCGCATCGAGCGCCTGGGCCGCCGCCACGCGCAGCGACGCCACGGCAGTCTCCCAGGGGACGGCGCGCGGGTTGGCCGGGCCGCCGTAGCCCTCGCCGAGGACGCGCCCACTGTCGTCGGCGGCCAGCGCCGTCACCCGTGTCCCGCCCGCGTCCAGCCCCAGGAGGGTACTCATAGCGTCCGCGTCATCCCATCGTAAGCGCGCCACGGCTGGAAGCCCACTTTGCCATAGAAATCCAGCAACGTCGTCCAGTCTATCACGCAGCCCCGCGTGCCTCGCTGCGCCAGAACGTCGAGGCCGGCATCGAGCAGCGCCAACCCCAGGCCCTCGCCGCGCACGCGCTCGCTGACGCCAATCGGTCCCAGGCCGCCGGCCGGCGGCGTCACGGCGTTGCGCCAGTTCAGCCCGTAGGCCAGGAACGGCGTGCCGGGCGAGTGGAGGTGGGCGAAGCCCTCGACTCGCCCGTCCAGCCGCGCGATCATGACGTCGGAGGCCGGCCCGCCGCGGTCAAAGTACGTCGTCAGCTCGAAGCGCCAGCGGCCAGGGAAGGTCTCGGCCAGGAAGTCCAGCAAGTCTTTGACATCGCCGCGCCTCGCTGGCCGCAATTCGAGCCGATTGCCCAATCGCTTCTCGGTCTGGAGAGCCGACGGGTGGCGCTGATAGCCTGCCAGGTCGCGGGTGACGTCGTACACCGTGTGTCCGTAGGTGTAGCCGAATCGCTCGAAGAAGCCGCGGGCGTTGAACGCCTGGGGAACGCCGCAGAAGAACGGC
The DNA here is from genome assembly GCA_046328535.1 of Anaerolineae bacterium. Classification (GTDB taxonomy): domain Bacteria; phylum Chloroflexota; class Anaerolineae; order Epilineales; family JAHCIE01; genus JBDHWG01. Next base: position 3,241 of record JAXLWJ010000047.1, read on the forward strand.
TGCAAGTCATGCCCCAGGACGACGGTCTGGGCATGGTGCTGGCGCAGCCAGCCTTCCGCCCAATCCAGCAGCGCCGCGCCCAGGTCGCGCCCGCCGTAGACCGGATCCACGCCGAGGGCGCTGATGAACCCGACCGACGAGTCCACGTGGCCGATGGGCCGCAGCCGCCACGGCTTGGCGACGGCAAACGCCGCCGGCGCGGCGCCGTCCCACACTACGACGGCATCGCCGGACTCGAAGCCGGGCGCGCCCCACGTGCAGTACGTCCAGACCGCCTCATCTATCGGGAACTGCGGCCCGAAGATGCGGTTCCACAGTGCGACGAGGATCGGCGTGTCGGCGCGTGTCAGCAGTCGTTGTTCCACCCTGCCCTCACCCGGCGGCGCGGGCCAGCCGCCCGCCGACGAAAGCGCCGGCCGCTGCGGCCAGCGCGAGCGGCACGGCGACGAGGATCACCCAGAAACCGATATCCGAGAACGATACGTCGGGCGTGTTCAGCAGCGCGCGCGTGCCGAAGAAGGGCAGCCAGACGAGGGGCAGCAGCGCCGCCACAACGCCAATCGCGCGGCCCACCGCCGGGCGGCCCCGCGCAAAGAGCAGCGCCAGCAGCCCTAGCACAGCGCCACCGATAGCCCCGGCGATCAGCCCCACCCTGGCGACCGACCAGACGAGGCCGAGGCCCTCTTCCCCAGCCAGGTTGTGGGGCGTGGGCAGGCCAATCGCCGGCCCAACGAGGGCAATGGCGATGCCGAACACCGCCGCCAGCATCAGCCCCGCCAGCGCCCCGTACAGCACACCCAACCCAATCACACGCAACGCTTTAGTCATCGTATAGAAAGTAGCGCGTCCGAAGATCGCGCCAGACGGCCAGCTCTGGCCCCCAGCGGGCGATAATCTCTTCGACCGGCGCGCCTGCGTCGAGCGCCTGCCGCACCCAGGCATTGCCCATCAGCAGATCGAAGTGGGGGCGCGAGTCGCCCGGCGCCGGCCGCCACCCGAAGTCGTGCGGCGCAATCTCCCGCGCCGCCGCCAGCAGGCGCAGCCCCGTCTCAATCGGCCTGAAGACCGAGCGATCTAGCACATGCACCTGTACACCCCGGCACAGCTGGCCGCTGAACTTGTCAAATGTCGGGGTAAACGCGGCCCCCCGGAAGCGCACGCCGGGGAGACTCCTGGCGTTGAGTATAGCCGCGAGGCGCGCGCCGTCAAGCCACGGCGCGCCCGCCACCTCGAACGGCTTGGTCGTCCCGCGCCCCTCGGACAGCGTCGTGCCCTCGACGAGGCACAGGCCGGGATAGACCAGCGTCGTGTCAAGCGTCGGCAGGTTGGGCGACGGCTGAACCCACGGCAAGCCGCTGTCGGCGTACCACAATCCTCGCCGCCAGCCCTGCATTTTAACGACACTCAGGTCCGCGCCGATACTGAACTCCTGGTTCAGCAGCCGGGCCAGCTCACCGACGGTCAGCCCGTAGCGTAGCGGCACGCGGTAGGCCCCCACGAACGACTCGAAGCCCGACTCTAGCACGGGTCCCTCGCAGACATCGCCGCGAATCGGATTCGGGCGGTCGAGAACGACGACCGGTATCCCGGCCTCGGCCGCCGCCACCATGCACAGCGCCAGCGTCCACGGGTAGGTGTAGAAACGTACCCCCGCGTCCTGCACGTCGAACAGCAGCGCGTCTACCCCGGCCAGCATCGCTGGCGTCGGCTTGTCCGTAGCGCCGTACAGGCTGTAGATCGTCAGGCCGGTCGCGGTGTCGCGGCCCTCGCCGACAGCCAGCGCGTCTTGCACGCTGCTATCGAAACCGTGCTCCGGGCCGAACAGGGCGACGAGGTTGACGCCGGCCGCCAGGAGCGCGGTGACATTCGGCGTGAGATCGGACGTCACGCCGGTTGGGTTCGTCACCAGCCCGACGCGCCGCCCACGCAGCGCCGCCGCCCCGTCCGCCAGCAACACCTCCAGCCCCGTCTTCACGCGCTGACCCATGCGTCCCCTCTCAAGTCTTCCGTTGCGTCGCTGCGCCTGCGCGTTTCAGTCATCTTCGTTACGCAGCCGCGCGGCGACGCGCTCCAGGATACGCTCCGCCAGGACAGCCTTGGGCAGCGGGTCGAGGGGGTAGACACCGCCCGCGCTGTCCAGGAGGGTCGCCTGGTTCAGGTCGCTGCCGAAGGTCTGCGGCACGGGGTTGGCGACGATGAGATCGAGGCGCTTGCTCTCCAGCTTCGCCCGCGCATTGTCGAGCAGGTCGTGCGTCTCGGCCGCGAACCCGACCACGACGAGAGTGCGGCCCGCGGCGTGTTGGGCGCGCCACGCCGCCACATCGCGCAGAATGTCCGGCGTGCGTGTCATCGCCACTGTCAGCCCGCTCGCGTTGTCGGCGCTCTTCTTAATCTTGCGGTCGGCGGGCCGCGCCGGCGTGAAATCGGCGGGCGCAGCGGCCATGATGAGGGCGTCCGCGTCGGGCAGCGCCCCGAGAACCGCTTCCCGCAGCTCGGCCGCTGACGCCACGCGCACCTCGGTTGCCCCATAGGGCGCGGTTGCCTCCGTCGTGTGAATCAGCGTCACCTCCGCGCCGCGATCCCGGGCGGCCTCGGCGAGGGCCAGCCCCATCTTGCCCGAAGAGTGATTGCTCACGTAGCGCACCGGGTCAATCGGCTCGCGCGTGCCGCCGGCGGTCACGACAACCTTGCGTCCGGCCAGGTCGCCACCGCGCCCTAGAACGAAGCGCACCGCGTCGAGGATCGTGTCCGGATCGGCGAGACGGCCGAGGCCCTGGGCGCCGGAGGCCAGGTTCCCCACGCCGGGCGCGACGATATGCGCGCCGCGCGCCTGGAGTGTCGCCAGGTGGGCCTGGGTCGCCGGGTGCTGCCACATCCCGGTCTCCATCGCCGGCGCGATGACCACGGGGGCGCGCGTCGAGAGGCACAGCGCGGTCAGCTCGTTGTCGGCCAGCCCCAGGGCGAGCTTGGCGAGGGTGTTGGCGCTGAGGGGGGCGACCAGCACGACATCGGCGCTCCGTCCCAGGGTGACGTGGGCAATCTCGGCCGACGCGCGCGCCTCCCACATGTCGCTGACGACGCTGTTGTGGGTGAGGGCGGCAAAAGTGGGCGCGCCCACCATTCGCAGCGCCGCCTCGGTCATCACCACGCGCACGTCGGCGCCCGCCTGGGTCGCCTGACTGGCGATGATGGCCGCCTTGTAGGCGGCGATGGAGCCTGTCACGCCCAGCACGAGGCGCTTGTCGGTCAGGTTTGACATGGGTATCTCGGAGGGATTGGTTGGACTGCGCTGTGCAGTCTAGCACGTTTTCGACAGCAGCGCAATTTCCCCGGACCGGGCAAAGTGGCTAAACTTCCTATACATTATGTGCAATCTATTGGCTATGGCGTAAACTGACATGATAGCTTGGGTCAAGCGGCATCGGTTTCTGACGCTGCTGCTCGTCATCACCGCCGTCGGGCTGGCGCTGCGGCTGTATGGGCTAGGCGCGCTGCCCTACGGCTTCCACCCGGACGAAGGCTACAACGCCCTCGACGCCCTCGACATTCTGAGCGGCGCGCGGCCGATCTTCTTCGAGCGCAACAACGGGCGCGAGCCGCTGTTCATCTACTTCATCGCGACGATGGTCGGGCTGTTCGGCCCGACGATCTGGGCCGTGCGTCTGGCAGGCGCGATCGCGGGTACGCTCGTGATTCCGGCCCAGTACCTCCTCGTCCAGAGCCTGCCCATCCCGAGGGCGCGCCTCATCGGGCTGGTCAGCGCGGCGCTGCTGGCCGTCACCTTCTGGCCGGTGCATCAGGCCCACAAGGGGCTGCGCGCCGGCATGCTCCCGCTGTGGCTCGCGCTCATGCTGTGGGCGTGGTGGCAAGCGATTCGGCCAGAAAGGGGCGACGACCAGCGATCGGCGCGCGCTTTCGCGCCCTGGGCGTGGGCGCTGGCGGCCGGCGTCTTCCTCGCCCTCGCCAACTACACGTATCTTCTCGCCCGCCTGCTGCCGCTGGTCCTGGTCGGCTCGGCGCTGTGGGGCGCGTGGCAGGCGCGGCGCTGGCGGCCGCTGGCGCAGTGCGGCGCAGCGCTCGGTGTCGCCGCCGTCCTCCTGATCCCGCTCGGCCTCTACTTCCAGCAGCATCCGGACATGCTCCTGTTTCGCGCCAACCAGGTATCCGTGCTGAACCCGGAAGTCAACGGCGGCGACCTGGTGGGGACGCTCGCCGAGAACGGCGCCAATCTGCTGTTGGCCTTCAACTGGCGCGGCCCAGCCTGGTGGTACGAGAACCTGTCGGGCCGGCCGGTGTTCGACCCGCTCGTCGGCATCGCGTTCCTGCTCGGCCTCGGCCTCCTGCTGTGGAACCTGGCGCGGCCGAAGCCGCCCGCCATGCGGCCGGCCGCCCTCCTGCTGGACCTCACCCTCGTCGTGACGCTCATTCCGAGCTGGCTGAGCCTCGGCGCGCCGACCTACATCCGCATGACGGCGACGTGGCCGGTCATTTTTCTCCTGCCCGCCTGGGGGCTGGTCTGGGCCGCCTTCGGCCTCGCCGGTTGGCTGAGAGAGCAGCCGGCGATGCGCAGCGTGCGACCGCCGCTCGTGATCGGCGGCGTCATCGGTGTGGCGCTGCTCCTGAGCGCGGGCCTGTCGTACCGCGACCTGTTCGTGCGCTACGCCGCCGCGCCCCAGGTCTATCGCGGGACGCGCGTGGCGACGGCGGAGAACGGCCAGTTCATCGCCGACATGCTGCACGACGGGCCGGTGTACGTCTCGCCCTCGCTGTGGGTTCAGCCGGTGATCCGCTTCCTCAACAACGACAACCCGCCCGGCGTGTTCGACCCACGCACAGGCCTGGTCTTGCCGCCGCAGGGCGACGTCACCTATCTCTTTGATATCGTCGAGGCGGACGACGCGGCGGCGTTTGGGCAGCGCTGGCCGCAGTTCGAGCGCGAGGATATCGTCAACAGCCGCGGCGACCTGAGCCTGATCGCGTATCATCTGCCGCGCGACAGATGGCCCGGGCCGCAGGGAACGTTTGTCTACCCGGCCGACGGCACGTTTGGCGACAACATCCGGCTCGTCGGCCACGACACGAGGGCGAGCGTCACCGCCGGCAAATCGCTGCCCGTGACGCTGGAGTGGGAGACTAGCGCGCCGACCGAGCTGGACATCAACTTCTTCGTGCATCTGGTCGCCGCCGATGGCCGCACCATCGGCCAGTATGACGGCGCGTCGCTCAAGGGCAGCTACCTCAGCTCGCGGTGGAAGCCGGGCGAGCGCATCCTGGAGACGGTGATCGTGCCGGTCGCCAAAGACGCGCCGGCGGGCGACGCGACTCTGCGCATCGGCTGGTATGATTGGCGCGACGGGCAGCGGCTGCCGGTCGCGGGCAGCGACGACGCATCCCTGCCGATCGCCCACGTGGGGGTGCAGAAGTAGCATGGCCCTCTCTCGCCCGCTGGCCGTCTACGTCCACGTCCCCTTCTGCCACCTGCGCTGCAACTTCTGCAACCTCCACGCGTATGGCATGGGCGACTATGGCCCTCTGCCCTCGCTGCGCGCCGACTATACCGATGCGCTGTGCCGCGAGGTCGGCCTGTGGGCAGAGAAGATCGGCCGAGCGCGGGTCGAGACGGTGTTCTTCGGCGGCGGGACGCCGACCGAGCTGAGCGTGGCCCAGTTGGGCGCGGTTCTGGACCGCATCCGCGACACGTTCGATGTCGCCCCTGACGCCGAGGTCACGGTCGAGGGCTACCCTGGGCTGCCCCGCAGCTACCTGGCCGGGCTGCGCGACATCGGCGTCAACCGCGTGAGCTTCGGGGTGCAGAGCTTCGAGCCACGCCTGGCGGCCATGCTCGACCGGCAACACACGCCGGCGATGGTGCGGCAGACCGTGACGAGCGCGCAAACGCTCGGCCTGTCGGTGGCCCTGGATTTCATCTACGGGCTGCCGACGCAGACCATCGAGGACTGGCGCGCGACCCTCGACGAGGCTCTCGCGCTGAACCCCGATCACCTATCGCTCTACGCCCTGTCCATCGAGGAAGCCACGCGGCTGCGGGCGCTCATCCAACATGGGGCGCTGCCCGCGCCGGATGGGGATGTGGCCGCCGAGATGTACCGCGTGGCGCAGGAGCGCCTGGCGGCGCGCGGCTACGCGCAGTATGAGCTGTCCAACTGGGCCAGGCCGGGCTACGCCTGTCGCCACAACCAGGTCTACTGGCGCAACGAGCCGTGGCTCGGCGTGGGCGCGGGGGCATATGGCTGGCTCGACGGACGGCGCAGCGAGAACGTCGCCTCGCCAACACGCTACATCGCGACCGTGGGGGCCGGGCAATTGCCCGTCGCCCAGTTCGAGGCGATTGACCGTCCGGTCGAGATGAGCGAGACCGTCATGTTAGGGCTGCGCATGCGCCAGGGCGTTGATCTCGGAGCGTTCGCGGCGCGCTTCGGCTGCCGCCTGGAAGATGTGTACGCCGGCCCAATCGCCGAGATGCGCGACTGGGGGTTGCTGGTCATCGAGGACGACCATCTGCGGCTGACACCGGCAGCGCTCCTGGTCGCCAACGAGGTGTTCGTGCGCTTCGTACCATGAACTAGACAATGAACCGTGAAGCGGGTATGATAGGTGACCTACGGCGGCCCGGTGGCCGCCGCGTATTGTGCCGAAGTGCGCGCTTCACCATCGGGGGATCTTCCACGGGTGACATCACCGCATCGTCTTCGAACTTATCTGCCGCTGCTCGGCATTCTTGTGTTGGGGTTTGCGCTCCGCGTCCTGTGGCTCGACCGCCAGAGTCTCTGGTACGACGAGTTGTTCACTGTCTGGGTCAGCCGCCTGCCCCTGGCCGCGCTGTTCCCCGCTGTCGCCAACGACAGCCAGACCCCCTGGCTGCCGTATGTGATCCTGCACTGGTGGCCGGGGCTGTGGGGCGGCGACTTCGCCCTGCGCATGTACTCGGTGTTGCCAGGCACACTCGCTATCGCCGCGCTGTGGCGGCTGGCCCGCGTCTTCGTCAACGACCCCCAAGCCAACCTGGCCGCATTATTGCTCGCCACCTCGCCGTTCCTGATTAGCCGCTCGCAGGAAGTCCGCGGCTACACGTGGTATATGCTGTTCACGCTGCTGGCGTGCTACTTCTTTGTTCGCCTCGGCACGGGGTCGCGCTGGGCCAGGATCGGCTATGCCGTCACCCTGCCGCTGACTCTCCTGTCCCATTTCTACGGCGTCTTCCTCGTCCTCGCGCAAGGCATCACCTGGCGCCTCCAGCCGAGTCTACGTCGAGTCCGGCTCTGGCCGGTCGTCGCCGCGGTGGCGATGGGCCTGCTGGTGTGGTGGGCGGTCGTCATCGTCGTCACGGCGGGCCTGGGCGTGCCGGTGCGGCCTGTCACTCCCCAGACGGTCAGTAGCACCGGAAAGTCGTCGTCCGGGCTGCCGGCGCTGATTCAGGAAACCCAGGCTCTGCTGCGTCAAGCCCCCAGCTCGATTCCCGTCGTTGGGCTGTTGACAGGCGGGGCGAAGGAGCCGCCGAAGACCGACAAGCCCGCCGCCCAGTGGACGCGCCTGTCCACCCGCTCCCCCTTCGAGGTGGCGTCCCAGGCGACCCTCGGCGGCGAGTTCGCCGCCGGGACCGACGCCCGGCCCGCCTGGTGGAGCCTGATGAGCCTGGTATACCTCGTCCTGGCGCTCGGAACAGCGGCCTTCGCCTGGCGGCGCCGCGAGTTCTGGATGGTCGCTCTGTGGGCGGGCATTCCATTCGTGGCGATTTTCATCATTGATCGCCTCACGGCGATGGGCTTCGAGGCGCGCTACGTCATCGTCGTGGTCCCGTTCTTGTTCCTGCTTGTGGCGATGGGCGCGGAGCGGCGCTCGGTGCGCTGGGTCGTCGGCGCGTCGTTGGTAGCGATGCAGCTGGTCGGTCTCTACTCCTACTATCACTCGCCCGCCGACGCCCGCGACGACTGGCGCGGCCTCGTCGCCTACCTGCAAGCCGAGCAGCAGCCCGGCGACGGTCTGTTCGCCTTTCCGGCGCACCACTACGCAATGGCGGCGGCGGTGTACGGGCAGAATCTCCCGGAGGGCGGCGGCTGGATCTGGCCCGACGGACGGGTGCTGCTCTTGCCAAAGGACACGCCGTGGCGCGGGTATGGCATGCGGCTTGTGGCGACATCGGCGGACGAAACGCGCGAACAGATGCTCTCCCTCGCATGCGACCACAAGCGGCTGTGGGTCGTCACCTACACGTCCCGCGTAGACGGCGACACGACACAGGTGCTCAAGGAGATCAGCGAAGCGATGACACTGGCGATGACCAAAGAGTTCAACGGGCCAAAGGGATTGCGGCTGCGCCTGTTCGAGGGCTGCAAGCCGAGCGACAGCCAGGGCGCGGTCGCGGGCGACAGGGCCGTTGGACCGTGAGGCAGCGGAAACGCACCCATGATGGATGATCTTGAAGTAGCCGTCGAGACGGAGCCGGAGCTTCTCGAAAACGAAAGTCCGCTATCCGGCGCGACGCGGGCGGGTATCGCCGTCGCGCTCCATAGCCGCGACCTGCGCCTGTTGTTCATCGGGCAGGTCGTCTCGCAGATCGGCGATAGCTTCTTGCTCATCGCCATGCTGACCCTGGTCCGCTCTCTAACCTCCAGCCCGGTCGCCCTGGCCCTCATCGCTGCGTCCATCGGTCTGCCGCCGGTGATCTTCGGCCTGTTCGCCGGCGTGTTCGTTGACCGCTGGGACCGCCGGCTGACGATGCTCGTCGCCGATATCGTGCGCGGCGTGGCGGTGCTGGCGTTGCTCTTCGTCCAGGATGCGCGCGGGCTGCCGATCATGCTCGTCGTCGGCTTCGTCATGGGAACGATGGGCGTGTTGTTCCTGCCCGCCCGCAACGCGCTGCTGCCCAAGATGGTGCCGCCGGAGGGCCTGGTGGCGGCGAACTTGCTCGTCGAGGGCAGCCAGGTCGCCGCGCTCGTCATCGGCCCGGCGCTCGCCGGCATCTTCGTCGCCAAGTTCGGCGCGCCGACGGCGATCATCGCCGACTCGCTGACCTTCTTGTTCTCGGCGGTGTGTATCTTCTTCATGCGCGTCCACTCCGACACCGTCGAAGACAAGCCCCTCACGTCAGGCCAGCTCCGCCACGAGTTGATGGAGGGCCTGAACGCCATTCGGCACAGCCCCCTGCTCATCCGCCTCATCGGCGCCGGCGCGACGAACATGCTGGCCCTCGGCGCGGTCCTCGTCCTGGGCCTTGTCTACTTCGAGGCGGCCTTCGGCGTTGACCCGGCCGGCTTCGGCGCGCTCTTGAGCATCCTGGGCGTCGGCATGATCGTAGGCGGCGCCCTGGTGGCAACCCCCTACGCCCACGCGCGGCCGGACCTCTTCGTCGGCATCAGCATGGCCCTGCTCGGCGTGAGCCTCATCGCCCTGCCGTTCATGGACACGCTGCGCACTGCCCTGGCCGCGATCTTCGTCGTCGGCATGAGCCTGATTGCGGCCCGCTCGGTGGTCGGCGCGCTCATCCAGATGAACGTCTCGAATGAGAAACTCGGCCGCGTCGAGGCCGCGAACAACCTTGTCCTGGGCGCAGCGTACAACCTGGGCTTTCTGGCGTCCGGCGCCCTCGGCGCGGCGATTGACACGCGCGTCGCTTTCATCATGTGCGGTCTGCTCACCCTTGTCGCCGGGTTCTTCGCCTTCCGCGCCATCCGCCACACGCCCGCGCCGCTGCCGTCCGACGGGACAGCCCCCCCACCGAACGCCACCACCTGAAACGAACCATACACGCATGAACGCCCTGTCTGCCAGCGCCTACATCTGCCCCCACTGCCACGAGCTGCGCGAGGATTACATCGTCGCGTTTCCCGGTGTTATCGGCGAGCGCGTCATCGCCCTGACGAAGTCGGCCATTCCAGGCTGGCAACCGGAGATGGGCCTCTGCCCAACGTGCGCCGAGATATTCCTCCAGCGCGCGCTGCGCGACCTGGCGCGGGAAAACGCCTGGAGCGAGCTGCACGAATACACCGCGCTGGTGTACGACGACGACCGCGCCCACATCATCCCCACGCCCGTGCGGGTGCATGCCAACCCACGCTACACCGGCAAAGGCATCACCATCGCCTTCATCGACTCCGGCTTCTACCCTCACAAAGACCTGGTCGAGCCGACCAATCGCATCCTGCGTTATGTAGATGTCACCGATGCTGACGCCATGGAGAGCTACGACTATACGCGGCCGACAGGCTCGTCGTGGCACGGCATGATGACCTCGGTCGCCGCGTGCGGCAACGGCGCGTTGAGCAATGGCGTCTATCGCGGCATCGCGTCGAGCGCCAACGTCGTCCTCGTCCGTGTCAGTGATCCCGCCACGGGCCGCATTGACGACGACGCGATCTATCGCGGCCTGGCGTGGGTCATCGCCAACCAGGCGCGCTATGATATTCGCGTCGTCAACCTCTCCGTCGGCGGCGACATTGACCCATATCGCGGCAACCCGGTGGACATGAAAGCGAACGAGGCCGTCCAACGCGGGATGGTCGTCGTCGCCGCCGCCGGCAATCAGGCCGTGCGGCAGCTGCGGCCGCCGGCCAGCGCCAGCCAGGTCATCACCGTCGGCGGCCTGGACGACCAGAACAGCCTCGTGCGCGCCCAGCACCGCATGTATTGGTCCAACTTCCAGGGCGGCGAGCGCCACCCCAAGCCGGAGGTCATCGCGCCGAGCATCTGGCTGGCCGCGCCCATCCTGCCCGGCACGCGCGTCGCCCACGAAGCGGCCGAGCTGCACACCCTGCTCCACCTGCCCGACGCCGAGCTGCGTTTCGCCGTCCAGCACGCCCCGCGCTGGCTCGACCTCCAGGCCCACGCCACCGCGCCCTTGAAAGAACTCCGCGACGCCATCCGCCGCAAGTTCGCCGCCGCCAACCTCGTCTCGGCGCACTACAAGCACGTGGACGGCACGTCGTTCGCCGCGCCTATCGTCAGCTCCGTCGTCGCCCAGATGCTGGAGGCCAACCCATCGCTGACGCCGGGCGACGTCAAGCGCATCCTCATCGAGACCGCGAACCCGCTGCCCGATGTCGAGCGCGAGCGCCAGGGCTACGGCGTCGTCAACCCGAGCCGCGCCGTGGCCGCCGCCCTACGCCAGGGCGTCGGCCCGCTGGCATCGCGGCCCGTGTCGCCGTGGGTACGCAACGGCAAGGTCACCTTCACCTACCAGAACGCCAAGGCCAGGAGCGTGCGCCTCATGGCAAGTTTCACGCTGTGGGACGCCAACGGGCCGCTGTTCAAGCGCGACGCGCCCGGCGTCTGGTCATTGACGATAGACGCGCCGCCGCCGGGCCGCTATGCCTACAAGCTGCTGGTAGACGAGACGGACTACGTGCCAGACCCCGAAAACGGCTTCCAGGTTCCCGACACCTATGGGGGCTGGAACACCGTGCTCGTTGTTCCCCGCCGCCGCCGCCCCGGCAACGTCCCGCAACCGGAACCAGAAGGCAGCGTGTAACCCGTCCAGCTTGCCGAAAATCCGGCTGCGTGGCAAAATAGGCGGGGCGGTCCCCGCCCAATCCATCTTGCACCTTGCACGGAGAGAACGCCCATGCCGGACACCAACGTGAAGCGAGTAGGCCTAGTTGTCGGGCGCGAGTGGTCCATGCCGCCGGCGCTCATTGAGGAGATCAACCGCCGCGACGAGGGCGTCGTCGCCGAGTTTGCCAAGCTGAGCGGAACGCGCGAGAACCAGGCGATCCCCTACGACGTGCTGGTTGACCGCATCTCCCACGAGATCCCGTACTATCGCACGTATCTGAAGAACGCCGCCCTTCAGGGAACCTACGTCATCAACAACCCCTTCATGTGGTCGTCGGATGACAAGTTCTTCGGCGCGTCCCTGGCGGAAAAGCTCGGTGTCGCTCACCCCAAGACGGTCGTCCTGCCCAACAAGGACTACGTCGAGGGCATCGTGTCGGAGAGCCTGAGCAACCTGGAATACCCCCTCGACTGGGACGCCATCCTGGACTACATCGGCCTGCCGGCGGTACTGAAGGACGCCTACGGCGGCGGGTGGAAAGAAGTCTACATCGTCCACTCGAAGGACGAGCTTATCGGGCGCTACAACGAGTCCGGCCTGCTCACGATGATTCTCCAGGAGTTCATCGAGTGGGAGAGCTACGTGCGGGTCATGGTGCTAGGGCAGGAGTGGGTGCTGCCGATGAAGTACAACCCGCGCGAGCGCCGCTACTACGTCGAGCATGACCACATGGGCGCTGACCTGGGCCGCCGCGTCGTGGACGACAGCCTCAAGCTCTGCCGCGCCCTCGGCTACGACATGAACACCCTGGAGTTCGCCGTCCGCGACGGCGTCCCCTACGCCCTGGACTTCATGAACCCGGCGCCCGACATGGACATCTACTCCCTGACCGAGGTCTACTTCCGCGACGTGGTCAACGCGATGGCCGACCTGTGCATCCGCAAAGCCCAGGCAGGGCGGCTGATTCGCACGCCGGACAAGCTCAACTGGCAGACGTTCATGCGCGGCGAGTAGCGTCGGGCGTCTTTGCTACGTGGCCGCAGTGGTGGCACAATTCGCGTGATTGCTGAGCAACGGAGCGTAATCCTATGCAGGACATCATCGCCGCCTTCAACGACCTTGCCGCGAGCCGCGCCGATCTGGCGGAGGAGTCCCAGGCGCTGCTCAATGATACCCTCATCCCGCGGCGGCTCCACTTCGGCCAGCGGCCCCTGGCGACCGTTCTGCGGCCCCACTTCCTCACGCCCGACGAGTATCGCTACATCCGCCAGGAGATGCGGCTCCTGCTGGGCGCGTTCGCCCGCGTGTACGCCCGCCTCATGGCTGACAGCGCCTTCCGCGCCCAGATGGACCTCACGCCGGAGGAAGAGGACGTCATCCAGATTGACCCCGGCTACAAGACGCCGACGCCGACTGGCCGCATGGACACGTTCTTCATCCACGGCGGCACACTCCACTGCGTCGAGTACAACGCCGAGACCCCGGCGGCGACAGCCTACGAGGATGTGCTGAGCGACGCCTTCCTCAACCTGCCGCTGCTCTCAGAGTTCGGCAAGCGCTACTACATCCAGCCCCTCGCCGGCCGCTGGCAGCTCGTCGGCGTGCTGCGCGACCTCTGGGCGGAGGCCGGCGGGCGCGGGCGGCCCCAGATCGCCATCGTGGACTGGGACACCGTCCCGACATATGCCGAGTTCGAGCTGTGGCAAGAGTACTTCGCCGAGCACGGCTACAAGGCCATCATCACCACGCCGGAGGCGTGCGAGTACCGCAACGGGCATCTGTACAGCGGCGATTTCCGCATTGACGTCATCTACAAGCGCGTCCTCGGCAGCGAGCTTCTTGAAAAGTACGGCGTCAACCATCCCATCATCCACGCCCTCCGCGATCACGCCGTCGTCATGTTCAACCCGTTCCGCTGCAAGCTCCTCCACAAGAAGGTGAGCTTCGCCCTCCTCTCCGACGACGCGAATCACGCGCTGTTCACAACCGAGCAGCTCCACGCCATCCAGGAACACATCCCGTGGACGCGCAAAGTCGCTGAGATGAAGACGACCTGGGAGGGCCGCGAGATAGACCTCATCCCGCACATCCTGGCGGCCAAAGACAACCTCGTGTTGAAGCCGAACGATGAGTACGGCGGCAAGGGCGTTGTGATCGGCTGGGAGACCACGCCGAGCGAGTGGGAAGCCGCCGTGCAGGAGGGCCTGCGCTCGTCCTACGTCGTGCAGACCAAGGTCAACATCGCCCGCGAGGACTACCCGTCGTGGAGTGATGGGGGCGTTGTGGTCGGGGAGCGGCTGGTGGACCTGGACCCGTTCCTGTGGCGGGGCGAGTATGCCCAGGGCGCGCTGACCCGCCTCTCCGCCCAGACCCTTCTGAACGTGACCGCTGGCACCGGCTCCACCGTGCCGACCCTGCTCATATCGCCGCGCGACTAACCGCCTGGCCCGACGCCGGGCCTATCGCCTGGGGAGAGTGACTCATGAAGCGACCGACTTTCAGCCTGGGAATCGAGGAAGAGTACCAGATCATTGACCCGGAGACTCGCGAGTTGCGCTCGTACATCACCGAGTTTCTGGAGGACGGCAAGCTCATCTTGCGTGAGCGCGAGATCAAGCCGGAGATGTTCCAGTCGGTTGTCGAGCTAGGCACGCCGGTGTGCGAGACGGTCGCGGACGCGCGTCACGAAGTCGTCAACATGCGCTCGGCCATCGCGACTCTCGCCCAGCAGAAGGGCCTGACCATCGCCGCCGCCGGCACGCACCCCTTCTCGAGTTGGGCGCAGCAAAAAGTCACGCCCTTCCCGCGCTACTACGGCGTCCTGGAAGACATGCAGTACATCGCGCGGCAGCTCCTCATCTTCGGGATGCACGTCCACATCGGCATCGAGGACGAGGAACTGCGCATTGACATCTTCAACCAGGTGCGCTACATGCTGCCCCACATTCTCGCCCTGTCCACCTCGTCGCCCTTCTGGGAAGGGCAGAACACCGGCCTGAAGTCCTTCCGCAGCATCATCTTCGAGCAGTTCCCGCGCTCCGGCGTCCCCGGCGAGTTCTCGTCGTGGGTCGAGTTCCAGCGCTACATTGACCTCCTCGTCCGCACCAACTCCATTGATGACGGGAAGCGCATCTGGTGGGACGTGCGCATCCATCCGAGCTTCCCGACGCTCGAGTTCCGCGTGTGCGACATGTGTACCCGCGTCGAGGAGGTGCTGTGCATCGCCGCCCTGTTCCAGGCGATCTGCGTCATGCTCTATCGCCTACGCCGCGACAACAAGCAGTGGCGCATCTATCGCACGGAGCTGATCCAGGAGAACAAGTGGCGCGCGGTGCGCTACGGTATTGACGGCAAGATGATTGACCTGGGGCGGCAGGCGGAGATGCAGGCGCGCGACCTGATCCACGAGCTTGTGGCCTTGGTGGACCCCGTCCTGGACGACCTCGGCTCGCGCCGCGAAGTGCAGTACGCGTTCCACATTCTGCGCACCGGCACGAGCGCCGACCGCCAGTTGCAGGTGTTCAACCGCACCGGCGGCGACCTGAAGGCGGTGGTAGACCATCTGGTGAGCGAGACGCTCGAAGGCGTCCCCATCATGACCCCCTGATGCCCGCCAGCGCCCTGGCGCTGCTGCTGGTTTCGACGCTCACGCACACGGCATGGAATGCCTGGGTGAAGGGGAGCCGGGCCAAGTTGTCGTTCCTCTGGCTCGGCCTCCTGGCGGCGATTTTCATCTACGCGCTGCCGGTGGCGCTCACGACGCCGCTTGCCGTTCCTGCCAGCGCGTGGCGTGTCCTGTTGCTCAGCGCCGTCTTCGAGACAGGCTATCTCATCAGCATCACCCGCGCCTACACCGTCGGCGACCTCTCGCTGGTCTACCCCGTGGCGCGCGGCTCCGCGCCCCTCATCATCGCCCTGGCGTCCGCCGCCCTGCTCAGCGAGCGCCTGCCGGCGGCGGGCTATGCCGCCATCGGGCTGCTGACAGTGGGCATCTACTTCGTGAGCCTCGTGGGCTGGCGCGACTTCACCCGCCCCCTGAAGGCGATCCTCACGCCGGCCGCGCTGTGGGCGCTGCTGGCGGGCCTGTTCATCGCCGGCTACTCAACGGTGGACAAGGTCGGTGTGGGGCTCATGTCGCCGTCCGCGTACAACTTGTGGGTGTTCATCGCCATGACGATCCTGGGCCTGCCGGTCGTGCTCTGGCTGGACGGCAGGGCGCTCCTGATGCGCACAGCGCGGACCGAGTGGCGGCAGGTTCTGGCGGGCGGCGTCTTCGTCATGGGGACGTACTTCATGGTGCTGTGGGCGTTGAGCATGGCCCCGGCCAGCTACGTGGGCGCGGTGCGCGGGGTGAGCGTGCTGCTCGGCGCGGTGTGGGGCTGGCGCTTCCTGGGCGAGCGGCTCGGCGCGACGCGCGTCATCGGCGCGTGCCTCATGTTTGCGGGACTGGTGGCGCTGGCGCTCGGCGGCTAATCTAGTCGCCCGACTGAAGGGCGGCGGCGAGCATCTTCTGCGCGATGGGCGCGGCGACGGTTGAGCCTTCGCCCCCATTCTCCACAAGCACCGCCACGGTGTAGCGGCGCGCCTTGTCCAGCGGGGCCTGGGCCAGAAACCAGGCATGGGGCGCGGTGTTCGGGCCGGTCTCGGCGGTGCCGGTCTTGCCGCCGACCTGGACGTTGGGGATGCGGGCGCCGCTGGCGTAGCCGTCGCTCACCGCCACGCCCATGATGTCCCGCACCTGCTGCGCCGTCTGCGGGCTGATGGGCGTCGCCAGCGTCCCCGTTTGCGGCCGACGCACCACCTGCGCCGCCTTGTCCTTGATCTCCTTGAGCAGATGGGGCATCGGCATCTTGCCATCGTTGGCGACGGTCGCCCCAATCATCGCCATCTGGATCGGCGTGATCTGCAACTCGCCCTGGCCGAAGCCTGTCGAGGCCAGCAGCACCTCGTCCGAGAGGTCTTTGTTGGCGATCTGGCTCTTTGCGACCGGGATTTCCAGCGGCAGATCCTTGTCGGCGCGGAAGCGGCTCGCGTAGTCCATGTAACGCTGCGCGCCTAGCTCCAGGGCCAGGCGGGCGAACGTCAGGTTGCACGAGTAGCCGAAGGCGTGGGCCAGGTCGAAGGTGTTGACGCCGGGCGGGTTGTTGTTGCAGCGGATGGGAAAGCCGCGCACGTTGAGCGTCGCCGCCCCATCGTCGAACTTCTGGTCCGGGCGCGTCACGCCGGCATCCAGCGCGGCGGCCAGGGTGAACGTCTTCCAGGTCGAGCCGGGCGGGTAGCGGCCCTGGGTGGCGCGATTGAGCAGCGGCGCGGCCGGGTCGGCGCTGAGCTGCGCAAATGTCTCGTCCAGGCGGTTCGGGTCATACGTCGGGTGGCTTGCCATCGCCAGGACTTCGCCGTCGTTGTTCATTAGCACGATAGCGCCGCGCCGATTGCCGAGCAGGTTGTCCGCGACTTGCTGGAGCCGCAGGTCCAGGGTGAGCGACACGTCGCGGCCGACCGGCGCCTGGTGCAGGAAGCGCCAGCGCAGCGCCCCCATCGGGTCGGCCCCGCCGATGCCGCGCAGATCGTCGTTGAACGCCTCCTCGACGCCGGCCACGCCGTGCTTCGCGCTGAAGTAGCCCAGCACCGGCGCCAGGGACGGGTAGGTGTAGACGCGCTGTGGCCCATCGGGCGTCATCTTCGTGTCGGCCAGGACCTGGCCGTTGCGGTCGAGGATGCGGCCGCGTTGGATCTGCTGCTCTAGAAGCACCGTGCGCGCGTTGTTGGGCAGCGCCGCCAGCTCGGGGCCGCGCACGACCGACCAGTAGGTCATGCCGACGGTCAGCAGGGCGAACATCCCGATAAGAAAGCCAGCCACCCGGCCAATGTTGCGCGTCATATCGGTCAGCGTCTCTCGCTCACCGGAATCTTGAGCAGCAGCGCCAGCAGCATGTAGGACGTGATAAGCGAGCTGCCGCCGTAGCTCACAAACGACAGCGTCACGCCGGTGAGCGGGATGAGCTTGAGATTGCCGCCAACGATGATGAGCGTCTGCACGGCCACGACCGTCGTCAGGCCCGTCGCCAGAAGCTGGCCGTACTCGTCGCGCGCCGTCATGGCGATGTGAAAGCCGCGCGCCACGAGTAGCGCAAACAGTCCCAGGACGGCCATCGCGCCCATCAGCCCCCACTCCTCGGCAATGGCGTTGAAGATGTAGTCGGTGTGAACGGCGGGGATGTAGTTCGCGTACCCGTAGCCCAGCCCCTCACCCAGCAATCCGCCCGCCGCCAACGCGATGAGTCCCTGGACGATCTGGAAGCCCTCGGCCTGGGACACGCTCCACGGGTCGAGCAGGATGTCGAAGCGCGTGCGCACGTAGCTGAACAGCCGCACGACGGCGAACGCGCCGGCGGCGAAGAGGGCCAGGCCGATGACAACGTAGCGCGCGCGGCCCGTCGCGGCGTACAGCATGACCAGGAACACGGAGAAGAACAGCAGCGCCTGACCGAGGTCGCGGTGCAGGACGAACAGCACCATGGACAGACCCCACATCGCCAGCAGGCCGATGACCGCCTGGGGCTGCGGGATATGCAGCGCGCCCCACGCGACGCTGTAGGACGGGTTCATCAGCTGTTCGCGGTGACGCTCCAGGAAGCCGGCCAGGAACACGACGAGGAGGATACGCACCAGCTCCGGCGGCTGGAAGGTGAAGCCGCCGATGCCAATCGTAGGGAGATTCGGCCCCGCGCCGCCGCTGCCGCCCGCCAGTAGAGTCAGCACGAGCAGCGCCAGGCCGACCGCGCCCCAGAAATAGGGGTAGCGGCGCAGGGGTCGCAGGTCCGGCGGCATGAAGACGACGATGGCGACGAACGCCGCGGCCGACAGGATGAACCAGTTGAACTGGCGCGCGGCCAGCGTCGGCGCGAGGCGATAGGTCATGACGAGGCCGAGCGCCTGGAGGCAGCCGACAATCGGCAGCAGGAACGGGTCGGCGCCCGGCGCGCGCCACACCAGCGCGAAATGCGCGATCAGCAGCCCGATCATGAGGCCAAAGGCCGGCCACAGGTCCACCGGCGTGGGCATGCGGTCGCGCAGCACCATCGTCAGCAGGGCAAAGCCCCCGATAGCGAGCGCCGTTGGGAACAGGAGCAGCCCCAGCTCGCGCCAGCGGAAGCTGCCGCCACCGGCGGTGACGCTGCGCGCTGTCATCGGCCTATCACCCCTGGCCGGAGGCCCCGACCGGGCCGGCCGGAGGGAAGTACTTGTCCAGGAACAGGCCGAGGCGCTGGCGCACCTCCGCCGTGATCGCGTCTGGCGACGTGGCAATGGCCGAGCCGAGGGCGTCGGAGCAGCCGGCATCGCACTTCAGCTCGGCGACGCGCGGAAGCACGGCCTTCAGCACCCGCTGTGCCGTAGCGACATTCTGGTTCAGGTTGCGGATGACGATTTCCGCCGTGACCGGCGCCTCGCTCTCATGCCAGACGTCGTAGTCGGTGACCATCGCCAGCACCGCGTAGTCCATCTCGGCCTCGCGCGCCAGCTTCGCCTCCGGGATGGCCGTCATGCCGATGATGTCGAAGCCCAGGGTGCGGTAGAAGCGCGACTCGGCCTTGGTGGAGAACTGCGGCCCTTCGATGACGACCATCGTGCCGCCGTCATGCACCTTGGTGTCGGCGGCGTCCTTGCTCGCCAGGTACAGCGCGCGCCGCATAGCGCCGCAGAACGGGTCGGCGATGCCGACGTGGGCGACGATGCCATTCTCGAAGAAACTGCCGGGGCGGCTCTTGGTGCGATCAAAAATCTGATCCGGGATGACGATATCCAGCGGCTTGATCTTGCGCCGCAGGCTGCCAACGGCGCTCACCGCGATCAGGTGGCGCACGCCCAACGACTTCAGCGCCCAGATGTTGGCGCGCACCGGCAGCTCACCCGGTGTGAGACGATGGCCGCGACCGTGGCGCGGGAGGAACGCAACGCGCTGCCCGCTCAACGTCCCTACGCTTACCGCGTCACTCGGCGAGCCAAACGGCGTCTCGACCCTGATCTCTTCGACGTCGGTCAGATCGGGCATGTGATACAGGCCGCTCCCGCCAATCACACCTATCAGGGCCTTCGGGTCACTCATAACGTCTCCTTGGATGAGTGCTATGCTTGAATGTATAACGCATCTCGCGTACCATTCCGTTCCACAATGCACGTAGTCTGTCTTTGCGCTTTTCTTGTCGGGGTGGTTTGGCGGGGCAAGCCCCGCCAAGTCTTCCCCTCTTTTGCCGTTCGCTGGGCGGCAGCGCCCCATCGGGCGAGCCGAGGGGGGAGGGAGGTTCGTGGGGGCCTGCGGCCCCCACACCCCCGCGTTGTTCCAAAGTGCAAAGATAGAGTCTGTAGTCTAGCCAGGGAAGTATAGTCCAAGCAGGGGGGAGTGACAACGACGAACAATGGACACGAACGACGATTTGAGTTTGGAGATGAAAGTCGGCCAGGTCATCATGGGCGGCTTCCCCGACGCGCAGCCCGACGATGAGACGCTGGCGGCGGTGCGCGATGGCAGCCTCGGCAACATCATCCTGTTCGCCTACAACTGCCCCTCCCCTGCCGCAGTTGCGTCTCTGACCGAGATGTTGCAGCGCCTCGCCCCAACGCCGCTGCTGGTCGCGGCGGACCAGGAGGGCGGCGCGGTGACGCGGCTTGGACCACCGGCCACGGTTATGCCGAGCGCCATGGCGCGCGGGGCCGCCGACGACCCCGGCCTCGCCGAGCGAGCGGCGGCGGTGATGGCTGCCGAGATGCGCGCCGTCGGCATCAACGTCGCGCTGGCGCCGGTCGCCGACGTCAACAGCAACCCCTTCAACCCGGTCATCGGTGCGCGCGCCTTCGGCGAAGACCCCTACCGCGTGGCCGACTTCGCGGCGGCCACGGTGCGTGGGCTGCAAGGTCACGGCGTCGCGGCCTGCGCCAAGCACTTCCCCGGCCACGGCGACACGGCGGTCGACTCCCACTTCGGGCTGCCGCGCAGCGAGCGTACCCTGGACGAGCTAGCGCGCGTGGAGCTTGTTCCCTTCGGCGCGGCGATCAGGGCCGGCGCACAACTTGTTATGTCGAGCCACATCCTCTTCCCGGCCCTCGACCCCGACCGCCCCGCCACGCTCAGCCGCGCCATTCTCACCGACCTCTTGCGCGGCCGCCTCGGCTTTGATGGCGTCGTCATCACCGACTCCATGGAGATGGCGGGCATCATGCAGGACCGCTCGACACCGGAGGCGTGCGTTGCGGCGTTCGCGGCGGGCGCCGACATCGTCTGCCCGTCCCATCACCGCGAAGACCAGGCGGGCGCACACGCCCTCATCCTGGCCGCCCTGCGCAGCGGCGACATTCCCCTGCGCCGCCTCGACGAGGCGGTGGGGCGGGTTCGGCGGCTGAAAGCGTGGTTGGCCGAAGCGCCGCCCGCCCTCGACGCAACGTTGGCAAGCGTGGGCAGCCCGGCGCACCAGGCGGTGGCGGCGGAGGTCGCCGCGCGTTCCATCACCCTGGTGCGGGATGCCGCAGGGTGGGTTCCGCTGCCAGAGGGGGTTGTCGGGGTGATTGAGCTAGGGGAGACGCGCCTGACGCCAGCCGAGGATCGCGTGCAGGGTGGGTCGGCGCTGGCCGGTAACCTGGCGCACTACCGCGCCGTGCAGCCGCTCAGCCTCCCGCTGACGCCGACGGAGCGCGACGTGGCGGCGGCGCGGGACCTGGCGCGGCGCAGCAATGTCGTCGTTGTCGGCACGCGCGCGGCGGCGCTCTATCCAGCGCAGGCGGCGCTGGTGCGCGAGGTCCTGGCGGTCGGGCGGCCCACGGTGGTTGTCGCCCTGCGCGCCCCGTATGATCTACTGGCCTTCCCCGACGCCCCGGCGTTCATCGCCGCCTACGGTGACGTTCCGCCGAGCCTCGACGCGGTTGTCAAGGTTCTCGTCGGCGACGCTGCCGTGCGGGGCCGCCTGCCCGTCACCCTGCCGGGCCTATACGAGCGCGGCGACGGCGTCACGCGCACCCACCGCGGCTAACCAGACGCCAAACGGCGAGAACACAGTAGCTCCGCAGTTTCGTGGAAGAGCTTATCGCGCTGGCGCTGGAGAGCCATCTCCAGCGCCTCCCAGAGGCGGCGGAGTTGTCACTCCGCCGCCAGCAGGCAGTCTCCATGCCAGGACGAACGGTTGCCGAACGCTAAGCGCCCGGTTTGCGGGGACGCCTGGGGCGCAGGCGCTCGCCGACGTGGCCGGCCCAGCGCCGCCAGAGTACCTTCTGGGTGCGCGCCCACGTCTGCAACATCCCCGCGCTCTCCTCGCTCGGCACCGCGCGGCCACTGAACCGCTGGCGCACATAGACACCGGCAATCTTGTCAATGTCCTCGCGTGACTCCGGCACGGCGTCGCCGACCGCCTGCGCCACCTCGTTCGGCGTCAATGACGCGCTGGTCGGGATGCCAAGCATGCGCATGAACCGCAACACCTGCTCCCACATGCTGTCCACGGGGTTCAGACCGCGCAGGTCTTTGGTCCACACTGCCCAGAACCCGGCGATGACCAGCCCGGCGACGACAAGCAGCGCGAGCAACACCAGCCCGATGGTCTTGAACGGCAGGGCCGCGGCGCTATCCAGGCCGCTGAGGTCAACGTTGCTGCCGCCCAGGCTGCGATCCAGCAGGTCGCGGTCCGACAGGTTGCTCGGGTCGTTGGGGAGGTCGTGCCCCGGCGGGAGCGTGTTGATATCAGGCCCGGAGCCGCCGCTCGTGTCCTGGTCCGGCACACGGTCCACCAGGGGGTCCGACGCCGTCGGCTCGAACTCGATCCAGCCGTACTTGGGGAAGAACACCTCGGGCCAGGAGTGGGCGTCGTACTCGTGAGTGCGAATGATGCCTAGCTCCTCGATCCGCTCCCCTTTCGAGTAGCCTGCCGCCATACGCGCCGGAATGCCGACACTCCGCGCCATGACGTTGAAGGCTGAGGCGTAGTAGTCGCAGTAGCCTTCCTTCAGGTCGAACAGGAACCAATCTACGAGGTCGCGGTTGGCGGGCGGGCTGGCGATCTGCTCATTGTACTTGAAGTTGCGCAGATAGGCCTCGATGGCCGCCGCCTTGTCGTAGGGGTTGTCGTACTGCTGCGTGATCTGTTGGGCCAGGTCCTTGACCCGTCCCGGCACCGTGGTTGGCACTTGCAAGTACTTCTGGGTGACCCACGATGGGTAGTCCGTTCCTGCGCCCCGCAGCTGTTTGACCGTCGCCACACTCTGCGCCGAGATCACGTTGAACGTATCGCCCGGCCGCCAGACGCGGTTGGCGTTGATGAGGGACACGTCAATTGGCGTGACCGTGGTGTCCTTGCCGTCGGCGTTGATCATCAACGGGTCCATGGGCTTGCCCTCGACGCGAGCGCCGACGCCCAGGACGAGGGGCTGCTGCACCGACGGCACGACGCTCCCACCGGGCTGAATCATGGTGATCGTCTGAGTAATGGGGACGCGCGCCTCCCACGGAATCGTGGACAGGCGAGGGTCGCCGGGGTCCACGAGGGTGATGGAGGTCTGGCTGTTGACCCAGCCGCGCCCGGTGTACTGGTCATAGACGACGCTGCGCCAGTAGCGCGGCGGCAGACCGCCGTCCACCTTCGCGTCGAAGATGGGCTGGTCGCCGAGGTTGACGGCGCCGGACAGCGCCAGGGTGTTGCTGAAGTACGACGGGCCAGGTCGCGGCCGATAGTTCAGCGAGCTGAAGAGGCGGTTGAAGTTAGACTGCCAGGCGTTCAGCGGCTCCTCGAAGCGCGTCGTGACCTGGTTGTAGATCTCAGGCGCGGCTGAGAGGGTCGGTGTGAACCAGGCCAGGGCGACGACAGCGATGACGAACACCGCCCCGTCGCGCAGGAAGTCCCAGGCGATATCCGGGTTGAAGCCGATGCGCTTGAACTTCCACTCGCGCTCCGAGGTCCAGATCTCCAGACGAATGACCAGGAGCAGCGCGGCCAGGATGAACAGCAGGCTGTACGCGTAAAGCTCCGGCGGCGAGTAGTAGAGATTGGTCAGCAACGCAAAGCCGGCCAGCAGCACGGCGAACCACACGTTGTGCAGTCGGAACAGGGTCCAGGCGGCGAGATAGGCCACCAGCCACAGCAGAATCCCGACATGCAAGACGAAGATGAGATTGTCGGAGCTGACGCCGCCGGTGCGCACGATCTGGAACCACGCCGTCAACCGCGTGACCATCTCGTGCACCGTCTCGCCCCAGGTGTACTCCCAGGGGATCAACGTCGGCACGAAGGCAACGACGAAGCCGGTCCAGAGAACACCGATGACGACGCTGAGCAAATGCGAAAGGCTGGCCGGCAGCCAGGTCGCCGAGCCGAACAGGATGCCGATGAGCAGGCCCCCGACGACGATGATCTGTAGCGTCCACAGCCCATCCGTCCAGCCGGCCGCCTCGATGGACCAGGCGACGGTTAGCACCGTCACGGCCAGGAGCAAGACAGTAGCCCACCCCAGGCTCGGGCGAAGGCGAACACGCATCAATGACACCTTCCTAACTTTAGAGGCAGCAAGACCACTCACGAGGTCTATGACCTCTATCTTTACATGTCTCATGGCGGGGTGGTTTGGAGGGGCAAGCCCCTCCAAATTCTCCCCTGTTTTGCCGTTCAGCGAACGGTAACGCCGCCTTGAGCGGCTAAGGAAAGGGGATTCGTGGGGGCCTGCGGCCCCCACACCCCCGCGTTGCACCAGATGCGAAGATAGAGTATGACGCAAGAGCGTAGACTCTACAATAGATTCTAGAACGTCTGTCTAAAAACGTCAAGGCGCTAGATGCCGACGTTGGTGACGCGCAGCCAGCCGTCCCGCTCGCGGTTCGCCGCGTCTATCGCCGCCTGCGACCCCAGTACGACGACCAGGCCATTGGCGGCGACGCTGTCGAGGGCGTCCGCAAAGGCGCGGAAGTCGTGGGCCGATGTCGCCAGAATCTCTTCGCGGATCTGCTGTAGCTCGGCGTCGGTGTCCCCGGCCAGATGACGATCCATCGCAATCCAGCCCTTCGCGTCGGGCAGCCGATAGGCATCCAGGTCGCCAATCGCGCCGATGATCGTCTTCTCCAACTCCATCTCGTCGAGCTCCAGCGTGCGCAGGTACGCCGCCGTCTCATCGTAGTTCTGGAGCGTCTTCACCAGATTGGGGTCGCGGTACGAGGAGAAGCTGTACACGCCGGTGCGGCGGCTGAAGCCGCTGCTCGCGCCATACGCCCCGCCCTGGATGCGCACGCGGTCCCACAGGAACATGGTGCGCAGGTAGCGGTTGATGACGGCGATGGAGCCGTGGTAGCGGTAGCCAGCGGCGTAGATGTTCGCCGCCTTGCCGACGTAGTTCACCTGGCCCGGAATCACGAGGCCTTCCGGCGCGGGCGCGGCCTGCCCGTTCCAGGCCGCTGTCACGCGCCCCTTCATTGGCAGGCTCGCCAGGAACGTTTCCAGCCGCGGCTGGAGCGCCGCCCAATTCTCACTGTCGAGCGTCACGTTGAGAATCATGCCCGCGCGGTTGACAAGAAGCTGACGGATCTCTTCGAGCGCGGCGAGAACCGACGGCCAGTCCGACTCGACCCGCTTCGCCAGATCGCGCACGAAGAACAGGTGCGTCAGGCCGCCGATTTGCTCGTCGAGCCAGTCGGCCTCGCTGAAGTGCGCGGCCAGGCGCGTCATGACCACGCCAGAGCCGCTGTGGATGATGCCCGACTCCTGCCGCGCCTTGCTTTCCAGGACCATCTGCTGGAACCGCGCCTGGTTATCGAAGTTGGCTGTGAGCAGAATGTCGTGCAGCAGGCGCAGCAACTCGTCGGCCTGGGCGACGGTCGCCTTGCCGCGCAGGAACAGGCGCGCCGCGCCCTGCTCCCCCCCCTTAGGCATCGTCGTCCAGAACTGCCGCCAGATGCCGCCCGTCTTGCTGCCGATGCGTTGGGCGAGCCGCACGTAGTCCTCGGTCTGCGTCCCCATCTCCAACAAGGCGCGGCCAAACAGCGGCGCGTAGGGCAGGAGATGCTGCGGTAGCGCGTGCATGTCCATGCCCAGGTCGAGGTACACGATGCCGTTGGTGAACAGGTCGTGGTACAGCACCTCGGTGTCGGCGCAGCGCGTAACCACGCTGGGGATAGGCTTGTTCTCGCGCTCCAGGTCGCTCAGCTTGAGGCTCGGAATCGTGGCGAGGGCCTCCGGCGCATCGGGCGTCTCCTGAAGGCGTTGCAGCTCGTGTGTCGCCGCCACCAGCCCGGCCAGGTCGGCGTCACTCAGCCCGGCGCGCACCTGGGCCAGGCGCGCCGCCTCCGCCTCTTCGGCGCGCCGCGTCAGGTCGCGGTCCGGGTGAACTGCGACCTTGATGCGGTGAGGGTTGTTCAAGAAATACGCCTCGATCAAGCCCTCGAACAGGCGCTCGCCTGACGCCAGCCGCGCTTTCACCCCCGCGAGGGGCGCTTCGTACTTCAGCGGCGCCAGCGGGTCGCCGTCGTGGAGCCAGGCGCTCAGCGACGTCAGCATGAGCGAGATGCCGCGCGGGAACTGGCCGGTGTTATTCTCGCGCAGGTGGAACTCGATGGTGTTGAGCGACGCCTCGATCATCGCCGGGTCAATGCCCTCCCGCGCCAGCCGAGCGAGGGTGTCGAGCACAACCGCCTCGACCGCGGCACCTGCCTCCGGGGCGACCCCCTTCAGGCCCGCCGAGAAGGTGGCCTGGCGCAGGTGCGTCGCCAGGCCGCCGCCGGCGACCTCTTCGCCCAGGCCAGAGTCGATCAGGGCCTTGCGCACCGGCGATGCCAGGCTGCCGAGCAGCGCGTGGTCGAGGATCTCCAGGGCCAGCATGCGCTCGGTGTCCTGAATCTCGTCGAGCATCCAGTTGATGGTCACGATACTCTTCTTGGCGGCGTCGGTCTCCTCGCCAATCGGGTAGGTCGTCGCGACTTCGCGCGGCGCGGTGAAGCGCGGCTGGAGCTGCACCTCGGACGGGACGTCGCGGCGCTCGTAGTCGCGCAGATACTCGTCCACGCGGCGAAGGCGCTCGTCGGAGTGGTCGTCGCCGTAGAAGAAGATGCGCGCATTCGAGGGGTGGTAGAAGGTCTCGTGGAAGCCCTTGAACTGCGCGTAGGTCAGGTCAGGAATCCGCGCCGGATCGCCGCCCGAATCGAAGAAGTAGGTGGTGTCGGGGAACAGGGACTGCTGAATGGTATCGTAGAGCACGCCGTCGGCCGAGGAGTAGACGCCTTTCATCTCGTTGAACACGACGCCCTTGTACTTCAGCGGGTCGGCGACGTTCTCCAGCTCGTAGTGCCACCCTTCCTGATCCAGCGTCTGCGGCGGGATCAGCGGGTGGAACACGGCGTCGAGGTACACGTCCATGAGGTTGTAGAGGTCCTGGACGTTCTGGCTGGCGACCGGGTAGCAGGTCTTGTCGGGGTAGGTGAAGGCATTCAGGAACGTCTTGAGCGAGCCTTTGGCAAGTTGAATGAACGGTTCCTTGACCGGATATTTGCGCGAGCCGCACAGAACCGAATGCTCCATGATATGGGGGACGCCGGTCGAATCGGAGACCGGGGTGCGGAACGTGATGCCGAAGACTTTGTTCTCGTCGTCGTTTTCGAGGCTCAGCAGCTCCGCGCCCGTCCTGGTGTGGCGAAACAAGCGCGCTCGGGCGCGGATTTCCGGGATGTCCTCTTCGCGAATCAGCTCGAAACCGTGAATGGTGGTCGTCATGGATCGTCCTTTGGCGCACGCGTCGCGCGAACAAAAACGCGCCACGTCCCCCAGCGAGGTGGGAGGAGCGCGTTGGAAGTGCAGTCTATAGGCTAGATTATAGTCACAGCGTGCCGAATTCCAAGACATAGGGCTTTGACACACTGCGGCATTGGCGGTATACTTACAGGGAGAGTCGGAGACGAAGACTCTCTACATACCATGACGATACAGCCCGTCGAGGAGGATGGTCTATGGCGAAATTCATGAGCCCGGAGTGGGCCAAGGCTTTCAAGGAAGCGCTCAACAACAACCCGGCCTACGCTGAGGCCGCCCGCAACTGGGAAGGCGATTTCTACTTCACCGCGACCGACATGCCCGGCGCGACAAAACCCTCCACCATGTACGCCGACCTGTGGCACGGCAAGTGCCGCGAGGCGTTCATCGTGACCGGCGGCGACGACGAGCGCGAGCCGGCCTTCCGTATGACCGGCTCCCTCCCTGTGTGGCGCAAGGTCGTCGAGAAGAAGCTCGACCCTATTCAGGGTCTGCTGACGCGGCAGCTCAAGCTCCAGGGCGACATGGTCACCATCATGCGCAACGTCAAGTCGGCGCAGGCCCTTGTCAACAGCCTGGCGACCATAGACACTGAATTCCCTAGCTAACTCGAAACTGAGCATGGACTGTCGAAGGCCATACGCCTCCGGCAGTCTCAGGAGCGCACAACAATGTGGTTCTTTCGAGCTCCCACGATTGCCTATGGGGATGACGCCCTCTCCCACCTCGCCAGCCTGGAAGGGAAGCGCGCCCTGATCGTGACCGACGCCAACATGGTCAAGCTCGGCGTCACCGACAAGATCGTCGGCCCGCTGACCGACGGCGGCATGGAGGTGCGCATCTTCTCCGAAGTCGAACCCGACCCGTCTCTCGACACGGTGAACAGCGCGGCTGCCATGGCCCGCGACTTCGACGCCGACTGGATCGTCGGTCTCGGCGGCGGCTCGGCCATGGACACGGCCAAGATGGTGCGTATCCTCGCCGAGCGGCGTGACCTGACGGCCATGGACTGCAACCCCGTGGAACCGATGAATCTCCAGAACCTCGTCCGGCTGTGCACCATCCCCACGACGAGCGGCACGGGCGCTGAGGTGGGCTGGGCCTGCGTCGTCACCGACCGCGCCGAGAACCGCAAGCTCGTTCTGGGGAGCATGGACAGCTACCCCGAGGTCGCCATCGTTGACCCGGCGCTGGCGGCAGGGATGCCCGCCTGGCTGACCGCCGACACCGGCATTGACGCCCTGGTGCATGCGATTGAGATCTACACCGGCCTCTGGCACAACGACTTCGTAGACGGCCCGGCGCTGCAAGCGATCCGCCTGGTGTTCGACTACCTACCCCGCGCCTATGCCGATGGCAGCGACATGGAGGCGCGGGAGCGCATGGCGAACGCCGCGACGCTGGCTGGCTTCGGCCTCGCCAACGCCAACTGCGGCCTGGCCCACGCCCTCGCCCACTCCCTCGGCGGCGTCTTCCACCCACCGCATGGCCGCACAACGTCCGTGTTCCTACCGTACACCACGGAGTACATCATCCGCGAAGCGCCGGAGCGCTACGCCGACATCGCCCGCTTCCTGGGCCTGCCCGGCACGACCGACCAGGAACGCGCCGCGGCCCTCGTGGCCGCCATCCGCGAGCTGCGGGCCACGGTCGGCCACCCGGTCAGCGTCAAGGACCTCAACGTGCCGGAAGACGGGTTCCGCGAGAACCTGCCGCACATGGTCGAGTCGGCGCAGCAAGACGCCACGATGTTCAACGCCGCGCGCGTCCCACCCACCGATGACGTGGAGCGGCTGTTCGAGTACGCCTACGCCGGCCAGCCGATAGACTTCTAGCGTCGTTCTTTCCCGAAACGCAAATCGCGGGTACAATTAGGAGTGCGTGTTCGCCAGCCGGCGGCACGCACTCTCTTGTATCTCACTGCGTAAGGATGTTCGATGCTTAAATATCTGCTTTGGCTCCCCATCACCCTGTTCGTTCTCCTGGCCGGCTGCGCGCCGGGCGGCGGCCCCGGCGCCCGCATCCCTGACGCCAACGCCCCCGCCGCGTCACAGGCGCAGGCGCAGCAGGCCCAGGTTCCACAAGCCCCAGCGGCGCAAGCCCCGCAAGGCCAGGGGCAACCGCCCGCGCAGACTCAGGGACAGCAGGCTCAGTCGTCCCAGGCGCAGGTCGTCCCGACGCTCATCGCCCGCGCCACGTCCGCCGTCCCCGTCGCCACGCCCCTGCCGACGCTGTTGACCATCACCCAGGGGGACGGCAATCTGCGCCGCCCGGCTGCCGTGGCCCTGGATAAGGCGGGGAACATCTACGTCGCCGATCAGCTTGGCGTCTACCAGTTCGACCCGGCGGGCCAGTTCATGAAGACGCTGGTCAAGGTGGGCGCGGACAGCGGCCTGCGCGGGCCGTCAGGGCTGGCGGTCACGCCGAACGGCGACATCTTCATCGCCGACAACGTGGTCAACACCGTCTTCCGCCTGACGCCCGATGGCAAGATCGCCGACAAGATCACCACCGCTGGCGGTCAGCCCCTCGATCAGCCGGTGACCGTCACCGCCGATCCTCAAGGCAATGTTTATGTCGTCAACCAGAACTCCGCCGAGGTGCTGAAGCTCGATGGCAGCGGCAAGCTCGTGTCGAAGATCGGCAGCAAAGGCGACAAGACCGGCCAGTTCATGCGCCCCCACGCC
>JAXLWJ010000048.1:0-32571 GCA_046328535.1 Anaerolineae bacterium
TTTGTAGCCTGCCCGTTCGACGGGCAGGCGGGCCTGGGTAGCCTATCAGGTCCGTTGTCCTTGCCCTAGGTTATTGTGCGGAGCTACCTGTCTGCCGCGCCGAGCGCCAGTTCAAGCAGGTCCGCGATCCCTAGCTGCTGCGCCCACTCGCGTAGATAGACGACGTCCAGCAACGCGCCTTGTGTCTTCAGAATGCCCAGGATATCGCGCCACTGCCGCTCGGAGACCTCCCCACCTGACCGATACCACTCCAGCTTTGTCAGAATCGTATCTTCGGCGCTGGCGACATACGCAGAGCGGTCCGGCGCATTGGCGACAACGCGCCGGATTCGGCGTTCGAACTCGGCCGTGTCGTAGGGCCTCCCCCTGGGCAGGAAGACATCTACCTTGAACATCGTGGCGAGATGGATGACGTTGAAACTGCCTCGCTCCCGAATGGCGTCGTAGATCGCCCTCGCGTCAACGTAGAACTCGCCTGTGAGGGCGCTCACCAGCGCCTCGACGTGTTCCGCGCGCAGATCGGCCACGAGGTCGGCATCCATTGTGGAGCGAACCACGCCATAGACGCCACTCGCAAACGACCCGCCAATCAAGTAAGGCACGTGCAGCGCATCGAAAGTGGCGATGACAGTCAGGGTGATCGCAATCGGCTCGGCTTCGCTCATCGTCTCGCTCATGGTCGTCGTTGCTGGGTAGACACGGGCAGCTAACTCTGCGCCCAGGGGCAGTTGGGCGAACTTGCGCCGCAACTCGGCCGGACTCGCGCTCGGGTGGCTTGCCCGAAGGCCGTTCCAGGCCAGCGTCAGCGCCGTCCTGTTGAGTTGCGCGATCATATCGATTTTGCGCCACGCCGGCGCCTCGCGCGCCCACGCGAGCTGGAGACGCTCGACCTCTGGACTCGTGTCGCGATTCATCTCGCGCCAGGTGGGCGGACGGCTCATGGGTTATTGCGCCTGCACGGTCTGGATGGCGCGCTCGAACCGGGCGCGGGCGCGGTCGTACTCATTCTGCGGCGCGGTCAGCGTCACGTAGTAGGCGTGCTCCTTGCCGACGATGATGTACTCTCGTGCCTGGACCACGACCGGCAGCGACGCGCGGCGCTGGCCGTCAATCGGCTGGGCCGCGAAGGCGTAGTCGAGGGCGACTGCCTTCGCGCCATTGATCGTCGCATCCGACTCGGCCAGGAATTGATACGCTGGCAAGGCGCCGACTTGCTGGACGCGGCGGTCGAGCATCGTCTGGAGCGTCGGCGGGCTGGCCGGGTCCAGATCGCGGCTCTCGACCGTGAGCGTCGTCTTGTAGGCCGAGTCGGTCTGCGGGTCCTGCGCCTTGAGCAGCACATCCTGGAACGTGTCCACACCGGCCCAGCGAGCCGGCAGGTCCATCCTGAACGGCACGCCCTGCGGCGCGAAGGCCACGGTCTGCCGCTCGACCCACTGGTACAGGAGCCAGCCGATGCCGATGGCAAGCAGGAAGACGATGGCGACGCCGAGGTCCTTCGGCCAGGTGCGGAACCCATACGTGTTGGGAGGGGGTGATGTCGCAGCCATGACGGCCTCCTATGGCGTGGTGCGGCTCAGGGTGACGTCGGTGGAGCGGCGCATCAGGGCGATCAGCACGAAGTAGGCCGCAAGAGCGACGGCCAGCCCGACGGCGAGGGAGCGCCAGGGATCCACGGTCAGACCGATGGCGCTGACCTCGCTGATGAGCCAGCTAAACAGGCCGTTGAGCATGGATGAGACGGCGTAGCCAAGCGGGACGAACCACACCGGGCGGTGGGTGAACTTGGCCTCGGCCATGAACCAGCCGAGGAGACCGCCAAAGGATGCCTGGGCCAGGGCGGTGGTGACGATATGCACGACGCCCGGCGCGAGCGCCACGCCGCCGTTGTCGAGGACGTAGTGCAGGTTGAGCAGCGTCGCCACGCCGAGGCCCGCGACTGTGCCGTAGACGATGCCGTCCATGCGTTCGTCGAACTCATCGGTGTCGTAGACGATGACGCGGATGGCGACGTACATGATGATCTGCCAGACAAAGCCGCGAATGAACACCGAGGCCAGCAGCGAGGTCCAGGTGTTGGCGGCGGCCCAGCTGGCGACGTTGAGCCAGTCGTAGATCAGGCGGCGGCCGAAGAAGTCGGTGAGGGCTAGAGCGACGATGAACACCAGGCCGAGCTTCGTCTTTGGCTCAGGCTCGAGCTGATCCTGGCGGTAGAAGTACCACAACCACAGCGCCGTGGGGACAACGGCCAGCACAACCCCGACGATCACCGCGGCTGTCGGCTCCAGGGGCGGCAGAATCTGGCCGATCATCGCCACGATGAGGCAGAACAGCCCCATGCCGAGCAGCTGAAGGACACCCGCGCGCCAGAAGCCGGGGTGCGGCTTGTTGACCAGGGCGTAGTGGCGGTCGCAGTAGACGCGGCCGCCGATCATCTTCGGCGGAATGGACGCCGGTTCGCCGCAGATGCAGCAGTATTGTTGGTGCGACTCCGCCATGCGGCGCCTCCCTAACGCGCCCGCCGTAGCGTGGCGTCTACCGAGTAAGGGTTGTTGGCGTTGGCCGGAACATTGACTCCGTCGTCGGCGACGATGGGCCGATAGCCGCGCGCGAACACGACGACGCTGTAGACCTGGCTCTTCGGCGCCGGCGCGTCCGTCTGATAGACGCCGTCGTTGTCGGCGACGCCGGTCGCCAGCACCTCGTCGCGCCTGATCTGGTCGTCTGCGGCTGCCTGGGTCGCGGTAATGCCAGGCTTGAGAATGAAGACCTGGGCGCCGCTGACGCCACGGCGCGTGTCGGCGTCAAGGACCTTGCCCTTGAGGTAAACCAGATTGTTGGCCGATGTCGGCGGCGCGGCTGGCGGCGCGCCTGTTGTGCAGGCAGAGAGAGAGACGTCATCTATGAAGGCGCTGCTGACGTTGCCGCGCGGGTTTTCCATCGCGAACAGCAGGCGCACGTCCTTCCCCGCCAACTCTGTCACGTCGAAGCGGGCCTCATTCCAGCGGTCGTCGCCCTGGGACGAGGGGATGCGCTCGATCGCGCCGAGGACGTTGCCCTGGGTGTCAGCCACCAGAGCACTGAAGCGGGCATCATCGGCGAACAGGCCGAGCAGGCCGCTGGTCTCCTGGTGGATGAGGCGGTTGTAGCTCAGGAGGACCTGGGTGGCGTTGGCCGGGATGCGCAGCGTTTGATAGACGTACTGCGGTGATTCCTTGTCGGTGCCACCGAGCCACGCGCTGCGCGCGCCCGTGTGCGGCTCTTCGGTGTCAATGATGCCTGTGTTACCCTTGCCGCTGACCTCGGTCCACGCGCCGTCCGTCTCGAAGCTGCCGTCATTGACAAGCTCGCTGCACCCCTGCGGGAGCTGGGGCGGCGGGACGGGCGCGCCGCCGGTCTTGGCCGGGCGTTGCGGGGCCTGGGTCGGCGTGCTAGGGCCGCCGACGTTGACGCCGACCTGCGACCACGCCGTGCGCGCGGCGTTCGCCTCATTGTCGCCGTACAGGTCTTGCGCGGCGCGCGCCGTGGCGTTGGCCGCCGCCTGGAAGTCGGCCCGGGGCGTCAGGTACTGCGACAGGGCGCGGTAGTAGACCTGGGCGAGCTTGTCCTTGCCGATGGCCTGGCCGAGCAGGTAGGCCGCCTTGTTCGGGATGCCGCTGTTGACGTGGACACCGCCGTTGTCGGCGCGGCGGCTCACCGGCAGGTTGGCGTACTCGCGCATGTGGGCCGGCTGGCCGACACCCTGGAGCGGGTCGCGCGGGTCGTAGGCGCCGTTGAGGCCGGGGTCCGCCAGGCTGCGCAGGACGCGGGTCGGGTAGGGGGGCGACTTGACGACGTCGCCGCCGACTTCCCAGTTCGTCCCGGAGATGAGGACGCCGAACACATCGGCATAGGATTCGTTGAGCGCCCCCGACTGCCCGGCGTACACTAGCTCGGCGCTGGAGTCGATGACGCCGTGGGTGAACTCGTGGCCGACCACATCGAGGCCGTAGGCCAGCGGCTTGAAGATGCGCCCGCCGTCGCCATAGACCATCTGCTTGGCTTCGCCGATCCAGGCGGCGTTTTCCTGGTCCGAAGGGTCGGTGCCGAAGTGGACGGTGGAGACGAGGGGGCTGCCCTGACCGTCTACGCTGTCGCGCTTGAAATTGCCGAAGTAGAAATCGTAGACCTTGCCTGCCGCGTCGTGGGCCGCCTGGGCGATTTTGTCGTTGGTGCGTTCGCCCTCATCCACCATCAGGCGGCCGGGAATATCGCCGCCGCTGCGCGAGGCGTAGGTCATGCGCCGCCGGCCGTGTTCGATGCTGTCGAACTGGTGGGCGACGGCCTCGCGGCGGCCGTTCACAAAGTAGCGCCACTGGCCGAGGGGGGACGTGGTCATGATGGTGACTTGCCACGTGAGGGTGACCTTGCCGCCCTCATTCACATAAATCACCAGCCCCGTCTTGTCCTTGAGGATGTCGGTCTGCACCCGCGCGCGCTCGTCGTCGCTGAGCTGGACGGCCATGAGATCGTCGAGGGCGGCGGCCTCCGCGTCGGCGCGGGTGATAGTCGGCTGCGTCGCCACGGTGATGTCGGGGGCGAACTGACCGTTGACCGCGACAATGCGACCTTGCGGGTCCAGGTGGACGGCGAGCTGCTTGCCCCAGACGGGGATGCCTTTGTAAGCCTGTTCGAGGCGGATGTGGGAGAAGCCAGCCTGCATGTCGGGTTCGATGCGTCGCACGCGCAACTCGGCCTGGGCGCTGGCGATGCGGAACAGGGCGCGGTTCTCGTCCAGAAAGCCGTAAGCGATGGCGACCGGGTTGCCGCGCTCCGCCGCCGTCGGTGTGTAGGGGAGACGGTCGGCGGCGCTGTGGCCGACGACAAACGTCGGGATACCGTAGACGTTGTCCCACGTTGCATCGAGGGGGGCGTCCGCGCGCGCCTGAAGGGTCTCGAAGGCGGCGTAGGGGCCACTGGCGTCGCCCGCGCTCTGAATGGTGGCTGCCGGGGCGACACCCAGCGGGCGGATGCCGGCCGCGTACCATGTCACCGTGTCCATGCCGGCGGCGAGACTGCGCATCGTGACCGGCG
Source organism: Anaerolineae bacterium (assembly GCA_046328535.1). Taxonomy (GTDB): domain Bacteria; phylum Chloroflexota; class Anaerolineae; order Epilineales; family JAHCIE01; genus JBDHWG01. Next base: position 5,074 of record JAXLWJ010000048.1, read on the forward strand.
CGGCGCTGCCGGCGAGGAGCAGCGCCAGGGCAACGAACACCAGAACCAGGTAGGAGCGTTTGAGCGGAAAGTCGAGCATTCTGATCCTCTGTTGTCAGCAAGCCTCGATTCCCAGGGAGGCGCCGCACCTATCGCTATAGCAAAACCCTTGCCACGGCGCGGGCCTGCCACTTGCATCACAGGGGCTTCCGACTATCATAGAGGGACGCATCATCTGGTGGTGTGTCACACGTATACTGTGTAACTATACCGAGGTTCGATGGTTGAGCAACTTCCCACCGAGTCCATACCCCCTCCTCCTGCCGATCCTCTGGCAAGTCGCGCTACTCGCTCGGGCCAGAGCTGGCGGCGTCTCGGCATGGCGATTGGCAGTGTCACTCCCTCGGGCCTTGCGCGGCTAGCGTTGCTCGTCGTCGTGCTCCTCACCGTCGTCTGGCTGGTGAGAAATGCGTGGCAGGCGCTTATCCCGTTCCTGGTCGGTGGCATCCTCGCCTATGCTCTACTGCCGGTGGTCAACTGGCTCGACCGGTTCATGCCGCGCACCCTGGCCGCGATCCTGGCGATGCTGGCGGTGCTGGGGTCGGTCGTGCTCATCGTCTCGCGGATCGTGCCTCTGCTAGGCGCTCAGGTCGCCCGCTTCATCGTCACGCTGCCGCCGCGCGATGTGGTTGACGCCGAGCTTCAGCGGTTGACGGAATACCTGAGCGGCCTGCCGCCAGCTCAGCAGCAGGCCGTTCAAGGCGTCGTGAACCAGATGTGGGTGACGATACAGACGAACGCTCTGGCATACCTGTCGAGCTTCGCCACCGTCGGGGTCGGGGCGCTCCTGAATTTCGTCAGCCTGATCGGCTTCATTCTCGGTCTGGTGGTCATTCCGACGTGGATGCTGACCGTCATGACGGGGCAACGGCAGGGGGTGACGTACTTGAACCGCACTCTGCCCGGCTGGCTGAAGCCGGATTTCTGGGCCGTGGCGCGTATCATTGACGGGCCGATGCGGGCGTACTTCAACGGCCTGACCGTCGTGGCGCTCGTCGCGGGCTTGCTGATGGGGCTTGGTCTGGCCGGGCTAGACTTCGTCGGCCTCGGCCGCTTCGACTACCCCATCCTGACGGGGCTGTTCGTCGGCCTGCTCCAGCTCATACCGGCGGTCGGGCCGGCCATTGCGTATATCGCGCTCCTGTTGCTGGGCCTGTTGGTCTCGCCGCAAACGGCGCTCATGCTGCTCATTCTCTACTGGGTGGTGCAGCGCATTGTCGGCGCGTTTGTCTCGCCACGCTTCGAGCGCAAGGTCGTGGACATCCACCCGGCGCTCCTCGCCGTCGTCGTCGTGGCGTTGAGCCAGCTTGGTCTGTTGTGGGTGCTGCTGGCGGCGCCGCTGACCGCCATCTTCCTCGGCTTGACCCGCTATGCCTATGGCCGCCTGGGCGACCCGGCGCGGCCGGCCGGCCTGTTGCCCGGCGAGAAGCCCGCGCCGGCGGCCCCGCCTGTGGCCGTGCGGCCCGTGCCGCGCTACGCTGCGCTGGCCGCCGCCCGCCGCGCCGAGGCGGCGACCGCCAATTCGCGGCAGTCTACGGCCGGACAGTAATCGTTCCCAGAGAGATCGGAGGCGCCTATCATGGCGAGCCAGGAACCTACTCCATCAGCGCCACTCACATACACCCAACTTACGCAGGTGGTGGTGCCTCTCGATCAGGCAGCGCAAGCCTTCGCGGTGCGGGATGCGTCGGGGCGCATCCCCATCGTGGTCGTGCCGGAACGCTCAACGCGCGTTCACGGCGGTCGGATGGTGACAGGGGTGGTTCTTCTGGCCGCCGGGATTGCCGCTATCGTGTGGGGCGGTTCGTTCGGGCCAAATGCGGTCGCCTTCGCCACCCTTACCATTCTCGCGGCGATCATTCTGTTTGCCCTGGGGCTGTTCGGCGCCTTTCGGGTTCGCATCCCTGAGGGGGTGAGCGCCTTGCTGGCGCGGGGCGGTCGCTACGAGAGGGTGATCGGGCCTGGCATCCACGTCCTTATGCCCTGGATCCAGGTGACGCACCTGGTGACGCGGCGGGAAATCCCCTTCGATTCGCCCAGTGTCGAGGTGCCGACGTCGGACAACGTTCGCGCGACCGTAGACACGCTGTCGCTGTTCCAGATCAACGACCCGTATAAGTTTGTCTACAACATCTCGGCCGACGACTTCGACTCCGTGTTCCTCGCGGCCAACCAGGATCAGGTGCGCCGCCTCGTGCGCGGCATCATGGTGGACGAGGTGCATGACCTGCCGCGCCGCGACCTGACTGACTTCACGCGCGATCTGAGCGCGAGTGTCGAGCGCTACGGCGTGACCATTGTCAAGGTTGTCATCACGTTCGCGCAGCCGCCGGCCGATTTCGTCCGCTCCCAGGAGGCGCGGCAGCTCGCTGTCTTGCAGCAGAAGGAGCAGGCGGAGCAGCAGGCGCTGGCCTTGAAACGGCAGCGGGACCAGGCGGTTCTGCAGCAACAGGAAGTGGTGGCCCAGGTGGAGCGCGAGCGAACGGCGCTGGAGGTGCAGATTCAGGTGGCGGCGGCGCGCCGACGCGTCGTCGAGCTGGAAGCGGACACCGAGGAGTTTCGTCTCGGGAAGCTCCAGGAACGTCTTGAACACTTCCCCCAGGCGTCGCAGTGGGAGTGGGCGGGGGAGCAGTTGGGTGTTGCCCGCGCCCTGGCCGCTAACTCGCGGGCGATCCTCCAACTGGGCAGCGCCGACGACATCCTGCGCACGTTCATGGTGCGCGAGATGATGAGCGAGCAGCGGAGCGAGGCCGCCAACGGCGCGGAGCCGGAGTCGGTCGGCGCCTCGAGTGCAGGCTCAGGCGCGCCAGGCGTGTGAGCCATACCGCCGCTGCACCGGAAACGTCATAACGACTTATGAACCTCAACTAATTGTTGCCGCATTCTGCTGTTCGGAACACAGGCAATGGTGTCGCTGCGAGGACGACGGTAGGCGGACGAAGCAGCCTCCCGCTGGGCGAATGACACACTCGCGCCCAATAGCCCGCCTTTCACAAGGGCGGGAGATTGCTTCGGCGGCAAGGCCCGCCTCGCAATGACGCCGCAGCCTGTGTTGTTGTGTCGGCGCATGCCGTTCACACGGTTTGGGGGCTCGCGGTGGAGTGCCAACTCCACCGCCCATCGGAGGCGCTGGAGATGGCTCTCCAGCGCCAGCACGATATGCCGGCCGTGCGCGCTGTCTACTTGGCCGGCGTGGGGGCCGCTGCGGCCGCCGGCTCAGCCTTGCGGCCGCGACTTCGGCGCAGGAAGACCTTGAACACCTCGTCCACCAGCAGCAAGAGCAGGCCGATGATGATGCAGACGAGCCACTGGGCGCCCGTCAGCGATGTGAGATGCAGAATGTTCTGCAGCAACCGCATCTCGGTTGACAGAATGGTCATGCCGATGGCGATGCCGTACATGTACAGCTGATTCCGGTCATGGAAGATGTCACGGTTGAACGCTGTCTGTGTCTCGCTGCGCGCGCTCAGGCCCATCGCAACGCTGAGCAAGGCGAAGGTGACAAAGCCCATCGTCGCCGCGACGGTTGTGCTAGCGCCTTCGTAGGCCGCCTCGACGTAGACGGTGGCGATGGCCGCCAGGAGACCGATGACGACGATGCGCACCCACTGCGACACGGTCAGGATCGGCTGCTTCAGCGGTCGCGGCTTCTGCTGCATCAAGTCAGCCGCCGGTTTGTCGAAGCCCAAGGCGATGGCGAGGGGAACGGTGATGACGAAGTTCAGGAACAGCACGACAACGGGCGTGAATGGCTCGCCGCCCAGCACAACGAAGAACGCCGCCAGCAGGTAGGCCGCGATGAACCCGACCAGCTGCTCCATCTGGTAGCGGACGTAGTTGAACAGGCTGTTGTAGATGTGGCGGCCGTACTCGACAGCCTTGACGATGGTGGCGAAGTTGTCGTCGGTGAGGATCATCACCGCCGCGCCCTTGGAGACCTCGGTGCCGGTGATGCCCATCGCCACACCGATGTCGGCCTTCTTGAGCGCCGGCGCGTCGTTCACGCCGTCGCCCGTCATGGCGACGATATTCTGCTTCTCCTGCAGTAGCCTTACCAGGCGGATCTTGTCCTCCGGCGCGACGCGCGCCACCACGCCGATCTTGTCCAGCCGCTCCTTCAGCTCCGCGTCGGGAATCGCCGCGAACTGGGCGCCCGTCAGCGCCTCGCCCTCGATGCCCAACTGGTGGCCGATGGCGGCGGCGGTGACAGCATGGTCGCCGGTGATCATCCGCACCTGGATGCCGGCGCTGTGGCACTTAGCGATGGCGTCCCTGGCCTCGGCGCGCGGTGGGTCCACGATGCCGACCATCGCCAGGAAGGTCAGGTCGTTGACCAGATCAATGAGTTGGCCCTTCGGGTCGAAGGTCGCCGGGTCAAAGTCGCGGCGGGCGACGACCATGACGCGCTCGCCGGCCGCGGCCATGCGGTCGTTCTCCTTCAGGGCCAGCTGGCGAGTCTCGTCGGTCATTGCCACCGCTGGCCCGGCCGGGTTCCAGAAGTAGCCTGAGCGGCTGATGAGGACGTCCGGGGCGCCCTTGACGAAGCAGCGGACCACCGGGTGGCCCTGCTCGTCAGTCATGTTGTGGAAGGTCGCCATGAATTTGTAGTCGGAGTCGAAGGGAACTTCGGCTACGCGCGGATACATCTCTCGCGCCCCGTCCACGCTGATGCCGCCCTTCTCGGCCAGCACGATGAGCGCGCCCTCGGTCGGGTCGCCGATGAGAGTCTCGCCGTCGAGGCGGGCATCGGCGCACAGCGCCATGGGCAAGAGAACCTGGTCCAAGTCAATCCTGGCGCCGCCGGCGCTCTGGATTTGCCCCTGGGTGGCGTACGCCGGCGCGCCCTTCTGCCACGGCTGGCCGGGGGCGATGCCCTGGGTTAGCTGCAACTCGCCCTTGGTGCCGTAGCCCTCGCCGGTCACGCGGTAGCGGTTCTGGCCGGGGATCGTGAACTCAACGGCGGTCATCTTGTTGAGCGTGAGGGTGCCGGTCTTGTCGGAGCAGATGGCCGAGACCGAGCCGAGCGTCTCGACCGAGGGCAGTCGCTTGACGATGGCGTGCTGGGCGGCGAGCGCGCGCGTCCCCATCGAGTACATGGAGGTGACGACGGCCGGTAGACCAGTCGGGATGGCCGAGATCGCCAGCGCCACGCCCGCGACGAAGATGGCGTCGAGCGACTGGCCGTTCCGCAAGCCCATGATGACCATCAAGATGAAGGCGAGACCGGCCATGCCGGCGATGATCATCGTGAGCCGGTCGAGCTGCTTCTGGAGCGGGGTCTTGTCGGCCTCGGTCTTGTTGAGCAGGTCGGCGATGTGGCCCATCTCCGTGCCCATGCCCGTCGTCGTGACGATCATCTCGCCGCGCCCCCGGGTGACCGAGGTGTTCATGTAGGCCATGTTGTGGCGGTCGCCGAGGGGGACTTCATCGTTGGCGATGACCTCGGTGTCTTTGGGCGAGGCGACACTCTCGCCGGTCAGCGCCGCCTCCTCGATTTCCAGTGTGGCTGTCACAAACAGGCGCCCGTCGGCCGGGACGACGTTCCCGGCTTCCATCAGGACGACATCGCCTGGCACCACCCCTTCTATCTCGATCTCCCGCGCTTCGCCGTCGCGCCGCACCCGCGCCAGAGTGCGCATCGTGCCAGCGAGAGCGGCCAGGCTGGCCTCTGCCTTCGCCTCCTGGCGCAGACCGAGCACCGCATTGAAGATCGTCAGGCCGACCAGGAGCAGCGTTGTGTTCCATTCCCCGGTGAAGATGATATTGATGATGGCCGCCGCCAGCAGGACAATCTGCATGAGGTCGCGGTACTGGCGGAGGAAGGCCCGCCAACCCGGCTCTTTCTTCTTCTCCGCCAGCTTGTTGGGGCCATACTTTTGTAACCGCGCCCCCGCTTCGGCGGCGCTCAAGCCCTTCGCCGGGTCAACGCCGAGTGTCTGCGCGACCTGGTCGGCTGTTTGAGCGTACCAGCGCGGCTGTGTTCCAGATGGTTCGGCCATGTCAGGTTCCTTTCCTCTTGCAGACTGCTGAGTCTCAGCGATCTACCGGTCTCATCTCACCAACTGCTGTCCTCGGGAGCATCCGCACTCCCCTCGGCGGCTGTGACGGCACTCTCAGTCGGCCCCGCCGCAGCGTCTCGATGTCGCCCTTCTTGGTAGAGAAACAAGCTAATGGCGGCGATAACAGCCGCAATTGCGACGGCGCCAGCGGCCGCGCTGGCCTCCGCGTGCGAGTCGAGGGCGCGCGTCATGGCGATGATGCCCAACACCACCACGACCATCCCGGCCAACCTGGCCTCCAGCTCGTTGATAGCGTGGACTTGCAGCCAGGGTGGTAACGTCAGCCTGAGGCCAGGGTCCACGAAGAGCTGATAGAGACCGAAAGCAATCACAAACAGGACGGTCGCAACGAGTATGACATCCACAGCTTCGATCACCGAGATACGTAGCGCCACACCTTCTGCTTCTGAGCTTCCCGCTCCCAGCCCATGCCACAGAATGCCGGTCGCCATTTCGATGATCCCAGCAATAAGGAGCACCGCTGCGCCAAAAAACACCGCCAGAACCGCGACTGTCATCAGGAATTGAGCGGCCCCGAACATGCGGGTGAACAGCGTCTGGCGACGTTCAGGTGATTTCGGCTGGGTCATCATCTCTCCATAACGACGACCGACCTACGAGGTCGAGGATCAAGCCGTGGATCATGAGCTTAGTACCGCACCGGGATCCAACGGAAGGGATGATCCGGCTCGACATAGTCGCCGCGCGGTTGGCGCTCCGGCAGCGTCACTTCTTCGTGCGGAACCTCTTCATAGGGGATCAGGCTCAACAGGTGGGCAATGCAGTTGAGGCGCCCGCGCCGCTGATCGTGCGAATCCACGACGTACCACGGTGATTCATCCGTGTCCGTGGCCGCGAACATCGCGTCCCGCGCCCGGGAGTAGTCATACCATCGCCGGTGGCTTTCCAGGTCCATGGGGCTGAGCTTCCAGATTTTGCGGTAGTCGTTGATGCGCTCGGAGAACCGCTCGGTCTGATCCTCCATAGTTTCCTCCAGCCAGTACTTAATCAGGATGATCCCCGAGTTGATGATCGCCTGTTCGACGGCTGGGGTGAACTTCAGGAAGTACTCGACCTGCTCCTCGGTGGCGAAGCCCATCACCCGCTCAACGCCCGCCCGGTTGTACCAGCTCCGATCGAAGAGGACGACCTCGCCGGCGGCAGGCAGATGTGGCATGTAGCGCTGGAAGTACATCTGAGACTTTTCCCGTTCGGTCGGCGATGCCAGCGCCACGACGCGGAAGACGCGTGGGCTTGTCCGCTCAGTGATGCACTTGATGATGCCACCCTTGCCCGCCGCATCGCGCCCCTCGAATAGGACGCACACCTTAGCGCCCGTGGCCTTGACCCACTCCTGAAGCTTCACAAGCTCGACCTGAAGACTCTCTAGCTCGTTCTCGAACTCCTTGCGCTTCATCTTGGGCTTCGAGCCTGGCGCTTCGTCAGCGGCGGAGCCGGGGAGTGGCTCGGCGGCTGTGGCGCTCACCTCCGCTTGCCCTTCCGCGACCACCGCCATGGACTCGGTGGACTTCTCAGCGCCCGCGCCACTCGCCGCGTGCTTGCGGCCCTTCTTCTTGTCCTTCTTGCGCTGCTTCCCGTCTTTCTTGCCCGACATATTGCGCCTCCTCTGCGTAGGTGCGAGTCTCGACGCCCCCGAATAGGGGCTGGCTTCGGGATGACTCCTGTGGAACGCGGGAACGCGATCGCAATAAGCGCGGATCGGATGGGGCGAGTCAGTCGTTCCATCCGCTGCTTCGCCTCAATTCTACCACGGCGCGTGCAGCAGTCAACCATGCGTTCGTCCCCGCTGGACAAGAATGACCGATCTGGCAAGCGACTCGCGCAGCCCTGGGGCGCGGGGCGGCCCTGTGCTATAATTCCGCTGTGGACCCTTGCCGCCAGGCTTGCTCGCGCCGACCCAAGTCGTTGCTCACTTGGCCCTCGCGGCCTAATTGAAACCCTGTCAAGCTCGTTTGAGCCACGCCCAACGGGAGATAGAATGGACCTGGTAACCGTAGACAAGCTTCTGACCACCACCCACTCGGTGCGCAAGCGCCTGGATTTCACCCGCCCGGTCGAGCCGGAGGCGCTGGAGACGTGCATCAGCATCGCCACCCACGCCCCCAGCGGCAGCAATCGCCAGGACTGGTCGTTCGTGGTCGTGACCGACGTCGAGAAGAAGAAGGCGGTGGCGGAACTCTATCGCAAGTCCTGGTACGCCTACGCGACGGCGCGGCCGAGCGAGTCGGCGTTCGTGCGCGAGCACCCCAATGCGGCGGCGCAGATGGGCCGCATCGCCAGCTCGGCGCAGTACCTGGCCGACCACATGGGCGAGGCGCCGGCGTTGGTGATTCCCTGCATCGAAGGCCGCACCGACAACGCGCCGGTCATGATGCAGGCCGCCGTGTTCGGCTCTATCCTGCCGGCGGCGTGGTCGCTGATGCTGGCGCTGCGGGCGCGCGGCCTCGGCTCGGCCTGGACGACGCTTCACCTGCGCTACGAGCAGGAGACAGCGGACATTCTCGGCATCCCGTATGACAGGGTGATGCAGACGGCGCTGCTGCCCGTCGCCTATTACACCGGCGCCGACTTCAAGCCGACGGAGCGCCTCCCGGCCGGTCCGCGCACGTTCTGGGACACGTGGGGCAAGACGCGGTAGGATATGAGGGAGAGTTCCTCATGCACGTGTGTCCACCAGCAGACGCATGAAAATGTAGGGTCTTGCCACTCGCAGGTCTTCGAGAGGAAGGAAACGCAAAGGCGCAAAGACGCAAAGGGAAAGATCAGTCTCGTATTCTTCCTTTGCGTCTCTGCGCCTTTGCGTTACTATCCCATTTTCTGAGGAGACAGCATGATGAGCAACGGCGGTATGCACCGGAATAACCTGCGAGTCGAGAAGAGCGAGGCGGTGGCGGCGCGGGGCATGGTCGCGTCGAAGCACCCGCTGGCGAGCGAGGCCGGCGTCGAGATGCTGCGCCTGGGCGGCAATGCCATAGACGCCGCCGTGGCGACGGCGTTTGCGACGGGCGTCGTCGAGCCGTGGATGAGCGGCCTGGGCGGCGTCGGCCTGCTGGTGTACTACGCGGCGACAGAAGGCCGCGTGCGCGTCTTCGACTTCAACGGGCGCTCGCCGCTGGCCGCTACCGAGGACATGTTCCCGCTCGGCGAGGGCTACGAGAAGGAGCTGTTTACGTGGCGCGCGGTCGAAGGCAAGCGCAACCTGATGGGCTATCAGTCCATCATCGTACCCGGCGTCCCGGCCGGGTTGGCGCTGGCGCTCAAAGAGGCGGGCAGCATGGACCTGCGCACCGTGCTCCAGCCGGCGATTCGCCTGGCCGAAGAGGGCTTCCCGCTGGACTGGCACACGCTGCTGCGTGTCGCTGCCGACGCGCCCAACATCGCCCGCTTCCCCGACACCGCCGAAGTGTTCTTCCAGAACGGCTTCCCACGCCTGGTCGGGATGGGGCCGGAGCTGCCGCGCCTGCGCCAGCCGGACCTGGCGCGTACCCTGCGTACCCTGGCCGAGGAGGGCGTCGAGGCGTTCTACCGCGGCTCCATCGCCCGGCAGATCGTCGCCGCGATGGCGGAACACGAGGGCCTGATTAGCGCCGAGGACCTGGCGACCTACGAGGCGCTCGTCGTGGACATCCCCGTGCAGCAGGCTTACGGGGACGCGACCCTCATCGCCACGCCCCCTCCGAGCGGCGGCCCGGCCGTCGCCGCGACGCTGGCGGCGCTCGACGCGACGTTCATGGCGGAGAACGGCCACAACTCTCTGGCCGCGCTCACCGCGTTCGCCACCGCCTCGCGGGCGGTGTTCGAGGAGCGGCTGACGCGGGGGGGCGCTGGCGGGGGCGGGCCGATGGTCAACCGCGGCCCGGCCGACGGCTCGACGACGCATCTCTGCGCGGTGGACGGGCAGCGCAACATGGTGTCCCTGACCCAGACGCTCTTGTCCGGCTTCGGCTCCCGCGTCACCATCCCCGGCGCCGGCATTCTGATGAACAACGGCATGTACTGGTTCGACCCTGAGCCGGGCCAGGCCAACTCGGTGCGGGGCGGCGTGCGGCCGCTCGCCAACATGGCCCCGGCGCTGCTGCTGCGCGACGGCCGGCCCTTCGCCACGCTGGGCGCGTCCGGCGGCCGCCGCATCATCGGCGCGATGGCGCAGATTGCCGTCAACCTCGTGTCCTACGGCATGGGCATGCAGGCGGCCATCGCGGCGCCGCGCATTGACGTCAGCACGCCGCAGCTCATCGCCGACGACCGCATCCCGGCGGCGACCCTCGCCGGCCTGGAACGCCTGGGCATGCCGTTGGTGACCGTTGAAGAAACCTTCAGCCCGCGCCAGTTCGCCAGCCCGGTCGGCATCCTCGTGGATGACGACGCGGGCGTGCTGCGCGGCGGCGCCGACCCGTTCCACGCTGCGACCTGCATCGGCTTCTAGCCCGCGCTTTGCCTGAAAGGCCAATACTCGTAAGCCAAGAGGGGTTCCCTTGACCGCGTGGGGTTGCACTGGTATCATGTGGTCCAGGGGGTTTCTGTTTTGTTATCAATGCAGCGCACATCGCGCCGGCTCCCTCTTCAGGGGTCGGCGCGTATGGATATAGGCTCTTGTACTTGTTATGGCGATACAACGCATCCTCGCCGTGGATGATGACGCCGAAATCCTTTTGCTCGTGCGCTCGCGGCTGGAGCACGCGGGGTACGAGGTGTGGACCGCCGCGTCCGCCGATAGGGCGCTGGAAATCATCGGCCAGCGCGGCCTGCCCCATCTTGCGATCATAGACTTGCGGATGCCGGGGACGGACGGTTTCGGGTTCTGCCGCACCGTGCAGCAGTTCTCTGACCTGCCGATCATCCTCCTGACCGCCGTGGACGACGAGGATACTATCATCGTCGGTATCCAGCGCTACGCGGAGGACTATATTATCAAACCGTTCAGCCCACGCGAGCTTGTCGCGCGTGTCGAGCGCGTCTTGCGGCGGATTGGCGATTTCGCCTACGCGCTGGAGCCTGTCGTGCGGGTAGACGAACACCTGGCCGTAGATTTCGCGCGGCAGACGGTGACCGTCGGCCAACAGCCGGTGTTGTTGACGCCGACCGAGACCAAGTTGCTCTACATCCTGATGCGTCACGCCGGACGCACGGTGACGACGGATTTTCTTCTGCGGCGCTTGTGGCCGCTGGAGGAAGTCGCCGAAGACAGCCTGCGGGTCCATGTTCATCGCGTCCGCCAGAAGATCGAGCCGATCCCCGCGCGGCCGCGCTACGTCATCACCGAGCGAGGGACGGGGTATCGCTTTCCGTCGCCGGGCAGAGCCACCGGCGTTGTCAATTGAAGCCATTATCGAAGGAGGGACTTCCATGACCGAGCAGATTTCCGCCGCCGCCACACCTTCGCCCAAGGAAGTTGACCGCATCCGCGACATCATCTTTGGCGGTCAGATGCGCGAGTACGCCCAGCGCTTCCACTCCATCGAGCGTGATCTGGAGCGCCTCCAATCTACCCTCGACAACCTCAATGAACAGCTCGCGGACCAGGGCCGCGACGGCGACAAAAAGCTGCAAACGCTGCGGAAAGAGGTGCGCCAGGCGGACGATGACCTGCGCGGCGAGTTGCGCCACACCGCTGAGCGGTTGACCGATGAGAAGGTGGACCGACAGGCGCTTGGAGAGTTGTTCATCGAGATGGGCAACCAGCTCAAGGCCGGCGGCTCGCTGGCGGACATGTTCAAGAACCTCGGCATCGGGAGCTAAGCCGCCGCCGTGGCACAGACGACCGACACTGCGCCAGACGCGACCGCGGCGAACGGCGCGCTCGAGTCAGACGGCTCGGACTTCGAGACGCTCCAGGCGATTCTGTTCAGCCGCGACCGAGCGCGCATTGCCGACCTGGAAGCGCGGGTGGACGACCCGGCCGCGCTGTCCGCGCTGGTCTCGCCCATCCTGGGGGACGCCATCCGCCGCAAGATCCGCGAGGACCGCGATGAGATGATCGAGGCGCTCTACCCGATCATCGGCGGCCTCGTGGTGCGCTCCGTCTCCGAGGCGATCCGCGACCTGGCCCGCTCTGTGGACGCTCAGATGCGGACGAGCTTCACGCCGGCGGCGCTGTGGCGGCGGTTCCAGGAAAACCTGCACGGGGTCTCGGCGGGCGAGATGGCCCTGCGCCAGGCGCTGCCCTTCGCCGTGGACGAAGTGTTCCTGATCCACCGCGAGACGGGCTTGCTGCTGTGCCACGTGTCACGCCACCCGGACGCTGCCACCGATTCGGATGTCATCAGCGGGATGCTGACGGCTATCCGCGACTTTGTCCATGACACGTTCGGGCAGGGGCGCGAGGGCGACGTGGACGAGATTCTGTACGGCGGCCAGTCCATCCTGATCGAGTCGTCGCGTCTGGCCTACATTGCCACCGTCACGACCGGGATCGAGCCGCCGGGCTTCCGCGCCCAGGTGCGCGACACCCTGATGGGCATCGTGTACGCCTATGGCGGCGCGTTGGAGAGCTACGCGGGCGACGCGTCGGTCCTGGCGGGCGCCGACACGCAGCTCGCGCCCCTGCTGGATGTCGGCGCTGCCGCCGCGCCGGCGCCGCCACCGGGCCTCAGCCGCACGCAGCGGCGCATCCTGCTTATTGCCGGGGGTATCCTGGCCGTGTGCATTGGCCTGACCTGCCTGGGTAGCGCCTGGACCTTTCGCGCGGTGCAAGCGGCGCTGGCGCCTTTGCCGACGGCGACCGCGACGGCCACCGCGACAGCGACCGCCACGGCCACCGCCACGCCGACGACGACCGCGACCGCCACGCCGACGTTCGCACCGACTGCCACCCCGACGCCTCCGCCGACGGCGACCGCGACTCCATCGCCGGTGTTGGGCGTGATGACGGGCAGCTCCTGGCTGCGGGGCGGCCCATCCCTTGACGCCGAGCGTCTGAGCTTCGCCGTCGAGCGCGGGCAGGCGGTGCAGATTCTGGCCCAGGCGGGCGACTGGTATAAGATTCGCTGGTCGCCGCTGGTTGGGTCGGAGGTGGTGGGCTGGGTTCCCGCCGAGTGGGTGGGTACGACGGGGCCAATCCCGGCCTTGCTCGTGACCCAGACGCCGGGACCGTGAGAGAGCATGCCAAAGATTAGCTTGAAGGTTTGCCTTTTGGGGGATTTCGCCGTCGGCAAGACGAGCCTTGCCCGTCGTTTCGTCTATAACGCCTTCGACGACAAGTACCTCGCCACGATTGGTGTGAAAGTCAGCCGCAAGACCGTCGTCTTGCCCACCGCGGATGGGTTGACCGAGTTGAGCCTGCTCCTGTGGGATCTCGCCGGGAGCGAGGAGTTCAGCAATGTTCGCGCGACCTACCTGCGCGGCGCGGCGGGGGCCGTGCTCGTGTGCGATCTCACCCGGCCTGATTCTTTGACGGCGCTGGATGTCTACGTGGACGACATGCGCCGCGTCGCGCCGGGCGCTCGCTTCGTTGTCGCGGCCAACAAGAGCGACCTGCCCAACCCGCGGCTCCAGTCGCCCCAGGTGGAGGCTTTCGCCGAGTCACTGGATACCGCGTTCTATCTTACCAGCGCCAAGACCGGCTACCAGGTCGAGGACGTGTTCAGGCATCTCGGCCGCCTGCTACTGCTATGACCCCGACCGCCTTCGAACGCCTGCTCTCGGCTCTGCGCATCACCTACGCCATCACCGACGCCCGTTTCCGCGTGGTGGAGGTCGGCGGAGCGGACAGCCCGTATCTTTGCCCAGACCACCTGGGCATGGCGATCGGCGACGTTCTGCCGGAGCTGACCGGCTATGAACCCCTGCTGGACAGCATCGCCGACGGGCGCGCACCCCAACTCGATCTGCCCTGGATCAACCGCGAGATAGGCGGCGCTCAGACGGTGTACCTGCGCGTCGGCCTGCAAGCGTACCCATCGGCGACTGCGGCGGCGCAGGGTCTCTTTCTGACGCTGGAGGATGTCACGGCGCAAGGGGTCGCGCAGCAGCAGGTGACGCACAGCCGCAATCAGTTGCGGCTTCTGCGCGACGAGCTGGCCGCGCGGAACCTGGCGCTCCTGGCGGCGAACGCCGAGCTGCAACACCTCGATGATCTGAAGACCCAGTTCATCGAGGTCGCGGCGCACGAGCTGCGCACGCCCCTGACAACACTCAGCGGGTTCCTGGAAATGCTGCTAGAGGAGCTGCCCGGCCCGCTGACGCCGGAGCAGGCGCGCTATCTCGGCATCATGGATCAGAGCGCGCGGCGGCTGCAAGCCATCGTGGACGAGCTGCTGGAGATGACGCGGATAGACGCCGGGCATTTGCAGCTCACCCTTCAGCCGACCGACATCGTGCGCCTGGCGGCGGACGTTGTCGCCAACTTCGAGCCGCAAGTCACGGTGCGCGGCCTCACCCTCACGCTGTTGGCGGAGGCACATCTGCCCCTGGCGCTGTGTGATGACAAGCGCACTGTGCAAATCCTGAGCAATCTCATCAGCAACGCCATCAAGTACACGCTCCGCGGCGGCCACATCGCCATCGGCGTCGCTCGCGCCCTTGAGCCGCACGCCATCGAAGTGACCGTGACGGACAACGGGGTCGGTGTGCCGGCGGATGAGCGGGCGCGCGTCTTCGACCGCTTCTTCCGCGCGCGCACAGCGCCGGCCGACGCGCCCGGCTCGGGCCTGGGGCTAAATATTGCCCGCTCCCTCGTCGAGCTTCACGGCGGCCACATCTGGTTCGAGAGCGAGGTTGGTCACGGCTCCACGTTCCACGTGACCCTGCCGGCCCTTGAGTCTGGCGATCGGCCGGCCTGATCCACGGCGATTGATCACCATCTTAATATGTTTCTTAATGCAATCGTGCTATCATTATGGATAGGGGATGTAACATATCCAATCATCGGGGGAGGCTCCCATAGACATACCTCCCTGCGTAGCGCCGGGGAGGCCATGCCGGGGGGGCGCCTCCCCGGCGCTCTATTATGCGGTGGAGCGCTCATGATTACCGTCTCGAAACAACGCACCATGCCGACCATGACGACAACCGTTCCGGTCTCCCAATCCATCCTCGTTGTTGACGACGACCGCCCGTTGGCGGAGATGGTCAGCACGTTCCTGCGCCACGTCGGCTACAGCGTCGAACAGGCCCACAGCGGTCAGGACGCTGCGGACGCCCTGCATCGCGCGGTTCCCGATCTCGTGTTGCTGGATGTGATGCTGCCTGACACGACCGGGTGGGATTTGTGCCGACGTATCCGCAAGTACTGCGATGTTCCCATCATCATTCTTTCGGCGCGCACTCAGACGGACGACCGCGTGAGCGGCCTGTCGCTGGGCGCGGATGATTACCTGTCCAAGCCCTTCAGCCTGCGCGAGATGGAACTGCGGATCGCCGCCGTGCTGCGACGGACGCGGTCTGCCGTGGCGCCCACAGCCCTGGCGCCGCTCTACGAAGATGCGCATCTCAGCGTCAGCGAGGCCGGCTGGCGTGTGCTGTGCCGGGGGCAGGCCGTCGCGCTGACTGCCACGGAGCGACGGCTCCTCTTCTATCTTGTGGACAGCGCCGACCGGACACTGACGACTGAGCAGCTTGTCGAGCAGGTCTGGCCCGACGAGGAGAGCGAGGAGGAGCGGGGCCGATACATCAAGCTCTATGTCTGGCGGCTGCGCCAGAAGCTGGAGCCGGACCCCGACCGCCCGCGCTACATCGTGACGGACCGCGGTCGAGGCTACCGCTTCGTCACCCAGTCACCCCAGAAAGGTTAGGCGACAACGCCGCCCGCACACATCGGGCGGCGTTTCCGATTCATCCGCCCCTCGGCGTCCCTCCCTCTGTGTTTGTTCCTCCATCGTCGGTGTGGTATACTCGCCCCGCTCGGTTCCACGCTCCTACGGAGGATACGCGATGTGGAATGATTTCAAAGCATTCGTGATGCGGGGCAACGTTCTCGACCTGGCGGTGGGCGTCATTATCGGCGCGGCGTTTGGCCGCATCGTGACCTCGCTTGTCGAAGACCTGATCATGCCACCCCTCGGCTTGATTCTCGGACGAGTGAACTTCGTTGACATGTTCATCTGTCTCGACGCGCGCTCGTACCCGTCCCAGGCCGCGGCGAAGGCCGGCGGCGCGCCGTGCGTCTATTACGGCGCGTTCATCACCAACATCATCACCTTCCTGATCACCGCTCTCGCCGTGTTCCTGATGATACGCTGGTTCTATCATCTGTTTCCAAAACAAGAAGCGCCGACCAAAACCAAGCTGTGTCCCTACTGCGCCACGGCAATCCCGCTGGCGGCGGTGCGCTGCCCCGCCTGCACCTCCGATCTCAGCCAGGCGCCGGTGGAGCAGCTCACCGGCTGACGCTCGGTGGCCGACAGGAGTTGCCACAGATTCAGGTCCACCCCCACACGGCTGAGACAAGCTGTCGCCGCGATAGCCGTAGGGGCAGGCCCCCGTGCCTGCCCTCGCACGGGGGCATCCACGGGGGGATGCCCCTACAGACAACCCAGGCTTATCTACAGGAGCATCTGCCATGTCCGAAGCGGCTATGACCGTCTACGGCGCGCCGTGGTGTCCCGATTGCCGCCGCGCCAAGCAGTTTCTGGGCGAGCACCGTATCCACTATCACTGGGTAGACGTTGACCAGGATGAGGACGGGCTCGCGTTTGTGGATCGGGTCAACAAAGGCAAACGCATCATCCCAACGATTGTCTTCGACGACGGCGATATCCTCGTCGAGCCGACCAACGCCCAGCTCGCCGCCAAGCTCGGTATCCAGACCCAGGCCACGCAGCGCTACTATGATCTCATCGTCGTGGGCGGCGGGCCGGCCGGCCTGACCGCCGCGCTCTATGCTGCACGCGAGGGGCTGGGCGTCCTGGTGATTGACCGCAGCAGCCTGGGCGGGCAGGTCGGCGTGACCGAGCGCCTGGACAATTTCCCGGGCTTTCCCGACGGCATTGAAGGGGCTGAGTTCGCCGAACGCCTGACGCGGCAGGCGTTCCGGTTCGGAGTCGAGGCGCTGAAGGCGCAGGACGTGGTCGGGCTGGAGGCGGAGGAAGAGTCGCGCTATGTGACCGTGGCGGATGGGACGACCTACGGCGCGCGGGCCGTCGTCGTCGCGACGGGGTCCACGTACCGGCGGCTCGGCGTGCCAGGTGAAGACGACTTGATCGGGGCGGGGATTCACTTCTGCGCGACGTGCGATGGGCCGTTCTACCGTGGGCGGCCGGTCGCCGTCATCGGCGGCGGGAACAGCGCGGGCGAAGAGGGCCTGTTCCTGACACGCTTCGCCGACAAGGTCACGCTCCTGGTGCGCGGGCCGACGCTGACCGCGAGCAAGATCGTTGCGGACAAGCTCGCCGAGACGCCAGGTGTCGAGATACGCACGAACACGAGTGTGTCAGGGTTCGAGAGCGAGGGCGGCCACCTGACCGGCGTCCGCATCCACGACGGGGCGCAGGGTCTGGATGAGGTGATTCGCCCGGCCGGGGTGTTCGTGTTCATCGGCCTCGAACCGAACACGGGCTGGCTGCCGCCGGCGATCAAGCGCGATCGCCAGGGCTTCATCGAGACCAGCCTCACCCTTGAGACGAGCATGCCGGGCGTGTTCGCCGCCGGCGATGTGCGCCTGGGCAGCACAAAGCAGGCGGCGAGCGCTGTCGGCGAGGGTGCGACGGCGGCGCTCATGGTGCGGGAGTATCTGCGCCATATGTAACGGCGTGCGCCTCCCCGCTGGAGGTACGATTGGCTACGAGCGGCCGTAGTACCAGCGCGCGAGCGTTTCCGGCCGCGCGCCTAGAAGCCAGGCCGCGACGAGCGCGATGTTCAGGGACTGCTGCCGCAGGACACCGCGCCGCAGGTAGCGCCGCGCCGAGGTCGTCACAGGCAGAGGAACGAGCGCCGTCCGCCCGACGGCGCTCATCCGCCACAGGAAATCTACGTCGTCCATCAATGGAACATCCTGGAAGCCGCCCAGCGCCTCGAAGACCGCGCGACGCACGATGATGCCCTGGTCGCCGTAGCGGAAGATGCGCCCCTCGAAGCGCGTCAACGAGGCGAAGAACCGCAGCAGATAGTGGTCCGTGTCGAACCACAGGCTGAACGTCCCGCCGACGATGGCCGGGTCGCGCATAACCTGGCTCAGGTACGCCAGGGCGGCCGGGTGCGGGCGCGAGTCAGCGTGCAGGAAGAGCAGAACGTCGCCACTGGCGCGGCGGCCGCCCAGGTTCATCTGCCGCGCCCGCCCGCGCGGCCCTGCGATGACATCGGCATAGGGGCGAGCCAGGGTTACTGTCTCGTCGTCGGAGCCGCCGTCCACAACGAGAATCTCGGCGTCGGGCGCCTGGGCGCGGATACTGCGCAGGCACGCGCCGATGGTGTCGGCCTCGTTGAGCGTCGGGATGATGACCGACAGGTTCATTTAGCTGGCGAAGCGCGCGGGTGGCATGCCCTTGATGCCTACGCGCACGCGGAAGAGGTCGCCCGCCAGGGGCTGCTGGGCGCGCCCCGTATCATTCAGACCCGTCCAGGCGGTGGTAATGTAAAGCTCGTCGAGGTTCGGGCCGCCGAAGGCGCAGCTCGTCACGCGCTCGACGGGCAGGCTGATCTCACGCTCCACCTGCCCCTGAGGATCGTAGCGCGTCACCTTCCAACCTTCCCATCGCGCGCTCCACACGAACCCCTGGCTGTCCACCGCCAGCCCGTCGGGGAAGCCCCGCTCGCCTAACGATAGCACGAACGGGCGTCGGTGGCTCAGCTCGCCGCTGTCCGGGTCGAAGTCGTAGGCGTAGATAATCTGGCGTGGCGAGTCGGTGTAATACATCGTCTTCTGATCGGGACTCCAGCCAATTCCGTTCGATACCCCAATCCCTGTCGCCATCAGCTTGACGCTCAGGTTCGGATCAAGACGGTACAGGTTGTTCTCCTCGCCGTCACCCAGCGTGCCGGCCCAGAATCTCCCTTGTCCATCCACCGCGCCATCGTTGAAGCGCGCGTGTGGCTTGTGCGCTTCCGGGTCGGCGATTGGCGTCCGGCGACGGGCCGCCGGGTCCCAGAACGCGAAGCCGTCGCGCGTCGCCAGGAGCAGCCCGCCTGTCTGGCGCAGCGCGAGCACGCCGATGGGCAGTCCCACGTCAACCCGCTCGTGGGCGCCGGTGGCGGGGTTGTAGCGGTGGTAACAATCGCTTTCGATATCCACGAAGTACAGCACGCCCTCGTGGGGATCCCAGAGAGGCCCCTCGCCCAGCCTGGCCTGGACGCTTAACACATGCTCTAGCTCGCTCATGGTCGTCTTCCTTGAAGAATGTGGCGTGTGTCACACGGCGTATTGTACGCCATCTCTGCGCCGCCGTGAAGGTTACGCCGCGTGGGTCTGGGCGCGAAGGGTGGTGGCATGAACATTGCAGCGGGCGACGGGGCGCACTGCGTGAGGTTTCGCCCT
The DNA here is from genome assembly GCA_046328535.1 of Anaerolineae bacterium. Lineage (GTDB taxonomy): Bacteria > Chloroflexota > Anaerolineae > Epilineales > JAHCIE01 > JBDHWG01. The sequence continues at coordinate 24,601 of JAXLWJ010000048.1, forward strand.
GACGAGCGCTCGCCATCAGACTAGGAGGATGTATGCGTAGAAGCATTGCCGCTCTCGCCCTGGCCGGTTTGCTCCTGGCCGCAGGCGCAAGCGGCGCGCTGGCAGCCTGGCATGGGCCAACGGCGGAAGCCCAGGCGCTGGGCAACGGTCAGGCCGATCCGGCTGAGACAGGCACGGTGACCGTGACACCGACGGCCACGGCCGGAACCGCTGAAGCGACGGTGACGGAGACGGCGACGGCAGCTGTCACGACCACGCCGACAGCGACCGGCACATCAACAACGCCTGTCGCTACCGCGACGCCGACGGCCACCGGCACAGCGACGACGGCCGTCGTGACCGGGACGACCACGCCGACGGTCACTGTCACGCCGACTCATGGGACCCCGACGGGTACCACCACCATTGCGCCCCCGCTCACGACCGCAACGGTAACCCCGACGGCCACGCAACAATTCGGCGGAAATCACACTATCTATCTACCACTGATTGAAAAAGCCGTGGATTGGAACGGTCCCGACCTGACCATTTCGAGTGTCAGGGTTGAAATGCAGGGCTACAGCGGCGGCTGTGTCAACGCCTATGGCAGCTTGCTGCTCTACGTCACGATTGCCAACGTTGGCCGTTCCAACGCCGGCCCGTTCACTGTGACCTTCAACGGGACGCCGTTCGCCACGTTGCCTGGCCTGGCGGCTGACACTGTCGCCTACATCGTCACCAACCAGTATGTCCCCGTCGGCCAGCCGGTAACCATCGTTGTGGACAGCAACAATGACGTGGCCGAGCCGAACGAGGGCAACAACACCTACTCCGGCATGCTGCCTATTCCGACGCCCCCGCCGCTCTGCACCGGTACGCCGACCGACACCGTCACTCCCGGGCCATCGGTCACCAGGACCGCAACGGCGACCGGCACGCCAACTGCCGCCGCGACAGGAACGTCCACCGCGACGGTGACAGCCACCGGCACGGCGACCTCGACGGCGACCACGACCGCAACGCCCACCGCAGCGATGACCGAGACGGCGACACCGACGGTGGCGCCGGCGACGCTCACGCCGACTGCCACCGCTACTGAGACGGCAACGCCAACGGTTGTGGTGACGGAAACCGCGACGGCCACGGCCACGGCGACGATGCCGCTGGAGACGCCAACCGAGACGGCGACCCCGACAGAGACACCGACTGAGACGCCCGTCGCGCGGTAGTCATTTGTGACACGTGCGGTCCGCCTCCTCTCCCACGGGGATTCAAGGGCGGATAGGTCTGTCTGGGGTGGGGCCACAAGGCCCCTCCTCCATCCCCCCAACCCCCTTCCACCCCCCACAGGTAGGGGGGGAAGGGGGAGCCGAGCGCAGCGAGGCGGGGGTTGGTGGGGGACAAGCCGCCGCCTTTCACCTGTCCACCCTTGAACCCACAGGGAGAGGGGGCCAGAAATGGGACAAGATCGCCCCGAACTCGCGCCTGTCCGCCCTTGAAACCGCCAGCAGGGTGGTCTCCACGCTATTGTGTGGAGCTACTTGGCGGCGACGGCGTGTTCGGCGCGGCACAAGCAGCAGCGCGATCAACCCCACCAGGGCGGCCGCCGTCAGCGCCACGCCGGTCAGCGCGGAGCGCGGACGGTAGACCACGCGAATCGTGTGTTCACCGGCCGGCGCCACCAGGCCGCGCAGCAGGTAGTCGGTGCGGTAGATGGGGAGCGGACGGCTCTGCCCATCGGGGCCGACAAGCTCCGCCTCCCAACCGGGAAACCACATCTCGCTCAGCACGAGGAAGCGGTCCGCGTCGGTGCGTGTCGTGAGCCGCAACTCTGTCGGCGAGACTCGCTCCACCTGCGCCTCGGCCGCCCCGCCGCCGGCGAGACGGTCGGCCGCCGCCTGATCCAGCCCGCTTTCGACATACGCGACAGCCTGAGGATCGAAACCCTGACGAGTAATGTTATCCAAAATGGTGGGCGCTGACGATTCTGCGATAATACGCTCGACGAAAAAGGCGCGGGCCAAGGGCGCGGGGTTGCGGTAGATGGCGACCTTCGGCCCCTCGAAGACTTTCGTCCAGTCCGGCGGCGGGATGACGGCCGAGTCGGGCGTCACGATGGCGTACTTCACGTTCAGCAGCCCGAAGATGGGGTTGCCGGCGTCGAGCAGTCGGCCGTCGTACAGGTTGCCGTAGGAGACATCGTTGTCATCCGTGCCGAACAGAACGTCGGTGTAGCGGCGCGGCTGGAGCGAGTTGAAGCCGTTGATGTCCTCCAACCCGTAGGGCATCGCCCAGCTGTAGGCCAGCTGCTGCTGAAGCTCCGCCAGGTCCAGGTGGTCGTTCCGCGCGAACACGGCGATGCGGTACAGGGATGGGTCGCGCTTCAGGAATTGGGCCGCCGCCGGGACCCGCTCGAAGTCGGACGGGCTGGTCGTCGGATTGAAGACGGTGGCGAAGGTAATCATGTCGGCCGCCGCCAGGCAGACGAGCAGCACCGCCCCCAAAGGCGGCGCGCCCCGGCTCAGCCCCAGGAGCAAGATCGTGGCCGCGACGGCAATCGCCAGCGGCACAAACGCGCTCGACTGGGCGATATTGAGGCCGTAGGTGAGCATGGTGCGCTGGACGACGGTGGCCGCGTAAGCGGTCGGGTTTGGCGCCCACACGACGGCGTTCATCACCAGCGCCCCGGCCACCAGCGCCAGGACCAGCGCGCCGGCCGCCGCCGGCGCCCAATCTCTCTTGCGGCCGGCGTTTCTGACGAGCCGCTCGACGCCGACGCCGGCCAGGACGCACAGCGCGAAGTCGGCGACGGCGACGGCGCGCACGTAGCCGCGCAGCTTGCCCAGCACCGGCGTCGCGTACACCACCCACGCAAATGGAGTGCCACGGCCGGCGGCGATGAGCAGCATCAGCGCCAGCGCCGCGAGGAGCGCGGTTCCGCGCGCGGCGTGGAATCGCTCGCGCGCCACGTCGCCCTCGGCGTCGGCCGCCGCGCCACGCGCCCAGACCCGCCGCAACCTCAGCAGGCGGCCGACCTCGACCCCGCCCAGGATGGCGAGGGCCAGGGGTAGGATGCCGATATAGGCGTGCTTCTCCCAGATCTCGATGGGGTTGAGCCAGGCGATGAACGTCTCCAGGGGCGACATGCGCAGCGCGCCGTAGGCGTAGGGGAACAGGTAGAGCAGCCAGTCGAAGCCGACGAGGGACTCGTTGGTGACAAGCTCGTAGCTGGCGCCGGCGGCGCGGGGCGAGAACGAGGCCAGTTCCGCCCAGGGGACGAGCTGGACGGCAGCGAGCAGGCCGCCGACGACGTAGGCGCCCGCCACCTGGGCGAGCGCGAGCCAGGCGCGGCGCGCCCCCGTGCGGCGCCACTGCCAGGCGACGATGACCAGGCTGTAGACGCCCACGGCCAGGACGGTGTAGACGGGGATCTGGGGGTGGCCGGCGACCAGCTGCAGCGCCAGGATCAGCGCGGCGACGACGAACGCGCTGCGACTGCCGCGCTGAAGGACGCGCTCGATGCTCCAGAAGACGAGGGGAATGAGGGCCGCGCCGGCCATGATGGACGGGTGAACGACGCGGGCGACGAGGAAGCCGTTGAACATGAACGCCAGGGCAGCGATCAGCCCGGCCAGGGGCGACAGGCGGATGACGCGGGCGTAGAGGTACATGCCCACGCCGGCGATGCTGAAGTGCAGCAGGATGGACAGGGTCAGGGCGTAGGCCGTCGGCAAGACCCAGTAGAGCCAGTTGGGCGGGTAGAACATGGCCGTCTGCCCGTCGCCGAGGAGCGGGATGCCGCTGAAGGCGTAGGGGTTCCACAGCGGCAGGCCCGGCTGCTGGCTCAGGTCCGCGACGGCGCGGTGGTAGGCGTAGAAGTAGTACTGGAGATCGTGGTGGTAGAACACGGTCTGGCCGAGCGCCTGGGCGAAGAACGCGCCGAAGGGCAGGAGCAGCAGACCCACGCCGATCAGGATGTCACGCCGCCGGTCCGTCATGCCGCCTCGGCTTCTCCGACAGGTGACTCTTCAGACGGCCAGAAGTAGGCGACGGCGAGGAGCATGATGATATAGCCGAGGTAGTTATCGAAGAAGAAGCGCGCGAACCACATGTAGACCAGGAGGAAGATGGCGTAGGCGGCCAGGGCGACGCGGATGCTGTTCTGCCGCCACTGGACCCAGAGCAGCGCGGCCAAGAGTGGCAGGCCGAAGGCCAGCTGATACAACAGCGAGGGGAACGGGACGCCGGCGTTGGGCACCCAGCCCCACGTCACCACGAGACCGCCAAAGCCCATGCCGGACAGCGGGTAGGCGTGGGCGGTCGAGCCGGCGAGGTAGCCGAAGGTGTCGTCGTAGAATGCGCGCCAGTTCCAGATGAGGAACGGCACGGCGACCAGCAGCGCCGCCCAGAACACAGGCAGCAGGTGCCGGCCGAGCTGGAGGACGCGCTTGCGCAGCGGGAAGCTCACCTGCCAGCCGAGCAAGGCGTAGAACGGCAGGAAGAGGATGGCGATGTGCTTGGTCATGATGGCGAGGCCGAGCAGAACGCCGGACAGGTCCAGCCGCCGCTTCTGCCACGCCACCGCCGACGCCAGGACGAGGCTGAAGACGAGGATATCGTTGCGGCCCTCGACAAGGAAGGACACCAGCAGCGGGTTGAGGCCCACGGCGATGAGCGCCGCCAGCCGCCGCGTCGGGTCCGCCACCACGCGGCCGATCAGCCACAGCGACAGGAGATACGCCGCCAGGTAGAGCGCGCGCGCGTCGAACCAGCCGAAGATCGCCCGGAACACGATGTCGAACGGGACCGCCGCCAGGAGGCCAACCGGCAGGCTGACAACGTGATACAGCGCCGGGTTCACCCGCCAGTCGGGCGGCGGCACGGCGTTCGGGTCATTGCTGTAGGTCGCGCCGGTGTAGCCACTCCAGCGGGCGAGGGGGGTCGCAAAGTAGTCGGCGCCGTAGGGGTTGACGCCGCGCCGCAGGTAATCCACCGCCGCCTCGATCTGCACCGGGTTGTCGTGGGCGTACTGCGCCGGGTCGCCGGAGCGATGGCGCAGCACCACGGACGTGACGGTCGGCGCGAGGACAATCGTGGCAATCAGGAGGGCCAGCAGGCCGAGACGGACGCGGGTCGTGTCGCGGTTGCGGCCCAGGAAATCCACCAGGAGGTACGCGAACAGCAGCCAGTAGGCGACATCGGCGAAGGCCCAGATGGCCTGCGGCGGCAGGACGAACCGCTCCGACTCGACGTAGGACTCGCGCAGGTAGAGCATCGGGAAGATGCTGACGAGCAGCAGCAGCGAATCGAGGGAAAGGATGCGACGGAGAGGCAAGGCTAAAGTTTCTCCCACTCATCGCGGCTAATGCCAGCCTGCCGCAGAATATCAACGAGCAGGTTTCTGTCAATATCTCCCGCGTGCGGGTTCGGAATCCTGAGACGCAACTCACCCTTTACCATCATCTCGTGCTTACTGCCAGCATAAGGGCCTTCAAAGCCAAGTTGTCGGAGGTGGCGGATGAGGTTGCGTCGGCCAATGGGGCCAAGACGAGGCATTAGATCCGTTCTTTGACATTCAAGTCAATGCCGTCTATGACGGGCAGCGTGTGATGCAGGTACAAGCCAACCGCAATCCAGTCCTCCAGCACTTCTTGTAGCTCGTCTTGGCAAGCCTCAAGTGTCGGCCCGGTGGCCCACACCCCCTGGAGGCCGGGAATCTCGCCGTAGAGAGTATCATCCGGATAGGTTTTGTACGCCGCCCGCTGCATGGCAGCGCGAATGTAGTCTGTCAGCATGCCCTGACCTCCTTCGTGTTATCAACGCTCGCGCTTGAGAGCCATCTCCAGCGCCTCCACGCCGGTGGAGGTATCACTCCACTGGGAGCGGGCTAGGTCCCGTAGATGCTCCTTGAGATCGTCGAGGGTCCCTCCCTGTGTCCAGTAGTCGGGATACTCCTGAAGGTAGCCCAGCCAGACGCCGTCCTCTTCCCAGTACACGATCTTGACGACATCCATCGCACATCCTCCTGCTACCGCCGGTCGAAGGATCATCGGCCAGAATTGTACCATCAATACCTATCGGGACCAACGTCCCTTCAGCGCCCCTCAGCTTTGGTGATCCAGTGGTCGTAGAGGTCTTGCAGGTTCTGGCCGCTGACCTCCTGCATAACCTTGAGGAACCCTTCGGGCGTCGCGATGCCGTACTTGTTGCGGCGGTAGTACTCCTGAAGCCCGGCGAAGAACTTGTCGTCGCCGATGCGCTGCCGCAGCGCGTCCAGGAACAGCGGCCCCTTGACGTAGATGGTCACGGCGTAGCGGTCGTTGCCCTTGAAGTGCGGTAGGCCCGCGCCGACGATGTCATCCTGCCCCTTCTGCACCATCTGGTCCACCGTGCGCTGCCAGCCGCCGATCTCGCGGTCGAAGCGCGCCTGGCCGTAGCGATCCTGGAAGTAGACCGCCGTCAGATACTGGGCGAAAGACTCGTCCAGCCAGGGATTGTTGATCACATCGTTGCCGATGACGCTGTAGAACCACTGGTGGGCGACCTCGTGGGCCGTCGCCGTCTCGAAGAACGGCTCGTCGGGCTTGTCGTAGAAGTTGCGCTCGACCAGGATCAGGCCGGGGTACTCCACGCCCGCCGCCCGGTGCAGCGGGGCGGGGACGATGTTCAGCTCGGTGAACGGGTACGGACCGACGCGCTTGGTGTACACCTGGAACGCTTCGGCCGCCACGTCCAGCGCCTTCTCAGCGCCCGCCCGCGTGTCGCCAGCGTAGTAGGAGTTGATGACCGTGTCGCCGATCTGGCGGCTGACCTTCTGCCAGCCGGGCGCGATGGCGATCATGAAGTCGCGCACCGGCCCCGTCGTGTAGCGCACGGTGCGCCCCGTGTCCGTGCCGCTCTGCGCCGTCGCGACGCCGGTGGCGACAGGGTTCCAGCCGCCCGGCGTGTGCAGGGTGACATCGTACAGGGCGGACGGGCTGAACACGGCGTCGCCATCGGCGTAGACGGCGTCGGCCACCCAGCGGCCGTTGTCGCGCACGGCCAGAATGGGGTAGGCGTTGGCGAGCATCATGATCTGCTTGTTGTCGTCGAAGTTGTTGATGCCGTAGCCCTGCTGATTCGGCCCGAAGTCCTTGGCGATGCGGCCGCTGAACTCCATGTCCACCTCGACCTTGCCGCCGGGCGGGACCGGCTTGGGCAGGGCGAAGCGGATGGCCGTGTTGTCCAGCTCGCTCTTCGGCGTGACGGCGGCGCCGTCCACACGCACCGAATCCACCGTCAGCGCGCCGCAGCCGTACAGGGGGCAGGAGTTGGGGAACACGCGAAAGACCATGTCGGTCAGCGGCCCCTTGTCGGTGCTGGTGTAGACGACCTTCTGCCGCCCGGTGTAGGTCTCGTTGAACGGGTCCACCGTCAGGTCCAGGGTGTAGCGGGGGAGCGCGCCGAGTTGCGCCAGGTCACCCTGGGCGGCCTTCGTCAGCGGCGTCGTCGGCTGGCGCACGGCGACGGCGGGGACGACGGTCGGGGCGACGGCCGTCGCCTTAGCCCGGGGGGCAGCGGTGGGAGCGGCTGTCGGCCCCGCTTTCGGCGCCGCCGTGGGCGCAGCTGGCGCGGCAGCGGTCGGGGCGCGCGTGGGGATGGCGGTCGGGGCCGGGGCGGCGGCGGTTGGGCGCGCGGTCGTCGGCGCAACGGTCGGCCCGACCGCGACCGAGGGAGTCATCGCCGGCAGGCGCGAGCAGGCCGATAAAGTCAGGAGTAGGGCGACGGCGAGCGCCGCGCCCCGGTGTCGTATGGTGCTCACGAAAACTCCTCCATCCAGGAAGCCGACTGATGAACCTTACCGAATTGTCGCCGCAATTATGCTGGCGCTGGAGAGCCATCTCCACCGCCTCCCACGGGCGGTGGAGTTGGCACTCCACCGCGAGCGGAATGCGGCACAAATTGTTAATCCTCATAAAGTCGGCGCTACATCGTACTATCGCTTGTCGTACA
>JAXLWJ010000049.1:0-32045 GCA_046328535.1 Anaerolineae bacterium
GAGCGCGTCTCGCAGGCGTGCGCCTCGTCGTCCATGGTGCTGTGCATGCACTACGCCGCCACGGCGGTCATCGAAGCCTACGGGCCGCGGGATGTGCGCGAGGCCATCGCGGCCGGACGTCATACTTCATCGCTGGCGTTCTCGGAGGCCGGCTCGCGTAGCCATTTCTGGGCGCCAGTGAGCACCGCCGCCCCGGTGGCGGGTAACGGCCACGTGCGCCTCGATGCGCGCAAGAGCTGGGTCACGTCGGCCGGGCAGGTGGACAGCTACGTCTGGTCGAGCCGGCCGATGGCGGGCGACGGCGCCAGCACCATCTGGCTCGTCCCCAGCGCTACGCCGGGCATGCGCATCGCCGGCGCTTTCGACGGCCTGGGCCTGCGCGGCAACCACTCCAGCCCCATCATCGCCGAGAACGTCGTCGTCGACTCGGGCGCGATGCTTGGGCCGGACGGCGGCGGCTTCGATATCATGATGAGCATCGTTCTGCCCTACTTCCAACTTATGAGCGCGGGGTGCGCCGTGGGCATGATGGAGGCCGCGACGACCAAAGCTGCGGCGCACGTCGCGGGGACGGGGTTTCAGTACCTCGGCCAGAATCTCGCCGACCTGCCGACCATCCGCGCCTATATCGCGCGCATGCGCATCAAGACGGATATGGTGCGGGCGCTCTTGCTGGACACGCTGGACGCTCTGGAGACCGGGCGGGCGGACACCATGCTGCGCATCCTGGAAATCAAGGCCGCGGCGGGTGAGACATCAACCGAGGTGATGGACCTGGCGATGCGCGTGTGCGGCGGAGCAGCCTTCCGCAAGGAGGTCGGCGTCGAACGGCACTTCCGCGACGCGCGGGCCGCCACGGTCATGGCCCCAACCACCGACGTGCTGTACGACTTCATCGGCAAGGCCGTCTGCGGCATGCCGCTGTTCTAGGAGGCGCTATGGCCGATAAAGATACTCTGGTGCTCGGCGCTGTCGCGTACGACCCCAAGGTCGTCACCATCTGGGAAGGGTTCAAGGATTACTTCATTCGACACGGGCTGCCGTTCGACTACGTGCTCTACTCCAACTACGAGCGTCAGGTGGCCGCGAACCTGGCGGGGCATGTTGATATCGCGTGGAACTCGCCCCTCGCCTGGGTCCGAGAGGAGCGGCTGGCCCGCGCCCAGGGCGTCGCGGTGCGCGCCATCGCCATGCGTGACACCGACTGTGACCTGCGCTCGGTCATCGTCGTGCGCGCCGATGGCCCGGTCCAGACAGTCGCCGATTTGCGCGGGCGGGTGGTGGCGGTCGGCGCATCCGACTCGCCCCAGGCGACGCTCTTGCCCCTGGCGTACCTGGCCGAGCAGGGCCTGACGCCCGGCAGCGACTTCACCGTGCAGCGCCACGACGTGCTGGTCGGCAAGCACGGCGACCATGTCGGCGGCGAGCGGGACGCGGCGCGGTCCCTCATGATGGGCGACGCCGACGCGGCGTGCATGATCCAGGGCAACTGGCGCTTGTTCGAGAGCGAGGGGGTGTTTCCACCGCAGGCGGTGCGCGTCCTGGCCGAGACGAGCGCCTACGACCACTGCAACTTCACCGTCGGCCCGACGGCGCCGGCCGATCTGGTCGAGCGCTTCCACGCCCTGCTGATGGGCATGTCCTATGACGATCCCGACGTTCGCCCGCTGTTCGACATGGAAGGCCTGACGGCGTGGCGCGAAGGACGGCTAGAAGGGTATCAACCCCTGGCCCACGCCGTTGATTTGTTGGGGTAGGCAAATTGTAGTGACGACTTTAGTCGGCATTGTCTCGGAGCCGACTGAAGTCGTCACTACATGCCTTTACAGCCGACGCAACTCCTCGTACGCCACCAGGTTGGCCGGGTCGGCGGCGAGAACCTGGCCCAGGGCGCTGCGAGCGCCGACCACGTCGCCGAGGCCGAGGCACGCCAGCCCGCCCAGCAGTGTGAAGTAGAGACGCTGTCCCTTCTTCGGGTCTTCCTCGAACGTCGGGTTCGGGTTGCCGTAGAAGAAGTAGTTGGGCGCGATGCCCGTCTCGGCCAGCTCGGCGGCGCGGCGCTTGAGCGCCGTCAGCCGGGCGCGCCCCTCCTCTTCTCGCCCCTGGCGCAGCAGCGCCAGCCCCTGGTAGACCTCGACCTCTATCATCTGGCTCTTCGACGCCAGCACGCCCTCGAACGCCGCCGCCGCGCCGTCGGCGTCACCGAGCGCCGCGTGGGCCAGGCCGGCGTAGTACAGCAGTTGCGTCGTGTCGGCGTCCGACGGCAGCTCGCCCAGGCTCGACGGCCACGCCAGCCCGGCCTGGATGTGTTCCAGGGCGCGGCCGGCGTCCCCCGTGTCGAGCGCCTGGCGGCCGAGCAGCCAGTGGGCGCTGGTGTACTGGGACGCGACCGAGCCTTCGCCAGCCTCCCACGGGTGGAAGTTGCGCCCCTGGCACAGCGCCAGCGCCTTTTCCGGCGCGCCCGTGCGGTTGTACAGCGCCATTAGCTCGGTGGTCAGGTCGTCCCGCTGAATGACAACGTCCAGGCGGCCCAGGTAGCGCGCCAGGCGATCCTCCGGCGCGACGGCCTTGCGGCGCAAGAGGAAGTCGTGCTCCAGCATCAGGCGCGGGTCGTCCGGGTTGGCGGCGACGGCTTTCTCGAAGTAGGCGAGCGCCGCGTCGAGGTCCTTGTCATCGTTATAGGCGGCCAGGCCCAGGTTGCGCCAGGGAATCGAGAAGTCGGGTTCCAGGCGCGCCGCGCGCTGCCACAGGGCGACGGCCTCGGCGTGGCGCAGCTTGTCGTACAGGAGATTGCCCAGGTAGTAGGCGGCGCGGGCGTCGTCGGGGTAGGCGCGCAGCGTGTCCTGGAGGACCAGCATCTCCTCCAGCCGCCAGGGGAAGCAGTAGTCGGGCGACGCCTGGGCCGCCTGCGCCTGCCACGCGGCGTCGGCCGCCGCATCGCCGTTCCGCCGCGCCAGGTCGCTGAGGGTGTAGGCCACCATCGGGTGGAGCGGCGCGAGCCGGGCGGCGATGCCCAGCAGGTGCCGCGCCTCGTCGTCCAGGCCGGCGGCGGCGTAGTCGAGGGCGATATCCAGGTAAGTCTGCGCCTCGCCGCGCATGAGCGCCTGCATCTCCGCCAGACGGAACGTGGACTGCGCCGGCTTCGCCAGGGCCAGCTCGTGGCGCGCCCAGAAGTCGAGCGGGTCCAGCGCGATGGATTCGGCGGCCAGCGCCTCGGCCGCCGCCTCGTCGCCGCTCCGGCGCAGGATGGCCGCTTTCAGCCCGCGCGCCTTGTTGTTGTGGGCGTTGACGGCCAGCGAGCGGTCGAGGTGCGCCAGGGCGCGGGCCGGCTCGCCCCGGCGCAGGGCGATCTGGGCAAGGCCGTAATGGGCCGGCGCCTGCCAGGCGTAGTTCCAGGTCGCCTTGTAGAACGCCTTGTGGGCCTCGTCGAGGCGGCCCTGGTATTGCAGCGCCAGGCCCAGGTAGTAGAGCGCCTCGCCGTCGTAGGGGTTGTCGTTGAGCCAGGTCAGGCGCTTCACGGCGGTGCGGAACCGCTCCTCCGCCGCCGCGAACTCGCCGCGCCGCAGCGCCAGCTTGCCCAGCGCCAGGTTGCAGCGCGCGTCGGCCGGGTCGCGGCGCAGCGCCTCGCGCCAGTACAGCTCCGGCGCGAGACCGGGATGGCGGTACTGCTCCAGGTGCAGGCCAACGAGGAACAGCTCCTCGATAGTGGCGACATCAGCCGGGGCGGGCGGCGGCTGGAACGGCTCGGCCATCACGCCGTCCCACGCCGGCTCGGGCCGGTAGCTGATCATCTCCGCGCCCTCGGCGTCGCTGACACGCAGCACGAGGTCGGTCGGCTCCTGGGCGGCGGACAGCGCGACCTCCTGGGTGAACGGCTGGCCGGGGCCGAGGTCCAGCGTGGCGCTGAAGAGCGCCCTATCCCCCGCCGTCAGGGTCACACGCGCGCCCTCGACCGCCTCGGTCGCGTACACGCCCAGGAAGGCGCGCCCGTCGCCGACTTCGAGGTTTACGGCGGCGCGGGTGTTGGCGTTCTTCATCGCCCCAATCTGCTGCACCGGCAGCCAGAACTGGCTGAAGCCCCGCGTCTCGTAAGGCATGATCCAGGAGAAGTCGGGCTGGTTGTCGGTGTACGCGCCGGCCATCAGCTCCAGGTACTCGCCCTCCTCGTCCAGGTCGTACAGGTTGCGCTGCCACTGGTGGCCGTAGGGGCCGTTCGCCCAGGTGAAGTACTTCTTGCCGCCGGAGTAGCCGGCGTCGGCGACGTGAACGACGCCGCAGCCGCGCTCGTGGTCGTAGCCGCCGAAGAACTCGTACTTCGACTCGGCGGCGAAGAAGGAGGTTGCGCCGGGCGAGTTGGTCCAATAGCTGATGTCGGTTCCGTCGCCGTAGTCATTGCCGTAGAACGGCCCCTTGGCGATGGGATACTCGATCACGGGGCGCTTGGCGTGGAAGACGGCGTAATGCACATCGGGGGGGAAAATGACCTGGTAGTGGTCGTTGATCTTCACCCCGGCGTTGGCCCACCACAGGAACGATTGGGGGAACGGGGTGCGGTTGAACAGGCGCACCTTCGTCTCGACGACGGCCTTGCCGGGGTGCAGCGTGACGCCGACCATGCCCTTGGTGCGGTTGAGCGGCTCGTGCTCGCCCATCCAGACCGTCACGCTGCCGTCGTCGTTGTCCTCGATGACGACATCGGTCGGGTCGAAGGTGGTGGGGCGGTGGTGCTGCGGCCAGTTGAACTCGACGCCGCCCGAAATCCACGGCCCGAACGTCCCGATAAGGGCGGGCTTGATGACCTCGTGGCGGTAGAAGAAGTCGTAGCCGTTCGTCTTGTCCTGGGCGATGAAGATGCGCCCGCCCAGCTCGGGCAGGAGGACGAGGTGGATGTACTCGTTTTCCAGGATGATGGCCTGGTACTCGACATCCACGCGGTCGTTGGCGATGCGGTCAATGAAGGGGTGGGGGTAGATGTTGCCTTTGCTCCCCTGGACGTTGCGCGTCTCGAAGAACATTGGGTTTGGCTCGGGCGCGAGGGTGCGGTACGTCGGAATGGTCATCCGTTCCGTGCGGGCCGTCACGCGCTGCATTTGGGACAACGTCATCGTTGGTTCCTTTGCGACAATGGAATTTCGGGTAACGCGAGTGATTATACAACCCTCTGCGGGGCTGTCAACGGGCGGGGCCTTGTCCCTCATCCCCCCGCTCCTTCTCCCATTTTGGGAGAAGAGGGGCCAGAAAGGGCCTCTTGTCCCCCCTCTCCCGCTCTGGGAGAGGGGGCCAGGGGGTGAGGGAGGGTCGTGCCGCGCGCCGGTTCAACAAATCATTTATGCGCCCGCCCCCTCCACGACGGCGCGCGGCTCTTTCTTCGCTCGGCGCAGGCCCGACCAGGCGTAGCGCAGGACGATGATCTGGCTGTAGATAACCCAGATGAGGAAGATCGTGCCGATGGTCGAGCCGACGGTGAACAGGAAGCTCACAAAATTCGCCAGGCGGGTGGTGCGCGTCTCGATCTCCGCCAGCTGGCTTTCGAGCTGGGTCAGCGGCGTCTGGACGCTGCCGATGACGGAGTTGACGCGATCGGCGGCGGCGGCGACGTGGCCCGCCGCGTTCGGGGCGTTGGCGCGCACCTCGCCGGCGGCCTTGTCGAGGGCGGGCGCGGAGCCGGTCAGGTCATTCATTCGGCCTTGGACCGTGTCCGCCAGGGCCGCATCCGGATCGGGGATGTTGACGAAGGGGAGGTGGTTGAGCGCGCCGATGGTCGTGCGCATCGGGCCGACGAAGAGGTTGGTCGCGCCGAACCGCTCGCCCACTCGCCCGGCGACGGCGTCCACCGTCTGCTGCCCGGCTTCGGGGAGGAGGCCGAGCAGCGCGGCTTTGTCGGCCGGGGTCTGGCTGAGCTTCGAGGCCGCGTTGCCCAGGGCCGTCGTCTGCTGTTGCAGCTTCCCGACCCCGGCGTTGACCTGGCTGACGTTGACGCTGGCGGCCTTCACCGTCGCCGCCGTCCCGGTCAGGAACTGGACGACGCTCGTCGTGGCGATGCCGCTGGCAATCCAGATGCCGATGATGGTGACGATGCTCAGAATGAGTACCACGGCGCTGATGAACAGGCTCAGGGCCGCCCAGGCGCGCTTCAGGAATGTCTTCATGGCTGTGTCCTCGTTGACGGTGGAGCTGGAGCGGTGGCGGACCCCAGTATAGCACCATTCGCCGAGGCTGTCTCCCTGCAAGAGCGGACTTATGCGGGCGTATGGATGTCGCCCAGGGCGTCGCGCAGCCAGCCGATGAAGGGGTACATGGCGCGGAAGGTGTCCACGATGAGCGGCGCCGCCGTCTCATCGTCGAGCGTGCGGGCATCGGCGTCCCGCCCGACGGTAAAACTCTTGAGCTTGACCATGTCGAGCATGGGCGTGGTCTCGTCGTACCCCTTGGGCGGGCGCGTCAGGCGCGGGCCGTCGAGGGTCTCGAAGGTCGCCTTGAACGTGGCGTCGTCGAGGACCTCCTGGAGGCGGCGCGGGAAGGTGGCGATATAGGCGCGGACGCGGTTGAGCCGCTCGGTGTCGGGCATGTAGACCCCGCCGCCGATGAACAACTGACCCTCGTGATTGACCTGGAAGTAATACGCCGGGCTATAGCCGTTCTTGCCGGCGTCGCTGATGGCGGCGCTGAACTGCGTCTTGTACGGGCTTTTGTCCTTCGATATACTGGCGGCGCCAACCATAAAGATCACCTACCGACCTGACGATTGATGCCCTCGGCCGCAGGTCTTGGGCAAGTTCCCTCAGCAGGCGTTATGCATTCGGTCTCGGTGCATGCACCGCATCACGCAGCCACTGAATGGCCGGGTACATCGCACGGAACGTCTCGACGATAAATGGCGCCGCCTCATCTTCACCCAGGCTCCCAACCTCCACCTCTCGCCCCACGGTGAAGCTCTTCAGCTTCACGTGCTCCAGGTGCGGCGTCGTCTCATCGAAACCCCGCGGCGGCCGCTGTAGGCGTGGCCCATCGAAGTCACCAAACATCTCCATAAAGGTCTCATCCTCCAGGAGGGTATCCAGGGCCGCCGGGCGCTGGGCGATGTAGGTGCGGATCCGCGCAAGGATGTCCGTTTCCGGCCTCCAGAGTCCGCCCCCAGCCATCAGCCGGCCTGTGTGATCGACCTGGAAGTAGTAGCCCGGGGCGCCGATGCGTCCTCGGTCGGTGATGGATGAGCTGAATTGCGTCTTGTACGGGACCTTGTCGCGAGCGAAGCGGACATCCCGATGGATGCGGAACAGGGTATCCTTGGCAAGCACACCCTGGATTCGGGGGTCAAAGGTAGCGACGCCGAACACCACCTCTGCTACGAGGTCAGTGAAGTCGGCGCGCAGCGCATCGTAGCGCTTGCTATTCGCCTCGAACCAGGTTTTGTTGTTATTCTGTTCTAGCTCGGCAAGGAACTGCACCAGAGCGGCGAAATCCATATTGTCTCCTCATAGCACCTGTTTTAGTCAAGCGAAAACGAGCAGCTACGTGCTAGCCAACCGCGGTCTGAATTCTATCTTCTTTGCCGGCCATGGCAAGGCAAGTGGGTGATAGGGCACGACGGTCGCCAGATAGACTTTTCGATGCTCCATAGGACGCGACCGAGTTCTTCTCCATGCCGGGCAGCGACAGGGAGTCGGCCCGAAGTGTAATCTCTGTCATGGAAAGGAGCCAGGGTGTAGACCCTGGCCCTCCTCGCTGTCTCTCAATTGTCGTAGTCGATGACTTGCAGAACGTCGCCGCAGTGGGTAATGTGGCAGTACTCGCTGATCCCCGGCGGCTTGGTGAACCGCCAGTAGAGCGAACCCGGACCGTCGGCAAACACGAAGAGATTGCGCTTGCCCTTAGTCGCGAGGTACCTGCTGAAGACGGCTAAATCAGACAGGTTGGCCGTCGCAACGACCTCGACGATCTCCATTGGTAGTATCCTTTCTGTCTTGAGTAGCATCATAAGGGCATAGAAGTAGTATACAGGGAATCTAGCACGTTGTGAACATGATTGGATGAGAATCGGATGAGAGTTTCTACCCTGGGTAGCATCGAGGGATTCTTGTGGTATACTGGGTGCATCTTCCCCATGGAGTTCGTCCCATGCCTGATGAGAAGTCCCAGGAGTACACCAAGATATCCGTCTCCTTGCGCAAAGATATTCTGGAACGGCTAGATCAATTGACCCGAGAAACAGGCTTGGGACGCTCCGCCGTCATCTCGCTGGCGATCTCGAAATTGCCGACGCGTGAGGAAGAGCGGAAACGCAGCGGGGATTGAGGAAGAGTAGATCGGGTCATGCCCAGTTTGTGCTACAGATGGCGGTAAGGAGGACAGGTATGTCCCGGTCCATTCTTGGCCAAGTGAGCCAGAATCTACACATCCAATCTATCGTGAGGCCGGTCGTCAGCTCAGGGAGAGCCTCGCCTGGCGAGAACTCGCAAGCGATGCCCACGCAGAGCTGGCATACAAGGCTGCTGTAGCCAATGCCCTCGTACAGTCCGTCGACTTTCCCGCCTTCGTGTAACTCTCTGTCTATTCGCGCCTCCGCCAATTACTTGGCCATTACGCCTGTCGTGTAACTGAAGCTCAGGCCGACTGCGCCACTGTCCCATCACTTTCCCGGTCCATTAACCGGGAAAGTCACCGCTATTGAGTCTATCATACGGTGAGACATGGAGCCCGCAAGTCGCATACAACTTGACACACAAGCGAGAGAGAAGGTATACTTCAAGTAATTGAAACTGATTTGCCCGTGGGCGACGGCGCCCGTTTCTTCCTCCTCCATCATCGCGTCAAGTGTGCCTGTCCTCGCTTGCTGCCCCTCGCGTCTGCTCTCGGGCCCAGCCTCCTGGCTAGATTGGACATTCTCCCATGCCTCGCTCGGCTGCCGCCCGGCGCGTACGCCTTGTCCTCGGGCTGTTCGTGCTCCTCGTGACCCTCCTGGCCTCTCGGGCCTTTGTCTCCGCTCAGACTGCGTCTCCCCAGGCCGCTACTCTGGCCACAGCCATGCCTCCGACCGGTGTCACACCGACGTCGTCGCCAGCTTTGCCCCTGCCGACAAGCATCGCCACTGTTCTACCAGCCTATCCTATCGGCGCCCCCACCATCCTGGCGCCCTCCTATCCGACGGCGACACCCGTCGTGCCGCCCACGGTCGCGGTGGTCGAGACCCTGCCCGTGGTTCCTACGCCCCTCGTGCCGACGCCCATTCCGACCCTCGCGCCGACGGCGGTCATCACCACGCCCGTCAGCCTCGGGCCAGGCTTCTACCCGGCGGATGAGATCGCCTTGCTGCCGCGCCTCGTGCCGGCTCGTGGACGCCACCAGCCCGGCGTGGGCGGCGGCGTCGCTTCTGGCGCGGTCCGCCTCACCCTGCCGCCGCAAGCCAATGGCCGCGCCCTCGGCCTTACGCTTCGAACAGCCGATCGCTACCGCGTCCTGCCGCCGGGCGTTGACCCGCACCTCCTCTTCACCATTGACCTCACCGACGAGGCGGATGGCCGGCCAGTTCACGGGCTGGCCCAGGCGGGGGAGCTGCGTATCAACCTGCGCCCGCTCGTCCGCGCCGACCGCACCGCCCTCGACGTGGGCCTCTATCACTACGACGAGACGGCGCTGCGTTGGCAGCGCGTCCCGGCCACCCGCGATGGGAACGACCTCGTCGCCGCGGTGGATCAGTTCTCGGCGTATGCCCTGGCGACGAGCTACGGGCAGCCCTGGCTGCCCACGGCCAGGATGGACGCCGCCGACACGGATCTCTTCAGCGGCGCGGCGATGTTCTCCATCCCGCTCGATGTGCCGCAAGGGACGAATGGGCTGGCTCCCAAGCTCAGCCTCGCGTACTCCAGCGCCATCGCCGACCAGATGAACGACACCCTGGCGCGGGAAGACAACCCGGTGGACAATAACTCGACTGGCACGGAGGCCGACTGGGTCGGTCTGGGCTGGAGCCTGGGCGGCGTTGGCCAGATCACCCAGGGCGTCAAAGAGACGACGGCCGTCGTCAATGGCGACAGGCAGACCCAATGCCTGCGCGAGTACCACCTGGAGATCAACGGCGTCCAGGAGCGGTTGGCCCGCGTGGATGGCGCGCTGGACGACTGGAAGATCAAGGACAACGACGTCGAGTATCGCACCGAGCGCGACACCTTCCTCAAGATCATCCGCCGCGGCGGCGGCCCGACGGCGACCAAGAACGGCGAGAACCCTAGCGATGGCTACGGCGTCTACTTCGAGGTCTGGGATAGATCGGGGACGTACTACCGCTTCGGGTACACCGCCGACTCGGAGCACATTCGGGGCTTCGTGAGCGGCAACCGCGCCTACGACTCGGCGTGGGGGCTGGGGCTGGATCGGGTCGTGGACACCCACGGCAACGAGATGACGGTCGAGTACTACGAGGACAAGTCCGGGGTGACGGGCAACGAGCGCGCCGCCGACATCGCCGCCTACCCGGCGCGCATCCGCACCTACGCGGGTAGCAGCCCCAGTTCCGTCTACCGCGAGATCCGTCTCAACGAGCAGCGCTGGGTGGGTGGGAACCCGACGCTCTGGCAGGGCCAGTGGAACGGCGACCCCAACGCCCACAACCGCCAGGAGTGGCGCTACCCCCAGGTGCCGGCGGGGTATTGCGAGTCGCACCACTGCTACGTCCAGCGCGACAAGCTCGACGCCATCACGATGTACATTGCCCTCGGCGGAGGCACGCTGGAGCCGTTCCGCAAGTATACGTTCACCTACCGCGACGACCGCGTCCCCACCTGGCAGGCCTACCAGCGCCGCGATGATCACAACGCTCTCGCCAACATGGACGCCAAGCCCAAGCTGCTGCTGACGGGCATCAGCGAGTGGGCGAAGGGCGCGACCCCCGGCGCGGACAACGACTACCTCACGACGCCGCTCTATGGCGGGGCGGCCAGCTACACCTTCGACTACGACACGCCGGGTCAGACGACCCTCGGCCACCTGCAGCTCACGCGCATCCAGAGCGCCCTGGGCGGCACGGTCAGCTACACGTATGGCACGTACCGCGCCGACCTCCAGGGCAACCTCATCGCCCAGATTGACCGCAACCACGTTACCCTGAAGACGCTGGACGCGGGCCTCGCGCCGGATCCGGCGATGACCTGGAGCTACGCCTACGGCCAGGCGCGCTACCACGTCAACCCCGACGCCACCGACGACCCCAACCACACTGACCAGCACCTCCTCGGCCACGAGTGGGCCGCCGTCACCGACGCGGCGGGCACGACGGTCACCCACGGCTTCTTCACCAATCAAACCACCCTGCTCCCGACCTACCCGTACAGCCTCGGCGCGATGACGGGGGCCGACATTGACCCCTTCCTGCGCGGCCGCGAGTACCTCAGCGAGACGAGCATCGCCGGCAGCGGCGGGAACGGCGTCAAGGCACGGGTGGCGACCCAGTACTGGACGCCGTGGACCATCACCAGCGGCAAGGCGCGCGACGTGCGCGTCACGCGCACCGCCACGTCCCGCGACCCGGCCGGGTTCGTGACGAGCCAGGTGGACATCCATACCTACGAGTACGACGGCTACGGCAACAGCGTGCGCGAGGCCGAGTGCCCCGACAAGGCGAGCGCGACGGACACCTGCGAGGGGGCGGGCTGGAAGCGGCAGACCCAGCGCTGGTACGACTATCTCAACGGGTCGGGGCCGGGGCAGCCGGGCGTGACCCGCGACAGCTACCGCTACATCGTGGACCGGCCGGTGGTCGAGGCGGTGGACGGTGAGCAAGGCGTCGGCCCGTGGTGGCCGAAGGTCACGTACTACAGCTACGACGGGCGGAGCGCCATCCCGTGGAGCGGTGGGAGCTTCGTGTCGGGCGTGGCCGGGCCGACGACGAAGGGCGAGCTGACGTGGGTGCGGCGGGTGGACTGCTGGCAGTGCAGCCCCGAGACGACGGCGGACACCCAGTATGGCTACGACGGCTACGGCAACCGCACGACTGAGACAACGTGGGATGCGTTCTCGGTCAATGGGGCGACACAGGGCGCAGCGCGCACCGTGACCACGACCTACGACGCTACGCTGCACACCTTCGTGGCGCAGGTCACGCAGCCCAACGGTCTCACGGAGACGGCGAACTGGGACAACGTCGCCTACCGCCGCCAGGGGCCGAACTGGATAGACGACGCCAACGGCAGCAGCGCGCGGGTGACCTACACCTACGACGACTTCGGGCGGCTGCTGGACATCACCCGCCCGGGTGACGCGAGCGCGACGGAGCACTACGACTACGTCTACAGCGCCGGGGCGATCCCCAGGCTCGTCATTCGGGCGACGAAGCGGCTGGACGCGAGCCGCACGCTGGTCTCGCGCACTTTCTACGACGGGCTGGGGCGCGTCGTGCTGAGCAAGACGCCCGATCCCACCGGCAGCGGGGGCGCCGCCGTCGTGGCGACGTACTACGGCCCGACAGGCTTCGGGACGGATGCGCGCGGCCTCAAGACGGCGGAGACGCTGCCCTACAGCGGCGGGCAGGACGACAGCTACACCCGCCCGACGTTGACGGCCAGCTTGACGACGACCCCGCGCCTGATTTACGCCTACGATTGGGCGGGCGCGCTGACACTCACGACGCGCGCCGACGGCACGATCTCGCTGGTCACGCCGATTCGGGAGCAGCGCAAGGCGATCACCGCCGAGCGGGGCATCGGGTTTGACATCAGCGGCCTCAATCCGAGCTTCGAGACCTCGGGCGGCGGGACGTGCGCCCAGGGCTGGACGATTACCCTGGGCGGGTCGGGCTGCGGCCAGCGGGTGGACAGCGGCGTGGAGGGGCGCTACGCCCTGCGCATCAGCGCGCCGAGCGGCGGGCGCGGACGCGCCGAGGCGTCGGTCAACTACGGCCAGACGGTGCTGCCGGCCAACCAGACCCTCACCCTGTCGTGGCTGGCGCGGCGGGTGTACGGCAGCGGCGGCGTGCAGCCCAGCGTCAAGGTCAATGCGACCGAAGCCCTGACCGCCACCGTCTACTCTCTCTCGACGGCGTTCCAGTGGCAGCTGTTCGAGCGCACATTCACGATACCGGTGTCGGGTCAGACACTGACCGTTGGCTTCGAGGTCGAACCCAACACCCAGATCGAGATAGACGGGCTGCGGCTGACGTGGGGTGAGGTGCGGGAGCGGGTGGAGACGGCGGACGGGCTGGGGCGGACGGCGGTGGTGGCGGAGCGAAAGGACACCACGACGTGGCTCACGACCCAGTACGCCTATGACCCGCTGGACCGGGTGACGCGGGTCACTGACCCCAACGGCAACGTCACAACCTCCAGCCGCCTGGACGGCCTTCGCACCCGCCTCGACCGCCTGACTGTCGCCGACCCGGATCGCGGGACGTGGACGTATCAGTACGACCCGCAAGGGAACGTCAAGCTGCAAACCGACGCTCGCGGGCAGCAGGTGAGCTACAGCTACGACGGCCTCGACCGTCTCATCGGCAAGAGCTACCCGGGCGACCCCAGCACGCCGTCGGCGACGTACAGCTACGACGATGCGACGGTGGGGGCGTTCCGCAAGGGGCGGCGCTGGCAGATGAGCGTCGGGGGCGACACGGTGACGACCACCTACGACGCGCGGGGGAGGGTAACGCAGGAGACACGCGCCATTGCCAGCGTGAACTATGGGACGGGCTACCTCTACAACAGCGCCGACAAGGTGACGAGTCAGACGTACCCCGACGGCGAAACAGTCACCTACACCTACAACAGCGCCGGGCGCATCAGCAGCGTCAGCGGGGCGAGCGCCTACCTGGCGAGCCAGGCGTACGACGTGGCGGGCAAGCCGCTGGTCACGACGTTGGGCAACGGCGCGCGTAGCGTCAGCCAGTACGACGCGGCGACGCAGCGGCTGACAATGCTGGAGACCATCGTCAAGGTCGGCGGGGCTGACAGCGACGACCCGAAGCTGACCTACGGCTACGACACCTTCGGCAACGTCACGGCCATCCAAAACGCCTGGCAGTCGAGCGAGACGCAGACGTTCAGCTACGACACGCTCAACCGCCTGACGACGGTGACTGGCCCGTTCGCCCAGGCGTTCGCCTACGACAACCTGGGCAACCTGACCCAGCGCGACGGCCAGACGTACCGCTACCTGGCGCTGAAGCCCCACGCCGTCAGCCACCTGGGTACGGACTCCGCGCCGCGCTTTGGCTACGACGCAGCGGGCAACATGACGACACGCGGGGGCCAGAGCCTCGTCTACGACGCCGAGGGGCGGCTGACGAGCGTGAGCGGCGCGACAGGGACGGAGACGTATACCTACGACGGCGACGGGGCGCTGCGGCGGCGCACCACCGCCGCGCCCACCTACGTCCCGCCCTATTCTGAGGACTTCCAGACCGCCAACAGCGGCTGGAGCACCAGCGGGACGGTGGCGTGGGGTGTCAATCCCAACGACGGCACGTCTCACACCACCACCTTCCGCGCCACTGGCGCCAGTAGCTGGACGCCCGTCATCGCTCGCACGACGACCGTCGGCAACGGTCGGGTGGAGCGGGTTGCTTTCAAGCTGGGTCAGACCAACAGCCAGGCCGGGTTGGAGATCGACACCGGCAGCGGGAGCGGCTACTACCGGGTGGCGGTGTACGAGAGCGGCGGCAAGCTGTACCAGGCGTTGGCGACCTCGACGGGCAGCGGGACGAGCTACTTCAACCCGACGGTTCTGGTAGACGCCTTCCAGGCGAACAAGTGGTACGTGTTGGAGATGGCGGCGGACGACGCGGCGGGGTTCCGCGTCAGCGTGTGGGACGAGGCCGTAGCGGGTGTGCGCTACGAGGCGCGGTGGGAGATGCCGACGGGGCAGCCAGCGGACGTTCCGGGGTGGGTGTACACGTCGGGGACGACGCTGTGGCTGGACACGTACCGGGAAGAGCCGCCGAGCGTGAAGGTGAGCGACGCACGGTACGGCGGGCAGCACTACGAGGACGACCGCGGGCCGACGCCGAGCGTGACGAAGCGGTACTACGCTGAAGGGAAGCTGTTGGCGACGCGGACAGGCGCGACGCTGACGTACGTCCAGAGCGACCATCTCGGCTCGACGAGCACGCTGACGGACGCGAGTGGCAGCGTCATCGCCAGGGAGCGGTACAGCGCGTTTGGGGAGCGGCGGCGGTCGGACAACCTCGCCCTGACGGATCAGCTCTACACCGGCCAGCAGTACAATTCGCTCAGTGGCCTCTACCACTACAGCGACGGGAAGATCTCCGGAAGGTTCTACGACCCACTCCTCGCGCGCTTCATCCAGCCCGACAGCATAACGCCGGGCATCGGCAGTATCCCCCTCAACCGCTATGCCTACGCCAATGACTCGCCTGTCAAGTACGTCGACCCTAATGGTCACGCCCCTGCCCTGTCCGACCCTGGAGGTGTCGATAGTCCGACTTGGATTCTCACCAGTTCTGCGGTCGCGCCCGAGGAGCAACGGGCGACCTTTGCCCGCTGGTTCGATGAGCACCCGAACTATAGTCCCGAGAGCGATCCGATTCTGACGGGCGCCGTACGGGATAGGGTGCCGTGGGATCTGGACTCGACGCGGGCGAAGATCGAGGTTGAGTACGGGGTGTGGAAACTGGAGCGAGGGGCAGTAGCGGAGGGCGCAGCTCACATGGCAGCCGGTGGGCGAAACTTCTGCTTAATGGAGGGAGGCTGTTCAGCTCTGGGCTTAACATGGGCAGAGGAAGCGGCGTCTAGCACAACCGGAGTGATTGCTACCCCTAACATTGCACAGTCGGAGGGTAGCCCATCAACGCGGTTCGTGAATGGCGTCAAGCTCTACGACCGACAGGGTAACATGATTGGCGAAGGGACTGTTGATCTTCAGCCAACGTTTAGTCGTATTGCTGCTGGACAGAAGTATCCATATCGAAATGATGGTTCTGAGTTTCTGAACAAGGGTAATCCACTACCTGCACAGCGTTCTGGTTACTATACTGAGTATGTGGTACCAACACCTGGATATAATGGTGTTGGACCTCAGCGGCTCGTAGTAGGGCAAGGTGGTGAGGCGTACTATACGCCGGATCACTACCAGACCTTCATCAGGGTACAGTGATGAGAGGCAGTATGCAGGAGAAAAGTCTCCAGAATCTCATCGCTGTGTCAAGAACGACTGAATCGCCCCCGATAATTGAGGTTGATCCCTTGCTGCTTGAGCGGCTGGAAGTTGATCGGCAGTTTCAAGCTGTAGGATACTTCGTGGGACGAATCAATGACGAGGTCATTGATAACGTGAATACCCTTCTGCAAAGGCTGGCACACGTTTTCGAGTTCCCTAGCTACTTTGGTTTCAACTGGAATGCTGTCAAAGACTGTCTGGCAGATATGTCATGGCATCCAGCGCAAGGATACATTCTCATATTTCCTCACCCTGAAGGTCTGGGAAAACAAGACCTCCAAGACTTTTTCGACATAGCTCAGGCGGTGAGTAGCCTTTGGCTACCCGACGGTATACCGTTCAAACTCCTCGTGCCAGAGGGAACCCTGCAAGGAACGGGTGCGTCCGGATCGAGTTGACTGTCAATGGCGAGTTAAGCATGAGACTTGCTTCATCGAGGGGGCATCTGCGGGTCGTGATTGTGGGAAGCGTTTCAACTACGCTTCTGAACTCGGCGCTCACATATTGTGTGCTCTCGCTCGGCTTCAATTTGACAGAAAGGATTTATGAGCAGATTCTGGTCTTATTGCCAGTGGCCGCTTTGACGGGCGCACTAATTGGTCTAGCATCTAGCTATGTAGTTCGTTCCGACTGGGTAGTTGTTGTGAGCGCTTGCCTTGGCTGGCTGATAGGTATGGTGGGCGGAACTGCTATTTCGTTTGTGTCTGGCCTGCGAGATCTCACCTACGTTATCGTCGTACTGATGGGGGTCATAGCAGGCTCACTGCTCGCTGTGACGCTGGGACGGTTGTTAGGGGCAAAACGCGATTCGGGATAGATGGGATGAGCGACCGCTTTGGCTACGACCCCGCCGGGAACATGACCACGCGCGGGGGCCAGAGCCTCGTCTACGACGCCGAGGGGCGGCTGACGAGCGTGAGCGGCGCGACGGGGACGGAGACCTACGCCTACGATGGCGACGGGGCGATCCGTCGGCGCACCACCGCCGCCCCCACCTACGTCCCGCCGTATGCCGAGGACTTCCTAGCCGCCAACAGCGGCTGGAGCACGAGTGGGACGGTCGCGTGGGGTGTCAATCCCAACGACGGCACGTCTCACACCACGACCTTCCGCGCCAGCGGCGCCAGTAGCTAGACGCCCGTCATCGCTCGCACCGCGACTATCGGCAACGGTCGGGTGGAGCGGGTTGCTTTCAAGCTGGGTCAGACCAACAGCCAGGCCGGGTTGGAGATCGACACCGGCAGCGGGAGCGGCTACTACCGGGTGGCGGTGTACGAGAGCGGCGGCAAGCTGTACCAGGCGTTGGCGACCTCGACGGGCAGCGGGACGAGCTACTTCAACCCGACAGTTCTGGTAGACGCCTTCCAGGCGAACAAGTGGTACGTGTTGGAGATGGCGGCGGACGACGCGGCGGGGTTCCGCGTCAGCGTGTGGGACGAGGCCGTAGCGGGTGTGCGCTACGAGGCGCGGTGGGAGATGCCGACGGGGCAGCCGTGGACGTTTCGCGGCTGGGTGTACACGTCGGGGACGACGCTGTGGCTGGACACGTACCGCGAAGAGCCGCCGAGCGTGAAGACGGCGGACGTGCGATACGCCGGGCAGCACTACGAGGACGACCGCGGGCCGACGCCGAGTGTGACGAAGCGGTACTACGCTGAAGGGAAGCTGTTGGCGACGCGGACAGGCGCGACGCTGACGTACGTGCAGAGCGACCATCTCGGCTCGACGAGCACGCTGACAGATGCGAGCGGGAGCGTCATCGCCAGGGAGAGGTATAGCGCGTTTGGAGAGCGGCGGCGATCGGACAACCTCGCCATCACGGATCAGCTGTACACGAGCCAGCAGTACAACAGCCTGAGCGGGTTGTACCACTACAGCGACGGCAAGAGCGCCGGCCGCTTCTACGACCCGCTCCTCGCGCGCTTCGTGATAGCGGACTCGGTAACGCCGGGGAACGCTAGTCAGGGCTTGAACAGGTACGCGTACGCGAACAACTCCCCCGTTCGCTACAATGACCCGGACGGCCATTGCCCCATGTGCTTTACGGCGGCAGCTGGCGCTGCCATTGGCGCAGGCATCGCCTATGTACCTCAAGTCGTTGCCAACATCAGTCGTGATGGCGCCTCTGGCAACGCATTCACCAACGTGAATTGGTCGGCTGTTGGCGCTGGGGCTGTCGCAGGAGCGGTAGGCGGAGCGACGTTTGGTATCGGCACAGCCGTTGTGGGAACAGGGTTCGTTGCGACAGTAGGCACGGGCGCTGTGAGTGGCGTGCTAGCAGGTCAAGTGGGGCGGACAACAGAGAACGTCCTCACTGGCCGCGACGCGACGGAGGGATTAGGCAATATCGGTCAAATCGCACGTGACGCAGTAGTGGGTGGAGCGCTAGGAGGAGCAGGCTATGGTCTCGGACGTCTTGGACAAGCGACGGATACCATCGTCGCCCGTGGCATGCTTCCCGAAGACGTCATTGGCACTTTTCGTAGAGGCGAATACGGCTCAAGAGTGACAGAGGTGGACGAACTATGGTATCGGGCCGAGGGGCAGACGTTCGGGAGATGGTTCGGCCGTACTCGTCCAGAAAGTGCTGCACTAGCCGAGCAACTGTATAATGTAGCCCAATATGGGAACGATCTTACCCAAGTGTCGACATATCGTGTTCCAGCAAATACAACAATCTATGAAGGCTGGGTAGAAGGTGGTTCAGGCTGGCAGATGTATGTCCCGAATGCACGAGCTGCCGGAATTGAACTTCTCAGAACTGAGCCACTCCCACAGCTTGGTTTTTAGGGGGAAATGCTTATGAACGGACTCCGGATAGAAGCCATCCTTCGGGAGCTACAAAATATCGTGACCATGTATGGAGTGTCCCAGTGGATCGAGCCCTTGGAGCAGATTCACAGAGTGTTCGAAGACCGCTATTGGTCGGGCACTCGGCGTGGCAAAGAAGTGGCGCTGCAGGAAGCCTCCCGGGTTTTTGGTGGCATGGGATCTCTTCGGGACTTGATTATAACGGCCGCGGCGGGCAACAGAATAAGACCGGAGGATGAGTACGAGGTGAATGCACGACTATCTATCCTGTTGGATGAATTGTACGAGCTAATCAAGCAAGAGAAGGCGAAACTTTAGCAGGCAACCGAGGCAAAACGTGGACGTTCCGAGCTTGGGTGTACACCTCTGGGACGACACTGTGACTGGACACGTACAGCGAAGAGCGGCAGGCGTCGCTGTCGCCGACGCCGCTGTTCAGCGAGGGCTTCGCCGCGTCGAGCGCCAACTGGAGCACCAGCGGGACGGTGGCGTGGAGCGTCAACCCCAACGACGGCACGAGCCACACCACCACCGCCCGGCTGACGGGCAACGGAACTGACTGGTCGGTGCAGACATACCGCACCGGCGTGGTGAGCGACACCCAGCAGGCGCGGGTGGCGTTCAAGCTGAGCCAGACGGGGAGCGGGGCGGTCGTGGCGTTGGAGAGCAGCGACGCGGCCAACTACATCGGGGTGTACGAAAACCAGGGGACGCTCTATCTGCGGACACGGGTGGGGGCGAGCTTTACCAACCAGCTGACGCTACTGAGCGGGCTGGACACGACGGCGTGGTACGTGTTGGAACTGGCGGTGGACGACGCGAGCGGGTTCCGAGCGACGGTGTGGGCGGAGAGCGCGCCGAGCGTGCGCTACGAGATGCGATGGGAGATGCCGACGGGGCAGCAGACGTGGCGCTTCCACGCCTGGGGCAGCGGGAGCACAGTGACGTCCCTGGACAACTACCAGGAGGGGCGACCGAGCCTCAAGGCGACCGATGTGCGGTACGCCGGGCAGCACTACGAGGATGACCGGGGGCCGACGCCGAGCGTGACGAAGCGGTACTACGCCGAAGGGGACGCTGGTGGCGACGCGGAGCATCCCCAACGCCAACCCCAACGCGCAGACGCTGCGGTACGTGCAGGCGGATCACCTGGGTTCGATGAGCACGCTGACGGACGCGAGCGGCAACGTCGTCGCCAGGGAGCGATACTCGGCATTCGGGGAGCGGAGACGCGGCGAAACGCCGCTGATGACGGACCAACTCTACACCGGCCAGCAGTACAACAGCCTGAGCGGATTCTACCACTACAGCGACGGCAAGAGCGCCGGCCGCTTCTACGACCCGCTCCTCGCACGCTTCGTCATGGCCGACAGCATCACACCCGGCATTGGCAGCCAGCCGCTGAACCGGTATGCCTATTCGCTCAACAATCCGGTCAAGTATGTTGATCCTAAGGGTCATTGCTCTGTCATGCCAGGCTATCTAGTGCCTTCTCCAGACTGCATTGATGTTGCCATCTCCGCGTGGCAGGAAGCCCAAGCAGCGGCAATACAATATGGCCCTCAGATTGCCCAAGCCATCGGAATGTACGGTGACCGAATTTACGCGGCGATCACCGGGAACAGTAATGCAGCGCAGCAAGGTGCACAAGCGTCACAGAGCGGTGAGCCGGCTAATGCGGGTAGCAATCCTAGAGATCATGATCCTCAGAAGCTCCAGAGCATCTTGCAGAAGGGCGAATGGGTCCAGGTTAATGAACATATGTCAGAGAGCGCGCGACGATATCAAGAGTATGTGACCGGAAGACCCTCTACCGAAGCCTTTAAGCTCAATGGGGTGAAGTTCGAGGGACTTCGAAACAATGTCCTCATCGATGCGAAGGATCAATACGCACAGTTCGTCGATCCTACGACTAGGAGGTTCCAGCCTTGTTGCCTGACACATCCCAGCGAGTCAAGACGAGCACAGCGAGCCAGGAGGTGGCAAAGACCATTGAGCCCACGTGAGCGCTTGGCGACGCGCAGTGGGTAAAACGACTGGCTCAGGATCAGGGCCGCTGGTTAAGAATGGCAGTGAGCGGAGCACGCTGGCAGCACAGCCGACGTTGCGCCGTAGCCAACGCCAGCCGATCTGGAAGTAACTCAACCCGCGCCTCCAGTGACCGTCCACGCTCCGACGCTCACCCAGATCCACGACGTAACCGCCGAGCGAGACGAGGTGGAGGGTGGCCACGGCCATGACCAATAGCAGCCGCTCGACGCTGCTCGGGTCAGCGAGTTCACAGTCTTCGAGTTGGAAACCGCCCGATTTGTCGTCGCGGAACGACTCATCAATATCCATCCTGAGGCCATAATCGTCCAGGGTGGTCAAGTCCGCCCGTTGATCGGTGGCAATGTACCACGGCTCGGTCTTGGCCCCCTCGACCCAGGCCAAGGCGATGTCGAGCGGGCCATAGCGCTCATTGCCCAGATAGACCTGGTGCAGGAAGCCCGCTTGACCGCGCTGCACACCTAGATCGGCTAAGGGCAGGACACGACGATCATGCAGCCAGACATACTGCGCGCCTTGTAGCCGTAGCCGAAAGTGCCAATGGCGATGGTCGCGACAGAACTGCATGATCTCGGTGGTGCGAAAGCCTTTGTCCCCCAACAGCACCACTTCCGCGTTGACAGGCAGCAAGGTCAAGAGGTGTTCCAGCAACGGCTGGTAGCTGGCGTAGGCCAGCATGACGCTCTTGCGGTCGTAGACCTGCCAGACCAACGGGATCGCGCGGCCGCGATACACCAACGCCAAGCGGCAGATCACCAAGCGACCGACCAGGCTAGTGGTGTCGATGGCGATATAGAGAGTCTGACCGGCCCAGTCGCTCAACGCGTGACGGATGAGACCGTCATAGTAGGTGCGCACCTTGACATGCGTGTTGCTCAGAAAGCGTTGGACGCGTCGCTCACGGCTGGCGGCCTTCGCCGCCGAGACGATGGCGTTGGCTAGATACGGCACGTTGATGGTCTGCTCCAATAGTAAGCCCACGACGAGCCAGGCGAAGACCTTCTGGCGGCGCAAGTCTTCTCTGGGGTTGGCTGTACGGACCCGCTCAAGGATGGTAGAATACAGGACGAGGCTATCAGACATGGCGACCCTCCGCGTAGGTTTTGGTTGGCACCTCGACTCTACTCGAAAATCGCCGGCTCTGGTAGTCTCACTTGTTAATGTGCTTCAGTGTCACGAGTGCCTCATAGGGATGTGTCAGGCAACAAGGGTTCCAGCCTTGGTTCAAGGGAACTGACGAAATGCTGAGTAGAGCTGCAAGTCAACTTAAAGCTGCTCAAGGTGTACGTATCGAGTGGCACTTCAGTCAGCAAGTCACGGCGGACGCGGTTAGGCAGCTGTTTGCGGAGAAGGGGATCACAGGCGTAGAAATAATCTATCACCCCATGCCGTAACTTCGCGAAGGGAAGGACTATGTTATGGAGGACCTAAGCATGGCACTCTCGATATTTCGCTTAATCCCAACATCTCCATCCTACTTACCGACGGATGCAGAGATTAATGAAGTGATCTTACTCTTGTAATCAACGCACCCCGAACTCAATCCTCAGATTGACATTCGAGAAGAGATCGAGTTCATAGATCAAGGCGGTAATTTCGAGTATGTGCGCTGTCCATGCTGTGGTGAAGAGCTCAACGTAGACTGGTGGCAAGAGGTAATGAGCCGTGCATATTTGTCTCGGTTTCAAGCTCTCTCAGTTACCTGTCCAGTTTGCGGTTGTCTCACGAACTTAAATGATCTCGAATATCACTTCCCAGCAGGGTTTGCGAAGTTCATCATCTCTTTTGTTGATCCACCGAATAATATCGATTCTAAAGTGATACAGGATATTGGGAGGGTTCTGAATACAAGTCTCCGAATGATCTGGGCCCGCTATTGAATCCAACATTAGCACACCGGGCGTGCGCTACGAAGCGCGCTGGGACATGCCGACGGGCAAGCTGTGGACGTTCCGCGGCTGGGTGTACACGTCGGGAACGACACTGTGGCTGGACGACTACCGCGAAGAGCCGCCGAGCGTGAAGACGGCGGACGTGCGGTACGCCGGGCAGCACTACGAGGATGACCGGGGGCCGACGCCGAGCGTGACGAAGCGGTACTACGCCGAAGGCAAGCTGCTGGCGACGCGAACGGGAGCACTGCTGACGTATGTGCAGAGCGACCACCTGGGTTCGACGAGCACGCTGACGGACGCGAGCGGGAGTGTCGTCGCCAGGGAGCGGTACTCAGCATTCGGGGAACGGCGGCGGGGCGAGATGCCGCTGACGACGGATCAGCTGTACACGAGCCAGCAGTACAACAGCCTGAGTGGGTTGTACCACTACAGCGATGGGAAATCAGCCGGAAGGTTCTACGACCCCCTGTTAGCTAGGTTTGCGCAGCCAGATCCGCTCCTGCCACACCTGGCGAGTCAGGGCCTCAACCGCTACGCGCCCAACTACAACAACCCCCTGCGCTACAAGGACCCCAACGGCCACGACCCGTGGGACGTGATCAACGGCGCGAATGAGTTCGCTCAGGGCTTTGTGTCACAGTGGGGCTACAATAACGCGGCGTTCCTACCACCAAGTCAGGCCCAACTCGCGCCGCGTGTTATCTTTCGGGCGATAATGTACCGGGACTTTCGGCAAAGATGTACCAGACGTTTTCGGCAATCATGTACCAGGGACTTTCGGCAATGATGTACCACCCAGCGGCGGCTGGCGAAGCTCCTGCACCCCGCGTATCCTTCCGACCACCATCCAGGTCATGTCGGGAGGAGCTATGGCAGGCAGGAGATTGGACAGCATGGACATCCGAGAACTACTGCGACACATCCGCGTCACGCCGTCCGACCGTCAAGTCCAGCAAGCTCTTGGCGTGGATCGGCGCACTGTGAAAGCGTACCGAACCTGGGCGGCTGCCCAGGGCTTGCTCGAGGGGCCGCTGCCGCCACCCGAAGAGTTGCAGCGCCTGGTGGCTGAGACGCTCACGAGCCCGCCGCCGCCCCAGGTCGTCTCCTCGGTTGAGCCGTATCGCGCCCTGGTCGTCGAGTTGCGCCAGGCGGGAACCGAGATCAGCGCCATCCGAGAACGCCTCAAGGAACGGGGCTACACCGGCAGCTATGCCTCCGTCTATCGCTTTGTGCGTGCCCTCGAACCGCACCCGCCCGACGTGGTCGTCCGCGTCGAGTGTCCACCAGGTGAAGAAGCCCAGGTTGACTTTGGCTACGCCGGCCGCATGCTCGACGAGCGCAGCGGGGACTGGCGGAAGAGCTGGGCCTTCGTCATGACGCTGGCCTTCAGCCGCCACCAATACGTCGAGTTCGTCTTTGACCAGAAGCTCGCGACGTGGCTGGCCTGCCACCGTCAGGCCTTCGAGTTCTTCGGCGGCGTGCCCAAGCGGCTGGTCATCGACAACCTCAAAGCAGCGATTGTCTACGCCGAGCGCGACGAACCCCAGGTGCAACAGGCCTACCGCGAGTGCGCTGAGCATTACGGCTTCCTGATTGCGCCGTGTCGGGTACGCACGCCGCAACACAAGGGCAAAGTCGAGCAGGGTGGCGTGCACTACGTCAAGCGCAACTTCCTGGGCGGCCGCACGCCGACGAGCTTGACGCAGGCCAACGTCGATGTGCTGGCGTGGTGTCGGACGACGGCGGGCCAGCGCGTGCATGGCACGACGCGCGAGCAGCCGCTGAAGCGTTTCGAGACAACGGAACGTCATGCGCTCCGGCCGCTGCCGACCATGCCCTACGACCTGGCTGAGTGGAAGGTCGTCACCTTGCAGCGCGACTGCTACATCACCTTCGACAACGCCTACTACTCCGCGCCGCATCGCCTCGTCGGCCAGCAGCTTCGAGTGCGCGGCGGGACAAGCCAGGTACGGCTCTACACCCTCAACCATCAGCTGGTCGCCACGCATGACCGCGCCCAGCATCCAGGTGAACGTCTCACCCACCCCGACCACCTGCCGCCCGACAAGCTCGTGGGCCTGACCCTCAGCCGCGAGGGCTGTCAGGCCGCGGCGGCCGATATTGGTGTCGCCACGCGCGCGGTTGTGGACAGCTTGTTGAGCGACCCTGCCGTCGATCGGCTACGGACAGTGGGACGGCTGCTCAGCTTGCGCCAGTCCTACGGCAACACGCGCCTCGAAGCCGCGTGTGCACGGGCGCTGCGCTTCGACGATCCCTCGTACAAGACGGTCAAGACCATCCTACAGAATGGCTTGGAGGCCGCTGACCCGCCGCCCCTCGTCGAGACCCCGCCGCCCCGTACGTTCGCGCGCTCTGCCCGCGAGTTTGTCGAGTACTTGTTCGGAGGCGCGGCATGAGCCAGCTTCACCAACTCACTACCCCGTTGAAACAGTTGCGCCTGTCGGGCATCCTGGAAACCCTGGAAGCGCGCAATCTGGCGGCGATTGACGGGCACTGGAGCTACATCGAGTTTCTCGAACGCCTCCTGGAAGACGAGGTCGAGCGGCGCGCCCAGAAGCAGTTGGGACTGCGCTTGCGCCGCGCTCCCCTCAACACTACCAAGACGCTGGAGACGTTCGACTTTGGCTTCAACCCGAGCCTCAACCGTCAGGCGGTCTTGCAGTTGGCCAGTTGCGACTACATCCGCCGCAAGCGCAACTTATTGATATGCGGCCCGACCGGCGTCGGGAAGACCCATCTCGCGCAAGCATTGGCCGCCGAGGCGTGTCGGCAAGGCTTTGACGTCGTCTTTGTCAACGCCCACAAGATGCTGACGCACATCAACGGCGGTCGCGCCGATGGCACACTGGAGCGGCGGCTGGCCACCTACCTGCGGCCGCAGTTGCTCGTCCTGGACGACTTCGGTCTCAAGCCGCTCTCACCGCCCGGCCCCGAAGACCTCTATGATGTGATCAACGAGCGTTACGAGCGAGGCAGCATCTTGCTGACCAGCAATCGCGCGCCGGCCGAGTGGCCTGACGTGTTCGGTAATCCGCTCCTTGCGTCGGCTGGGCTGGATCGCCTGGCTCATCATGCCGAAGTGCTGGTCATTCAGGGAGCCAGTTATCGCGCTCAAGGCCGTCGTCGGCTCGAACAGGAGGTGCATATCGAGAGCCAGCCACCCAGTTGAAAGCGCCTCTTACCTAACCGTTGTGCAGTGAGCTTTCGCTCCGTTCGTCCATGGCTGGTACAGCATGGCCGAAAACGGGTGGTACATCATTGGCGAAAATGAGTGGCACATCATTGCCGCAAATGGTGGTACACCATCGACCGAAAATTGACACCGCGGGAGGGCGAGTCGGATGCAATGACGGCCGGCCGCGTGGTGGGGGATGTGGTGAGCGTGGGGCAAGCCGTCGTGGAGGGAAGTGGTGGGGCCTGACTAAGGTACGCCCACGGGGTCTGTTCGATGTTGTTCAGAACTGGATCGTATTCAACATTGTAGTCGCCGTAGGCCTGCATGAACAGGTCGAAGTTGCGGTCGTCGTAGACCGCGTCCACCGCAATCGGGCTACCCCATTCGCCCCCTGGGTTGTCGTCTTTGAAGGCGTGTCCTGTCGGGTCGGTGTATCTGACGGGGTTGTTGACCGAATAGGCATACCGGTTGAGCGTCTGGCTGCCCTTGCCGGGTGTGACGCTGTCGGGCTGGATGAACCGCGCGAGCACGGGGTCGTAGAACCGGCCGGCGCTCGTGCCATCGGTGTAGTGGTACAGGTTGCCGATCAGGTTGAGGCGCTGGCCGGTGTAGAGCCGATCCGTCGTCGGTGGCGTCTCCCCCCGCCGCCGCTCCCCGAACGCGCTGTAGCGCTCTCGCCCCACTACCTTCCCGCTCGTGTCCGTCAGCGTACTCGTCGAGCCCAGGTGGTCGCTCTGCACGTACGTCAGCGCATCGCACGTTCCCACCGGCGGACACCCGAAGATGGTCATGCGCGTCGCCAGGAGCTTTCCTTCGGCGTAGTACCGCTTCGTCTGGCGGTTCAGCGCGTGGTCGTACTCGTAGTACTTGCCAATCACCCGCGCGTCGCTCGTCGTCCCAGCCGGCCGCTCCTCCTTGTACGCCCCGTCCCCGATGGGTCCGTCCAGGTACAGCGACCCCGTGTACTCTAGCTCGAAGCACGTGTTGGAGGTGGTCGTGCCGACACCGATGGTCATGCTCACGACCTGGCTGCTGCTGACGAAGTTAGTGCGATCTCTCTGGGCATAGTCGTTGGGTATTCAGTTGGATGGTGAGGATATGCAGGATCAAAGATTCTCCCATACACGAGGACGACAGCGACAAGTAATATGTCTTGTTCGCCTCTCATTAGGCTGGGTCTGCCTGCATCGTTAAGGGATAGGAAGGGGAGAGTTCTTCGTCCGCCCGTAAGATGCGCGCTTCTCTGTTACTGCCAGGCACAAAAGTCAAGCGGCACCACGGCCCCGCCTCATCTTGGCCTGCCTCGTAGTATAATTCATAATCTCCTTCGGGAAATTGGATTAATCTGCTACTTGGGATACTAGCAACCTCAACCAAACTTGCTGCATTAATTGAAAACGGTACAACTATTGCCCGTTTCGTGTTATCTTGAAGGCTAAACTGTTCGGCTAGCTTGACCTCTATTCGGTGCGAGCCGCCCTCCTGGAGGGTTGCAAATGAAACACTACCCCAACGCCAACTAAAGCCTTGGGCAACATGTTGGTCAGACCAATCGTTGAAAGGCTGCTCTAAACTCGGGTCGAAGACGGCCAACGTTGAATACAATACCGATAGGTCAAAGGATTCGCTTTTCATAATCCTTCCCCCTTACGGCACGACAATGATTTCTATTTGTGCGCCATCATCTAGACCACGGCATGCGTTCCCAATACACGCTCCGGCGCCTCGATTTTGGACACGGTTAATGCTACGAACACTAGCTCCTGAGCCACCTTCCTTGAACATTGCCGGCGGGTATTCATCTCTGTCAAGGCCTGTTATGGTCGGATTACCCTGCATAGAGGCAGCTCTACGAGCATCAGTGCCCGCATGATCAATTGTTAGAATACTCGGATCGGAATGTGTCAAGGCCGGTGAGACAACTCGGGGTAGGAATTTAGGGGAGCATTGGGATGGCATCCTCTAAGCTCGACGGACAGGACGGACTGATAGGCTCAGACATGGATGGGTCAGGCGTGGCCGGCGGGTTGATCCAGACGGCTTTCGGTGGCTCGGCCACCACGGGCTGGCCCTTCACGAACCGCTCGGGATGGGCCGCATACGCGGCTTCTAGCACGCGTTGCCGTTCTCGACGCACCGCCTCGGCTCGCCCCCAATGCACATCCGCGGGTGTCAACAGCGCCAAGGCACTGTGGTGATGGCAGTCGTTGTACCAGGCGAAGAAGGCTTCACCCCACGCTCGGGCATCCGCCAGACAGCCGAAGCGATCGGGGTAGTCAGGACGATACTTCACCGTCTTGAACTGGGCTTCCGAGAACGGGTTGTCGTTGGACACATGCGGTCGCGAGTGGCTCTTGGTGACGCCCAGGTCGGCCATCAGCTGGGTCACCTCTTTGGAGATCATAGCGCTGCCGCGATCGGCATGGATCGTCAACTGCCCCCGCTCGATGCCCTGCTTGGCGCACGTCTCGGCGATGAACTGCTCGGCCAATGCGGCGGTCTGGTGCTCGGCGACCATCCAACCGACGACGTAGCGGCTGAACACGTCGAGCATGACATACAGCGCGAAGTAGGTGGCGCCAGGCGCCGCGCAGCTTGGTGATGTCCCAAGCCCCAGGCGTGGCTGGCCGTGCCAGGAGTTCGGCCTGGTAGTTGGATGATGCGCAACTCGTCGCGCCGCTCGCGCACCTCGGCATGGTCGGTGAGGATGCGGTACATCGTGCGCCACGAGCAGTGGTAGACGCCTTCGTCCAGAGGCCGCGGATTCCACAAGCGCGCCGTCGGCGAAATGGCGCCGCCTCGAGCTGGCCATTATCTCGGACGATACCGCCCGGGACGAGGCCGCGAGGACTTGATCTCCGCGCAGGGACGCGGTGGTGCCGGGGCGCAGGCGCCGCCCGGCGCAGTTGAGCAGGCTGCTGTGCACGCCTCGGCACACGTCCGGCGATGCCCACCAGGGCTGAGCAGCGACGGCTTTCGGTCGAACTCGTCGTGCTCGGCGTCGGCCTGGTCTCGTCCCAACAGCGTCACAGTTTTTTCTATGGTGGTAAAGCTGGCTAGAGGATGGCGCGATCCTTGCTGAGGGCCATTGGCAAAGGCCCCAGGAGGAGGAGAGCAATGGCTCGTCGCGAACGCCGTCCTCAACCAGAGACGACACGGATACTCGAAACATGTCAGACGGAGTGTCCCGTCTGCGGCCGTCACATGTGGATGGCCTACCACAACTACCGAACGCTGGCGACCCTTGAGGGCTTGGTGAAGCTGACGCTGAAGATCCGTCGCTGCGTCAATCCCGACTGCGAGCGCTACCGCAAGCCGTACCGCCCCGAAGAAGAAGGACGCTTGGCGCTGCCCGAAAGCGAATTCGGTCTGGACATCATCGCCCTGGTTGGTGCGCTGCGCTATCATCAGCAACGTAGCGTGCCAGAAGTGCATGCCGCCTTGCGCGAGCGAGGCATCGCCATCGCCGAACGAACTGTCACCCACCTGGTGCACCGCTATGAGGAACTCGTCGCCCTGCGGCTGACCGACTCGTCCCGTCTGCGTGAGCGTTTGGAGGGCCAGGGGCGAGTGATCCTGGCGCTAGACGGCTTGCAGCCCCATGTCGGTCACGAGGTGCTGTGGGTGCTACGCGATTGCCTATCGGGCGAAGTGGTGTTGGCGCGCAGCCTCCTGAGCGCGACGGAAGACGATCTGGCAAGGTTGCTGGGCGAGGTCAAGGCGGCCTTGCCGGTGCCGATTGTGGGTGTGATCTCTGATGGGCAGCGCTCGATCCGCAACGCTGTAGCGACCGCCCTGCCCGATGTGCCGCACCAACTGTGTCACTTTCACTACCTGCGCGAGGCAGCCACGCCCATCTATGAAGCGGATCGCCACGCCAAGAAGGAACTCAAGAAACGTGTCCGAGGCGTGCGGCCCATCGAACGCAAGCTCGAAGCCCGTGACGACGACGAAGCCGAGGCGGTTCGCGGCTACTGCTTGGCCGTGCGCAGTGCGCTGACCGATGATGGACGTGCGCCGCTGGACGCGGCGGGTCTCTGCCTCAAGCAGCGGCTGGAAGACATTCACGCTTCTATCGAGCGGGTTGCAGCAAAAAGGGGCTGCCCGCCGAACTCCAGCGGCTCGATACGCTGCTGACGCGCGGCCTCGAAGAGACGGCGGCCTTGTGGCCCGATGTCAAGACGGCGTACGCCTTCGTATATCGAGCGGCGCACATCCTGGCCAACCATGAGCAGCAGAGCGCGGGGGAAGTGCGCCAGACGTATGACGCGTTGCTGACCGAGATGACCGCGCACAAGGCGGAGGTCGGGTCTCTGACGCCAGCGATGACGCACTTTCTCAAGGTGACGGACAGCTACAAGCCGGGTCTGTTCCACTGCTACGCGGTGCCCGACTTACCACGAACCAACAACGATCTGGAGCACTACTTTGGCACGGCGCGCTATCTCGAACGACGTATCACGGGTCGCAAGGTGGCGGGGCCAAGTCTGGTCATCCGAGGGGCGGTGCGTCTGATGGCGGCCGTGGCGACCCATACACACCCGTTTCAAGCCGACGAACTCGGCCCGATAGATCGCGAGATGTGGCGGACGCTCCGTCGTCAGCTGGAGGTTCGGCACACCGCGCGGCGTGCCCAGCGTCGCTTCCGACGCGACCCTCACACCTACCTGGCCAGCCTTGAGGAACGTCTCCTCAAGTCAGTTTTGCCAGCATAGTTTTTTTGGACGTCGATGATCGTCTCCGCTTGCTCCAGGCGTGCTTTCAGTCGCTCGTTCTCCTGCCGCAGCCGTTCCAGCTCGGCTGCCTGGGGATCCACCTTGCGGCCGCGTTTCTGAGGCGCGAGGGCTTGACGGATAGCACGCTCGCGTTGTTCGCGCCACTTGTTGAGGTGCGAGGAGTAGAGGCCTTCGCGGCGCAGGAGCGCTCCGAGCTGACCGCGTTCGTGACACTGCTCGGCCTCGGCCAGGATGCGTTGCTTGTACTCGGCCGTGAAGTGTCGCCGTTCGGGCTTGGGCACCACCTCGGGATCGGGGTGGGGCGTTGGTTGGCTGCTGGCAGATGCGCCATTGGCCATGGATTCGTTCGCTCTGGGTTGAGACATCACGTTCTCCCTCGCCCTATTCTACACTAATATCGTCGGGCGAGTTGTCTCACCTATTATAGACACACAGGGGAGCAGCGTCATACGAGTATCCTGGCAATTCTCGCATAGCAGCATCTTGCCAAATATGATGCGCATCTTTGACACCTGCTCGGCTAAGTTCGCCTTTGCTACCAAGAACTATGCCGGTTTTTCCCGTTCCACTCCCATCGTCCCCGCCGTTGGCGGCCACGACACCGCCAGCAAGGCTCGCGCCGCTAAGAAACGTCGGCCAAGCCTTTGACCAGTCAGGGGCAGCGCCCGAGGCACGCGCTGCGTCGACTTCATTCTGTTGCTGCCATTGCCACACCTTGAACCGATAGCCATAGTTGCGGTCTGGCTCAGACATCGGGGGAGTGTAGTTGGGATAGGCTTCACTGTAGATGCCCGTCCACCGAATCTCGCTGGGTGGGTCATACGCCCCAACCGCGTCAAGCAGTTGCTCATCCGTCTCGTACGCTGGACCATCCTTCTCTGACCACACTGCGTGTCCCGTTGGGTCGGTGTATCTGACGGGGTTGTTGACCGAATACGCATACCGATTGAGCGCCTGGCTGCCGCTACCGGGCGTCACGCTGTCCGGCTGGATGAACCGCGCCAGCAAGGGGTCGTAGAACCGGCCGGCGCTCGTGCCGTCGCTGTAGTGGTAAAGGTTGCTCAGCATGTTGAGCCGTTGGCCCGTGTACAGCCGGTCGGTCGTCGGTGGCGTCTCCCCCCGCCGCCCCTCGCCGAACGCGCTGTACCGCTCCCGCCCCACTACCTTCCCGCTCGTG
This sequence comes from Anaerolineae bacterium, assembly GCA_046328535.1. Taxonomy (GTDB): domain Bacteria; phylum Chloroflexota; class Anaerolineae; order Epilineales; family JAHCIE01; genus JBDHWG01. The sequence continues at coordinate 32,023 of JAXLWJ010000049.1, forward strand.
TCCGTCAGCGTGCTCGTCGAGCC
>JAXLWJ010000005.1:0-173510 GCA_046328535.1 Anaerolineae bacterium
AAGTGCTCGAAGTGGGTGAAGTGCTTGAACTCTTCGTAGCGCGCGGCGATCTCGGGCGGCTCCAGGGTCTTGAGGCGATTGACGCTGAAGTCCTCGACCACGAAGGACGCCACGACGCTGCCGTGGACGATGGCCCGCTTCATCGCGCCGATGGTGATCGCCCCACTGCGCGCCAGGTAGCCCATGAACCCACCCGCGAACGAGTCGCCAGCGCCCGTCGGGTCCTGGATCTTCTCCAGCGGGTAGGCCGGGATGAAGAAGTTAGACGAGATCGGGTTCTCGCCGTTGGCGAACATGGCCGCGCCGTACTCGCCCTTCTTGATGACCAGGACACTGGGACCCAGGTCCAGAATCTTGCGCGCCGCGCGGATGAGGCTGAAGGTCTTGGCGAACTGCTTGGTTTCGGCCTCGTTGATGATGATGACGTCGGCCAGGCGGAACGCCTCGGTCAGCGCCTCGCGCTTGTAGTCAATCCAGTAGTTCATCGTGTCCAGGACGACGAGCTTGGGCCGATTGACCTGCGTCAGCACCTCGATCTGTAGCTCCGGGTCAATGTTCGCCAGGAACACGTACTCCGCGTTCTTGTAGGAATCCGGCAGGGTCGGGTGGAACGTGGCGAACACGTTGAGCTGCGTGTCCAGCGTCTGGGCCGTGTTCATGTCGTAGTCGTAGCGGCCCGACCAGCGAAACGTCTTGCCCTCCGCCACCTGAAGCCCCGACAGGTCCACGTTGCGCGCGCGCAGCAACTCAATGTGCTCGGGCGGAAAGTCCTGGCCGACGACGCCGACGACGTTCACCCTGTCGAACAGGCTGGCGGCGGCGGAGAAGTAGACGGCCGAGCCGCCCAGGGCGTCCTTAACCTTGCCAAACGGCGTCTGGATCGAGTCCAGCGCCAGCGAACCAACGACGAGAATACTCACGAGCGACTCCCCCTCCTGCTCAAGAATTCGGGCTGGACCGACGGCGGGCTTGCTCGACGACCCCGCGCAGGCCGGTCTCATACGGTGGGCGAACGATGCCCTCTTCGGTGATGATAGCCGTGATGTAGCGCGCCGGCGTCACGTCGAACGCAGGGTTCGCCACGGCGACGCCCTCCGGCGCGATGCGCTCGCTGCCGACGTGGGTCACTTCGCGCGCGTCACGCTCCTCGATGGGAATGTCGGCGCCGGTCGGCGTGTCCAGATCAACGGTGGACGTGGGCGCGACGACGTAGAACGGGACACCGTTCTCCTTCGCCACGACGGCCAGCTTGTACGTGCCAATCTTGTTGGCGGTGTCGCCGTTGGCCGCGATGCGATCCGCCCCCACCAGGCACAGGTCCACCTTGCCGGACGCCAGGAAGTAGCCTGCGGCGTTGTCGGCAATGAGGGTCTGGGGGATGCCCAGCTCCTTCAGCTCCCACGCCGTCAGCTTCGCGCCCTGGAGCCGCGGCCGCGTCTCGTCCACCAGGACGTGCAGCCGCTTGCCCGCCTCGTGCGCCGCGCGAACGACGCCCAGGGCCGTGCCGTAGTCTACCGCCGCCAGCGCGCCAGTGTTGCAGTGGTGGATGACGGTCGCGCCATCCGGCACCACATCCGCCCCAAACGCGCCCATGCGCCGGTTCAGCGCCACATCCTCGTCGGCGAGCGCCTCCGCCTCGTCGAGCACCGCCGCGCGGATTGCGTCGGCGTCGCCCTCGGTCGCGTGGGCGCGTCGCAGCAGCCGGTCCAGGCCCCAGCGGAGGTTGGCCGCCGTTGGCCGCGCCGCGTTGATCTCGTCCGCGGCGCGCTCCAGGGCGGCCAGCAGCGCGGCTCGGTCGGTCGCCTGGCTACCGGCAGCGGCGAGCGCGAGGGCGAAGGCCCCCGTAGCCCCGATGGCCGGCGCGCCGCGCACGACCATGTCGGTGATGGCCGCCGCCACGGCGCGGTAGTCGGTGTACTCCACAACGACGAACTCGTTGGGGAGCTTCCGCTGGTCAATCATCTGCACTTTGCCGTCGTGCCAGGCAACGGTCCGCATCAGCCTCTCTCAGTCCCAGCGTGGACACAAAAAAAGGTCTCTCCATGCGCACAGAGAGACACTGGTGCAAGGTCTCTCATCTTTCAGGCGTTCGCCTGACGGAGTTGGCACCTAGCCCGGATGGTCTCGGCTGGCGAGCAATGCTCGCGTCACGATCCAAGCTGGTTGCCGGGGTTTCACAGGGCCGTTCCCTCCACCCCTCTGGATAAGAGCCAATCTTCAATTATTAAGAAATGTTAGCACAGACACGCCGCCGCGTCAAATTCGGAAGCCAACTGGGCCGACTAAAGTCGGCGCTACAGGCTCATGTCATGTAGCGCCGACTTCAGTCGGCTCTTGGGCCTTTGCCCTCAGCCCGGCTGCGCCTCCGCCGTGACCGCCTGGCGGTGTTCGGCGACCTCCACCTGATCGCGCTCCAGCTCCAGCGACACGCGGAACGTCACCAGGAACAGATACAGCAGGGTGAACGCCACCATGCCGGCGACGAGAGCCACGATCATCGGCTCGCTCATCGCCGGGCCGCCGGGCCGCACCACAATCGGCTGCGGGTGCAGCGTGCGCCACCATAGAACGGCGAAGTGAATGATGGGGATGTCGAGCGCGCCGATGATGCCGACGATGGCGGCGAGGCGGGCGCGGCGCTCCGGGTCGTCAATGGCGGCGCGCAGCATGAGGTAGCCGACATAGATCAGCCACATGATGAGGAAGCTCGTGAGGCGCGCGTCCCACGTCCAGTACGTCCCCCACTCCAGCTTGCCCCACAGCATACCGGAGATCAGGGTGATGGTGGTGAACAGGACGCCGATTTCGGCCGACGCCAGGGCGATGACGTCCCAGATGCGCGTCCGCCGCCACAGGTAGAGGATGCTGGCGACGGCGACGACGCCAATCGCCAGATACGACGCCCAGGCGGAGGGCGCGTGGAAGTAGAGGATGCGGATGCTCTCGCCCATCGAGCGTTCGGGCGGCGACCAGACCAGGCCCAGGTAGAGGGTGACCAGCATGGCGACGGCCGTGGCGATGCCGAGGCCCCACACGATTGGCTTGAGACGTTTCGTGGTCATGTTTACTCCTCAATCACATAGCCAAAGACGAGTACGCCGACGACCAGGAACACCACGTCGAAGGCCGCCAGCAGCGTCAGCGGCGGCCCCAGGTCCTCGCCGCCCCCTAGCACAATCGCCGTCGCGCCCACCGCCGTGATGACGACCGGCACGAGGATGGGGAAGAGCAGGATGGGCAGCAGCACCTCGCGGGTGCGCGTGTTGGCCGCGATGGCTGCGAAGATCGTTCCGGCGGCGGCGAATCCGAGCGTTCCCATGAATATTACGGGAATTAAGTCGGGGCGGATGGGTTGATTGTTGAGCAGGCTATAGACCGGCACGATAATCAGCTCCATGACCGACATGAAGATGAGCGTGCTGATGAGCTTGCCCAGGTAGATGGCGCTGCGATCCATCGGCGCGAGCATCAACCCCTCCAGAGCGCCGCGATCCTTCTCGAGCGCAAAGCCGCGGTTGAGGCCCAGGATGCCGGCAAAGATGAACGCCACCCACAGGATGCCGGGGCCGATGAGGTCCATCTCCGCCCGCCGCAGGTCGAACGCGAAGTTGAAGATGAGTACTACCAGCAGACCGAACACGAGCGTCGCCGACAGGATCTCCTTCGTGCGGCGCTCGGCGATGAGGTCCTTCCAGACCAGCGCCCACACCTGCGCCGCGTACTGGCGCGGGCCATAGCGGGGCGCGGGCCGCGCCACCCAGCGTTGGGGTGTCCCCGGCGAGGCGCCTGCGGCTCTTCCACGTCAAGCTCGGCGGTGTCGGCCGGCGCGGGGCTACGCGGCGGCTCACGCGCTGCCTCCGGCGACGGCGTGGGACGCCGCCGCGTAGGCCGCCGCCAGCTCGCCCGGCGCGAGCGCCGCGCAGTCGGCGGCGAAGGCAAGGCGGCCCGCCGCCAGGATGGCGACTCGGTTCGCCACGGCGACGCCCCGGTCCAGGTCGTGGCTGGTCATCAGGATCGTGTGGCCCTGGCGGCTCAGCTCGGCGAGCATCCCGGTCAGCCAATCCATCGCCGCCGGGTCAAGGCCGGTGTACGGCTCATCCAGCAGCAGCAGGCGCGGGTCGTGCAGGAGAGCGCGAGCGATGGCGACGCGCTGCTGCATGCCGCGCGAGAACTGCCGCACCGGCTGCCCGGCGCGGTGGCCCAGGCCCACCCGACCGAGTAGGATCGCGGCGCGTGGGCCGGCGTCAGGCAGGTCGTACAGGCGGGCGAAGAAGACGAGGTTCTCTTGCGCCGTCAGGTCGGGGTAGAGGAGGGGCTGGTGGGAGACGAAGCCGAGCATGCGGCGCGCGGCGATATTGTTGACGCGGGCCGTGACGCCGCCGAGGTGAATCTCGCCATCGGACGGCTTGCTCAGCCCGGCGACAATGCGCATCAGGGTCGTCTTGCCCGCCCCGTTCGGCCCAAACAGGGTCACGACCTCGCCATCGCGGACATCGAGGTCCACGTCGCGCAGCGCCCAGAACCCGCCGAAACGCTTCGACAGGTGGCGCACGCTCAGGAGCGCGGCATCGGACGCCGGGGTGGGAGGGAGTTCGTGGCTCATACCACGCTAAGTATAGGATGACGCGGCGCGTGGGTCAACGTCCGGGCGATGGCTCCCTCACGGCGGGGTGAGCGCCGCGCCCACCGCGATCAGCGGCAGGTAGACCGCGCGCGGCGTGGGCGTCGCCGTCGGCGTCGGGGTCACCGTCCGCGTCGGTGTAGGCGGCTGCGTCGCCGTCGCCGTGCGGGTCGCCGTGCTCGTCGGCGTCGCCGTGGCCGTGGCCGTGCTCGTTGGTGTGAAGGTGACGGTCGGCGTCGCGGTCATTGTCGGCGTCGGCGTCACGGTGAATGTCGCGCTGGCCGTTGGGGTCGCGGTGCTCGTCGGGGTCGGGGTCGTCGTCGGCGTGGCCGTGCTCGTCGGGGTGTTCGCGGCAACGATGTTCGTGATCGTCGTCGAGCCAACCATGCCCTGCTTCGGGATGAAGGTGACGTTCATGGCCGACGGGGTTGACGTGACCGGCGGGCTACTGGCGATGGCCTCGTAGACCGCGCCGAGGTAGGCGTAGCCGGGCGCCGGGGCCGGCGCGTGAATCTCGGTCAGCACGCACGAGTTGATGGCCGCCACGTAGGGGATGCTGAACAGGACCGCGCCGTTGGGGGCGATGTTCTGCGTCGAGTTCGTCGCGGCGATCGGCTGCCCGGCGCTGTCGAAGCAGCCGAGGAAGACCGTGAAAACGTCGCCCGGCCCGTAGGCCGACGCCGGCCCCTGCACCCGCTTGGTGACCGTGAGCACGCCGAGGACCTGCGGCGGCAGAGTCGGGGTGATGGTGGCCGTCGGCGTCGTGGTCGGGGTGTCCGTCGGCGTGGCCGTGGAGGTGGTGGTGGGCGTCTGGGTGGGCGTCGCTGTAGCGGTCGCCGTCGGGGTCGCGGTGACCGTGGGCGTCGCGGTAGAGGTTGGGGTATTGGGGGGTGTCGGCGTGATCGTCGGCGTCGCGGTCATGGTTGGGGTGAGGGTGATCGTCGGCATCAGGGTGGGCGTCGGGGTCGGGAGCTCCGGCTCGAAGTCGTAGCTGATCTCGTTCCCATCTACCCCAACGGTCAGCGCGTCGGCGTTCCCGTCGAAGGAGTTCCAGAAGGGGCCGGCCTTGAAGCCGAGCGTTCCAACGGTGTAGCGCAGACCAATGTAGGGGTAGTCCAGCAAAATGTCGCCCAGCGCGCACGGCGCCGTCGGCACGCACTTGTTCCTGCCGGGTTGCTCGGTCGCGTACCACCCGACAGTATTCAGGGCGTCCCAGGTCTGCCACTGGCCGGTCGTGACGGCTTGCCCGGTGACGCTCGGGTCAAAGACGAGATCGCCCTGGTATGAGTTGTCCCCATCCTGGAGGCTGTAGTCAATCGCCAGGTGCAGCTTGGCCGCGAGTCCAGCCGGATCGCTGGCCGTCGTATAGGTGCTGTACGTCAGGCGGGTGAGGCGGCTCAGGCGGGCGCCGGCGTAGGCGCGGGTGTACGTTCCGCCACTCATGAAGGTGTTGTCAACGGCGATCCGAAAGCTGCCGATGCCCATCGGCGGCGTAGCAGGGCCGGTCACGAATTCCAGGGTCGGCGCGAGGGTGTCAGGGACGACGGCCCAGCCATTGAGAGCGGAGGGGCGAACCGTCACAACGGTGGCGCTTTTGGGGGTCGAGGTCGGGGTGAGCGTTGACGAGCCACCCTGAGCCGCCACAGGCGATGCCCCGGTTGACATGAGCCAGACTCCCAGGAGCAGCCCACAGCCGACCAGCCACAACATGCCCGACTGCCGCATGTTCATATCTCCCCCCGCAGCGCTCAGTTGTGCGCGGTTCCCCTGCCTCGGCTATGTCACGGGCTGTCTATCGCAGGGAGCCGACGAAATGTGCCTGGAGGAATGCCTCCTTCACAAGCATGGCCTCATGCCTGCATGGTATAACGGAGAAATTCACGCGGTGTTATTCACCAATCGGCGCAGGGGCGCGGCGCTGTAAACGCTGTGAAACGACGCGGACCAACAGCCGCGCTTCGTCCAAGCCGAGCAGTAGGACACCCGCAGCGTAGACGAGGGCGCCCGCCAGACCGGCGACGACGAGGATGACGATGGACCGCTGGTCAGCGAGCATGTTCCTGAGCAAGAACATGACGACACCGGCGACGGCGGCGCTGGCCGTGATCTTCGCCACGCCGACCAGAAGCCACCGCCCCTGAATGCCAGCGATACGGCGGCGGAGGATGACGAGCAGCACGATGGTCTCGATGGAGAAAGCGATGGAGTTAGCGAGGGCCAGGCCGGTGACGCCGAGCGGCTCGCGCAGGGCGAGCGCCAGCGCCATGTTGATGAGCATGGACACGAACCCGATCTTCAGAGGCGTGAACGTGTCCTTCATGGCAAAGAACGTCCGCGCCACGATTTCGAGCGCGGAGTGGGCCACCAGCCCCAGGCACCAGCCCCACAGCGACGCCGCCACGAGGGCGGTCGACTCGGCATTGAACGCGCCGCGCTGGAACAGCACGGCCACGAGGGGCTGCGCCAGCACCAGCATGCCGATGGCCGTCGGTATGGTGAGCGCGGAAATAGCGCGCAGGGTGCTCGCCATCGTCGCGCGCAAGCGGTCTATCTGGTTGCGGCTCGCCATCTCCGCCATCGTCGGGAACACCGCCGTCCCGACCGCCGTGGCGAACAGGGTCTCCGGCAGCTGCATCAGGCTCCAGCCCATGAAGAACGCCACGACGCTGCCCGTCGCCAGGGTGGACGCCAGCGTCGTGTTGAAGAACATGGTGAAGTTGAAGATCGCCAGGCTCAGGAAGCGCGGGACGGCCAGCACGCCCACCTTGCGCACCGCTACGTCCTTGAGGGCGAGCAGCGGCCGGTAGTGGATGTTGAAGCGCCGAAAACCGGGCATCTGGACGAGCAAGCCGAAGGAGCTGCCCACCACCGCGCCCCACGCCAAGCCGTAGATGCCCATGCGCGGCGCCAGCAAGAGCGCGCCGACGATGATGCCAACGTTGTATAGGGCTGGCGCGAGGGCCGGCAGCAGGAAGTGCTGGTGGCCCTGGAGCGCCGCCGCCATGACACCGCTGACGCCTAGCACGATTTGGGCGAGAAGGATGATGCGCAGGATTTGCGTCGTGAGGGCCTGGCCCTCCGGCGTGAAGCCCCGCCCGACCGAGGTCTGCACCACCGGCGCGGCGACGAGCGCCAGCACGACGGCGAGCGCGACGCCGATGATGAACGTCAGCGTCAGGATGGCGCTCGTCAGACGGTTCGCGCCGTCATCGTCGCGGCGGTCCAGGAAATCCGTGAGCACCGGAATGAACGCTGTGCCGAGCGCACCGACGCTGATGATGGTGAACAGGACGTCGGCCGGCTCGAACGCCGCGCTGTAGGCGTCCATCTGCCAGCTCGTCCCGAAGGCGTGGGCGACGATGATCTGCCGCGCGAAGCCGATGAGCTTGGCCAGCCCGTAACCGAAGACGACGGTGATGGTGGCGGTGAGGACGCGCCGCCACGTGGCAGAGGTCGGGCGCGACGATGTCATTGGCTGGCCGTCAACTGGCTGAGCGCATCTTTGGCCCGCTGGAAGTTCGTGTTCAGCTTCACGGCCTGCTCAAACGATTTGCGAGCTTCGGCGGTCTGCCCCATCGCCTGGAGGGCTTTGCCGCGATAGAAGTAGGACTCTTCCAGGTTGTTCGCGCTCTTGAGGTTGGCGTCGGCCAGGGACAGCACGTCCTGGTAGCGGCCGACGGCCATGTAGGCCTCGAACGGGCCGAACTGGTACCACAGCATGCGCCACGGCAGGTCGAGCCGCCGCGCCTGGTCATAGGCGCGCGCCGCTTCCGGGTGCTTGCCTAGCCCTTCGAGGCTCGTGCCGAGGTTGAACCACGCGAACTTGTCGTTCTGGTCCTGGGCGACATCGCTCTGCGCGCCGGCGAGGGAACGCTGCCACATCGCCTGCTCATCCCAATCCGGCCCGACGATCGCCTTGACCACCGCTTCCTTGTCCATCGGGTAGACCACGACATAGGTGCGGTTGAACACCCGCCACAGGCGGTCGAACTCGGCGTAGCCGATGTGAATGTTCGGGCCATTGTAGGAGTCGTTGGCGATGAACTGCTGTGTCTCGTCGTCGTAGCCCTTGAGCAGCTTGTAGTGGCCCATCTCATCGTTCGGCTCGGGGATGAACCAGTGCTCGACGATGACGGGGATACCGTTGCTGAGCAGCGCCTTGAGCATGTCGAGGTTGCCGTTCAGGCGGTAGATGCCGCCCATGCCCTGCGTGTGGGCATAGTCGGCCAACTCATCCGGCCCAACGTTCTTATCGTTGGGGTCCGGCTTCAGGGCGGCCGCCGCCTCTTTCTGCGTCGTCGGCTTGCCGAAGTAGTTCAGGTCCATGGCGATGGTCGTCGGGCCGCAGTTGTTCCACCCCTGGTACTCGTGGCGCATCGTTCCCAGGTCTATCTTGCCGAGGACGGGGGCCAGCGCGACGACGGGCGTCGGCGTCGCCGTCGGGCGCGGCACGGTCGGCGACGCGGCCGCGGCGGCCGACTGGCTGACGGCGGCCTGGCTGGCGGCCGGCGCGGTCGTTGGTGTCGAAGGGGGGGCTGTCGGCGCGACCGTCGGCGCAACGGTGGCCGTCGCCAGCAGGCTCAGGGCGGCCTCTTTCTCGGCCGCCGAAATCACGGGTGTCGGAACGAACGCCACGGCGGGCGCTTCGTGCGGCAAAAAGCGCGCGGCCAGGCGGCGCTGCACATTCTGCGCGCGCTCGCCCAGGGGCGTCGTCGTGTAGACCCACGCGCCCAGCGCCACAATCAGGACGACGGCAACCATAACGATGATCAGGAGCCGCGCCCACGTGCTTCGGGGTGTTGCCATGCTATCTCCACTTACAGTACATCCGGCCGTAGTGGAGCATATTATAGTTTGCCGTTTCCATTGGTCAAAGCTATGCGCGCCGTTTCTACTGTAGCGGCAAGGCGGCTAGAATTGGGGCATGGAATGGAAAGGAAATAGTCATGGCACAATCGCTTTCCCCGGAACAAGTCACAGCTTTGCTCCCCCTGCTCCCGGAAGTTGTCCGTCTCGTCGTCGCCGGCGGCCACCCCGCCGCCAACGAGCTAGAGATGTTGTTGGCCGGCGCTGGCCTCGACGATGACCCGTACCGCGCCGAGCTTCAACGCTGGTCGAACATCCTGACCGCCGCCCGCGCCTCGACGGACCCCAGCCGGCGCGACCTCGCGGGGCGCTCGCTCATGATGCGCGGCGTTCCTGAAGCCGACGCCACGCAGGCCGCTGACGCGGTGACCGCCGACACCGGCGTCGCCGCCGCGGCTGCGGCCGCCCCGCCACCCGCCCGCGCCGATGGGCCGCCGTGGTGGTGGATTGCCGCCGGCACCGCCCTGATTCTCCTCCTGCTGCTCGGCGCGCTCTGGTTTAGCAGCCGACGCCTGGGCCAGACGGCGCTCGTCCCGCCAGTCGCCACGGTCCTACCGACGACCGCCGCCGCCTACCCGGCCCCGCCGACGGTCGCGCCGCTGCCCACGCGCAACGCCTACCCCGCGCCCACCACCGCCGCGCCTGTCGCGGTCGCGCCGACCCAGGCGCCACCGGCCGCGCCGTCGAAGCCGCCGACCACCGCGCCGACGTCAGCGCCCACGCGACCGCCTGGCCCAACGGGGACGGCAACCCGCAGCGCCTCGCCGACGCCGCGCCCACCGACCAGGACACCCGGCCCGACGCCGACGCTCTCGCCGGCCGGCGTGGCGTGCTTCCCGCTGATCGCGCCGTATCTCGCCGGGCTGTGGCGGTTCGAGGGCCTCGAGGCCGCCATCGGCTGCCCCATCGGAACGCCTCAGAATGTCGTCACAGCGGTCGAAGAGTTCGAGCGCGGCTTTATGTTCTACCGCCAGGACAACGGCCTGATCTACGCGCTGTACAACGATGGCACGGCGCAGGTGTTCCAGGATAGCTGGCGCGACGGCGACGCGGAGTATTCCTGCCCCGACGTCAGCCAGTCTAAGACGCCGCCCACGCCCCGCCGAGGCATCGGCAAGGTGTGGTGCAACGAGTCGGGCGTGCGGGACAAGCTAGGCCTGGCGAAGGGCGATGAACAGGGCTACTCGCGCCCCATCCAGCAGTTCGAGCGCGGGTTCATGTTCGCCACGGGCGACCCGCCGACCGTACCCTGGGTCGTCTACAACGACTCGCAGCGCTGGAAAAAGGGCTAGGCGCCGATGAAAAACGAGCAGGACACCCAGTCCATCTTCGGCTGGGTGAACAACGACAACATGGCGATGCTCGTAGACCTGTACGAGCTGACGATGGCCGACAGCTACTTCCGCCACAAGCGCAACGACGCGGCGACGTTCGATCTGTTCGTCCGCCGCCTGCCGCATGGACGCGCCTTCCTCGTGTCGGCCGGTCTGCCCCAGGCGCTCGCCTACCTGCAACACCTGCGCTTCACCGAGGAAGCCCTGGCCTACCTGCGCCTCATCCGCTGCATGACGCCGGGCTTCATTGACTACCTGCGCAACTTCCGCTTCAGCGGGGATGTCTGGGCCTTGCCCGAAGGCGAAGTCTACTTTCCGCCCGAGCCAGTGCTGCGCGTGACCGGCCCGCGCATCGAGGTGCAGATTATCGAGACCTTCCTGCTCAACACCTTCAACAGCATGAGCATGTGGGCCAGCAAAGCCGCGCGAATGACGCTGGCCGCCGAGGCGCGCGGCGTGATTGACATGTCGCCGCGCCGCGACCACGGCGCCGACGCGGCGATGAAGGTCGCGCGCGCGTCCTATCTCGCCGGCATCAGCGGCACGTCCAACGTCCTGGCCGGACAGCTTTTCGGGATACCGACCTACGGGACGATGGCCCACGCTTATGTCATGTCGTTCGACGACGAACTGACGGCCTTCCGCGCCTTCGCCAAGGACTGCCCCGGCAACGTGCTCCTGCTCATTGACACCTACGATGTCATGGCCGGCGTCGAGAACGCCATCATCGTCGGCAAAGAGATGGCCGCGCGGGGGGAGACACTGCGAGGCGTCCGCATTGACAGCGGCGACCTGGTCGGGCTGTCGAAGGCGGTGCGCGCAAAGCTCGACGCGGCCGGCCTCCAGCACGTGCGCATCCTGCTGAGCGGCGACCTGGACGAATACCTTATGGGTGACCTGCTGGCCCAGGGCGCGGCGGTGGACCTGTTCGGCGTCGGCACGAACCTCGGCACATCGCCCGACGACCCGTCCCTGGGCGGCGTCTACAAGCTGGTCGAGGATGAGGCCGGCCCGCGCGCCAAGCTGAGCACCGGCAAGGCGACCCTGCCCGGCTGCAAGCAGGTCTGGCGGCGCTCCCACGCCGATGGCGCATTCGTGGGCGATGTCATTGCCCTCGCCGACGAGCCGCCCATCGCGGGGGCGGAGCCGCTGCTCGTCCAGTGGATGGCGACCGGGAAAATGCTGCGCAAGGCCCCAACATTGGAGGAGAGCCGCGCCTACTGCCAGGGGCGGCTTGCGCGGCTGCCCGCCGATGTCCGGCGCATCCGCGACTACGGCGCGTACCCGGTCGAGATCACGCCGGCCCTGGCTCACGTCCGCGACCAGGCCTACGCCGATCTCGCCCACGAGAAATAGCGGTAGCTTGGCATGTTGCCGTAGAGGAGCCCATCGTGTTGGCGCTGAAGATGGCTCTCCAGCACCTCCGACGGGCGGGGGAGTTGTCACTCCCCCGCCAGCAGGCAAGACACACCCCCAGGCAGGGTTGTTGCCTGGGGGTGTGTCTTGCCTCTTGCTGACGGCTTACTCTGCCATCAGCGCTTCGGCCGTCTCGGGCGGCGCAAGCGTCTTTACGCGCCAGGCGAAGGGGTTGAGCATGCGCATCCAACTGGATGCGTGAAATCGCCAGGCGGGAGCTTTACGCCCGATGTAGTGGCCCGCGACCCCGCCGACGACAGCGCCCGCCACACCTCCCTCCGGCCCCCCCGCCGAGCCAAGGATACCACCGACGACCGCGCCGGCCCCGGCGCCCAGCCTGCGCCGCCCGCCCAGCCGCGTAGAGCCCGAAACGCCTTCCGCGACTTCAGGCGCCGACCCAGACGAACCGTCATCGCCCGCACTTTGATCGAACGGACTCGCATCAGCTTCCACGTCAGCCGCGGCCTTCGGTTCGCCGTTGGGAGCGCCCAGGCACTCGACTGAGATGAGCGGCAGGCCGAAGTTGACGAGGTTGTGAAGCACACCGAGGAGCGCGGACGAGTCGGGGCAAGTCCCGCGCAAGGTGGTCACCGAACCTTCGTCCCCCGTCGTCTCCGTCGTGATGACCATACCACGAATGTAATCGGACAAATCAGGCGCGAGAGTCCCGTCCACCCGAATCTGGTAGACAAGCGGTTGGGATACGGACATGTCATAGCGATGATAAGGCACGTTCGAGTTTCCTTACTGGTCTACCGCAAGACCGATCAACGTGGATAGACCACGGTCTGCTCATCACGCACAGCTTACTGGGACTGGATGTAGCTGGACGCCAGGCCCAGGACGGTGAAGATACCCGTCCAGATGCCGCCGCGCTCGGTGCCAAAGGGAATGAACGACGCGGTAATCATGGCGAGCAGACCACCGGCGGCGATGGCCGACGCGCGATCCCCGGCAATGGCAGGGAACAGGGCGGCGAGTACATAGAAGAACGCGCAGGTCACACCGCACGAGATCACGACCGCCAGCCACATCTTCGCCACGCGCCACATACTCCAGCCCGACTTCGCCAGGTCGGCCGAGGGCGCAAGTGACTGGGGAATGTTGGAGATCAACACGGCCGTCACGAAGGCCGTGCTGAAGCCGCCGCCGGCGGCGATCTGAATACCGAAGATGATCGACTCCGGCACGCCATCCACCAGCGACCCCAACACAATCCCCAGCGCCCCGGCCGATTCGCCGAAGCGCCGCTCGATGATCGTATCACCGGCGATGAAGATACCTGCCCCAATCAGCAGCCACAGCAGCATCTCCCATTTGCCAAGCTGAATCGCCTGCACAATCAGGGTAAAGCAGATTGCGCCGATGAGCGCGCCCGCGCCATAACCGGCCAGCCAGCCGACGACGCGCGTCGGGACCTTGACCCAATAGACGATGAGGCCGGCGACAACCAGCATGGACTGGACGAGGGCGCCAAAGAGAAATGCCTGGGCAATGGAAGGTGTGAGCATCTGACGCTCCTTCGGGGCGTATCGTAGGTGACAAGACCACTCAATTGCTCTCGGCGAACGCCTTGAACCGCTTCATTGACTCGAGGGTTTGCTTCGGGACAGTGTCCTGAAAGAACAGCCCCATCACGGACATGAAGCCAGTGAACCTGAAATCGTTGATCAGCACCCAGCGAGTGGCATCGGGGCCATCCTCAAAGAAGCGGTTCTCGCTGACGTTCTTCACTCCCCTGGACTCGTAAGCGGACACAAACACGTCTGGGGGGGCGTGCTTGATGATCGTCTCGGTCACGGGCAGGCGAATGCCGCGCATCTCGTAGATGACGCGCGACTTGGCGCCGACCTGGTCCTTCTCGCCCGATATCAGCTCGACGCTGAGCAGCCCTGGCTGCCACTTGGGCAGGTTGTCGGGGTTTCGGATGAGCTCGAGCACGCGCTGTCGCGGTCGAGCAATGGTAATCTGTGTGGTAAAGACCATCGGTTGCCTCTCATAACGCAGCGTTGAGCAGTACGTCAATGTACTGCTCAGCTGCCTCCGTCGTGCTGCCTCGAACAACAGCGGCGCGCAGCGTCACGCGCCCATCGCGCTCAGTAGCGCCTCGCGCGAGGGGTACTTCTTCTTGTCGTAGACCATGAGGATGCTGCCAGTGAGCGAGCTAATCTCGACCTGCTTAACCCCCGGGATGCTACCCAGAGTCTCGGCCAGCGGCTCGGTCAGCTTGTCCTGCCCCTTGAGTTGGGCGACGCGCAAGCGAACGCGGCCGGGGATGTCGGAAGCGACCTTGGCGTCGGACAGGCTCTTGAGAATGCCGTCAGCGCTCACGGCCGGCTCGGCGTCGCTATGCTCGTCGTGGGCGTGCTCGGCCCTGGCTTCATGCACCAGGTCTTCCCAGTGCTCGAAGTACCACTGCATGCCCTCCTGGAAGCGGCCATAAGCCGTGCGGCTTGGCTCGGCCAGTGGCTTCGACACGCTCGACACCACGCTCCCCGCCGCTGACATCGTCGAGTTAACGGCGCTGCCCGCGGCCGACATCGTCGAGTTAACGGCGCTGCCCGCGGCCGACATCGCCGAGTTAGCCGCATTGCTGGCGGTTGACTTGATGGTACTGGCGTCACTAGACATGTTGTTTCTCCTTTGTCGTGAGTGATGGACTGAAGACACGACGATCGCGCTGATAACGATGGTCGTCACTAAGATGCTTTCTGCTCTAGCTCGGCATTGCGGCTCAACAGTTGTAGCTGAGGCTCGAAGACGCGCGGGCGGCGGGCGGCCTTGACGTACACGTATTTCACGACGGGGTAAGTGTCCTCGATCTGCCGTTCCAGATCATGCGTGAGGTAATCGGCCTGGGGTACGTCAACGTCATCGGCAAATCTGACGCGGATGTTGACCAGCAAAACGTCAGGCCCCATGTGCAGGCTTGAGATCTCCTCGATGTCGGTCACCTGGGTGTACGACGTCACGATCTCGCGGATGCCGGCGATGACATGCTCGTCCGCGCTCGTGCCAATCAGCAGGTGCTTAATCTGTCTCGCCTGCCACAACGCCGCGCAGACAAGGCTGACGCCAACGATGATGCCAGCCAGGGCGTCGAACACGGAGTCGCCCGTGACGAGGAACAGGATGATGCCGACCAACGCCACGGTCTCACCGAGGATGTCGAAGCCGTTCTCGAAGATCAGGATGCGCATCGAGGGGTCCTTCGTCGTGCGCAGCGCCGTCCAGAAACTGACCTCGCCCTTCGTGCGCACGAACTGAACCAACGCCTCCCATAGCGCCACGCCGTCCATGATCATCGTGATAGCGAGTACCGCGATGACAACCACCGGCCACTCGACAGGTTCCGGGCTATGGAGCTGCTGCCACCCGTCATTGATAGCGAGGACACCGCCGACCCCGAAGAAGATGACGGCAATCAGCCCCCAGAAGTAGACAGCCTTGCCCTGGCCGTAGGGGAAGCGATCGTCGGCCTTCGCCTCAGCCTGCCGCACCCCGACCAACAGGAGCAGCTCGTGGCTGGTGTCGGCCAGAGAGTGAATCGCCTCGGACATCATGCCAGCGCTGCCGGTGAAGAACGCCGCCACGAACTTGCTGAGGCTGATGATGATGTTGCCACCCAACGAAATGAAGATGGCCCTCTTATTCGACCGCTCCATGTTCGTGACCTCCCTTTGAGAGGGTTGGTGCAATAGTGTATTGACAAAGGTTGTAGAAATCGGCGCCCATCACAAAACGTTGCTGAGGGCGTTCACCACGAAAGCAAGCAGCACGGTAACGAACACAAAGGATATCAAGGCGTGCGCAATGGTCACCCGCCGCATCTTCGGCGTTCCTACCGTCACGTCGGACGTCTGATAGCAGATCGCGATCGTGTAGGCGAAGTAGATGAAGTCCCAGAAGTCTATCAAATCTGCGTTCGGGAACTCCAACCCCCTGCGGAAGGGCGCCAACCCGCTGATCTCTTGATCCGTCTCGCCCGCCGTCGGCGGTTTCTCATCGTAGTACATCTCGGCGTAGTAGAGGGCGAACTGCGTATGGACGAGCAGCCACCCCTCGACCACGGCCAGCGTTCCCACGATGAAATGCAGCGTCTGCTCGAACTGACTCCGCCCGCCCGACCGCGAGGCCAGGATGATCGAGCCGAAGTAGCCAATGATCGCGGCCGCCGCGACCACGATGAGCACCACACGCCCGTTTGGCTCGAGACGTTGCGCGTGGACGCCGGTCTGCTCGGCGCTGGCGCGGGCGATCATCGTGAAGGTCACCGCCAGCCAGAGCAAAACGCCGACGTCCCAGGCAATCAGAATCGCGCTATCCCAATCGAACCACAGCCGAGCGAGCGCGAGGGCGATGACACCTGTAGCGAGAGCGACAAGCCCTCGCGCCCGCGGGTGATACACTAGCCGCATCGGACGTCGGGCTAGGCGGGCGCTGGCGCAGTGCCAGCAGCGCCTACGACCTCGTCGGACATATCGGCGGCTTCTTCCTCAGCAAACCGCTCCTCGAACGGCGTCTCCTGGGTCTCGCGGTGGTAGATGTCCCAGGCGATCCACAGCAGGAGCGGCCCCGGCAGCATCTCCAGCGAGATGCCGAAGATGAGCATTTGGGCGACACCGAGACCGGCGATGCTACCGGCGAGAATCTGGCCGCGGAAGTGAAGCCCCGTCTTCTTCCAGACCCGATAGTCAATCTTGTAGAGGAGGTCGGCCATCTGCTGGTCGAGCTTCGCGTAGCCTCCACCGCCTCCCTCGCCGCCTTCCCCTTCATCCTCCGGAAGCTCGAACACGGCCCCGCCGATGAGTTCCAGCTCGCCGAGCGCCTCCTTGCAGATCTCCTCGCCCTTGCGGTGGCTGGCGTGGTTGACGACAACGCTCCCGGTTTGCTGGTTAATCGTGACGCCGGTGACATCTTCATGGCTGGACAGTTGGTCCTGTATTTTCGCCATGTTCTCCGGCGTTCGCATCTCGCGCTTGAGACGCAGCCGCGTCCGCCCTCGCGTTGTGTGTTCGATCGTGCCGTAGTCTTCTAGCCCCGCGGCCGCCGCCCCCTCGCCCGCCGTGGGTTCAGCGGGTGTCACGGCTGGTTCGTCGGCCGGTGTCATGCCTTCGCTCATCGCAAGCCTCCTTGTGGGCCAGGGTCACGCCGCGTTCTTCTTCGCCGAATAGGTCTTCACAGCCTCGGTCAGGTAGCTCACCAGCGTGTCTCGCACCATGTTGCACGACACCGTCGGCGGCTTCTTGGTGATCTTGATGTTGACCGTCGCCTCATTGACCAGACGGCACTCGCCCTCGACCCGCCCGAGCTGGGTCGGCATGGAGACGTTGACATTCGGCAGCTCGCCCGTCACGACGCCGCCATTGTCCACGATCTCCTGGCGAAACATCTGGAGCAGGGCCGTCGGATCCACCGGAAGCTGGAAGTTATAGGTACACATCGCTCTTACTCCTTGGTCTGGTCTGTCGCGGGGCGGGCTGCCTCGCCGGTCGGGTCCTCATTCTGCGGCGCGTGCTCGAGCACCGTCAGAACGTTGCGGGTCTCTTCATTGTGCGCGCTGTGCGCGCTGCCGTTGCTGCCATTCGCGCGGCGGCCGCGGCCGGCGCCGGCGCCGTTACCGACGAGTTTCAGCACAGGCGCCTCGTCAGTGATCGGGGCCGCCTGGGCGCTACCATCCACACCCGTGGTGGTCTTCGTCTTACGGGTACGCTTAGGCGCGGGCGCGTCGGCGATGACGACGGTCTCGACGAGCTTGACAGGCTCGATACTGTCGGCGTGGTCGTTGCCGTTGACGTGGTCATTGCCATTCGCGTGGCCGTTGCCGTTGGTGACAGTCTTCGTCTTGCGGGTGCGCTTGGGCGCGGGCGCAGCGGCGATGATTTCGGTCTGCGCCAGGTCGTCCGCCGGGCTGTGGCCGTTCCCGTTCCCGTTCGTATGGCCGTTGCCATTCGCGTGGCCGTTCGGGGTCGGCGCCGCCGCCGCCACGCCGTGGGCTGCCGCTGCCTTGCCGTCGCCGCCCTCGCCCGTGACAGGCGTGACCGGCACGAACACGGTTGGCGGCTCGGCGGCCGTCTTGGCGCCCTTGGCGGCCTCGGCGCGCTCCGCCATGAGCTTCTCCCAGCCGGGCGGCCCCATGAGCGGGCGGAAGCCGTTCATCTCGGCCGCGATCGCGGAACCGTTGTTGACGACCACGGCCGCCACAGGGTTCAGACCGATCAGCGCCGCCCAGACCATCGCGGTCAGGTTCGGGCCAACGACGATGCCGGCGTTCTGCTTCACAACCTGCATGGACATCTTCGCGATGCGGATGGCGAGGATCAGGCTGGACAGGTCGTCGTCCATGAGAACGATGTCGGCCGTCTCGCGCGCCATGTCGGTCGCGCCGGCGAAGGAGACAGAGACGCTGGCGTGGGCCAGGGCCGCCGAGTCGTTGATGCCGTCGCCGACGAAGGCGATAACCTTGCCGCTCTCCTGAAGCTGCTTGACGACCTCGACCTTGCGCTCGGGGAACGCCTCGGCGTAGACATGCTCGGGCTGGATGCCCAGCTCGCCTGCGACGGCGTTCGCCACGGTGCGGATGTCGCCGCTCAACATGTAGGGCGTGATACCCAGGTCATGCAGATGCTCGATCACGCTGGGGCTTTCGGGGCGGGCCGGGTCCTTGTAGAGGATCACGCCCAGCAGCTCGTTGCCCTCGGCCACGAACACCTGGGACGCCGCGCTCTTCTCGATGTCCGGGTAGAGCGCGTTGATGTGGTCGGTATCAATGCCCAGGTTCTTCATCATGCGGTGGCTGCCGACGAACATCTCGCGCCCGTCAATCGTCGCCGCAACGCCCTGGCCGACGCGGAACTCCCACGCCTCGCACTCCTTCGTCGGCACCTCTTGCTCGCGAGCGTGGCGGATAATCGCCTCGGCGACGGGGTGCGTCAGCCCGGCCTCGGCGGAGGCGGCCAATTGGAGCACTTCGCGGCTGTCAATGCCGGTGTGCTGGGTGTAGATGGCCGTCACACCAGCGCGGCCCTGGGTCAACGTCCCCGTCTTGTCGAACACGACCGTGTCAATCGAGGCCAGCTGCTCGAGGGCGCGGCCGCTGCGGATCAGGATGCCGTTGCGGGCAGCAAACGTGAGCGAGGCGAGGATGGCCGTCGGGACGGACACGCGGATGCCGGTGCCGATATCGAGCGTGATGACGCTGATACCTGCGATGATGCTGCCCGTCATGAGGGTGACGGCGCCACCGAGGGCGAGCGTCGGGATCACGATGCGGTCGCCGACCTTGCGCGCGTAGTCTTCCATGCGTGTGTCGTGTACCGGGGCCGCCTTCATCAGGCCGACCACGACGCCAGCGCGCGTGTTGTCGCCGACGCGCTCGGCCTGAATGCGCAGCGTACCATCCACCAGCAGCGTCGCGGCGAGAACGTCCTGGCCTTCCTCGCGCGTGATCGGGATCGACTCGCCGGTGAGCTTCTGCTGGTCCACCAGGCCGATACCGCTTAGCACGACGCCATCCACCGGGATCTGGTCGCCGGGGTAGACGCAGACGATATCGCCAACGGCCAGGTCTTGCACAGGGATTTCGACCTCGACCCCGTCGCGCTCGACGCGCGCTGTCTTGCCGAGGGCGTCCAGTAGGTCCAGGCTCGCCCGCGCCGTGCGCCGCGCGGTCAGGTCGCGGATAATCTCACCCGATTCGATGAGGCTGACCATGAGCGCCGGCGGGAAAAAGACGCTGGTGGCTGTGAGCGCGATGATGGCCGTCGAGTCGAGGAAGTCCACATTCAGCTTCTTCTCGTCGCGGATGCCTTCCCAGGCCCGCTTGAAGGCGGGAATCGCGGCGGCGATGACCGTCCCGCCGAGCAACAGCGGCGGCACGGCGAGGCCGGCAAATGCGCCGACCGAGAGCGCCAGGGCGGCGCCCGGCAGGGCCAGACGCTTGACGTAGTTGATCTTGAACTCGCCCTCGTCGGCCGGCTTCGGCATCAGCTCCAGCATCATGTCCGGCTGGTCGGCGTCCTGAATGGCCGTCGTGACCCAGTCGAGGACATCAGGCTCGGCGTATTGCTTGGCGTCATACTCGACGACCAGCGATTGGGAGCTGGGTGTCACGCGGACATTTCGGGCGAAGCCCACCACCGCCACGCGATACTGAAGGCGCTCGGCGTATTCCTTGTCCCGGGCGACGCGCGGAACCGCGACCCGAAGACGCCCGTTGACCCAGTGCTTAATCTCGAACTCGACGCGGGTCGCGCCGGCGCCGTTGACGACGAGGGCGTCACGCGAGTTATCCGCCGGCAGCACGACGGGCAGCGCCGCGACTTTCTCGCTCGTCGGATTGGAGCGGCCAAAGAGCTTCTTACCGCTCGTGGACAATAGAGCTTTGCCGGTACCGAAGTGACGGAGTTTGGAAGACTTAGTCATGCGTCTATCACCATTGGGTTCGTGTGATGGTTGGTTGTCACAGGATTGGTCGTGTTCTGCGGTCGGTCAGTGGCGGGACCGTTGAGCGGACGCAGGCTGTTAAGAGCCGCGACCAGCGCCGTCCCATTGTTGATGACGACCCCGACTGTAGGGCTCATCACCGTCAAGATGCCGTAAGCGATTGCCGCAACATTGGGCGCAACCACGATGGCCTGGTTCTGCCGAAGAATATTCAGCGCCTGGCGCGCAATCTCAATCGCCGTCACCAAATCGCGCAGGTCGTTGTTGAGTAGCACCACATCCGACGTTTCACGCGCCAGGTCGGTGGCGCTACCGAGCGAGATCGAGACATCGGCGTGCGCCAGGGCGCCGGCGTCGTTCACGCCGTCACCGACGACGGCGACCTTGCGGCCCCGTGCCTTCAGTTCCTGAACGAGCGCGCCCTTCTGCTCGGGCAGCGCCTCGGCGTAAACGCCCCGTTCGGCGATGCCCACCTCCGCCGCCGTCATCCCCGCCGCGCGGGCGCTGTCGCCCGTCAGCATGAGCGGGGCGATGTCCATCTCGCGCAGGCGGCCCACCACCTCGGCGCTCTCCGCCCGCAGTGGGTCGTTGCACAGAATGACACCCAGCAGCTCGCCATCGCGGGCCACGTAGACGTGGGTTGTGGCGTCCGAGGCCGCGTCGGGCAGCATCTCATCGGCCGCCGCCAGGCTTACGTCGGACTGTTCCATCAGGCGGCGGCTGCCGACATGGACCGTCTGCCCACCGACCTCGGCGACGACGCCCTGGCCGACCTTGTAGCTCCACTCGCCGCCAGCCTCGACCTCGATCCCCTGCTCCTCGGCATAAGCCGCCACAGCTTGGGCGAGGGGATGATTCAGCGCGTGTTCGGCGGATGCGGCCAGCCGCAGAATAGTGTTCGGCGCGATGTCGGGGCGCGCTGAGCGCACCTCGACCACCCGAACGCGGCCCTCGGTCAACGTCGCCGTCTTGTCGAAGACGACCGTGTCTACCTGGGCCAGCATCTCCAGCGCGCGGCCGTTGCGAATGAGGATGCCGCTCTTGGCCGCGTTCGTCTGCGCGGCGAGAACCGCGATCGGCGCTGACACGCGCATGCCGGTGCCAAGGTCCAGGCTCACAATGGCTGTCGCGCGGGCGACGCTGCCGGACCCGGCGAACACCGCCGCGCCGGCGGCGAGCGTCGGCACGACGGCCCAGTTGCCCGTCTTGCGCGCCCAGTTGCTCACCCGCGTATCCGTGTCGGGGTCGCCCTCGGCCAGCGCCGTCAGCGACGCGGCCAGTGTGTCGGAGCCGGTGCTTGTCGCCAGGATGCGCAGGCGCCCATCGGTGACGAACGTTCCGGCGTGGACTTCGTCGCCTTCGTGCCGCGCGGTCGGCGCCGCGTCGCCGGTCATGTGGTGATCTTCAATCAGGCCGTCGCCGCTCAGAACCACACCATCGACCGGGATCTGGTCGCCGGGGAAGACGTGGATGATATCGCCGGCCTCGATCGCATCCCACGCCAGCTTCATCTCCGCGCCGTCCCGCTCGACCAACACCTGGTGATTCTGGGACAGCACCAGCGCCAGGGTGGCGTCCTTGCTGCGGCTGGCCGTCCAGTCGCGGACGATCTCGGAGCCTTCGATGATCCCGACGATGAGCGCCGGGGCAAAGAAGCTCGCCTGGGCCGTTAGCAGAACGATGGTCAGCGAATCCAGGAAATCCACCGTCAGCTTCTTCTCGTCGCGAATGCCCTGCACCGTGCGCTTGAAGATGGGGAGAGCGGCATAGAGAATCGCGCCACCGACCAACACGCCCGGGATAGACAACCCCGCCAGCACGCCGGCGCTCAACCCCAAACCGAGGGCGGGCAGAGTCAGACGCTTCGCGTAGTTGATCGGCTCTTTGCCACCGGCCGGGCCAATCGGGAATACTGTGCTGTCCGCCCCGACAGCCTGGGTCGGGGGGATGTGGCTGGTGGTCGCAGGGGGCCGAGTAACTGGCGCCCGACCGGGCGGCACGACTTCCTCCGCGACATCGGCGTCAGCGGCGACACGAACACACTCGACGACCAGGCCAAGCATCGAGTCGCCGTTGATCGGCCCGCGACCGTTACCAGAGATGTAGTTCGTCCCCGAGCGATAGGTGACCACCAGCGAGGACGACCGGGCGTTCACCCGCGCCTGCTCGACGGCGGGCAGCGTCGTCGCCGCGTCGAGGACCCGCTGGGCGAACCTGGCATCGCTCGCCAGGCGCGGAATGCGCAGGCGAAGACGACCGTCCATCTGGTGGGCGACCTCATAGTAGACGACTCTGGCCGTCACCGTCTTCGCAAGAGCCGCCGTAGTTGTTCCTGATGCTACACCGTTCGAGTTGCTCATCGTCACCACACGCCTTTTTGGAAGGTGTTGGAATGCAACAGTCGCCCAGGGCGCTCGGACACGGGCGCTATCGCTGCCGCGGCAAGCGGTGTGTTACACACAAGATGGTGATCTCGCGCTGGTGTTGGAGTTGTCACTCCACCGTCAGCAGGGGGTCGCCACGCTATTCTGCGGAGCTACGACAGACCGTACACCTCACGCGTAACAAGCCACTAAGAAACGTCTATATCCGATGGTATCGAAACCTGTGAAGATGGGGCGTTGGTGAGGGTCCCCGTCGTTGACAATGGTGTCGTTGCGAAGGCTCCAGGTTCGTCTGCGCTTTCAGTTGGCAGCGATTTCCTGGCAATTGTGGTTTGGGTGGCCCTGGCCGGGGCCGCAATTTGTTGGGCTTTTCGGCCAGCTGGCGAGGGGGTATTCACGTGGTCGAGCGCATCAGCGATGGCGTTGGCGACGCTCCTATTGGGAGAAGCCAGGATCCAATCAACGGCGGTGAGCAAAGCGACGATCAGCGCCGCCTGCCACACGTGACCCGTGGCCCAGAGCAACACGATCACGACGGCCGCCACCGCCGCCGGCGACAGCCGCCCGCCCCTGACGATGGGATAGATGGCCCGCCAGAAGATTGGCAGGCTGGCGGCCAACAGCAGCGCGAAGATGAGCAGGCCCGGCCCGCCGACGTAGTTCAGGATCATGACGGCCGCCGCGAGAATGATCGCAATGGGATAGCGAATGTTCTCATAGCGGCGTCGAGGTCGGCGCGAGACGGGCGCGGACTGCCAGTCTCGTATGGCGGCCGCATCCGGGTTATAGGCGGCGATCAGCCCCACCAGCGCCTCCGCGTCGAGGACCGCCGGATCGAACAGCACAGTAATGGCCTCGGAAAGGCGGTTGACACTGACATCCTTGACGCCCGGCTGCTGTCGCAGGTGGTATTCCAGAACGCCGGCCAGGTTACGATCGGTTCGCAGCACCGCTATCTGAAAGCGCACCCGGCCGCGCATGGCATGCGCCACGACACAATCGGCGTATGGGAAGTTGACCGGAGAAGGCGCCGGCTTCGCTGGCGGCGGTTCAGCCGGTGTGTTTTGCTGGGCCTGGGTTCCGCGCAGAGTCTGCAGGATCGCTTCGCGCGCTTGTGGGGTGCGAGCGTGAATGATGGTCAGGCTCTCGCTGGCCGGCTCAAGCTCGACCCGCGTGACTTCCGGCAGACTCAGCACGAACTGGACGAGATGATGATAAACCTCTGGCTGCTCCGCCATATTTGATATGTGCAGGCGAATCCGCCCGGGGCTTAGGTGCGTCACCTTACAGGTCGCATTCATCGGTCGTCCGTCTCCCATCGCTCTCAATAACCCAACTCGGCCCAGTGACCCGGCTCGACTTACGCCGACGGGATGGTGATCGTCTCCGGCTCGGCCGATTCCTTCTTCTCCAGCTCGGCCTCGCGCTCGGCCTGCGCCTCGGCCACAAGGTCCTTCCAGGATTCGTTGGCCGTCGCCGCGACGGAGCCGGCTGCCGCGGCCGCCGAGAGGCCGACCACGACCGCCTTCTTGGCGGCGGGCCGCAGGCCGGGAACGAAGGGGGACACCGCGACGACACCAACCCCAAGCACTACTGCCAGAAGCCCTTCCATGTCTGCATCTCCTTCATCATGTGAGGTAAACGAGCAAGAGTCACATTCGTCGGACAAGCCTGACCCCGCGTGGTTTTCAGGCGGCGGTCTAGGGGATGGAGATGGTAATCGTCTCCACTTCGGCAGCCAGGGCCTTCGTTTGCGCCGCAGTCAGCCGCTCCGCCTGCGCTTCCGCGACCAGGTCCTTCCACTGCTCACTGGCGACGGCGGCGGCCGTCGCAGAAGCGGCTGCGACGGTCAAGCTGCCGACGACGAGCTTTTTCGCAATCGGCCGCAGGCCCGGCACGAATGGCAACATGGCGAGAAGGGCAAGAGCAAGGACGACAACAAGAATATCTTCCACAGTCGGTTCTCCTTCGCCTACTGGTTCTTAGCCAACAGTTGACGCGCCTGCGTCGGCCAGGAGCTGGGGTCCATGGCCCGATAGTGCGTGCCGGCATTAGCGAGAATCTCGCGAAGCTGCGCCTCATCCATTTCGGCCAACTGCTCCAGGCTGGTCACGCCGGCGTCCTTGAGGACACCCACCACCTTCGGGCCGATACCATCTACGTCAATCAGCCCAACTTTGGGCGCTGCCGCCGGCTCGGCGACGGTTTCGGGGGCCGGCGCTTCGGCCGCCATTTCCGGCTCCGCCGCAGCCTCAGCGGTTGGCGCTTCAGCCGCAGCCTCGGCGACCGGGGCCTCGGCCGTCGGCGCTTCAGCCACAGGGGCCTCGGCCACCGCCGGTTCGGCCGCCGCGGCAACCGCCGTCCCGTCTACCACCGCGCCATTCGCCTTGCCTTTGGAGCGCATGTCCTCCAGCCTGTGGCCGGCGACTGCGGCCGCCCCGGCGATGACGAGACCGCTCTTGACGGCCGCTTTCGCCACGGGGCGAAGCACGGGTACCAGGGGTGACAGGGCCACCGCGCCGACACCGATCACAATAACGAGCAGTTCCTCCATATCCTTGCCTCCTGTCGAGCTTGATCGCGATCTGAGAATTCCCGCTCAATTCCTGTCTCTGGCACGCTGCTTGCTTTATAGATGATAGCTATGGGCAGGACGCCAAGACGGACAATAGTTAGTGATGCAAGTGATCACAAGTCAAGTAAGGTAAGGTAGGAGACACGCGATGCTTTCGTCAATTCTCGCTCAGGTCATTGCCGAGTTGGTCATCATCGCCGTCATCAAACTCGTCACAAAATACTTCGCCACGCGATGACCCCATCGGGTCATGACACCCGATAAACCAGATACCGCACATACATTCACCAACTAGAATTAAGCGCTTGCTATATGGCAAGTGCTTAATTGCTGTTAATTGTTGGAACAGGACACCGAACAATGCAGATGACCGTGCCGTAGATTTTACCAGCCATTGTTTGGATACGATAGGGCCAAATGGATGTAGAAATGGCCCATGACCGTCCCCTGAGTTGGAACCATCTGCCTGTCAGCGGCGTCCATTTCCCAGACACAGGGCCATTGATAAGAGACGAGGAGGTAGACATGCGCAAGATTGGGTGGATCGCCATGGGCGCGATCGCGGTGGTGACGGCGATTGGGATCGCCTGGCTCGGCCAGGGCCGCGAGACGGGGGGCTTCGAGCCAGCGGTCGCGGCGGCCGCCACGACGACAGCGGCCGGCGCCGCCGCCACGCCAGCCGCCGCTGCCGCCAGCGCCCTCCGCACGGTTCAGGTCGTCGGCCACGGCGAAGTGTCCGTCAAGCCCGACATGGCGGAGATCACCGTCGGGGTGCAGACGACATCTCCGACGCTCGCCGCGGCCGCGCAGAAGGCTAATAGCGACATGGACGCGGTGGTGAAGTCGCTCAAGAGCAACGGCGTGGCCGACAAGGATATCCAGACGGCATCGTACAACGTCAACGCGCAGCGCGACAACAACAACAAGGTGACCGGCTATCAGGTGACGAACATGGTGCGCGTCAAGATCCGCGACCTGAGCAAGGTCGGCGCGACGCTCGACGCCGCCGTGAGCAGCGGCGCGAACCAGGTGTACGGCATCAGCTTTACCCTCGCCGACCCGGCGGCGGCGGATAAGGCCGCGCGCCAGGCAGCGGTTGACAACGCAAAGGTTCGCGCGACGGACTACGCCACGCAGGCCGGCGCCAGCGTGGGCCAGGTGCTCCAGATCAGCGAGACGATGAGCGCGCCGACGCCCGTCGCCCGCTTCGATGCCGCGCCGCGAGCCATGGCCGCGTCGGCCGCCGTCCCCGTGGAGACGGGCGAGCTAACCGTGACCGCCCAGGTCCAGGTCGTCTACGCCTTGCAGTAACCCTCGGTGCGGTGGGGGCGCTGGACCACGAACGACGCGAAACGTCCGCGAAAAGCGCGAAAGAAGGGTCGCCTATCGCTCTGAGCAGCGCGAAGAGCCTCCCGGAGCGCCGGGGGATACTTCGTTGCACTCAGCATGACAGCAGGGCGTGACATGAGTCATCCCGAGGTTCTTGGGGGCAGGTGGCGACCCATTTTCGCCCCCTCATCCCCCTGCCCCTTCCCCCACAGTGGGGGGAAGGGGAGAAACCCTCTGGCCCCCCTCGCCCCTTGTGGGAGAGGGGCTGGGGGAGAGGGATCGGGCCAAAGATTCGGAAGCCACGCGTGCGAGAGCAGCGCGAGCAGGGATGAGGCATCGGAGTCGCCCTCCGCCTGTGGTATAATAAGCGTAGACGGGCGAGGCCCAAGCTGTCCTGTCTCAACGCCCTGCCCGCGCTCACCCGAAGGGGCGTGCTATGAGCTGGCGCGACTCGTCGTCCGAAAGCTCTCCGAGTTTCCTGCGTATCGCGCTCATCGTCGGCGGCGTCGCCCTCGTCGTCGCCATCGCGCTGGCCGTCTTCATCCTGCGCCGCCAACCGACGCAACCAACCATTACCCTCTCTCCCCCCGCTGGCCCGCCCGGCGCCCTCGTCACAGTGGCCGGCCAGAGCTGGGGCGCGGAGCAGAACGTCGCCGTTTTCCTGTCGTCTCCCCTCGTCACCCAGGGTGAGGAGGTCGCCGTGGCGCGAAGCGACGCCGGGGGCGGCTTCGCCGCGCAGTTTGGCTACCCGACCGCCGGCCTGTGGCCGAGCATTAACACCGTGGACGTTGTCGCCCGAACCCTGGATGGGGGGCAGGAGGCGCGGGCGACGTTCAACGTCATTCCGCCCACGCCGGCCGGCCCGGTGGGCCTGCCATCCGGCACGCCCGCCGACACCGTCACCCCGGCCCCAACCCGCATCATTGACACGACAACACCTATCGCGCCGCCACTGCCGGGCGGTGGCGGGTCGGGAACAGGCGGCGGCGCGGGCGGCAGTGGCGGCACACGCAGCCCCGCCACGCCCGTCCCCGTGGTCACCGCCACCCCGTTCCCCGCTGGCCCTACCACCGAGCGCGTCGTGGGCCAGGTGCAGACCATCGCGGTGGACATGCGCATCGTCGGCCTGGTCAGTAACGGCGTCGTCCGCCCGGTCGCGCTGGCCCCCGATGCCGTCATCCTCGACGCGAGCGGGGCCGCGATTGCTCTGCAAGATGTCCCCATCGGCAGCATCGCCGACGCCCTCGGCGTGCCAGAAGGCGCGTTCTTGCGCGCCACGCGCTTCACCGTCCTCGCCGCGCCGACAGGGTCCCCCACCATCGTGCCGTCGGCGACCCGCCCCCCCGCCACCTCGACGCCCATCGTCATCGTCGTGACGGCCACACCGCCGCCCGTCCAGCCGACCTCGCCGGTCATCATGGCCTGGCGCGGCGAGTACTGGGCCAACCGCGATCTCGTGGGCGACCCGGCATTCGTCGAGAACGACTACGCGATAGATTTCAACTGGGGTACAGGCGCGCCGGTGGGTCCGAACGGCCAGGCCCTACCCGCCGACTCGTTCTCCGCGCGCTGGACGCAAACCTACAACCTGAATGATGCGACGTACCGCTTCTACGCCCTCTCCGACGATGGCGTGCGCGTCTGGGTAGACGGCGTCGGCGTCATTGACCGCTGGCTGCCCGGCGGCACGGGTGGGCAAACGGTCAGCGGCGACATTCGCCTCGGCGCGGGCTACCACTCCGTGCGCGTCGAGTACTTCGAGAGCGGCGGCCAGGCCAACATCAGCGTCTGGTTCGAGCCGCTCACCGTCCGCGGCTGGCGGGCGCAGTACTATGCCAACCCCAACCTCGCCGGCGTCCCGGCCCTGGTGCAGGACGTGAGCGACATTGACTTCGACTGGGGCTATGGCGCGCCCGCGCCGAACCTGCCCAACAACAACTTCTCGGCGCGCTTCACCCGCGCGGCCCCGTTCCAGGCCGGCGTCTATCGCTTCTCCACGACGGCCGATGATGGCGTGCGCCTGTGGGTTGACAACAACCTGATCATTGACCAGTGGCACGATTCGCCGGGTACAGTCTACACCTTCGACCTGGGCCTGACGGCGGGGAGTCACGACATCAGGCTGGAGTACTACCAAAACGCCGGGCGCGCGCTGCTGCGACTTGATTGGACGCTCCTCAGCACCCCGACAAGCACGCCGACGGCGACGTTCACCCGGGTCCCCACGGCGGTTCCGTTGCCGCCAACAGCGACGGCCATTCCCCTCGCCCCGTCGCCGACGCCGCCCTCTCCGCCGACGCTGACCTACACCCCCAGCCCCACGCCGTCGGCTACGGCGACGCCGACGCCGTCCCTCACCCCTAGCCCATCACCGACGCGCGCCGAGGGAAGTCCCACCTCCACCGTCACCGTCCAGCCTACAGCGCCGCCGAGCCGGGTCGTCCGGCCGTGGGAAGCTAACGACTTCCCGCTGGGGACGGCCCCTCTGGAAACGCGCGAGGGCCACATCAGCAACCTGACCGTCTACGCCGCGCCGCCCGTGTGCTTCGCCTTCGATATCAGCGGCTCCGGCGCCGCGCGGCGGGTCGTCGGCTGGCCGGAGGCGGTGACGAGCGCGGACGGCCTGCCGGCGCTCGTCCCGCCGGCCCAATACCTGAGTCCGCCGAATTGCCCATCTCTGCCGACGGACCCCAACAGCCGCGTCCGCGTCTACGGCGTCGCGCAGCCGGATGGCTCCCTGGCGGCGATTCGCGTCGAGCAAAGCGGCTCCGGGCAGGAACACATTCCGCTCTACACACGTCTCTTCTATGGCGAGAGCGAGCTGGCCCAGGTCGCGCCCGTGTTCGCCAACGAGAACATCTGGGTCAAGACCACCGCGCAGCGGGCGATTGCCCTCGTCCCGCTGGCCCAGGAGGCCCTCGCCAGGCTCGCGCCGGACACGGAGGTGCTTGTCTACGGCGAGCCGAAGGCCGGGTCACAGGTCACGCTCGCCAACGCGCAAGTCTATGCGCGCGTCACCGGGCAGCCTCAATATAAGCCTGTCTATCCCTAGTCGGGTACGTATGGATAGCGCGGGCCGGACAACAGCCAGGCGTCATGTGTTTTCCAAGCAATGAACGTATTATGTAAGTGAGCAAAAGGCAAGAGGCACCGAATGAAGATCGCACGGCTGATGATTCTCGCGGCGCTCGTGAGCTTGACTCTGGGCGCTTGCCAAAACATATCCCCGCCCCCCGCGCCGCCGACAGCGGTCGCGCCCGGCGGCCCAGCGACGGCAGCGCCCCAGGTTCCCCCCATCGCCCTCGCTACTCCGACGACAGCCCCCACCGCCGCGCGTCTGACGGCAACGTTGCCCGCTGCCACGCCGGCAGTGCGGCCAACGGGCGGGACGAGCGCGGCGACGGTAGCGGGGGCGCAGGCTCGTCCGCCCACGTCCACGCCGCGCCCCACGTCGGGCTTGCCGTCCGCCACAGGCTCAGCGCAGCGGCCAGCCGTCGGCAGTACGCCCGTCAGCGCAGCGGGGAGTGGCGGCGCGGCCGGACAGCCCACGCGGCCCTTGCCCGTCCTGCCGACAGCGACGCCCACGCCTGCCGCAGCCGCGGCCGCCGCGAGCACACCCGGCAAGATCATCCTGTACGTTCAAGACCAGGCTCTCTGGGCCGTGGGGTTCGACGGGTCGCCGGCGCGACAGATTTCGCCGGACAACTTCTACCCGACGCCGTCTGGCGCGCAGCTCGTCGTGCCGGCCAATACCTCGCCCGATGCGCGGTGGGTCATGGGGATGTCCACCAAGAACAGCGCCGAGACCTGGCTTTTCGCCACCAACGGCGGGCCGCCGCGCAAACTCAGCGACGGCCCCATTGTCACCACCTGGGCGCCCAACAGCCAGGGGTACGCCTGGGTAGACGAAAAGGGCGTCTACACGTCGGGCGTGACTGAGAACGTTGGCACGCTCACCGTCTGGCAGCCACCGGCGGGAACCACGGTTGTGCCGCAAGCGGTCGCCTGGGCGCCCTCCGGCGCGCAGATTGCGTTCCTGACGCGCGACGCCGCCGACGGCCCGCTGACGCTGCGCGTGATCTCGGCCAGCGGCGGCGCCCCGAAGACGCTACTGGACAGCAAGATCGTCGAGGGACAGTTCGGGCCTGAGGTGTTGCAGTGGTCGCCGGACGCCGCCGCCATCGCCTGGCTCAACGCCCAGCCGCCGCGCATCGTCAACGTGAAGGGCGGCGCCGCCACCGATCTACCCTCCGGCGACATCGGCTACCTGGGCTTTTCGCGGGACGGACAGCGGCTCATCGCTGTCTGGGGCGGCAAGGACGAGAGCGGCATCGGCACGACCGACCGCCAGGGGCAGGACCGCCGCGCCGTTGCCACGGGCAAGGGCGGCTTTGCGACGGCAGCCTGGTCGCCGGACGGCAAGCAGGTCGCCTACATCAAGTTCCCCGACGCCGGCCCGGCCGAGCCAGCCCAGAACGAGCTTTGGCTGGCCGACGCCGATGGCGGGAACGCCCGCCGCCTCGGCGAAAGCGCCACCCTCGCGCCCGTCACCGTCGAGTGGCTCACGCCTACGGCGCTCCTCGTGGCGAGCGCCAGCAGCGAGGGGAAGGTCAACCTGATGCGCGCGGAGACGACCACTGGCGCCCTTCAGACACTCATCCGGGACGCTGGCTGGTTCTTTGCGACCGCGCCGCAGCGCCCATAACCCGCCGCACGTATCGGCCGACTACATCAGTCTCGAAAGGAGAAGACAACCATGCGTCGCTGGATAGCAATCCTCGGCTTGCTCGCCATCATGCTCGTCGGTATCGGAAGCATGACCTCCGTGGCTTCCGCTCAAGGCGAAGTCGGCGTGCAGGCCCAGGGCAACTTTGTCGTTCACGTCGTCCAACCCGGTGAGACGGTCTCCAGTATCGCCCGCCGCTACAACGTCAGCCCCAATGCGATCATCGCCGCCAACAACCTGCCCAACCCGAACCTGATCTACCCCGGCCAGCGCCTCATCATCCCTCTCAGCGGATCAGGCACGTGCCAGGCGACCGTCTATATCGTGCAGCGCGGTGACACACTCTCTTCCATCGGGCGTCGCTTCGGGGTTCCCTGGCAGAGCATCGCCCAGGCCAACCACATCCCACCCCCGTACACGATCTACCCGGGGCAGCGGCTCCTCATCCCCTGCGCCACGCCACCGCCGCCGCCCCAGGCCAACATCACCATCACCAGCCCGACGCCGTACCAGACCGTCACGTCGCCCGTGCGGGTGACGGGACGGGGGCGGGCCTCCTTCGAGCAGACCCTCGGCCTGCGCGTCTTCGACGTCGCCAACCGCCTCGTCGGCGAAAGCTCGGTCACGGTTCAAGGTGAGCTGGGCCAGGTCGGCACATTCAGCGGAACCGTCCCATTCACTGTTCCGCCAGGCACACAACTCGGCCGCATCGAGGTAGTGGACGTCAGTCCGGCGGACGGAAGCATCGTCGCCCGCGCCACCCAGCCAGTGTGGTTGCGCCGGTAATTGTCCATTTGTCACACTGAGCAAAGCGAAGGGTCTCCCGCGCTACATCGGGGATGCTTCACGACGTTCAGCATGACCTTCGGTTGATATATCCCACACGCTGACTTCCCTCAACGGCGTGGCGAGCGGCCTGGCGGCGGAGATGCGAGACTCCGCCGCCAGCCCCTTTTGGACTACGATAAGCCCTGTCGCCCCGAACGATCTGGACCACGAAGGTCACGAAAGGACGCGAGAAACACGAAAGGTTCACGCCGGGCGACCCCTGTCGGGTAGCTCCGCACAATAACGTGGAGACCCCCTGCTGGCGCTGGAGATGGCTCGCCAGCGCCAGCCCTATAGCTCTTCCACACTAACTGCGGAGCTACCGCTTTTCGCGCCTCTCGCGCCCTTTCCATGGCTTTCGTGGTCCAGAGGCTCGTGTCTGTAGCACATTTGTCCGACGATGTTGACCGGAATGGAGGAGTGATGTAATCTTTAGCCTGGCGTGTCGAAGGCACTTTGGGGTAAGCGCAGCCAATGGATGCACAGGCTCTACTGAAAGAATTGACCGCGCAGGCGGGCTATCGTGGGCAGATTGTCCACGCGGCCACGGCCCCCGCCCGCCCCGCGAAGTACGGCCGCCTGTCCGCGCCGCTGGCCGAGCCGCTACAGAAATCCCTGGCCGCCCTGGGCATCGAGCGCTTCTACGCGCACCAGGCCGAGGCGATTGACGCCGCGCGGGGCCGCCGCTACGCCGCCGTCGTCACCGCGACAGCCACCTCCAGCGGCAAGTCCCTCGCCTACAACATCCCCGTGCTCGAAGCCATCCTGGCCGACCCACGCGCCCGCGCCCTCTACCTCTTCCCCACGAAAGCCCTCGCCCAGGACCAGCAGCGCGCCCTCGAAGACCTGCTGAAAGCGGGCGGCAAGCGGGGCAAGGACCGCCTGGGCGCCGTCCGCGTGGCGACGTATGATGGCGATACCCCGACATCGGCGCGGGGGCGCATCCGCCGCGAAGGGCAAATCGTCATCACGAACCCCGACATGCTCCACGTCGGCATCCTGCCCAACCACCACCTCTGGGATGACTTCCTCGCCCACCTGCGCTACGTCGTCGTGGACGAGGCGCACATCTATCGCGGCGTCTTCGGCAGCCAGGTCGCCAACGTCCTGCGCCGCCTGGCCCGCGCCTGCGCCCTCTACGGCGCGCAGCCGGTCTACCTGCTGGCGACGGCGACGATTGCCAACCCGGCCGAACACGTCGCCCGCCTGACGGGCCAGCCGGAAGCGGCGGTCGCCACGGTCACTAACGACGGCGCGCCATCCGGCCCCCGCACCTTTGCCCTGTGGAACCCGCCGTTCATTGACGCCGCCAAGACGGCGCGCAAGAGCGCGCAGAGCGAGGCCACGGCGCTGTTTACGGAGCTGAGCCGACGCGGCGTCCGCAACATCACCTTCACGCGCTCCCAGAAGCAGGCCGAGCTAATCCTGCGCTATACCCGCGACGCCTTCAGGAGCCAGGACGCGGCCCTCGTGGAGCGCGTCGCCGCCTACCGCGCCGGCTACCTGCCGGCGCAGCGGCGCGAGCTGGAGCAGGCCCTATTTCGCGGCGACCTCGTCGGCGTCACGGCCACGAATGCCCTGGAGCTGGGCGTGGACATCGGCGACCTGGACGCCACGATCCACGTCGGCTACCCCGGCACGATCGCCAGCCTGCGGCAGCAGGCCGGCCGCGCCGGCCGCGGCACCCGCCCGGCGTTGAGCATCCTGATCGCGCAGGACAACCCCCTCGACCAATACTTCATGCGCCACCCGGAAGAGCTTCTCGGCCGCACGCCGGAGAACGCCCTCATAGACCCCGACAACGCCTACGTCGTCGCGCCCCATGTCCGCTGCGCGCTCCAGGAAGGCTCTCTGACGACGGGCGAGGGGCTGCGCTGGTTTGGCCCCGGCTTCGAGGCGGCCGCCGACGGCTGGCGCGAGGCGGGCGTACTGACGCTACGCAGCGGGCGAACGGAGGCCGAGGACCGCTGGTACTACACCCAGACTGATTACCCAGCCCAGGACGTGAACATGCGCTCGGTCGGCAGGCGGCCGATCCGCCTGGTGGACGAGGCAAGCGGCGTCGTGTTGGAGGAGATTGACGCGGCCAACGCCCTGCGCCGCGTCTACCCCGGCGCAGTTTACCTGCACCAGGGCGAGTCGTATGTCGTCAAGGAGCTGGACCTGCGTCGGCGTGTCGCCCTGGCGCGGGGCGAGGATGTCGCCTACTACACCGAGGCGCGCGAGGCCAGCGAGGTGCGCCTCCTCGAAGCCGCGACCAGCCAGGTTATCGGGCAGACCAAAGTCCACTACGGCCGCGCCGCCGTCACCCAGCGCGTCGTCAGCTTCCGCCGCCTCCAGCAGTTCAGCGAGACCGTCCTGGACGAGACGCCCCTGGCCCTGCCCGCCGACTCCTTCGAGACGATGGCGACATGGTGGGATATTCCGACGGCGTGGATGGAGGACTTGCGCGGCCGCATGCGTGACCCACTGGCCGCGATGCACGCCGCCGAACACGCCGCCATCGGCATCCTGCCCCTCTTCGCCATGTGCGACCGCTGGGACATCGGCGGCCTGTCCATCAACCTACACCCGGACACCAATCGGCCGCAGATCATCATCTACGACGGCTATCCGGGCGGTGTGGGCATCACCGAGAAGGGCTACCATATCCTCGCCGAGTGGTGGGCGGCGACGCTGAAGCTCATCGAGGAGTGTCCGTGCGCTGACGGCTGCCCGAGCTGCGTGCAAAGCCCGAAGTGCGGCAACAACAACGACCGTCTGGACAAGGATGGCGCAGTCATCCTGCTGCGCCGCCTCCTCGCCGAGATCGCGCCCGCCCAGCCGCCGCCGCGCCGCGGCCTGCGCGGCCTCCTGCAACGCCAGCGCTAGACAAGAACCACCGCCCGCCAAAGCTCTTGGCGGGCGGTGATGTTTGGTATAGGCTGGGCGGGGGAGCGACTCCACAAAATAACGTAGAGCCCCATGCTGGCGGTGGAGTTGGCACTCCACCGCCAGCACGATATGCTCTGCCACGCTAAACCGCTGAGTGACTACGGGAGGGCTACTGCTGAGGCGACTTGCCAAGCGCCGGGCGGGCGATGCCCGTCGGCGCGTCAGCGTTAGGCGCCGCGAGTTTCTGCACGGCGGGCTGCAAGTCCGGCCGTGGCGTAGAGTCCGGTCCGGACTTCGCCGCCGCTGCGGCATCCTTCGCCGCGTACTCGGCCTTCGACGCATCAATCTTGGCGTCCAGCGCCGCGATGCGCGCCGCATCCACGCCCAGACTCTTGGACTGGCCGAACGCCTGCGGATTCAGATACGTCCCCTTGGCGTCGCCAGTCTTGTCTTCCACGGTCTTGTAGCGCGACGCCAGCGCCGACGGGTCACTGCGGACGCCGCTGACCTGCCACGAGACCTTCACGTTCGGCTTGTCGGTGCGGATGACGAACTCACCGCCGCCCAGTTCCTTGGCGACAATCGCCTGGGCGAACTGGCCGATGGGCGTGAGCTGATAGCGGAAGTCCTTGGCGATAGCCTCCACGTAGTCGGGCAGCTTCACGACGGCCTCACCCTTTGCGTCGGTGGTGGCGTTGCCGCTGTACAGCGTCAGCATCTCGCCGCCGACGACCGAGGCCTGGTTGATATACCGCTCCGTCGGGGCGCGGGGGTCGTCCATCTTCACCGCCGCGAGACCCTGGTCGAGGCTGCCGGTGATGCGAACGTTGCCGCTGAAATAGCCGGCCCAATCGTCGTTACCCTGGCCCCAGATGGCGTACGGGCTACTCCCGTTGCGGGCGATACCTACGATGCCATTGGAGTTGTCGCCATTCGCCCGGGCGACAATCGCGGAGGTGCTAGAGTTACCCTGGATTGTCACCCTGATGCCATCGTTCCCACCGCCGCCGCCCGGCCCGTCAACGGTGATGCCCGGGCCGGCCCCTTCGTTGCGCACGAACAGGGCGGAGCGGCTGGTGTTGCTGCTGGACGTGCGCGTGTCAATGCCGTCGGCGCCGCCGCGCGCGAAGAGAGCGTCCTGGCTGCCCTGGGCGTTGATGCCGTTGCCGTTCGAGGCATTCACCAGGATGCCCTGGTTGATGCCGGTGATCCACGCGCCGGAGGCCGTGCCTGTCGCAAACAGGCCGTTCCCCACGGCGCTCAGGAACCAACCGCCGTCCTCAGCGTTCGCCTGCCCCTGAACGGCCGGCGTGTTCTGGCGCGTCTGGGAGCCATTGATGGCGAGCAGACCCTGCGCCGCCGAGCTCTGAGCGTAGACGCCCGGGCCCACACCCGTGTTCACGAAGTAGCCGCCAAAGCCGTTGCCCTGGCCCCAGATGCCGGTGTTGTTGCCCTGGGCGAAGATACCGTTGCCGCGAACGCTGACGAACCAGCCGCCATCATTGGCATCCGCCGAGCCATACAGCGCCGGGGCTGCTGGGGCTCGGTTGGGATTCTGCTGGACAATCAGCATGGCGGTGATATTCCCATCCGGCCCAAGTCCGTTGTACGCAGCTGCGATGGGTAGTGGGAGAGTGTTGACATTGACGCGGTTAGGGCCATCGGCCGCTGTGACACCTGCCACGAGCAGCACTACTGCCAGAAGCGCGACCACCACAATGAGTTTGCGGGGTTTCATACGTTTCACTCCTTTGTAGGATGCTGTGAGTCGTGGGACATATCGTCAGAGGAATGGGGCAGGAACGCTCAAGTCAGCCGAGCGATAGGGACCTCCTTTCATCCATCAACCGCTCAACGCCATTGTACCAGATTCGGAGAATAAAGCAAGCGTGAATTTCGTCCAAAAACAGTTACCGGGGCTTGACCCCGTAGACACGGTCATCGCCAAACGATTGAACCAGCGTCAGGTCCTGGCTGGCGGCGAGCTTCCCCTCGAGGGCCGCCCGCTCGTCCGGGCCGTAAGCCGCCAGGTGGACGACGATGAGCTTCACGCCCATGTCGCGCACCTCCCGCACCGCCGCGGCGCGCGGGAGCTTCGCGGCGTTCTGCGCGATTTCCGGGTACTTGTCGGGGATGAAGCCGGAGTGGCCGTTGACAATCGGCTGCCAGTGATACGCCGAAAAGTACATGTACTTGTACTCATCGTCGGTGTTGATCGGCAGCTCGAGCACGGGCGTGTTCGGCGGCTGCTGCGCCAGCCATTTGTAGACGGGCGGAATGCTGTCGCCTACCTCGATCGGCGCCGTCGCCAGCGGGAACGATGCGTACTCCAGCAGGATGACCGCGACGAGGACCGCCGCGACGCCGACAGCCCAGCGCACGCTCCAGCGCGCCGCAAGCCACGGCAGCAGGCGCGCCACTCCGTAGGCCGCCAGAACCGCGCAGGCCAGCATCACCAGGATATCGAAGCGCACGGGGGCGCGTGTCCCTTTGAACCCCGGCACAAGCGCGTACAGCAGGTAGTACGGCAGCGGGATGCCGGTGTCTCGGCCACCGAGTTGCAGCGTCGGCCCGAACGACAGGACGAAGGCGACGAGGCCCAGGGCGGCGTAGTAACCCTGGTCGAGCAGACTGGCGCGGCTGTCCAGCGGGCGCGCCTTCGCCAGATCCACCTCAGGAGCCGACGCGCGCCGCCGCAGCCACGCGCGCCCCGCCCCCAGCAGCCCGATCACGGCGAGCAGCGGCGGCAGAATGCCGGGGAAGAGCATGTGCTCGGCCGGCCACGTGGTCTGGCTGGTGAGCGGCGCGGTCAGCGCGCCATACAGAAGGTTGCTCGGCGGCGCGACCAGGTAATCCTGCCAAGATGCAGACAGGTCTTTGGTTTCCGCCAGGGTGCGCGTGAAGCCATAGATGCGCTGGGCCTCGAAGTAGGGCAGAACGAAGGGGATGATGACGAGGCCCGCCAGGGCGCAGGCCACGACGAACTTCAGTAGCACCGGCCAGCCGAGCGCCCGCCATCTGAGGACGCCGTAGTAGGCGGCGAACAACCCGACAGCGACGGCCATGAACAAGGCGTAGTAGAAGGACGAGAGAGCTTGCAGGGTGAAGAAGAGGGCGAAGGCGAGAAAGTCGCGCCAGCGCCGGCTCTCGACCCCACGATGCAGGAAGAGGAGCGTGAACGGCATCCAGTGCGCCGACAGGAGCTGCATGTGGGAGAAGTGGATGAAGCGGAACGGGGCGAAGGCGAAGATGACGCCGGCGACGATGCCCGCCGCCGCGCTGCCCGTCAAGCGACGCGCCAGCAAGAACGCGCCCAGCGCCGACAGGAAGAACGAAGCCACCAGAAGCCCGTTCTGCGCCAGGATCGGGTTGCCGGTGAGCCACAGAATCGGGGCGACGATGGGCAGGCTGCCCGCCAGCGTTTCAGAGAAGGCGAGGCTATACGGGAAGGGGTAGAAGATGTTGCCGTGGTAGAGATTGAGCGGGTTGGTGAAGATCGTGCGGCTGACCCAGGACACAATCCACGCCGTCAGCAGCGGATCGCCGAAGTCATGAACGTGGGTCGCGAGTTGGAAGGTCAGCGGGTAGAGCATGCCAACCGTGAGCACGGCGAATAGGGCCACCGCGCCCCAGGTCGCTCTATGTCGGGACAATCGCATCTTGATGCTTTCTGTGGGGTTTCCGCGTCGTGAGCCTC
Source organism: Anaerolineae bacterium (assembly GCA_046328535.1). GTDB lineage: Bacteria > Chloroflexota > Anaerolineae > Epilineales > JAHCIE01 > JBDHWG01. The sequence goes on from JAXLWJ010000005.1 coordinate 39,096, forward strand.
GGCTTACCTGGTCATCAGCACGATGTTCGAGGCCCGCATATAGATCGGCAGCTCCGCCGGGGACACTGGCGGTGTTGCGGCCCCCGACGGTGCGACGGTTGGCGTCGCCTCAGGCGCGCGCCACGCCGCTGCGAGACCCTGCCGCAGACGATGCACACGCGACGGCGGCGGGGTCGTGGGCGCGGGGGCGGCCGGTAGCGCCTGGGGTGGGGTCGCCGCCGGCGCGGGCGGCTTCGCCGAGTCGTAGAGCAACTCGGCCTCGAACTGGCGGCCGAAGACTTTGAACGTCTTGAAGCCAATCTCCCGCGCCAGCGCGATGATGTGGTGCGGCGGCATGTCCTTCTCGGTCACCCCCCACAGGCGCATCGCCTCCTGAGAACCGGGGTCCTGGGAATGTCCCTCGCCCGGCTCGACGGTGATGCAGAGACCGCCGGGCCGCAGCGCCTCGAACGCCTTCTGAATCGCCGCCCGCTCGTCCACCGCGTGGTGGAGCGCGTCGTAGAACAGGGCGCAGTCGAACTCGCCGGCGAACCCCATCGCCTCGAAATCACCAACCACGAAAGTGACGTTCTCAGCGCCGTAGCGCGTCTTGTTCTGCTCGGCCAGCGCAATCATGTCGGGGGCGATATCCTGCCCCACCACCGTGTAGCCGCGCAGCGCAAGAAACACGCTCGTCCACCCTGTGCCGACGCCAATATCGAGGAGGCGCGCGGGCGGGGGCGGCAGGATGCTCATGATCGCGCCGATGTCCATCAGGTAGCGCCCGGCCTGCTCCATGGAGAACGGCTTGCCAAGCGCTTGCTGCGCGAACACCGGCCCGATTTGCTGGATATAGTCTATCTCACCCTGCTTCGGCATCGTCGTCACCTCGCTTCTAGAATTGCCGCGCCGAAGTAAAGCACCTTTGGCATATCCGGTCAAGATTCGAGGTCGCCAGATCAAACACAACCCCCATGCCGCGAGTGGGCATGGGGGGCTAAAACTCGTATCGGCCAATGTGTTGACGGTCGCGCCGATGGGCGTCTACGGCAGGCGCTGGAACCACAGCAGGCTGAACGCGCCGGCCAGGAGCAGGATGACTGCGCCGGCGGCCGTGAAGAGCGCCGTGACCTCGGTCTTCTCTTCCTTCCAGCTCACCTGGGAGCTGAGGTCGGCGTAAATCTTCTCCAGCGTGCTGCTGTCCTGGGCATAGAAGTAGTCGCCCTGCGTCGTGCTGGCGATGGCCTGCAGGGCGCTCTCGTCCAGCTCGACCGGGCGGCCGCCGATGAGCGGCGACGCGCCGCGCGCGCCGATGCCGACGGTGTAGACGTGGACGTTCTCCTGGGCGGCGCGCTGGGCGGCCACCGAGGGCGAGCGGCCATAGTTGGACGCGCCGTCGGACAGCAGCACCACGGTCCCCGGCGGCAACGTGCCGTCCGGCCCTGGCTCGCGTGTCGCCAGCTCGTCCAGCGCCAGCTCCAGCGCCTCGCCAATTGCCGTCCCGCCGTCGGCGCGCAGCTTCGACGCGGCGCGCTCGACCTGGAGGTGATCGGTGGTCAGCGGCGAGTCGAGGCGGGCGGCGGTATTGAAGCTCACCAGGCCGACCAGGGCATTATCAGGCAGGTTACCGATGAACGTTTGCGCCGCCCCCTTGGCCGCCTCCATGCGCGTCGGGCTGATGTCGGACGCATTCATCGAGCCGGAGATGTCAATGACGACCATGACAGCCGAGTTGTCGCTCGGCACGCGGATGATGCTCTGCGGGCGGGCCAGGGCGATCAGCAGGACGGCCATGCCCAGCAGGAACAGCGCGGCGGGGATGTGACGACGGATGCCCGGCCCCTTCGGCGCGACCTCGCGCAGCAGGGCCAGGTTGGTGAAGCGAACGGTGTACTGGCGCCGCCGCAGCTGCATCAGCGCATAGATGAGCAGCAAGAATGGGATGATGATCACACTACACAATAAAAGCGGCCACTGAAAGCTCACAAGTCTCTCCCCTAACAGTTGTACCGTCTATCGTTGGCCCGGCCGAGGGCGCGCGGCCTGCCGCTGCCCACCACGCGCCATGCGGCGCGCTTCGAGGAAGCGCACCATCGTCGGCAGCAGGTCCTGGTCGGTACTCACCTCCAGGTAGTCCGCGCCCGTGCGCCGGATGGCGTCGCGGATGCGGACCGACTGCTCCTCGGCGGCCTTGTGGAACCGCTCGCGCAGCTTGCGGTCGCCCGAGTTGATGGTTAGCTGCTCGCCCGTCTCCGGGTCTTCCAGGGTGATGAGGCCGACATCCGGCAGTTCGGACTCGCGCGGGTCCCGCAGCCGTACGCCGACAACCTCGTGCCGCTGCGCCAGCCGACCGAGCGCCGGCTGCCAGCCGTCGGGGACCAGGAAGTCGGAGACGACCAGGACGAGCGCCTTGCGCTTCATCACCGTCTCGGCGCGGGCGATGGCGGCGGTCAGGTCCGTCTGGCCGCGCCCCGTCTGCCGCTGCGACGCCTGGAGCTTGCTGAGCATGCGCATCAGGTGCGTCCGCCCGCTGCCAGGCGGAATGAACTCGAGCGGCTGGTCGGCGAACATCAGCGCCCCGACGCGGTTGCCGTGGCGGGTCAACAGCTCGCCGGTGACGGCGGCGAACTCGGCGGCGCGGTCGCGCTTCGCCGCCTGCGCCGTCCCCCAATCGAACGACGCGCTCATGTCCATCAGCAGCCACGTGTCCAGGGCGCGCTCGACGTTGGCCTCGCGGACGTAGGGCGTGTCGGTGCGCGCCGTAATCTTCCAGTCAATGTAGCGCACGTCGTCGCCGGGCTGGTACTCGCGCACCTCCGACAGCTCCATGCCCGGCCCGCGCACCAGGGAGCGCTCGCTGCCACCCAGGTAGATTGCCAGTGGCCGCAGGATGGTGAACTGGAGCCGCCGCAGCATGCCCGATGGCCCTTTGAAAGTGGGCGTCGTTGGCGGCTCGTCAGCGGGCGGCGGTGGCTCACGCCACATCGCGCTCTCCCAGGTCAATCCGCGGCGCAGGGAAGCGCGCCATTAAGGCGTGGATGACGTCGTCCGGCGTGACGCCGCTGGCGATGCCCTCGTAGCTCATGACGAGGCGGTGGCGCAGGACATCGGCGGCAATGGCCGACACATCCTGGGGCAGGGCGTACTCGCGGCCGCGAATGTAGGCCAGGGCGCGCGCGCCGAGGATCATGTTGATGGAGGCGCGCGGGCTGGCCCCATACGCCACGGCCGACGCGAACTGCGGCAGACCGGCCTCGCCCAGCTTGCGCGTGGCGTTGACCAGGGTCGCGGCGTAGGCCGTCACGCGCGGATCAACGTACACCTTGTCCGTCTCTTGCTGCATCTTGAGCAGCGCCTCAGGCGACGTCAGGGTGCGCAGCTTAATCTCCGGCCCGGTCACCCGCTGCACGACGACGATCTCGTCCTGGAACGACGGGTAATCTACCAGCACCTTGAACATGAAGCGGTCCACCTGGGCCTCGGGCAGCGGGTACGTGCCGTCGGACTCGATGGGGTTCTGGGTCGCCAGCACCAGGAACGGGTTCGGCACCTTGTGGGTGTCCTTGCCGATGGTGACCTGGTGCTCCTGCATCACCTCCAGCAGCGCCGACTGCACCTTGGCCGGGGCGCGGTTGATCTCGTCCGCCAGCAGCAGGTTCACGAAGATCGGCCCCAGCTCGGTGTTGAACTCGCCGGTGCGGCCGTTGTAGATGCGCGTCCCGACGAGGTCGGCCGGGACGAGGTCGGGCGTGAACTGCACGCGGCCAAACGAGCCGCCGACGACCTGGGCCAGCGACTTGATCGTGGCCGTCTTGGCAAGGCCCGGCACACCTTCGAGGAGGACATGGCCGCGCGCCAGGAGCGCGATCAGCAGCCGCTCCAGCACGTAGTCCTGGCCGACGATGAGCCGCTTGACTTCAAAAAGAACCTGCTCGGCGGGCGAGGTCTGGCCGACGAGGCGGCCGGCCGTCGCCGCAGCCCCAGCAGGGGTGGGTTTCTGGGGAGTGGGATTGACTTGCGCCGTCATGTTCGCGCTTCGCTCCATTCTGTGTCGGGGGTAGACAGGGATAGACCAGGTTCCCGTGAACCTGGTCCATCGGCAAACGTCAACGTGCCAATTATTCGGTACAGCGGTTAAGTTGCGCTGAGAAGAGGATAAGAGGGAGCTAAGGGCGGCGTGAGAATCTTCTCATGATCATAAACAAGCCTGGGCTGTCTGTAGGGGCATCCCCCCGTGGATGCCCCTTAAGCGCGGGCAGGCCCCCTATCCGCGGGCAGGCACGGGGGCCTGCCCCTACGACATTCGGGCGACAGCGATTTTCATCTGTCTCGTGGTGGACGGGCGGACATGCGGAACTTTCGTGACTTTCGTGGTCCACGGACTCACTGGACGAACCGCCCCGGGTTGAGGATATTCGCCGGGTCGAGGCGCGCGCGGGCGCGCGCGACGGCGGCAAGCATGGGTGTCGCGCCCCAGACGGAGACGCGCTCCTTCACGCGGCGGGGCGCTTGCTCGACGACGAGGTAGCCACCGAGGCGCTCGGCCGCTTCTCTCAGCGCCAGGCACGCCGCGACGGCCGCCGCCGCGTCGCTCTGTCCGCGCAGGTCACCCAGGTGAATGCGGGCCGCGCCAGAGCCGGCCTGCATTGAGACCAGGCGCGGCAGGTCGTGGCGTCTGAGAATGTCCTTTGCCGCCAGGAGCATCGGCGCGACGGCCATGCGCGGCACGCGCAGCCGCACGATGACCGGGTACGACAGGCGCGGCCCGTCCCAGTAGCTCCCGCCGACGTTCGCCGCTTCCCACACCTCCCGCGTGTCCTTCGCGTCGGCGATCTGGATGCGGCGCATGTACTCCGTGCGGCACAGGCTCTCGATGGCGCGCGCCTGCGCCTCGACGGCGCGCTCGTCGCCCTCCAGCCGCGCCAGGATGATGTACGCGCCCTCGGCGGAGCTGAAGATGTCGAGCGCCGTAGGCCGTGGACCAACGTCGAGCATGCGGTTCGCCAGGCGCACCGCCGCCCCCGGCTCCGGGTACGTGAACACCGACAGCGTGCGCGACGCGGCGGCCAGCCGCTGTGTCCGCAGCGTGACCTCGGTGATGACGCCGAGCGCGCCCAGGCTGCCGACAACCAGCGACAGCAACTCGGCGTCCTTAGGCGGCGACTCGGCGCGCAGGTGCAAGTCTTCCCCACTCGCGAGAGTCAGGCGCGCGGCCAGGACGAGATCGCGCACGCCGCCGTAGCCCAGCCGCCAGGGGCCGTCGGTGTCGGTCGCCACGAGGCCGCCGATGGTGGCTGCCGGGTACGGCGGGTCCAGGGGAATAAACTGGCGCTCGGCGGCCAGCGCCTCCTGGACATCGGCCAGGCGCGCGCCGGCCTCGACGGTGACCATCAGGTTGGCGGGGTCGTGGTCAAGAACGCGGTCGAGGCCGCTCAGATCGAGGGCCGTGTCGTAGCGCGACGGCGGAGCGCCAAAGGCCATCTGGCTGCCGCTGCCCCAGGGAACGACGGCGCGGCCGTGGGCGGCGGCGGATCGGAGCGCCTCGGCGACATCGGCGGGCGAGGTAGCCCACACGACGGCGGACGGGAGCGCGTCGTCCACCGCGTAGTCGGCCTGCCCCATCGGCTCCGGGGGAATCGCCGGCGCTACCACAGGCTTTCCGGAGCAACCTGGCCGTCGAGAGCGGCGGCGATCTCCGCGCCGTGTTCGGTATCGTGGCTCGCCAGGGCGCGCAGCATCCCGAACGGTCCCGCCATCATCATGTCGCCGTGGGGGACGGCCAGGTACACGTCCAGCCCGGTTCCGCGCAGGTGGCCGCGGCGTGGGCCGGTGACGGCAACGAAGTCGGGGCGCGGCGCAGCTTCCAGAACGAGCGCGCCATGCCCCATGTCGGCGAACACCTCGTCGTTGGTAATCGTCCCGGCGGCGAGCTTGTCGAGGTAGGCCGCCAGCGCCAGCGGAGTCAGCTCGCCCGTGTGGTGCTCGAACAGGCCGACGATGCGCGTCCCGACGATGTGGAACGCCAGGCTGTGGAAGTTGCCAATGTTGGCGACAATCGCGCCCCGGCCGGCCCCGTCGCGCACGCGCGGGTCGTCCAGCGCGCCCAGGACGGCGGCCGGACCCGTGTCCATGACCAGCGTCGGCAAGCCGTCCGGCGCGCTGTCGGCGACGGCTTGCAAGCGGGTAAAGCGCGGCGGGATCGCGTCGGCCCAGAACGCGAACCCGCCCAGGCCCGCGCCGGCGGCGAGGCGCTCGCGCAGGTAGTCGAAGCGGAAGCGGCGGTCACTGTAGCCGGGCGGGGAGTCGCCGTGGTCGAAGACGGCTAGGGCCAGCGCGTCTATTTCCGGCTCGACACCAAAGGCCCGCAGCGCCGCCTCAATCGTGGGTAGGTAGAAATCGCCCATGACGATGGGCCGCGCGTCGGCCATCCGCGCCGCCTCATCCTCAGAAACGAGGGTAATGCCCATCGCTGCGATCTCGTCGAGGTCGTCGTTGAAGGTGCGCGCGGCGGCCGGCGTCGCCCAGACCGGCAACCCCGCCCGCAGATGCTTCTCCACCGCCCAGGCGCACGGCCCGCCGCCCATGATGACCCCGGTCAGCACGATGCCCACGCCGTCCCGCGTCGCCGCCCCGACTTCCTGGGCCACGCGCAGCGTCGGCGAGGGCATGACCAGCTTGAGGGAGTTTTCGACAGAGTAGCGGCTGTCGAACAGCAGAATGTCCTGTGTCCCCGTCCCCACATCCACAGCAAGCACGCGCATGACTGGCTCCCACGTCGTTTGAGGTAGCTCCCATTATATACCAGAATCGGGCCGCCGGGGCGCTGTTGGGGTAGCGCCGCTATTTAGCGTGGAAGAGCTATCGCGCTCGCGCTGGAGAGCCATCTCCAGCGCCTCCGAAGGGCGGTGGAGTTGGCACTCCACCGCCAGCAGGGGGCCTCCGCGTTATTGTGCAGAGCTACCGCTGTTGGCGCGGCCTGGGGTTATGTGCTAAAATAGAACAGATGGGCAAATGGCAGTCGGCCCAGGGGGTTAGGTGGGGCGCAGCATGACGAAGAAAACGACGAAGGGAAAAAGCACAAAGAAGCCCGATCCACCAGGGTCCGCGTTCCAGTTCGAGATGGGCCTGGGCATCGTGCTGTTTTGTCTCGCCCTGGGTACATTTCTGAGCATGGTCTTCCCGCGCGGCGAAGTCACGGACCTGTGGCTGCAATTCTTGCGCCGCCTGTTCGGGTGGGCGTTCGTCGTCTCGCCGCTCCTCATCGGCGGCGGCGGCGTGCTGCTCATCATGGACAGCCTGGACAAGAAGCCCGATGTCCGCTGGCGGCACATCATCGGCATCGCGCTGCTCTTCCTGGGCGGCCTTGGCCTGTGGCACATGACCGAGAGCGCCGTCACCCACACCGCGCCCGAGGCCCTGGCGGAGATGGGGCGCGGCGGCGGGTACGCCGGGATGGCAATCGAAAACCCGCTGCGAAACGCCCTGGGCGCGATCGGCGCGGCCCTCGTGCTCGTCCTGGTGCTCGTCGCCGGCCTGATCCTCGCCCTGCCCGGCCCTGCGAAAGCGGTCATGGAGTGGCTGAGCGCAACCGTGCAAGACCTGGCTGATGGACTGCGCCGCCGCCGCATGCCCATCAACCGCCCGCCGAGCGTCTCGCCGCGCCCGATTCCCCTTGAGCCAGAGGATGATCTGACGATCCGCGCTGGCGGTCGTCTTCAGCCCACCAATGGCGGGCTGGCTACGCCGCCGCCGAGCGCCCAGACAGCGCCGACCAATCAGACGCCCCGTCCGGCCAAAATCTACGGCTCCGACCCGCAAACGGCAGCGCCGACCCAGCCCGCCGCGCCCCCGCAGAATGCGCCGGCGGCGCCACCTCCCGCCGCGCCCTCGCCGGCCCGCGTCGTCGTGCCGCGCCCCGGCGGCGCCAACCGCGACTACCAACTCCCCGCGCTGTCCGACATCCTGGAGCAGAACATCGAGCAGGAGGTCAGCCGCGACGAGATTCGCCAGAATGCCCGCATCATCGAGGACACGCTGGCGGCGTTCGGCGTACCCGCGCGCGTGATCGAGGTGAACCAGGGGCCGGCCATCACCCAGTTCGGCGTCGAGCCTGGTTATGTGGAGAAGAAGGACGCCAAGACCGGGCAGGTCACGCGCTCCAAGGTCAAGGTCAACAAGATTAGCGGCCTCGCCAACGACCTGGCCCTGGCCCTGGCCGCGCCGACGATTCGCATCGAAGCGCCGGTGCCGGGCCGGCCGGTCGTCGGCATCGAGGTGCCGAACACAAAGGCCCACGTCGTCGCCCTGCGCGGCGTGGTCGAGTCGGAGTCGTTCCAGGACGTAGACGGGCCGAGTCACCTGGGCATCGCCCTTGGGCAGGATGTCGCAGGCCAGCCCGTGGCGGTGGACCTGACCAAGATGCCGCACATGCTCATCGCCGGCGCCACCGGCTCCGGCAAGTCGGTGTGCATCAACGCAATCGTCGCCAGCCTCACGCTGACGCATACGCCGCAGACCCTGCGCTTCTTGATGGTTGACCCCAAGCGCGTCGAGCTTGTGCAGTACAACGGCATCCCGCACCTCCTCGCCGATGTCGTCGTGGACATCGAGGCCGTCGTGCCGCTCCTCAACCTCGCCGTCAAAGAGATGGAGAACCGCTATCGCCAGTTCGCCAAGATCGGCGCGCGCAACATCGAGACCTACAACGCCCTGGCCGAGAGCAAGGGCGAGAAGAAGCTGCCCTTCATCGTCCTCATCATTGACGAGCTGGCCGACCTGATGATGGTCGCGCCGGAGGACGTGGAGCGCCTCGTCTGCCGCCTGGCGCAGATGGCGCGCGCCACCGGCATCCACCTCATCCTCGCCACGCAGCGCCCATCGGTGGATGTCGTCACCGGCCTCATCAAGGCCAACTTCCCGGCCCGCATCGCCTTCGCCGTCACGAGCCTTGTCGACTCCCGCGTCATCCTCGACGGCTCAGGCGCAGAGAAGCTGCTCGGGCGCGGCGACATGCTCTACATGGCCCCCGACGCCAGCAAGCTCCAGCGCCTCCAGGGCTGCTACGTCTCCGACGTGGAGCTGGATCGCCTCGTCCGCTACTGGAAGGGCATGGGGCCGCCGCTTGGCAGCAGTGGTCCGGGCCTGCCGACCAGCCTCTCCGACGACGATCAAGGCGCCATTCCGGGCGCGGCGGCCTGGCCGCCACCGGCCACGCCGGCCGGCCAGGCGCAAACCTGGACACGCCCATCAGCGCCCGCCGGGCCGGCGGCCCCGCCCCCGTCGCCCTTCGGCGGGTATGACACGGACGACGATGACGGTGGCGGGCCGCGCGACGAGCTATGGGATCAGGCGTTGGAGGTCGTGCGCGACTCCAAAACGGCGTCGGCATCCCTCTTGCAGCGGAAGCTTCGCATCGGCTACCAGCGCGCCACACGACTCATCGAGGAGATGGAACGCGAGGGCATCCTAAGCCCACCGGAAGGGCCGCTGAAGGCCCGCCGTGTGCTGCTCCAGGACGAGCCTGACGACGAGGACGACAATATCTGGTAGAGCGGCCCTATCGCCGACAGGAGCGCGCGTGTCATCGTCTCCCCCCCCTTCCGCGCCATCTCGCGCCAGCGCCGCCCACAACATCCCGCAGCCTCTTACCCGCTTTATTGGGCGCGAGCGCGAGATCGCCGACGGCCTGAGTCGCCTTGGCCGCGCCCGCCTGGTGACGATTAGCGGCCCCGGCGGCGCCGGCAAAACCCGCCTGGCGCGCGAGATATCGGCGCGCATCGCCGACGCCAACGAAGTCCCGGTCTGGTGGGTGGAACTCGCGCCCATCACCGACCCCGCCCTCGTCCCGCAGATCGTCGCCTCTGTTCTGGGTTTGCGCGAGCCGCAGGGCCAGAGTTGGACCGAGGCGCTCACGGCTGAGTTGAAGCCGCGCAAGCTCCTGCTCGTTCTCGACGGCTGCGAGCATCTCATCGAGGCCTGCGCCCGCCTCATCGGCGCGCTCCTCCGCGCCGCGTCGGAGCTGCGCTGCCTCATCGCCAGCCAGGAGCCGTTGGGCATCATCGGCGAGTCGGTGCTCTCGATACCCCCCCTGGGTCTACCGGACCCCCATCACCTCCCCAATCTCGACGACCTGAGCCGCTACGAAGCCGTTCAGCTCTTCGCGGACCGCGCCGCCATCGCTCTGCCCGGCTTCACCCTCGACGCCCACAATGCCCCGGTCATCGCGCAAATCTGCGCGCGGCTGGACGGCATTCCCCTGGCGATAGAGCTGGCCGCCTCGCGGGTGCGGCTGCTCACCGTCGAGCAGATCGCGGCCCGCCTCGACGACCGCTTCCGGCTGCTGAGCCAGGGCGCGCGCACCGCCCTCCCGCGCCATCAGACGCTCCGCGCCGCCATCGAGTGGAGCTACGGCCTGCTCTCGCCGGCCGAGCAAGCCGCCCTGCGACGCGCGGCGGCGTTCGCCGGCCACTTCGACCTCGACGCGGCCGAGCGCGTGATCGCCGACGATGGCGGCGTGGGAAGCGAAACGGCGCTCGCCGAGGACGATATCCTCGACCTTCTGGCGCGGCTCGTGGACAAGTCGCTGCTGGTCGCCGCCGAGGACGCGCCAGGCGCGAAGAGGTTTCACCTGCTCGACTCGCTGCGGCACTACGCCCTGGAGCAGTGGCAGCGCCCGCAGTTAACCCTGGAGGCGGACACGACGCGCCGCCGCCACTTCGCCTACTATCTCGATCTGGCCCTGGAGGCCGAGCGCCACCTCAATGGACCGGACCAGGCGCGCTGGCTCAAGCGCATCGAGGCGGAGGGCGACAATTTCCGCGCGGCCCTGGCCTGGTCCCGTCAGGCGCCTGACCTGGCTCAGCCGGCCTTGCAGCTCGCCGCCACCCTGGCGGTGTTCGCCTACCGTCGGGGCAACTACACGGAAGCCCGCGAACAGGTTGACGCGGCGCTACGCCGCTGGCCGCTGAACGATGGGGTGCGCGCCAGGGCGCTGCGTTGGGCCGGCGTGCTGGCCGACCAACAGGGCGACCTTACCACAGCGCGCGCGATGCTCGAGGAAAGCCTGGCGCTCTACAAAGAACTGGGCGAGACCGGCGGGATGGCCAACGTCCTGCACAACCTGGGGCGACTGGCGAGCCGCCGCGCCGACTACGCCACGGCGCGGCCGCTCCTCGAAGCGGCCCTGGCGCTCCGTCGCGAGCTAGGCGCCGAGCGTGATAGCGCCATTAGCCTCAGTGTCCTGGGCTACATCGCCTCCGCCCAGGGCGATTACAGTGCCGCGCAACGCTTCTACGAGGAAAGCCTCGCGCTGCACCGACGCGTCGGCGATCCGTGGGGCGCAGCGAACGCCCTACTCGGGCTGGGCGAGGTGGCGCGCTCTGGCGGGCGCTATGAGGATGCCGCCCAGCGGTACGCCGAGGCGCTCCAGGTGTTCCACGAGGTGGGCGATGCCGCCGGGATTGCGATGGCCCAGCACAACCTCGGTTATGTCGCCTTGCACAGTGGGGATCTCGACGGGGCGCGGCGGGCCTTTCAGGATAGCCTCGCCGCGTCGGTCGAGTTGCGGCAGACTGACATGATCGCTTTCTGCCTGGCGGGCCTCGCCGCCGTCGCCGCCGCGGCCGGGAAGATGGACCTGGCAGGGCAGATGTTTGGGGCCACGGACGCGATCCTGGCGGCAAATGGCGTTGCGTTCGCGCCCGCTGACCGACTGACATATGAGCTGAATGTGGCGCTGTGGCGCGCGGCCCTGGGCGAGGCCGCGGCCGATGCGGCGTGGGCGGAAGGACGGCAACGCTCGCTCGAAGATGTACTGGCACTGGCGCTGGCGGTCGCCTCAGACGCGAGCGCCAGGAGTGAAGGCGGTACGGCCGAGTCCGGTCAGGACCAGTCCGCGTCCGCCTCCCGCCAAAGGCGCGCCGACATGGGGGGGCAAGACCGGGTCGTCCTGCAGCTAGTCGCCCTCGGCGTCGCGCGGGTGATCCGCGACGCCAAGCCACTCACATCAGCCGAGGGGCTGTCGGCGAAGGCCAGGGAATTGCTCTTCTACCTGGCGACGCACCCGGCGCGCTCGATGCAGCAGATTGGCGCCGACCTGTGGCCCGACGCCTCCCGCCAGGGGCTGCGCACGGCCTTTCACAACACGCTGCACGTCCTCCGCCGCGCTCTCGGCGGCCGCGAGTGGGTTACCACGGACGCCGACGGCTACACGCTGAACCATGACCTGGGGTACTGGTACGATGTGGCGCAGTTCCGCGCCCTGGCGAGCGCCACCGGCCCCACCGCGTCGGACGCCGCGGGAACGGAGCCGCGGCTGCGCGAGGCGCTCGGCCTCTACCAGGGCGACTTCCTGGGCGAGCTGGACGCTGAGTGGATCGCGCCGCTGCGAAGCGAGCTGCGGCTCCTCTACCGCGACGCCGCGCTGGCGCTCGGCCATTATCTGACGGATGGCCGCCGCTACACCGAAGGGGCCGATGTCTACCGCGCCCTCATCGCTCGCCAGCCCTATGTCGAGGAGGCCCATCGGGAGCTGATGCGCTGCCTCAGCCGGGGCGGCGAGCGCAGCCAGGCGGTGCGCGTGTATCAGGAGCTGGCAGGGGCGCTGGCGCGAGACATGGGCATCGCGCCAGCCCCGGAGACGCGCCGGCTGCTCGAACAGATACGCAACGGTGAAGAGGTCTGAGCTGGACGCACGGGCAGGTCGCCCAACGCGCGTATGGAATGCCAAGAAGGAGGCAAGGATGTCGGACGAGAAGCAACCGCAAAGTCAGCCGGCCCCCCAGGACAAGGAGAAGAAGACGCCGCCCCCGGCGCCGCCCCCGCCACCGAAGCCCGCGAAAGAGGACTTACAGCAACAAGAGGAAGGTGGCGGCAAGAAGATTGACGTAGGCGGTGACCCGCATGGCTGAGCCTATGTGACCGCTCCGATAGCGGCGCAACTTCGAAGAACAGCAGCCAGGGCGAGCGGAATGCTTCCAAGTGGAGTGTTCCGCTCTTTTCATTCCTTCGGCCAGGCCCTGACGGACTGACGGCGCGAAGAATCAATGAAGGTCTGGCAGTATATTCGCCTTTATCTATTCGTATAATTGAGTATAATACCGAATATCCATTGACATACGGGGGCTTCCATGATATCTTATTCAGTGACACCTGAGTTGGACGACATTGACAAGGCCATCCTGCGCATCCTCCAGACTGACGGGCGCATCAGCAACGTCGAGCTCGCCCGCCGCATCGCCCTCTCGCCGCCGGCCACCCACGCCCGCCTGCGCCGTCTCGAACATGACGGCGTCATCCGCGAGTACACGGCCATCCTGGAGCGCGAGCGCGTCGGCTTCGACCTGCTGTGCTTCATCCACGTCAGCCTGTCGCTGCACCAGCTGGCCCAGGTCGAAGGCTTTCGCGCCGCCATCCGGCAGATGCCGGAGGTCCTGGAGTGCCACTTCGTCACCGGCGAGTACGACTACCTCCTGAAGGTCGCCGTCCGCAACCGCAAGGACCTGGAACGCTTCGTCGTTGACCAACTGACGCCCCTGCCCGGCGTCGCCCGCATCCATACGAGTGTCGTCTTCACCGAAGTGAAAGCGACCACCGCCCTGCCCATCGTGTGACAGCGACTTTGGGGCGGGGCGCACAGGAGGACTCTCATGCAGCCCGATGTTCCCGTGACCACCGCGCCCCACGCCCAGCCCCAGACCATGGGCCAGCAGTTCGGCCGCCGCTCGTGGGCCGAGCCGTGGAAGATCAAGGTGGTCGAGCCGCTGCGGGTCATCACCCGCGACGACCGCGCCCGCGCCCTCGACGAGGCCGGCTACAACACATTCCTGCTACGCTCCGACGACGTGTATATTGACCTGCTCACCGACAGCGGCACGAACGCCATGAGCGACCGCCAGTGGGCCGGGATGATGCTCGGCGACGAAGCCTACGCCGGCAGCCGCAACTACTACCACCTCGAAGACGCGATCCAGACCTACTACGGCTACCGCCACATCGTGCCGACACACCAGGGGCGCGGCGCGGAACACCTCATCAGCCAGGCCGTCATTCGCAAGGGCCAGGTCGTCCCCGGCAACATGTACTTCACGACGACGCGCCTGCACCAGGAATTGGCCGGCGGGACGTTCGTGGATGTCATCATCGCCGAGGCCCACGACCCCCAGAACCTCTACCCCTTCAAGGGCAACGTGGACCTGGACAAGCTCCAGGCGCTGATTGACAGGGTCGGCGCGGACAACATCGCCTACGTCAGCCTGGCCGGCACGGTCAACATGGCCGGCGGGCAGCCGGTGAGCATGCAGAACGCCCGCGAGCTGCGCGCCCTGTGCGACCGCTACGGCGTCAAGGTCTACCTGGACGCGACGCGCATCGTCGAGAACGCCTTCTTCATCCAGGAGCGCGAGCCGGGCTACGGCGACAAGTCCATTGCCCAGATCGTCAGCGAGTTTTGCAGCTACACCGACGGGGCGTGGAGCAGCGCCAAGAAGGACAGCCTGGTCAATATCGGCGGCTGGCTGGCGGTGAACGACGACGCCCTGTTCGAGGAACTGCGCAACCTCGTCGTCGTCTACGAGGGCCTGCACACCTACGGCGGCCTTGCCGGGCGCGACATGGAAGCGATGGCGATTGGCATCGCGGAATCGATGCAGGACGACCACGCCCGCAGCCGCATCGGCCAGGTGCGCTACCTGGGCGAGCTGCTCACCGACTGGGACATCCCCATCGTGCAGCCCGTCGGCGGCCACGCCGTCTTCCTGGACGCCAAGGGCTTCTACCCCCACATCCCCCAGAACCAGTTCCCGGCCCAGATCCTCGCCGCCGAGCTATACCTCGACTCCGGCATCCGCTCGATGGAGCGCGGCATCGCCAGCGCCGGGCGCGACCCGAAGACCGGCGACCACTACTACCCGGCCCTGGAGCTGACGCGCCTGACCATCCCGCGCCGCGTCTACACCCAGGCGCACATGGACGTCGTCGCCGAGTCGGTCAAGGCCGTCTACGACAACCGCGAGCAGACGCGCGGCCTGAAGATGGTCTACGAGCCGAAGTACCTGCGCTTCTTCCAGGCGCGTTTCGAGCGTCTGTAGTATACTAGGCCCAATCTTCGCTCCAATGAGGAAAGGGCCATGGACACAAACTATAGCGCGGGCGTGCAAGCGTACATTGACCGCGGCCAGGACATCCTGGCCGCGGAGGCGGCGCAGCGGGCGCGGATGCGCCGCAAGCGGTTCGACACCATCGCCGTACACGGCCTCTACGGGCAGGACGCGGCGCTCGACAACGGGGGCAGCATCCTGGAGCCGGCCTACCTGAGCACGGCGCAGCACTTCGAGACCAGCGACCACATGGAGGCGGTGTTGGCCGCCGTCATGCCCGGCTGGACGTACAGCCGCGTCGCCAACCCCACCCTGCACTACCTCGAAGAGACCCTCGCCATGCTCGAAGGCTACGGCTTCGACGGCGAGACGAGCGCTTGCACGACCGGCTCCGGCATGGCCGCGGTCCTGCTCGCCACCGATCCCTTCCTGGCGAGCGACGGGAGCGGCCGGCCCATCAATATCGTCGCCAGCGCCAAGTGCTACGGCGGGACGTTCACCCTCTTCAGCCGGCGCTACGCCGCCGAGCGCGGCATTGACGTGCGCTGGGTGCGCAACCCGCTCGACCTGAACGAGTGGGCGAGCCAGATTGACGAGAACACGCGCTTCGTCTACGGCGAGATGCCGAGCAACCCCGGCCTGGGCGTGTTCGACATCCCCCTCGTCGCCGCCATCGCCCACGCCCACGGCCTGCCCCTCATCGTCGACTCGACCATTGCCACCCCTGCCCTGCTGCGCCCGCTGACCCTCGGCGCCGACATCGTCGTCCACTCGGTGACCAAGCTGATGACGACCAGCGGCTTCGCCATCGCCGGCGCCGTCATCGCGCGCCGCGACATCCCCAGCCGCGTCGGCCCGGACGAGATGCGCCGCGACTACGCCCTGTATGTCAAGCTCGAGCAGATGCGCGACTACGGCCCGTCACTCAGCCCTTTCAGCGCACTTATGATCATGAACGACCTGCGCATGGTGCGCACGCGCGCGGACATCATAAGCCGCAACGCCCAGCGCGTCGCCGAGTTCCTGGCCGCGCAGCCCGGCGTCGAAGGGGTCAACTACCCCGGCCTGCCCGACTTCGCCGGCCATGACGTGGCGAAGCGCCTGCTGTGGCTGGCCGATGGCGAGGACGACTACGGCGCGCCGGTCAACCGCTTTGGGCATCTGCTCAGTTTCTCGGTGAATGGGGGGGCGGCGGCCGCCAGGGCAGTGTTCGACAGGCTCCAGATGATCTGGCGGGCGACGGACCTGGGGCGCGTGAAGACGGTCGCGGCAATTCCGGCCATCTCGACGCACCAGAAGCTCGGCGACGAGGGCCGCGCCATCGCCGAGGTCTCCCACAACCTCATCCGCCTGAGCATCGGCGCCGAACACCCGGCCGACATCATGGCGGACCTGGAGCAGGCGCTCGCCGGCGGCGTGGGGACACCCATCTTCGCGGGCGCCGCGACGGGAGCGTAACATATCGAGGGAGTAGAGACGCGCCATGGCGCGTCTCTACCGTCATGGCGGTGGAGTTGTCACGCCACCGCTAACGGGAGCAATTAGATTGGCGTTGTTCGTCTGCTGAAACGCGAACACCGTCCGGAAATCATCCTTCATGCTCACCACACGCCAGCCCGCCGCCTGCGCCATCGCGTGCGCCTTCTCGGCGTGCGTGTCGTAGGCATACTCGCGTTGCGGGTCGTCGTGGCGCAGCAGCAGGCACAGGTGGCGGGGGCCGGATCCCTGGGCCAGTTGCAGCATCTCAATGTCGCCGTTGGCGTTGCCGAACGCCAGGATCGGCCAGCGGCCGATGTGCAGCTCGATGTTGACGGGTTTGCCTGCGCCGTCGTCAATCGGCTCATCCACCCAGGCCACCCGCATTAGCTCCGGCCCATGCGGTCCCATGTGGTATTTCAGGCGCACGTCGCTGCCGATGACGTTCTCGCGCGGGATGTTGTACAGCTCCTCCGACACAACGCGCATGAAGCCCATTCCGCCGGCCGACGAGACGTACACCTTGAAGCCTTGCGCCTGAAGGAGCCGCACCAGCTCCAGCATCGGCTGGTAGACCACCTCCTTATACGGCACGCCAAAGCGCGGGTGGCGCGCCTCGGCGAAGAAGGCCGCCGCCTCCCGCTCGAACACCGCCTGCGACATCCCGACGTGGGTCTGGTACACCAGCTTCAGCATCTCGGGCATCGCCGCCCCCAGGCGCAGCGCGTCCGAGATGTGGTGCGGCAGGTGGTGCGCGAAGCCCGACAGGTCGCCGGCGAGAAGCGCCTTGTACGGCTGCCGCTCGCGTAACGCCGGGTCTGCCTGGGCGCGAGCGATGAGCCGCTGGAGCGCGAAGGCGATCTCGATCAGATACGGTTTTTCGCACCACAGCGTGCCGTCGTTGTCGAAGGTGGCGATGCGGGCAGGTGGCGGCACATAGGCGGCGCCCGCCGGGTCGGTGACATCGGCAATGAACTGAAGAATGGCGTGCTTGGTAGGCGTCTCGTTCCAGGATGGAAGGGGATCCATGCGGCCTCTTACCTGATGGGGCTTGTTGGAGGTGACAGCGCGGGCCGTACGATGGCCGCAATTGTAGACCGATGCGGCGAGCGCGTCAACGGGCGGCGTTGCGCGGCCCGCCAAAGCGTTGTACAATCTGAGCGATACGGCTGTGCCGCATCACAAACGACTCTATCTTTGCACTTTGCTGTGAAGCGGGGGTGTGGGGGCCTGCGGCCCCACGAACCCCCTCTCCCCCGCGTCGTTCAGGGGCGCAGTCCCCACTGAAGAAGGGGAAAGGGGACCTTGCTGCGCCCTCCAAGCCTCCCCACCACACACAAAGTGCAAACATAGAGAAACGAGTTGCTGAAGGAGAACACTTATGATACAGCTTTTTGACGCCGCGTCGAACGCCTCCCTGGGGCAGATTACCGACGAACAGCTCCAGTTCCTGGTGGACCACATGGAAGAGGAGTCCGACGTGGACCAGGACTACTACATCAACCAGGACACGCTAGACATGTTCGAGGGCGAAGGTGGCGACCCGGCGCTGATCCAGCTGCTGCGGCAGGCGCTCGGCGGCCGCGAAGACATGGACATTCGCTGGCAGCGGGGCTAGACTGCGGTCATGTTTGACAAACGCGACTACGAGCGCTAGACTTCTGCGCTGTCATTGTCGACAATCGCCATACCCATGCCAGCGCGGTAAGCCATGTCAGACCACGACTCACCCCACTTCGAGACGCTCAATATCGTCGCCCTGCGCGACCGCATCAAGGATCAGATTTGCGACGCCATCCTGCACGGCATGTTCGGGCCGGGCAGCCGCATCGTCGAGGCGGCCATCGCCGAGCAGTTCGGCGTAAGCCGCGCCCCCGTGCGCGAGGCCCTCGTCGCCCTGGAGCGCGAAGGCATCATCAAGAGCCTACCGCGCCGGGGCTACTTTGTCATAGACTTCACCGACAAGGATATTGACGAGATTTTCAGTCTGCGGCGGCTTCTCGAAGGCGAGGCGCTGCGCCTGGCCATTCCGCGCTTCGACGCGGCGGCCATCGCAGAGCTGCAGGCGCTCGTGGACGACCTTGGCGTCGCCATGCGTGGCAAATCGGATGTCAGCGGGATCATCGCCCTCGACCTGGGCTTCCACGACAAGATCTGCCGCGTGGCCGACCACGAGCGTCTGTATGAAGCCTGGAACAGCATGCGCCTCCAGACATGGCTGCTTATCGGCCTCACCAGCCGCATTCAGTTCGACTCGCCGGATCAGCCGCAGGACATCCACCAGACCATCCTCGATGCTATCGCGGCTGGCGACGCGGCGTGCGCCGGGGCGAGCCTCACCGAGCACCTTCTCGGCGCCGAGGAGCGCGCCCACGTCGCCTGGCAGATGCTCCGTCAAGAGGCGAGCGGCCGCCACAGCGCCAACGGCGACGCCCCGCCATTCCCCTGACCCCCACACCGGGAGCGTCCATGTCCGATTTCACCTACCTCAAGGGTGTCTACAACATCACGCCGACACCATTCCAGCCCGACGGCAGCCTGGACGTGGCGAGCCTCGCGCGACTCACCGAGATTACTATTGACGCCGGCGTGAACGGCATGACCATCCTCGGCGTCATGGGCGAAGCCAGCAAGGTTACGGACGCCGAACGCGAGCGCATCATCGCCACGGTGATCGAGGCCGCCGATGGGCGCATTCCCATCTGCGTCGGCGCCACCCACGCCGCGACCGACCCCTGTGTCGCGTATAGCCGCCAGGCGCAGGCGATGGGCGCGGCGGCGCTCATGGTCGCCCCACCGCGTCTGGCGCGCTCGTCCGATGCGGCGCTGCGGCGGCACTACCTCGCCGTCGCCGAGGCGGTGGACATCCCCGTCGTCGTCCAGGATCACCCGCCGAGCAGCGGCGTCTTCATGAGCGTCGAGTTCATGGCCGCCCTCGCCGACGAAGCGCCCCACTGCCGCTTCCTCAAGCTCGAGGATGAGCCGACACCGCCGAAGCTCACCCTGGTGCGCAACGCTAACCCACGCGTCGAGGTCTTCGGCGGCTCGGGCGGCATGTGGTACCTGGAGGAACTGCGGCGCGGCGCGATCGGCATCATGACCGGGTTCGGCGTGCCGGAAATCCTCGTCGAGATCTACCGCCGCTGGAGCGCGGGCGACCGCGACGGCGCGACGGAGACGTTCTATCGCTATTGCCCGCTGATTCGCTTCGAGAACCAGCCCGGCCTCAGTCTCACCATTCGCAAGCGCATCTACGCCTTGCGGGGGGCCATCGCGTTTGACCATGCCCGCCAGCCCGCCCCCACCCTCGACCCCGGCAGCGAAGCCGATCTGATGGACCTGCTGACGCGGCTGAACCTTATTTGATATTATGAGGAGCTTGTTTCATGGCTGAAACACAAGATTTCAAGGGCTTGCTCGAATGGCGCTGTATCGGCCCATTCCGCGGCGGCCGCGTCGTCGCCGTCGCCGGCGACCCCACCGAACCAAACACTTTCTACTTCGGCGCTGTCGCCGGCGGCATCTGGAAGACCGTGGATGGCGGCATCTCGTGGGAGTGTATCTCCGACGGGTTCCTGAAGACATCGTCCGTCGGCGCGCTGACGGTCGCCGACTCTGACCCCAACGTCATCTACGCCGGCATGGGC
Organism: Anaerolineae bacterium; assembly: GCA_046328535.1. Lineage (GTDB taxonomy): Bacteria > Chloroflexota > Anaerolineae > Epilineales > JAHCIE01 > JBDHWG01. The sequence continues at coordinate 59,293 of JAXLWJ010000005.1, forward strand.
GAGACCACCATCCGCATTGACGTGTCCCACGGCGACGGCGTCTACAAGTCCACCGACGCGGGTAAGTCCTGGCGGCACATGGGCCTTGCCGACACCCGCCACATCGGCAAGATCCGCGTCCACCCCCACAACCCCGATATCGTCTATGTCGCCGCCCTGGGCCATGCCTTTGGCAGTAACGCCGAGCGCGGCGTCTACAAATCCACCGACGGCGGCGAGACGTGGCGGCTGACGCTGCACAAGAGCGACAAGGCCGGCGCGGTGGACCTCAGCATTGACGAGACGAACCCACGCATCCTCTACGCCGCGATCTGGGAAGCGTACCGCAGCCCGTGGATGATCTCGTCCGGCGGCCCGGATAGCGGGCTGTGGCGCTCGACCGACGGCGGCGAGACGTGGACCGACATCTCCGACAACAAGGGCCTGCCGAAGGGCATCAAGGGCAAAATCGGCGTTGCCGCCTCCCCCGCGCAGCCCGGCCGCGTCTGGGCAATCGTCCAGCACAAAGAGGCCGGCGGCCTCTACCGCTCCGACGACTACGGCGACACCTGGCAGCAGGTCAACAACGATTTCCGCCTGATCTCGCGCGCCTGGTACTACATGCACCTGACAGCCGATCCCCAGGACGGCGACACAGTGTACGTCAACAATCTCCAGTTCTGGAAGTCCACCGACGGCGGCAAGACCTTCACCGACATTGACACGCCCCACGGCGACAACCACGACTTGTGGATTGACCCCAAGAACACGTCGCGCATGATCCAGGGCAACGACGGCGGCGCGAACGTCTCCTTTAACGGGGCCGCTTCGTGGTCCACCATCTACAACCAGCCGACGGCCCAGTTCTACCACGTCGCCGCCGACAACCGCGACCCGTACTACGTCTATGGCACGCAGCAGGACAACACGAGCATCGCCGTGCCGAGTCGCTCGGCCAACGGCGCGATCATGTGGAGCGACGGCTACGTCGCCGGCACCGGCGAGAGCGGCTACATCGCCGTCCGCCCCGACGACCCCAACATCGTCTACGTCGGCGCCATCGGCAGCTCGCCCGGCGGCGGCAACGCCCTCCAGCGTTACGACCACCGCACCAAGCAGCTCCGCCTCATCACCACGTGGCCCGAAGTCATGACCGGGTACGGCGCGATTGATCACAAGTACCGCTTCCACTGGACGTACCCGATCATCATCTCGCCCCACGACCCCAACACCCTCTACATCGGCGGCAACATCGTCTTCAAGTCCACCAACGAGGGCCAGTCCTGGCAGCCCATCAGCCTCGACCTCTCCCGCGCCGACCCCAATACCCTCCAGCCCACTGGCGGCCCCGTCAACCGCGACGCCGTCGGCGCGGAGACCTACGCCGTCGTCTTCGCCCTGGCCGAGTCGCCCCACGAGCCGGGCGTCCTCTGGGCCGGCACCGACGACGGCCTCGTCCATATCACCCGCGACGGCGGCGACTGGTGGTCCAACATCACCCCGCCCGACCTGCCCGAGTGGGCCACCATCAGCGGCCTCGAACTCTCGCCCCACGACCCGGCGACGGCCTACATCGCCGCCTACCGCTACAAGCTCGACGACTACCGTCCCTACGTCTACAAGACCAACGACTACGGTCAGACGTGGCAGAGTATCACGGGTGGTTTGCCGGACGACGACTTCCCGCGCGTGATCCGCGAGGACCCGGCGCGGCGGGGGTTGCTGTACCTGGGGACGGAGACGGGGCTGTATGTGTCATTCGACGATGGGGCGAACTGGCAGCCCTTCCAGCTGAACCTGCCGGTAACGCCGGTGCATGACCTGCTGGTCAAGAACAACGACCTGATCGCGGCGACGCATGGCCGCTCGTTCTGGATCCTCGACGACCTCACGCCGCTGCATCAGATGCACGACGGCGTCACGCAAGGGCCAGCGCACCTGTTCCGCCCGCGCGACATTCTGCGCGCCCTCCCCGGTACGTTCCAGGGCTGGATCGGCGGGTCGCCCGGCCGGAACTATTCCGGCGGCATGGGCGTCGTCTCGCCGTTCTACGAGACCCGCACGCCGGAAGGCGCCGTCGTGCGCCGCTTCCTTGAGGCCGGCCAGAACCCGCCGACCGGCGCCATCGTGACCTACTACCTGGCGAGCGCGCCGGAACAGCCCATCACCCTGACGTTCTCGGACCCCCACGGCGTCGTCATCCGCGAGGTCAGCAGCCTGCTGTCCGACGAGCGCGCCAGCGGCAAGCCGAAGGAGCTGCGCGCGCCGGCCAACACGGGTTGGAACCGCTTCGTGTGGGACCTCCGCTACCCCAACACGCCGAAGGTGCAGGGGACGGACCCCATCAGCGAGACCGTCTACCCCGGCCCGGTCGTCGTCCCCGGCAAGTACGCGGTGACGCTGACCGTGGGCGAGACGAGCCAGACGCAGTCGTTCACGCTCGCGCCGCGCCCCGACCTGGCCTCGACGCAGGAGGACTTGCAGGCGCAGTTCGACCTGTACCTGAGCATCTGGCGCAAGCTCGGCGAGACTATCGCGACCATCAACTGCATGCGCGACCTGCGGCAGCAGCTCGACGGCTGGGCGAAGCGCGCCGCCGACATGCCCGAAGGCCAGCATATCGCCGAGTCGGCAACAACGCTGCGCGACAAGGCGCTGGACATCGAGAAGATGTTGCAGGTGCCGGACCTCCGCCCCGGCTGGCCGGACCAGAACAACAACGGCATCCGCCTGCTGGAGAAGCTCGGTGGCATGATCCCCCTGGTCAGCCTCGGCGACTACCGCCCGACCGACCAGGCCTACGGCGTGTTCGAGGACCTATGCAGCCGCATTGATGCCCAGGTCGAGCGATTCGACGAGCTGGTGAGCAACGACCTGCCCGCCTTCAACGCCCTGGTGAACGAGGCGCAAGTCGGCCCGGTGGTGCTGCGAAGCTAAGTCTGTGTCGCACCGAGAACTGCATACTACAGGTCAGTAGACGCAAGGACAGAAACTGATCGCCTGTCGCTCTGAGCGGAGCGAAGAGCCTCCGCAGCGCGGAGAGGCTTCGTTGCACTGCTCAGAACACAGACGGCGTCGCTGCGAGGAGGACGATAGGACGACGAAGCAGCCTCCCGCTGGGCGACAGGACGCACTTTCGCCGCATAGCCTTGCCCTTTGCCACGGCGGGGGATTGCTTCGCTGTCGCTCGCAACGACGGCTTGGCAATGTTCTCGCGCTGGCGCATGCCGCTACGGGCATAGGGTTCTCGGCATGACAGCCCAGGCTCATTTGAGGTAGATGCGACGGCGCAGAGGAGAGCCGGCCGAAACCCTGCCTCTCCTCTGCGTTTTTCTGGGCGCCCTTCATCGCTTCACACGTCGGCCGCTATCCGGGCGGCTTGCCGCAGTCGTTCCACATCGCGCATCGGCGGCACACCGAAGAGCCTCTTGTACTCTCGGTTAAAGTGCGAGGCGTCGTTGTACCCGACGCGAAACGCCGCGCTGGTTGCGTCGAGGTGCTCGCCGAGCATCAAGCGCCGCGCCTCCTGGAGTTGCAGCTGCTTCTGGAATTGCAGCGGACTCATCGCCGTGATGGCCTTGAAGTGGTGGTGGAACCCCGAAACGCTCATGCCTAGCTCTTGGGCCAGGTCCTCAATCCGCAGCGGCTGGTCGTACTCGTGCCGCAGCCGCTCGATGGCCTTCGAGCAGAATCATGCAATCATCTTCGAGAATCATTATATCATCCTGCGCTTCGGGGTGATAGAATACCCTCTATCTTTGCACTTTGCTGTGCAGTAGGGGTGTGGGGGCCGCAGGCCCCCATCCCCCCCCGCGTCGTTCAGGGGCGCAGTCCCCATTGAAGAAGGGGAAAGGGGGTAGTTTGGAGGGCTGCGCCCTCCAAGCCTCCCCACCAGACACAAAGTGCAAACATAGAGAGAATACGCTGAAGGCGGAACACAGGAGTTTAGACAATGACCAATCTCTCAGCCGCACAAGAGGACATTCCAATGATAGCAAGCACAACTGGGCTACAGCGCAGCACCCCGGAAGCCGAGGGCATCCCCTCTGCGGCGGTCCTGGACTTTGTGCGGGCGCTGGAGCAGCACCCCGCCCACCCGCTGGACGCGGTCCACGGCTTCATGCTCCTCCGCCACGGGAACGTGGTGGCCGAAGGGTGGTGGGCGCCCTATGGCCCCCAATCCCCGCACATCCTGTACTCGCTGAGCAAGAGCTTCACCTCGAGCGCCATCGGCCTGGCGGTGGGCGAGGGGCTGCTCGCAGTGGACGACCCCGTCCTCAAGTTCTTTCCCGACGACGCGCCGGCAAACCCGAGCGACAACCTGAAGGCCATGCGCGTGCGTCACCTGCTCTCCATGAACACCGGCCACCTGGAAGACACGACCCAACGGGTGTTCGGCGGCGCTGACGACAACTGGCCCAGGACGTTCTTGTCGCTGCCGGTCGAGCGCGAGCCGGGGACGTGGTTCGTCTACAACACAGCCGCGACGTACATGCTCTCGGCCATCATCACGAAGCTGACCGGCCTACCGCTGGTGGACTATCTGCGCCCGCGCCTGTTCGAGCCGCTAGGCATCGAAGACCCGTTCTGGGAGACGGATCCGCGCGGCGTCAACATCGGCGGCTCCGGCCTGCACATCAAAACGGACGGCATCGCCCGCTTCGGGCAGATGTATCTGCAAAAGGGTGTGTGGCGGGGTCAGCGCATTCTGTCGGAGGACTGGATCGCCGAGGCGACCAGGGCGACGTCCGACAACAGCAACACCCAGACTGAGCCAGACTGGACCGTGGGCTACGGCTACCAGTTCTGGCGCTGCCGCCACGATTGCTACCGCGGCGACGGCGCATTCGGTCAGTACTGCGTGATCCTGCCACAGCAGGACGCGGTGCTGGCGATCAACAGCGGCCTGCGCGACATGCAGGCCGTGCTGAACAAGGTCTGGCAGCATCTTCTGCCCGCCATGCGACCGTCGGCCCTGCCCGCTGACGCGCAGGCGTATGGCGCTTTGCGCGCCAAGCTGGCGTCCCTGTCGCTGCCAATGGCCGAGGGGCGGCCGACGTCGCCCAAGATGGCGCAGTGGTCGGGCAAGACGTACCGGCTAGAGGCGAACGATCCAGGGCTGACGAGCGTCGCGGCCAAGTTCGGCGCCGATGGGGGCGGGGAGATGGTTCTGCGCGACAAGCGCGGCGCGCACCCGATGCCGGTTGGCTATGGCGCGTGGCTGAAGGGAATGAGCGACCTGCGGGGGCGCGGTGAGGAGCCGATTGCGGCGTGCGGCGCGTGGACGGCGGACGACACCTACGAGGCGCGGGTCGCCTATTACGAAAGCGAGGTCGGCCTCGTCTTGCGCTGCCACTACGGGGACGACCAGGTGCGCCTGGAAGTCGCGCCGAACGTGTCGTGGGGTTCAACGGACCCCACAACCATCATCGGCCGCGCTGACTAAACTGCAACGCGCCGCTAAATCGCCACGCCTGACGGATACGTGAAGAGCGCCGACCGGTCGTCTCGCGCCCAATCGGAGACAGACAGGCCGGCGCGGTCCTTTTCTGACAGCAGTGGCGCATCCCAGGCGATGCGGTCGAACGCCCCTTTCAGCCCGACATCGCACAGGGACCAGTCAATGTCGGCGGCCAGCGGGGAGATACCGGCTTCGCACGTTGCGTTGTACTCACCGGAGCAGAAGTACTCGATGGTCGAGTCCTGCAAGAAGACGGTTCCGTGGGCGAAGCCCGGCGGCAGCCAGATCCAGTCGCCATACTCGCGGTTGGGGTCCATAGGCATGTCATAGGCGACGATCCTGCCGAACGTCGGCGAGCCGTGGCGGATGTCCAGCGCCAGGTCAATCATGTGGCCGTGCAACGTTCGCACGAGCTTACCCTGGTACGGGTTCCACTGGAAGTGCAGGCCGCGCAGCGTTCCGCGCCGCGAGAACGACTCGTTGGTCTGGACGAACTCGATGCCGCGCATGAAGGCCGTCATGTCGCCGCCGGCGAAGTCGCTCCGGCGATAGTGTTCGGTGAAGTAGCCGCGATGATCACGAAAGCGCGCGTAGCGAATGACTTTGACGTCCGGCAGCGCCAGCGTCTTCACTTCCAGAATCTTCATGTCCACATCCTCGGTACACGTAAATCAATCAGTGGCGTCCTGCCGCCAACAGCGCGTCCACGATGCGGTAGCGGGCGCGGCCGTCACCGTAGGGGTTCACGGCCCGCGCCATCTGCTCATACGCCGCCGCGTCGTCCAACAGCCGACTGACCCCGGCCACAATCCGCTCGGTGTTCGTCCCGACCAGGCGCGCCGTCCCGGCCGCCACGGCCTCCGGCCGCTCCGTCGTCTCGCGCATGACGAGCACAGGCTTGCCGAGGCTCGGCGCTTCCTCCTGTAGCCCGCCGGAGTCCGTCAGCACGAGCGCTGCCGCTTTCATCAGATGCACCAGGGGCAGGTAGTCCAGCGGCGGCAGCAGTGTCACTCCGGCCACATCCCCAAGCAGCTCGTAGACCGGCCCCTGAATGTTGGGGTTGAGGTGCACCGGGTAGACGACCTGCACGTCGGGCCGCTCGGCCAGGCAGCGCAGCGCGGCGCAGATGTCCCGGATTGGCTGCCCAAAGCTCTCGCGGCGATGCGCCGTGACCAGGACGATGCGCCGGCCCGGCGGGACGACCGCCAGGGGGCCATCCGCCCACGAATACGGGACGTCGGCCACCGCCAGCAGCGCATCAATGACCGGATTGCCCGTGACAACAATCGTCTCAGGCGGGATGCCCTCGCGCAGCAGATTGCCGCGCGCCGTGTCCGTCGGCGCGAGATGCAGGTCGCCGACGACGCTGACGATGCGGCGGTTGATCTCCTCCGGGAATGGGTGGCGTTTGTTCCCCGTGCGCAGCCCCGCCTCGACGTGGGCTACGCGGATGCCGTGGTAGAACGACGCCAGGGCCGCGGCCATCGCCGTCGTCGTGTCCCCCTGCACCACCACCCAGTCGGGACGCGCCTCGGACATGACTGGGTCAAGGCCGGTGAGGACACGCGACGTGACCTCGGCCAGCGATTGCGCCGGGCGCATGACGTCGAGATCGTAGTGCGGTGTGATGCCGAACAGGTCGAGGACCTGGTCGAGCATCTCGCGGTGTTGCGCCGTCACACAGACACACGATTCGATGGTTGGGGTGGCCTCCAACTGGCGCACAACCGGGGCCAGCTTGATGGCTTCGGGACGTGTGCCAAAGACGCTGAGCACCCGCAACCGTTCCGCCGTCACCGCGTGACCCGCTCGGCCACCGCCTCGTTGCCCCGCTCAGGCGCGGCCCCGCGCTTCCGCACCTCGGCGGCCCAGCGCATCTGGGCGACGCCGTACTTGACGATGCAGTAGATGGCCTCGACGGCATCCTTCCAGCCGATCTTCTTGCCCTCGTCGTACGTTCGGCCGGCGTAGGAGATGCCCACCTCGTAGATGCGCAGGCCGCGGTGGGAAATCTTGGCCGTCACCTCTGGCTCGAAGCCGAAGCGATCCTGCTCCAGGCGGATGCCCTGGATGATCTCGCGGCGGAAGAGCTTGTAGCCCGTTTCCATGTCCGTCAGGCTGAGATCCGTCAGCATGTTGCTCAGCACCGTCAGGAAGCGATTGCCGACGGAGTGCCAGAACAGGAGGACGCGGTGCTGCTCGCCGCCCACGAAGCGTGAGCCATAGACCACGTCGGCGTCATGCTCGATGCACGGCTGGAGCAGTCTGGGGTAGTCCCGTGGGTCGTACTCCAGGTCGGCGTCCTGAATGACAACGTAGTCGCCCCGCGCCGCCTGGATGCCCGTCCGCAACGCCGCCCCCTTGCCCTGGTTGCGCGGCTGCAAGATGATGCGGACCTCGCCGTAGGGATAGCGCGTTTCCAGGGTTCGCAGGATAGTGCGCGTGTTGTCGCGGGAGCCGTCGTCCACGATGATGAGTTCTTTGCGGACCGGCACGTCCATGACGCGCTGAACGATCTCGCGAATCGTCTCTTGCTCGTTATAGACCGGCATGACAACCGACAGGAAAATGCTGCTGAGACTCCGCAAGTGACCCTCCCTTGCAACGGTACATAGTGGCAGGGGAAGTTTACCACGACCCGGCCAGGTTGCCCAATCCCTTATCTTCGCGGCGTTGGGTAAGATGTTGCGCGTTCACCGTCAGTGGACAATAATTGAAGGCATCCTGTTCAAGCCTGAAACTTTCCACCATCTTGTTCGTGTAAGATGGTGAGCGCGTTCTGCAAGGGGAGTCTGCGTGGCCGACCCAGACGAAGCGCTGGTGCAGCGATACCTGCGCGGCGACCAGAAGGCCTTCCGAAGTCTCGTCGAGCGCCACACGCCGGCCGTGTACAACCTGGCTTACCGCTCGACCAACAGCAGCGACGATGCCGCCGACATCACTCAGGAAACCTTCCGCCGCGTGGTCGAAGCTCTACCCTCGTCGCGCCTGGACCTGCCGTTCAAGCCGTGGCTGCTCAGGATCGCGCTCAACCTGTGCCGGGACCTGGCGAAGCGCAAGCAGCCGGTGGCCTTTGCGAGCCTCGCCCTGGACCGCGACGATGGCGACGATGACGACATCGCGGACGGGCTGCCCGACCTCGCGCCGCTGCCCGCCGACATCCTCGAAGCCGACGAGACGCGACAGGCGCTGGAGCGAGCGTTGCAAGGGCTATCGGACGGCTACCGAACTGTCATCACCCTGCGCTATGCGGAGGACCTGTCGTACCAGGAGATCGCAGCCACGCTGAACCTGCCGCTGAACACCGTACGTACCCACCTGGCCCGCGCCAAGAAGGCCCTCCACGACCGACTGAGGCTAGAGCTTGGAGAGACGTCATGAAGCACTTATCATCCGCAATACTCGATGCCTACACTGAGGGCAGCCTCGACCCCGCTGAACGTCTGGCCGCTGACGCCCATCTGGCCGTGTGCGCCGAGTGCCGGCTCATGGCCGTCAGCCTGGCGGAAATCGGTGATCTGCTGCGAACGCTGCCGCGCGTCGAGCCGCCCGCGTCTCTCTCGCGCGCGATCATCGCCGAGGCCGACAGAGACGCGCGCCGACGGGTGGTGCGCGGCTGGGCGACCGTGGCCCTCAACGGCGTCGCCCTCGCCGTCGCCTGGTTCATGCTCATCATCCTCGGCGGCGAGACCCTGGTCGCCGCCTATAATGCGGGCCTGAGCGATTTCGCCGGCGTGCTTCAGACCGAACCGGGTCTCATCCTCCGCTATCCCGGCGATATTCTGGCCCTGCTGGCCGAGGCGTTCCCCATCGTGCCACTGGCCCTGACGCTGGTCGTGCTGGGCATCGCGCTGTGGCTCATGCAGCGCTTCTTCGCCGAGCTGCCGCAGTGGACCCGCACCGCATGAAGAATGTCCGTTCCCTCGGCTGTGCGATTGCCCTCGGCTTCCTCGTCCTGGTCGGCATCGCGCTGTGGGTCGGCGCTCGCGTGGGGACAGCAACGTCCAACGCCTCACCGGCGACAGGCGCGAGCGCGGTCAGCGCGTCCCCGTTGGGACAGTTCTTCCCCCACTCCGAGTCCCGCCAGGGCCACGGCGCGATTGGCCTTGTCGAAAGCGTTGAGCCTTACAAACTCACCATTCGGAACCGCGACGGCCAGCGTGTCGTCGTCGTGTCCCAGGACACGTTGGTCCTGAAAGGCGGGGAGCGCCCCTCATCCACGAGTCCCACTGTCGGGGCAGATGGGCTGACGGGCATTGCTGAGATTCGCCCCGGCGCGCGCATCGTCGCCATTGGCAAACCCGGCCCCAACGGAGAGCTTGAAGCGCGAGCGATTCGCATTGGTTTACCCGACCGCAAGGAGAAGCCTGATCCATGAGTACCGTATCCACCACTCCATCAACGACTCCGGCTGCCGAGACCCAGCCGCGCCGGGCGAAGAAGAACCGCTGGCGCGGCTGGGTTACGCCGATCGTCATTCTAGCCGTCGTTGCCATCGCTATCTTCTTCGGTTATCAGCGCATTCAGAGCGCGCGGGCTGCGGCCACAGCCGGTGTGCAAACCTCCCAGATTACGCGCGGCAATCTTGTCGCGACGGTCAACGCGGCGGGCAACCTCGCGCCGGTGCAGCAGGTCAACCTGAACCTCTCCAGCGGCGGGATTGTGCAGGATGTGCTGGTCACTCAGGGCGACAAAGTGAAGAAGGGCCAGCCGCTGCTGCGCCTGCAGGCACAGGACCTCGTTCTCGGCGTTCAGTCGGAGCAAGCCGCGCTGCGCAGCGCCCAGATCAAGCTCGACCAGGCGAAGCAGGGCGCGAAGGACACCGACTTCACGTCGGCTCAGGCGAAGGTTGATCAGGCTAAGGCCGCCGTCAGCAAGCTCTATGCCGGACCGACCGCGGCCGATATCGCCGATGCCCAGGCGAGAATCACCTCGGCCCAGGCCAACCTCGCCAAAGTGAAGGCCGGCGCGACGGAGCAGGACATCGCCTCCGCGCAGCAGAAGGTCGAGCAGTCGAAGAACGCCCTGTGGGGCGCGCAGTCCAACCGCGACGCCATCTGCGGCCGCGCCAAGCACCCGGACGACGACCCGAACTGCCAGTCGAATCGCGCCCAGGTCGGTCAGGCCGAAGCCAACGTGCAAATCGCTCAGAACAACCTCGATGCGCTCCTCGCCGGCCCGAACGTCAACGACGTGACCTCGGCCGAGCAGCAGGTGGCGCAGGCCCAGGCCGCGCTCCAGAAGCTGCGCCAGGGTCCAACGGCCGCCGACGTGGCGTCCGCCCAGGCCGGCGTCACCCAGGCCCAGGCCTCGCTCGACGCCCTCACGGCCGGCCCGGACGAGCTATCCGTCAAGGTCGCCCAGGCGGCGGTGGATCAGGCTCAGGTCGCCCTGGACCAGGCCAGGTACAAGCTCGACCAGGCGACGCTGACTGCGCCCTTCGATGGCGTCGTCACGGCCGTCAACGTCGTTCCAGGCCAGAGTATTGGCGGCAGCGCCAACCCAATCACCTTCGCCGACCTCAGCAGCCTCCAGGTGACAACCAACGTCTCCGAGCTGGACCGCTCGCGCCTCAAGGTCGGTCAGCAGGTAGACATGACGTTGGACGCCGTCCCCGGCGTGACACTGAAGGGGACCGTGGCGAGCATCAGCCCGGCCGGCGTGCTCCAGCAGGGTGTGGTCAACTATCCGGTAACGATCAATCTCAGCAACCCTGATCCCGCTGTGGCCGCCGGCATGACGGCCAACATGAACATCATCGTGGACAGCAAGGACAACGTGCTGCTCGTCCCGAACCGCGCCATCCGCACTCAGGGGCGGCAGCGCCTTGTGACCGTCATGGTCGAGGGCCAGCAGATTAGCCTGCCGGTCGAAACTGGCATGACCGATGGCACAAACACCGAGATTTCCGGCCAGGGATTGAAGGAAGGCGATCAGATTGTGTTGCAGTCCACGTCAAGCCAGAACCCGTTCCGCGGCGGCGGGCCTGGTATCATCGGCGGTGGCCCGGGGCCGGGGCGCGATTAGCCGGAGCGGTGGCGCGCACAGGAGTGATCATGGCTGATCATGTCATAGACATCAACGGCGTCACGAAAGTCTACCACATGGGCGACATCGAGGTTCAGGCCCTGCGTGGGGTGGACTGCTACGTCCGGCGCGGCGAGTTCGTCGCCATCATCGGACCGAGCGGCTCGGGCAAGTCAACCCTGATGAACATCCTGGGCTGCCTCGACAAGCCCACGGGCGGCTCGTACAAGCTCGACGGCATCGAGGTCGCCGACCTCGACGACGACGAGTTGGCGGAAATCCGCAACCATAAAATCGGCTTCGTCTTCCAGAGCTTCAACCTCTTGCCGCGCATGCCGGCCTGGAAGCAGGTGGCCCTGCCCCTCATCTACGCCGGCGCCGACCACCGCTACGACCGCGCCGTCGAGGCGCTGAAGGCGGTCGGCCTCGGCGACCGCCTCGACCACAAGCCGAACGAGCTGTCCGGCGGCCAGATGCAGCGCGTCGCTATCGCCCGCGCCCTGGTCACCGACCCGGCCATGCTCCTCGCCGACGAGCCAACCGGCAACCTGGACTCCAGGTCCGGCAAGGAAGTCATGGCGATCTTCAAGCGCCTGAACGCCGAGGGCCGCACCCTGGTGCTGGTCACGCACGATCCGAGCGTCGCGGCCCAGGCGGAGCGTGTCATTCGTATCTTTGACGGGCGCGCCTACGACTATGACCCGACGGCCAACGGTCAGGGAACAGTTGCAGCAACGCCCGTCCCAGTTGCAGTAGGATAAGCGATATGAGCATATTCGAGTCGTTTCAGGTAGCTCTCGATAGTTTGCTTTCCAACAAACTCCGCGCCGTCCTGACGATGCTCGGCATCATCATTGGTGTCGCCGCCGTCATCACCATGCTCGGCATCGGCCGCGGCGCGCAGCAGCAGATCCAGAACCAGATTCAGCAGAACGGCACCAACCTGCTGTTCATCCGCCCTGGCTCGACGCAGCAGGGCGGCGTCGCGCAAGCGCAAGGCTCGGCGCAGACACTCACGACGGAAGACGCCAAGGCGCTGTCGGACCCCGGCGCCGCGCCGGCGGTCGCGCTTGTCGCGCCAGAGTATGACAGCTTCGGCCAGGTCATCTTTCAGAGCAACAATACCAACACGCGCATCGTCGGCGTGACACCGGAGTATCTCGACGTGCGCAACATGAGCCTGGCCAACGGCGAGTTCATCAACGCCAACCAGATTACCGGCAAGTCCACCGTCGCCGTGCTCGGGTCGTCCGTCGCGCAAACCCTGTTCCAGGGCGAGGACCCTGTCGGCCAGACGATCCGCGTCAACTCCGGCGGCAACAACAGTACGCAGTTCAAGATCATCGGCGTCCTGAATTCGAAGGGCGGCACGGGCTTCGGCAGCCAGGACGACCAGATGTTCGTCCCGATCACGACAGCGCAGACCCGCCTAGCCGGTGGCGGCCGCTTCCGTGGCGCGAACATCGTCTCGGTCATCAACGTCCAGGTCGCCGACGCTTCCCAGAACGACGCGGCCATCCAGCAAGTGAGCGACGTCCTGCGCCAGAAGCACCACGTCACCTACCAGGACGACTTCACTGTGCTGAGCCAGCAGGACATTCTCCAGACGGCCGAGACGGCCACCGGCGTCTTTACGATCTTCCTCGGCTCCATCGCGGCGATCTCGCTGCTCGTCGGCGGCATCGGCATCATGAACATCATGCTGGTGAGCGTGACGGAGCGCACCAAGGAGATTGGTCTGCGCAAGGCTGTCGGCGCGCGCAAGCACGACATCCTGACCCAGTTCCTGGTCGAGGCGATCCTGCTCAGCGTGATGGGCGGCTTCATCGGGGTCGTCCTCGCTCTGGGCCTGTCGCGGCTGGTGGCCGGCGTGAGCCTGGGGTCACTCTCGCTCAACCCATCCATCGGCCTCGACTCGGTCTTGCTGGCGACGGTCTTCTCCATCGGCGTCGGGCTGTTCTTCGGCGCGTATCCGGCCAACCGCGCCGCTGGCCTCAACCCCATCGAGGCGCTGCGCTACGAGTAAGTAAGACCTGGGCGGGGACGGCGACTCCATAGTCGCCGTCCCCGCCTTCTTTATTTCCCCAGCGTCGTGCTATAATAGCCGCCTCAAGGAGGTGTCGCCAAGCTCATGGAGATCACAGTTCAGGTGCCGGACAAGCTAGGGCGCGAGCTTCAGCAGGTGCAGGATCGCTTGCCGGAGGTACTCGAGCGTGGCCTGCGCGAGGTCCTGGCTGACGCCACGCCGCAGTTCCAGGATGAGCAAACCATCATCGCTGTCCTGGCGAGCCAGCCGCCGCCCGAACAAGTGCTGAGTCTCCAGCCATCGCCCGCGCTCCAGGCGCGCGCCAGCGAACTGTTGGCTCGAAGCAAGGAGGGACAGCTTGACCCTGCCGAGAACGCTGAACTCGAGCGATTCCTGTTCCTGGAGCATCTCGTGCGCATGGCAAAGGCATATGCGTATCGCCGAACGGCAGGCGCTCAGTGATGTCGGAATGTATCCGTAACCCACTTCGCGCTGTTGATGACGAGCTATTGCTAACAAGGAGATGCGCCCATGTGCCTGGATAAGACGAACGAGCCGCCGATTGACTACGTGATTGACGACTATCAGCACGGCCACATTGACCGCCGCCAGTTCCTCAAGCGCGCGACGGCCATTCTGGGCCTGAGCGCCGCGACGGTGCTGGTCGAGGCGTGCGCGCCGGCGGCGCAGACGACGCCCGCCGCGCCGCAAGCGCCCGCCCCCGCGAAGAGCGCCGCCGGGGCCGCGCCCCCTGTCCCGGCCTACGGCACCGTCGCCCCCGACGCCGCTGACCTCGTCACCCAGGACGTGAAGTTCGCCGGCGACGGCTTCGAGATGAGCGGCTACCTGGCCCGCCCGAAAGACGGCACGAGCTTCCCAGCGATCGTCGTCATCCACGAGAATCGCGGCCTCACCGACCACATCAAGGATGTCGCCCGTCGCTACGCCCGCGCCGGCTACGTCGTCCTCGCGCCCGACCTCCTCAGCCGCTCCGGCGGGACGGGCAAGTTCCCGCAGACCCAGGACGCCACGGCGGCCATCGGCCAGCTCAAGCAGGATGACGTCGTCAAGGACCTGACCGCGTCGGTTAACTATCTCAAGTCGAATGAAACGGTCAAGGGCAACAAGATCGGCGTCGTGGGCTTCTGCTGGGGCGGCGGCAACTCCCTGCTGCTCGCTACCCGCAACCCGGACATCGCCGCCGCCGTCACGTACTACGGCGTCAACCCGCAGAACCTCGATGACCTCAAGAACATGAACGCGGCTTACCTGGGGCTGTACGGCGGGACCGACCAGCGCATCACATCGGGTGTGCCGGCCCTCGAAGCGAAGCTCAAGGACGCCGGCAAGACGTTCGAGACGAAGGTCTACGACGGCGCAGGCCACGCCTTCAACAACGACACGGGACCGAGCTACAACCCGGCGGCGGCGAAGGACGCTTTCGAAAAGAGCGTCGCCTGGTTCAACAAGTATCTGCGCTCGTGACAGTATCCACGGAGGCGGCAACATGAACCTAACGCTGACGAAAGTGTTCCAGAAAGTACCCGAGGGTTACATAGGGTTCGTGGAGGAATTGCCTGGCGCCAACACTCAGGGGGAGACCCTCGAAGAAGCGCGGACGAATTTGGAGGAGGCGATCATCCTCGTCCTTGAAGCCAACCGCGTCCTCGTCGAAGAGAGGCTTCAGGATGAGGACGTGATTCGCGAGTCAGTCGTACTGTCTGCAAGATGAAGCGGCAAGGCCTCAGGTGGGTGTGGGGGATGGCGGCCATCCTGGGTCTCTATCTCGCGCTAGGCTGGATGTACGCGAGCCAGCCGCCCTTTTTCGTCAAGCCCGACGAGGGGTTTCACCTGGCATACGTCGAGTACGTCAAGCAGACCGGCCAGCTCCCCGTGATGGACATCAGTCGGGGCGGCCAGGAGGGCCGCGAGCCGTGGGAGGCCGAAGCGCATCAGCCCCCCCTGTACTACCTCCTGGTCGCCATTCTAACCCCCAGTCATGCGGCGGACAACGACGGAGCGATCTACGAAGACAACCCCCACTTCCTGACGACAGTCGAGGGCAACCGCAACGCGGCCGTGGCCGGGCCAGGCGCGTCGCCCACCATGTACTACGCCGGGCGTCTCGTGTCCCTCGTCTTTGGCCTCGCCACCGCCGCATTGACGTGCGCGATCGCGCTCGAGTTCGCCCCCCCGGCCGTCGCGTTACTGGCGGCGGCGTTGGTCGCGTTCAACCCCCAGTTCTTGTACATCAGCACCTCATTCAGCAACGACATTGCCGGCGTGGCCTTCGCCACCCTCGGACTGTGGCTCGGCATGCGCATGCTCCAACGCGGCGTCACGCTCCGCCGCGGCCTCCTCTTCGGCGTGGCCGTTGGCGTCGGAACGCTGTTCAAGCTCAGCGCCTTCGGCCTTCTCGTTCTGCTGCCGTTCATCGCCGCGCATGCCATTCGTCGCCGCGAGGCATGGCCGCGCGGCATCGGCGCTCTGGCGCTGGCCGGGCTTGTCGGCATCTTGCTGCCCACTCCCTGGTTCCTGTATAACCTCCGCGCGTATGGCGACCCCTTCGCCACGGGCGCCCTCTACGCTTATATGGGTGTGCGGCACACGCCGCGAGCGTTGCAGGAGTGGGGCGAGGCGGCGAGCTTCCTGTGGAAGGGCTACTGGCTGGACTTCAGCGTCGGCGGCCTGGTGTACGCCCCTCCGCTGGCGTATTGGGCGGCCGCCGTGCTCGTCGTTGGGGGTGGTCTGGGGGCTGTGTGGCAGGCCTGGCGGAAGCCGGGCTGGCGCTGGCCGCTGGCGCTGCTGGCGCTGTGGATCGCCGTCATTCTCGGCGGGTGGGTCAGCCTGACGGCGCGGGCCGCCGGGCTGATGGGAGGCGGCCGCCTCCTCTTCCCGGCCGTCGCCGCCATCGCGGGCCTGCTGGCGGCGGGCTGGACGGTGATCGTTCGGCCGCGCGGCGTGGCGGTGGTCGTCGCCGGTCTGGGCGTCCTGGCCGCTGTCGCCGTGCCGCTGTATATCTGGCCCCAGACGTTTGACGACACGACGCTCGCCAACGTCAAGGTCGCTGTGCCATCTGAACCGTTTCGTCTCGAAGACCAGGCCGCCATCGTCGGCTACCGCATTGATCCGCCGGACCCCACGCCCGGCTCGATTGTCAACGTCTACGTGGCGTGGCAGGCGCTCAGACCGTTCGACGACGACCTGAGCGTCTTCGTCCAGGTCTGGGATGTCAGCGACCCGGCGCAGCCCCAGCCAGTCGCCCAGGTAGACACGTATCCCGGTCTGGGCGCGTACCCAACGCTGAACTGGCCGACGGCGACGACCATCGTGGACCGCTACCCGGTCCAGCTGCCCGATGACCTGCCGCCAGGCTGGCAGGGCGCGGTTGTCGTCGGCATGTACTCCGATGCGACCCAACAGCGTTTGGCGATGTTCCAGTCCGCCACCAGACAGCCCTTCGATGCGGCGATCATCGGCGACGTCACAGTCTCCGCTGCGCCCCACGCCCCGAACCTTGCTTATCCTGGGGAGTAGTCCAGGAACCCTGGAGGACATCTGCATGCGTTTCCCGTCTCACACTACCGTTTCCCTCCGCCGCGCGGCTTTCCCGCGCCTGTGGCTGATCGCCGCCGCGACGCTGGCGGTGTGCGCCCTCGTGGGCCTGACGGCCGGCGCTGCGTGGGCTGAGGAAGTCCGACCGCGCTCGGCCCCGCCCAGCTACTTCATGGGTCAGCTCAAGCACAGTGTTCAGAGCCTCAACAACTGCGGCCCGTCGTCCGTCGTGGCGGCGATGAGCTGGTACGGCGTCAACGTGTCCCAGGAGGAGGCGCGGCGCGTCCTCCGACCGTACTCCGAGAATCGCGGCATGACCCACACGGTGATCGCACCCTACGTCGCCGAGTACGGCCTCGAGGCGAAGGCGCGCGTCAACGGCAGCCCGGAGATCATCAAGCGCCTCGTCGCCAACAACATCCCCGTCATCGTCTTGCAGTGGATCAGCGAATCGCGCCGCATCGGCCACTTCCGCGTCGTCCAGGGTTACGATGACAGCGAGGGGGTGTTCTACGTGGACGACTCGCTGCTGGGGCCAAACGTCGCTATTCCCTATGACAGCTTCGAGCGGCGCTGGAATTACCAGTGGACGCGCTACATCCCCGTCTACCGCCCCAGTCAAGCGCCGCTTGTCGCCGCCATCCTCGGCCCCGACTGGACGGACCAGGGCATGTATGAGCGCGCGATTCCGGAACTGCGTGAGACCATCCGCAAGGACATCAACGACTGGACGGCGTGGGGACGGCTCGTCGAGGCGTACACCGGCGCGGAACAGTATCAGGCGGCCCTCGATGCGCTCGACGGCTACACCGCGCGACGCAGCTACGGGTTCATGTCCAGCGGTAGCAGCAGCGCAACCCGCATCAAGCTGCTCAACAAGCTCGGACGCTACGATGACGCGCTGGCCGCAGCTCAGAAGGCGCTCGACCGCAGCTATAGCGGCTCCTACGGCAATGGCTCCCTACAGCTTCAGCTCGCCGAGGCGCTGCGTGGGCTAGGCCGCACGGACGAAGCCCGCGACGCCTACCAGGCGGCCATTCGCGAGGATGGAACCATGAGCGAAGCGTCGGCGCGGCTGGCAACGCTCGAATGACGCGACGTGTAAAAAGACTGTAAACACGGGCCAGGGACGTTCCAGCGCCGAAACTTCCACGACTCCGCCTCGTGTAATATGCGTAGACACAGATGTTGGCACAACGCCCTCACCCACCACCCAACCCGACACTGTGCGACACCATACGACACATTTGTTCGAGGAGGATCGTACCCATGTTTCGGAAAGCGTTGATTGCAGTCAGCCTTGTCGCCGCCCTGGCCCTCGCCCTGGGGGTTGGCGTCGTCGTCCACGCCCAGGGCAGCGCGCCCAACGCGACGCAGGGCGCAGCCAAGACATTCTGGAGCGCCCTGGCGCAGCGGCTCAACACGTCCGAGGACGCCCTGGCTATTGCCGTGCGCGAAGCCGCCAAGGACACCGTGGCGCAGCGCCTCGCCAGTGGCGCTATCACCCAGGCCCAGGCCGACCAGATGGACACGCGCATTCAGAACTGGCAGCCGGGCCAGAACCTCGGCTTCTTCGGTCGCGGCCGGGCCGGCAAGGCGTTCGCCGCCCACAAGATCATTGTGGACGCCGCCGCGCCCGTCCTGAAGCTCCAGCCGGCCGACCTGACGGCGCAGCTCAAGGCGGGCAAGTCCCTCAACGACATTGCCACGGCCCAGGGCGTTGACCCCAACGCCGTCTCGGCCGCTATCGCCAGGGCGCTGAAGGACCGGGTGGCCCAGGCGCAGGCAAACGGCCGCCTCACCGCCGATAAGGCGCAGAAGGCCAACGCCCGCATTGACCAGGAGCTGCCGACGATCATGTCGCGCACGTGGACGGCCAAGAACGGCGCAACGCCGAAGACGCCCGGCCAGGGCCGCCTCGGCGCCGCCAATCCGGCCGGCCTCGTCGCGGGGCGCGTGGGCATCGAGGCCGCCGCGAAGGCGCTCAACGCGACGACCCAGAACGTGATGCAGGGGATCGCTCGCGGCCAGAGTATCCGCGCCCAGGCGCAGGCCAAGGGGCTGAACCCGGCCGATGTCCAGTCGGCGATCGTGACGGCCGAGACCAACGCCATTGATCAGGCGGCGCAGCAGGGCAAGATTACGGCCGATCAGGCGTCTCAGTACAAGAGCCGTATTGCCACCCTGGTGTCGGGGCTGATGGACCGCGCGGGCCGCGCGCCTAACAAGACCGCGCCCCAGAGCAAGCCCGCTACGCCTGCCCCGTCGGGCGCGTAACGCTGACACACAACTGAATATGTGCGCGTGGGGGAGACCACTCCCCCACCTTTGCGTGTACAGGCCCGTGGACGACACCGGGCGCGCACGTGTTCAAGGCGGAAGGACAGACGATGCGGAAGCAAGCGGTGACGCGGCGGTGGCTGACGGCCCTGGTGCGCGCTTTGCTGGCCGTGTTGATCGTGCTGGCGATTGCCCACATCCCCGTGCCGCAGCAAACGCCACGCTGGGTCGCCTACGGCGAAGCGCCCGTCCTCGTCTTCCTGCTGCTGTGCTACCTGGGCAAGCTGCTGTACGATACATTGTTCTATGATCATTATCATCCTTAGAGACTCGTGACTTTTGGAGGCTTTGGGCATGCGAACGGTTATCTTTGCGGTTGTCGCCCTCGCGCTGCTGGCTGTCGGCGCGATCGGCGGGTTCTTCTACGGTCAGACGGTTGGTCAGGCGCAGGCCAACGACATTCGCAGCAACTTCCTGGCGTCGCGCGGCATCGGCCAGGGCGCCGCAGGCGGCGCTCAGGGCGGCGGCTTCGCCGGCGGCCAGGGCGGCGCGGCTGGCGGTCAGGCGGGGGGCTTCGCCGGCCAGGGCGGCCAGGGGCGCGGGACGTTCGGCTCGATCAAGGATGTCGCCGGAAACACGATCAATCTCAGCACGGCGAATGCCGCCGTGAAAGTTACCGTGACTGACCAGACTCAGATCCAGCGCACGGTGCAGCAGCCGGTCCAGCTGAACGAGCTTCAGTCCGGCGAGAGCATTGTGGTCACCGGCGACCAGGACAGCCAGGGCAACATCACGGCGCGCTCCATCAGTATCGTGCCGCAGGGCGCTTTCGGCGGCCGACAGGGCGCGGGCGCGAACGCCACGCCGGGCGCGAACGCCACGCCGGGCGCCGGTGGACAGGGCGGCGGCAACCGAGGTGGTGGCGGCCGACCTGGCGCAAACGGCACACCGGGCGCGGCCAGCGCGCCGGGCGGCGCAGCCCCTCAGCCAACGCCCACACGCTAACAACAGCCACCTATCCATCTTGACCCAACGCCCCGTTGGGCCTACCATTTCGCGGGCGTCTCTCCACGCGGAGAGATCGCCCGCGTTGCGTTCGGAGGCTGACGAGTATAGTGACAACTGATGATCCTTAACTATTTGTTGCCGCATTCCGCTCGCGGTGGAGTGCCGACTCCACCGCCCATCGGAGGCGCTGGAGATGGCTCTCCAGCGCCAGCATAATTACAGGGACAACTCGGTAAAGGTTCATAAGTCGTTGCTACGAAACAGGAGTGATTTGTGGCGCTTGAGCCTGTTGTGGTCGTCAATGACCTGGTCAAGATATACGGCAATGATCTTCCGGCGGTGAACGGCATCAGCTTCACGGTCGAGAAGGGCGAGATCTTCGGCTTCCTCGGCCCGAACGGCGCAGGTAAGAGCACGACCATGCGGATGCTCTACGGCCGCACCCCCATCACGTCGGGCCAGGTCAACATCCTCGGCTTCGATCCTCGGCGCGATGGCCGCCGCCTGCGGGCCGTGCTCGGCATCGTACCCCAGGAAGACAACCTCGACCCGGACCTGCGCGTCTTGCAGAACATGCTCGTCTACGCGCGCTACTTCGACATTCCGCGCCCGAAGGCAATGGCGCGCGCCCAGGAAGCCCTGGAGCTGTTCCAACTCTGGGAGCGCCGCGACTCACCCGTCAGCGAGCTGTCCGGCGGCATGAAACGGCGGCTGGTGATTGCGCGCAGCCTGATCAACGAGCCACAGCTCGTCATCCTGGATGAGCCGACGACCGGCCTCGACCCCCAGGCGCGCCAGGTGGTATGGCAGCGGCTGCGTTACCTGGCCGGCCAGGGCGTGACCATGCTCCTGACCACCCACTACATGGAGGAAGCGACCCAACTCTGCTCGCGGCTGGTCATCATGGACAAGGGCCGCATCCTGGCCGAAGACCGGCCGCACGTCCTCATCCAACAGCACACCCACCCCTACGTCCTGGAGATCCGCCGCGACGGCGAGGACGCGACGGTGTTCCGCGAGGTGCTGCCGGACGACGCCCAGGTGGAGAAGGTCGGCGATACGGTATACATCTACAGCCCGAAGGCCGTAGATCACACCTCCCTCGGTCTACCGCCCTCAGTCACGACGCTGAGCCGCCAGGCCTCCCTGGAAGACGTGTTCCTGCGCCTGACGGGGCGCGGGCTGGACGAGGAATAGGACGAGCGCCCATGAATGACATGCCCCTGCAGAACGTTTCCTATCGCGCTGCCCGCGTCTGGCAGCGCAACTACGACGTGTTCATTCGGATGTGGAAGACGGAACTGTGGCCGCCGTTCCTGGAGCCAATCATGCAGATCGTCGCCCTGGGCCTGGGCCTGGGCGCGTATGTCACCGCCATCAACGGCGTGTCGTTCATCCAGTTCATCGCGCCCGGCTTCGTCGCCAGCGGCGTGATGTTCACCGCCTCCTTCGAGTGCATGTTCGGCTCCTACATCCGCATGGAGTATCAGCGCACCTTCGACGCCATCATCGCCACGCCGGCGACGGTCGAGGATGTGATCGCGGGTGAGGTGATGTGGGCCACCTCGCGCGGCGTGTTCGCCGCCATCGTCGTCCTCATCGTCATGCTCGTCTTCGGGCTGGTGCAGTCACCCTGGGCCATCCTCGCCGTGCTCGTCGCCGCCGTCGAGGGCATGCTGTTCGCCGCCCTCGCCATCACCTTCACCGCCGTCGTCCCGTCCATTGACAACTTCAACTACCTTATCACCCTGGGCCTGACGCCGATGTTCCTCTTCTCCGGCGTTTACTTCCCGATTGAGAACCTGCCGCCGACGCTGCAAACGCTGGCCTGGTTCTCGCCCCTCACCCACGCCGTCCTCCCCATCCGCGCGCTGGTGCTGGGGCAGCCGGGGTGGTGGATAATGGGGGACATCGTATGGATGCTGGTGGTCGGCGGGGCCTTGTTCATTGCCGCCCTCTACCTGATGCGCCGCCGCCTCATCAACTGACTCTAGCTGCCCGCCGAGGCAGCGCCGCTCAGCAAACAGCGAAACAGGGATGACTTGGAGGGGCAAGCCCCTCCAAACCACCCCGCCAAGAACAGTGCAGAGCCCGACTCTTATGTAACTCTCAGGCAAATCGCTTGACAGAAGCAGGAAAGAAGAGTATAAGTCCGGTAGTCGGTGTTGTTTCGTCATGGTTCGCCGGTGCGCGTCAGGTAGAATAGCATTGTAGATCCACAACGATGTTTGCAGGCGCCGCGTTTAGGCTAGATAGGATGCGCCTATGTCTCCTCGACCATACCTTGCCCTGCTCTGCGCGATGATCCTCCTGCCCCTCGTGACCGGCTGCCAGAGCGTCATTGATTTCGGGCGCGCCGAGGCGCGCGAGAGCATCACCCTGTTGCGCGACATTGGCGCTGTCGAAGCCCAGGCCGCGCCCGCTGCGCCGCTCACAGCCGGCGGCCAGCGCTCGCCCGCGCCACGAAGCCAGCGCGTCCCCTCTGCCCCGGAAGCCGCAACGCCGACGCCCGCGCCCACTGATACGCCACAGGGGTCGGGTAGCAACGCGGGCCAGGCCACCGTTGTCGCCGACATTCTGAACGTTCGCGCCGGGCCGGGCCTCAACTTCAACGTCCTCGAGCAGGTGCAGCAGGGCGACAGTCTCAACCTGCTCCAGAACCTCGGCGCGTGGCTCCAGGTCAAGACCCCCTCCGGGACGGTCGGCTACGTGATGGCAACCTACGTGGACACGGACGGCTCGACCGCCCAGGGTTCGCCGACCACGCCGCGCGGCGCGTGGGGCCAACAGTGGCAGACGCCCCCCGGCTGGACTGTTCCGCCGGGGTCGGGCAACGCGCCGCCCTTCTCGCGGCGCGGCAACCGCTTCAGCCCCGCGCCCATGACCACCGGCCCGGCGGTCACCGATAACGCCGGCAACAGTGTGCGCCTCGCCGACCAGACAGGCGGGACGTACACGTTCAACGCCCAGGAACTCATGCGGCTGCTGCGCGACGAGGGCATCACGAACCAGGACGTGGTGGTCATGCTGATGGATGGCGGCTACGGCAACCGCAGCGAGACAACGTTTGGCCGCATGCTCATTGACTGCAACCCGGTCAACGTCCCGACGGACCCGAGCCGCCCGAACCCGCCAGGCAACGGCAAGACGGGCGCAGCCTTCTGCAACGCCGTCGCGATGCACGAGACCTACCACTTTATCACGCTCGTGCGGGAGCACTGGGGCGGCGAGGAAGCGGACGCCGACGCGTTCGCCAACCAGCGCCTCAAGCAGTACGCCCTCGTTACAAGCCCGTGAGGCCGCTACCCACCCGTCGAGCGCACGCCAGCCACGGCGGGTAAGAGAAAAGGACGCCGAGGCGCAAGGGCGCAGAGAATGGGCAAACGCCATCCCCCGACTCTCTGCGCCTCTGCGTTGCCCCATCCATGCCCACGACGCGCCCCCTCCTCTGGCGGCTCATCGCCCTCAACGCTTTCTGGTTCGCCCTCAACGTCGCGGGCAACGGCCTCGACCCCATCGCCATGCCGCTGCGCGTCCAGGCGCTTGTACCGGGGGATGAGAAGGCGACGTGGCTCGCCGCGCTACGGACGGCCGGTCTCCTCGTCGCCATCCTCTGGCAGCCGGCGATGGGCGCCCTCAGCGACCGACGCCAGGGCGGCCGCCTCCCTTTCCTATTCGTCGGCGCCGCCGCCTTCGTGGTGATTCTGCCCCTGATGGCCGTCGCGCCAACCTTCGCCATCCTGCTGCTGTCCATCCTGCTCCTCCAGCTCAGCTCCAACACGATCCAGGGGCCGCTGCAAGCCCTCGTCACCGACTACCTGCCCGGCTACCTCTTCAGCCGCGCCGCCGGGTTCAAGGCGCTGTTCGAGGTCATCGGCGGCGTCGTGGGCGCGCTGTGCGTTGGCCTGCTGATCGAGAGCCGCTGGCCCGGCAGCGCCTATGCCCTTGTCGGCAGCGCCACCGTTCTGGCCGCTGCCGTCACTTATGCCGGCCTGCGGGGCGTCCGGCCCCGCAAGCGCGTGCTCCTGGCCGAGGCGGCCGCGCCCCACACATTTCGCCGCGCCCTGGCCGATCTGCGCACACCGCCCATGCAGGGCTTCCGTTGGTGGCTGGTCAACCGCATGCTGTTCACATTCAGCCTCGCCACCATCAAGGTCTACGGCCTGTTCTACGTCCAGGACTACCTGGGGCTGCCGGAACCAGGGCGGGTCGTCGGCGTCCTCGTGGCGACCATCGGCATCGGCGTGGCCCTGCTGGCGCTGCCGGCGGCGCGGCTGGCGGAGCGCATCGGCTGGCGCATCCCGATGTTAGCCGCCAGTGCGCTGGGCATCACCGCCGCCATTCTCTTCCTGTTCGCCAGCAGCGCCTGGCAGCTGTGGGTGTTCGGCGGCATCTTCGGCATCGCCCTCGCCCTGTACCAGGTCGTCGGCTGGGGGCTGGGCATGCGGCTCGCGCCGGTGGGGCGCGTGGGCCAGTTCCTCGGCGTCGCCAACGTCGCCGCCATCGCCGGCTCGATCTCCGCCGGGCTGGTCGGCCCAGCCATTGACCTCCTGAACAGCCGCCAGCCGGGTTCGGGCTACCTGGTCATGCTCGTCGTAGACGCCCTGTGCTTCGCGGCGGCCGGCCTGGCCCTGCTCCGCATCCCGAAGGACGCCGCGCCGCAGTAGTGGCGTGTTACACGTAAAATGGCGGGGCCGTAGTAACGACTTTCAGTCGTTTCCCAGGCCGCAGAACGACTGAATTCTACGTTTGCACTTTGTGTCTGGTGGGGAGGCTTGGAGGGCGCAGCCCTCCAAACCTCCCCCTTTCCCTTTCTTCAGTGGGGACTGCGCCCCTGAACGACGCGGGGAGAGGGGGTTCGTGGGGGCCTGCGGCCCCCACACCCCCGCTTCACAGCAAAGTGCAAAGATAGAGGGCTGAAGTCGTCACTACACGACACCCACCTTACGTGTCACAGACCAATAGATCGCCTCCGTAAGAACCCTTGTCCGGCGCGCATCAGGGGACTATACTTCAGGGGACTGTACTCCTGCGAAGACGATTGTGGAGGATAGGCATGGAGCGTGTTCGCTGGTTCCTCATCCTCAGCCTACTGATTGGCAGTGTCGGTTCGATCGCCGCGCAAAGGGGCGATGGACATGGCGCTGCGGGCGCGCGCCTCCGTCCTATCGCGCAGCGCACCGTGGATGACCCGGGCGAGGGATCGGGGGCTGCTGGCGACATCACCTTCATAGACAGCCTGCGCAGCCGCAGCTACGGCGGCGGAGCCATCCAGGTCGTGCGGGTCCTCCAGGACACCCCTGCCTTCACCCGCTACCTCATCCAGTACCCAAGCGATGGCTTGATGATCGGCGGCTTCATGAACGTGCCAAAGGGCGTGCCGCAGCCGTATCCGGCCGTCATCATTGCTCACGGTTATGTCAGCCCCAACAACTATGCCGTCGTCAACTACACCGCTCCGCTCGCCGATGCCCTGGCGCGCGCGGGCTACCTGACCGTCCACCCGAATTACCGCAACCACACCGGCTCCGACAGCGGCCCCAACCCGTTCCGCGCCGGGTACGCGGTAGACGTGCTCAACCTGGCCGCCATTCTCAAGCAGCTGCCCGACGTGAAATCGGACGGTATCGGCATCTTCGGGCATAGCATGGGCGGCGGCGTTGCCCTCAAGTCGCTCGTCGTGGGCAGCGACATCCGCGCCGCCGTTCTCTACGGCGCGATGAGCGGCGACGAAGCCGAGAACTTCGCGGCCATCAACCGCTGGAGCGGTGGCGGAGCCGCACGCGAGACGGGGTACACGCCCGACGGGACTCTAGACACGTTCCGCCGCGCCTCACCTATCAACTACCTGGACGCGATTCAGGTTCCGGTGCAGATTCACCACGGCAGCGCCGACAACCAGGTTCCGCCGGCGTGGTCGGCGGACCTAAATAGCCGCCTGCAGGCCGCGGGCAAGAACGTCGAACTGTTCACGTACCCCGGCGCGCCGCACTTCTTTCCGGCCGGCAGCGCCGCCCACAACGCGATGATCGCGCGTGTCATTCGGTTTTTCGACAAGTATCTGTACGAAACCTAGAATGAGGATTGTGCATGGCGGAGCCGAAGAATAAGGTTGACTTCGAGTGGGCCGTCGGAGACTCGGACTGGGAACACAATACAGAGATGATGGACTCCACGCCGCCGCCACCGCCGCGCGTGGTGCAGGGCATGCGCCGCGTCTCCCGCCGCGTCCTGGCCGGCCTCGGTGTCCTGCTCACCGTCGTGGCGCTGGTCGTCGGCTGGAAGATGTGGCGCGACTCTCAAATCGGCCTGGAGCGCATCCGGCAGGATATCCAGGCGACCGCCGACATGGAAACCTGGGCATGGTACAACCAGGACATGAACGCGCTGGCCTCGCTCATCTCGCCCAACGCCTCGACGAGCTGGCGGACGCGCATGCAGTACTCGCTGAGCCGCATCCGCGACACCATCGGCGCCAACTTCGCGGCCCCCCAGACGGCGCTGGCGGACCCGGAGGTTCACGACAACATCGCCATCGTGCGCGCCCGCGTCACCCTGCCTGGCGCCTCCGCCGCGACCGGCGCGACTCTGGCCGAGACCCGCTACTACGAGCGCCAGGCGGACGGCGTCTGGCGGCAGACCAGCCCCGACGGCCGCTTCTGGGGCGAGACGCGCCAACAGTCGTCGGACCACTTCACCATCAGCTACAACACCCGCGACCACCGCGCCGTCGTCGCGGCCCTGCCTCGTCTGGAAGCCCTGTATACGCAGATGGTGGCCGACCTGGGCCTGACCGACCTGCCCCAGACGCCGTTCGCCGTCACCGTCCTGCCGACGCTCGACGGCACCACGTTCCGCATGAGCGACGACCGGCGCATCGCCGTCGCTTCGCCGGAGCTGCTCCTATCGCCGGCCAACCTCCAGTATGACGACATCCTGGTGCGCTCCGTCGCCTCGCCGTTGGTGGCCTACCTGATCATGGCGGCGAACCAGCAGCAGGCCAACGGGCGAGGCAGCGCCCTATTCCGCTCGCCGTTCGCCCTGATGGGCGTCGCCCAGTGGCTCGTGGCGACGACCACGAAGCTGCCGTTGGACTTCCAGGCCCAGTCCGAGGAGCAGTTCCGCGCGGCGCTCGCCAATGGCTACCGGCCATCGCTGACGAACAACGGCCCGGACTTCAACAGCTTCAATAACCGCCAACGGGGCTTCGCCGTCGTGCAGATGACGGGCTATAGCCTCGGCGAGTTCGTCGCCGAACGTTACGGGCGCGCGAAGGTCGGCGAGATGCTCCGCGTTCTCGGCAGCGGCCTGCCGTGGGATGAGACCGTGACACAGGTCTTCGGCACAGACACTCAGACATTCGAGAACGACTGGCGCGCGTTCGTGCTGCGGCGGTATGGCGGCGAGCCAACGGCATCCTGAGCGACGACCTGGATCTACCCTGACAATAGCCTTCAACTGTCATGCTGGGTAGCTCCGCAGTTTTGCGTGGAAGAGCATAGCGTGCTGGCGCTGGAGAGCCATCTCCAGCGCCTCCCAGAGGCGGCGGAGTTGTCACTCCGCCGCAAGCAGGTGGTCTCCACGCAATTGTGCGGAGCTGCCGTCATGCTGAGCAAAGCGAAGCATCCCGACACTTCGGAGGCCCTTCGCTGCGCTCAGGGCGACAAGTGAATGGCGACGAACACTTGGCGAAAGACCAGAAGGTTTCGGCGGCGGGAAGGAGCGTTGGGATGGAAAATGCGCTGTACGAGCGTATCTACCTCGTTGCCTCTCAGATTCCGGCCGGCCAGGTCGCCACCTACGGCGACATCGCCCAAATCGTCGGCCGCGGCTGCGACGCCCGCATCGTCGGCTACGCCATGGCCGACCTCGGCCGCCACCCGTTCCGGCTGCCCGTCCCCTGGCAGCGCGTCATCAATGCCCAGGGCGGCATCAGCACCCGTGGGCCGCAGCAGCGCCAGCTTTTGGAGGACGAGGGCATCGAGTTCGACGCCAAAGGCCGCGTGCCGCTGGCGCGTTACCGTTGGCGTGGCCCCACCCCGGACTTCCTCGCCGAGCATGACTTGAACCCTCTCGACCGCCCGGACCCACCGCCGGCGCAGCCCAAATTGCTGTGACAGGATTTGCGTCTTGTGGTATACTCACCCCTAGAGGGGCCTTACCATGACGACAGCCTATGTTTACGACGCGCGTTATCTGGAACATGCCAGCCGGGGCGGCAATCATCCCGAGCGGCCGACTCGGCTGACCGCCATCCTCGACCTCCTTGCCCGCACCGGCGCCCTCGCCAAAATGACTCCGCTGCACGCCGTTTCGGTGAGCAACGATGATTTGCTCCGCGTCCACACGCCGAGCTACGTCGCCCAGATCCGCGAGTTCGCCCAACGTGGCGGCGGCCTGCTCGACGCCGATACCTTTGTGGCGGATGTGTCGTATGACGTCGCGCGCCTGGCCGCCGGTGGCTGCGTCGTGGCGACGGACGCCGTGATTGATGGCCGGGTTGACAACGCCCTCGCCCTCATCCGCCCGCCGGGCCACCACTCCTTCGCCGACCGCGGCGAGGGGTTCTGTCTGTTCAACAACGTGGCGATCGCCGCCGCCCACGCCCGCACGCGCGGGCTGCGCCGCGCCGCGATTTTCGACTTCGACGTCCATCACGGGAACGGCACGCAGGCGATCTTTTACGGCGAGCCGGACGTCCTCTACGTCTCGACGCACCAGTGGCCGCTCTACCCTGGCACCGGACACTGGCGCGAGACGGGCGCTGGCGCCGGCCGTGGCGCGACCATCAACGTCCCCTTCCCGCCCGGCGTCGGGGACATGGGCCTGCGTCTGGCGTGGACGGATGTGATCCGGCCGGCCATCGTGCGCTTCGAGCCGGACATCATCTTCCTGTCGGCCGGGTTCGACGCTCACTGGCGCGACCCCCTGGCAATGCTCCAGGTGTCCATGGCCGGTTATCATATGATCGCCCAGGAAACGCTCCATCTCGCCGACGAGGTGTGCAAGGGCCACCTGGTCGTCGTACTGGAAGGCGGCTACGACCTGGACGCGCTGAGCTACGGGACGCTCGCCATCGCCCGCGTCCTGTTGCGGGACCCCGCCCCGCTGCTCGACCCGCTCGGCCCCTCGACGTGGCCGGAGGAAGACACGGCCTCCCTGGTCGCCGCGCTCCGCCGCCTGCACGAGCTGGACGAGTTCTCGACCTGGTGGTAGCCTACCCCGCCGTCATCCCCACCCGCCTACCGTCCAGGCCCGCCACTTGCGCGGGCCTTTTTGTGATCGCGCCATGCGTGTCCGACAGACCGGAAGCTGTCGGACGCTTGTCGGGCGGCTGTGGGCGCGAGGGATAAGCATTCCGCCCGATTCGCGTCATAATAGTAGTGGTGTCTCCTTTGGTGGCGGCCCGGCCGCTGCCTTGACAGGAGGAAGTGCTGCAATGAATTTTGGGCAAGAGATTAGTCAACTTCTGGCGACGCCCATCGTCGCCTATCTGCTCCTCATCGTCGGCATCAACGCCGTCCTCGTCGAGATCGGCAACCCTGGCATCGGCTTCGCCGCCGGCCTGGGCGGCGTGTGCATCGCCCTGGCCCTCTATGGCCTCAACCTCCTCAACGCCAACGTCGCCGGCCTCGCGCTCATGGCGCTCGCCTTCGGCCTGTTCGTCCTGGACGTCAAAGCCTCCACCCACGGCGCGCTGACGGCGGGCGGTTTACTGGCGATGGTTACCGGCTCGGCGCTGCTATTCAGCACCACGAACGCACCCACGCCCTGGGCAGCAATCATCGGCGCGTCGGTCGCCACGGCGCTCGTGTTCGTCTTCGTCGTCCAGGCGGCGTGGCGCGCGCGGACGCAGCCGGTCGCCATCGGCAAGGAGGCGCTCATCGGCAAGGTCGGCGAAGCCCGCACCGATCTCACACCGGAAGGCAGTGTTTGGGTCTACGGCTCGCTGTGGCGCGCCGTCTCGCTCGACGGCTCCATCGCCAGCGGCGAGGCCGTGCGCGTCATGCAGGTCGAGGGGCTGACAGTGTACGTAATTCCGGCTGCGGAGGAGTGGGACGTCGATGAGCAAGCGGCGGAACAGCCGGGTTGGAGTTATCTCGAAGTGAATGGAAATGTTTCAGCCACACCTCAAGAGGAAGGAAATCACCATGGGTAGTCTCATCGGCGGGCTAGGCACGCTCATTTGCGTTGCGTTGATCGTTTTCGTGCTGTTCGCCGTCACCTCGATCCGCGTCGTGCAGGAGTATGAGCGCGGCGTCATCTTCCGTCTGGGTCGCCTCGTCGGCGCGAAAGGCCCTGGTCTGTTCATCATCTACCCCTTCATTGACAAGATGACCAAGATAGACCTCCGTGTGTTCACCCTCGACCTGCCGTCGCAGGAGTGTATCACCCGCGACAACGTGACCGTCAAGGTCAGCGCCGTCGTCTTCTACCAGATCATTGACCCGGCCCGCGCCGTCGTCGCCGTGGACGACTATCGCCGCAACATCTTCCAGGTCGGGCAGACGAGCTTGCGCTCCGTCCTCGGCCAGTCCGAGCTGGATGAGCTGCTGGCGCACCGCGATAAGATTGACCAGCAGGTTCAGGATATTCTCGACCTGGCGACGGAGCCGTGGGGCGTCAAGATCACGTCGGTGGACATCAAGGACGTCGAGCTGCCGCAGACGATGCAGCGGGCGATGGCCCGCCAGGCCGAGGCCGAGCGCGAGCGCCGCGCCAAGATCATCAGCGCCGAGGGCGAGTACTCCTCCTCGCAGCAGCTCTCCGAGGCGGCCAGGGTGCTGGCGAGCCAGCCGGGCGCGCTCCAGCTGCGCTACCTGCAAACCCTGGTCGAGATCGGCGTCGAGCACAACTCCACGATCATCTTCCCGGTGCCGGTGGACATCCTCGAGGGTCTGTCGGCCATGATGAGGATGCGTGCTGGTCAGCCCGTCGCTGCTACGCTGCCCCAGACGCCGCCGAATGGCGGAGCCAGCGCGCCGGCGCCGGCGCCAGCGCCGCCCGTCGTCGCAACGGATTCGGGCCAGAGCGAAGGGTAGGGTTTGAGCATCACACGCAATTGACCGTGTGTCGTGACGACGTCGGTCGTTTCTGCCGTCGTCGCTCGCGGTGGAGTGCCAACTCCACTGCCCCCATTGGCGCTGGAGATGGCTCTCCAGCGCCAGCCTTTTTATTGGCCGCTACGACATTCGCCGGACCGCGCCTGAAGTTGCCTCGCCTACGAAGTGTGCTATACTGCGCCCAGTAGCATCTGGCACAAGGGGGCGAGTATGCGTGGGCCAGGCGTGGCGATGTGGCTGAGCGTGGCCGCCGTGGCGCTTGCTATCGGCGTCGCCGCCTGCCTGCCCGGCGCTCGATCCGAGCCGGCAGGCAGCAGAGTAGACCTCTCGTCCGCCGCGGCGGACGCTGGCCTCCGTGTCGAGACGCCGCCCCTGCCGACACACGCCCCGCCGCCCTCTCCGTCTCCCCTTCCGCCCACCATCACCGTCTACGTGAACGGCGCCGTCGCCCATCCTGGCGTCTATTCTCTGCCTGACGGCAGCCGCGTTGTGCAGGCGCTCACCGCCGCTGGCGGACTGACCGGCGAGGCCGACGCCGATGGGTTGAACCAGGCTCGGCCGCTGCGCGACGGTGAGCAGGTGTACGTCCCGGCCCGCGGCACGCCCGTTCCCCCAGCCATTGGCGCGGGCGGCGGCGCTCCGGCGGCCAAGACGGCGGCCGCGCCCGGCGGGCGCGTCAACCTGAACACGGCCACCAAAGAGGAACTGGACGCGCTGCCGGGCATCGGCCCGGTGCTGGCGGACCGCATCATCGAGTATCGCCAGAAGAACGGGCCTTTTCAGCGGCCAGAGGATTTGAAGAAGGTGCCGGGCTTTGGCGGCGCCAAGTTGTTCGACGGCATCAAAGACCGCATCGCCGCGCCGTGAGCCTCGAACGCAACGCCACGGGGCCACCAAGTGTTCGGTGACCCCGTGTGACGGCAGGCTCGAAGGATTAGCGCGGTCGTGGCAGGCTGCTATATCCGCCGGTGACGTCCGGTAGGTACAGGTGCGGGGTCATGCCGCGAATGATCTCCGGCGGAAACGGTGTCGGCGGCACAGTGGGTGTCGCCGTCACGACTGGCACCGGGTAGGCCGGGAGCGAGGGAGTGGGGGTGATCGTCGGCGTCGGCAGCGGGTTGCCTGAGACCCCAATCTCCGCCACCCAGTAGTGGGTGTACTTGGTGCCAGAGTGGATGGAGTGGCCGACCCCGATCCAGTCAAGGTCGGGATACATCAGAATCTCGTAGTGAGGAGGGCTGTGGAACCAGGAGTCGACGGCAGATGTGGCGGTGTTGTTGCCCGCCGCCAAAACCTCGCCGAGAACCTGGGGATCGAACCCGACATCCACAGCGCGGCTCCAGAAGGTGCTGCCGTCGGTACCGTCGTGGCCGATGAAGTCATGCTCGGCCTCATCGTCGCTGTGTCGCTGGGCTGCCACGTCCAATCGCGGATCGTGCATCAGGGGACGTAGTCCGTGGTGCGCTCTTTCTTGGTTGATTAGTTCTATCACCTGGCGAATCTCATCCGGCGGGGCGGCCTGGGCGGCCTTGCCCCACGCACAGACAAGAACAACGATCGCCACTAGAACCACCAGCAAGATGCGCGGCGGCGGCACTTGCAGCGGTGCTCGCATAGGCGGTCTTGGCCTCGCTTGTAAGGGGTTTTCACGTACTGCCTATATGTTTAACGAACGACGGTCGCTCCGGATTATGCCCTGACCAGGAATTATTCTAAAATGGGGCAAACCCGAACGCACGCTATTTTACCCGATAACAGGGCTTTTGACAAACCATGAGACCTCCAGCGCCTGACTCTATCCTCCACCTGTTCACCGCCTCGGTCGAACGCGCCCCCGACGCGCCGTGCCTCATCTGGCAGGGCCAGCCCATCCGCTACGACACCGTTCACGCCGCGGCGGCGCGGGTCGGCCGCTGGCTGAAGGAACAGGGCCTGGCCGACGGTGAGCGCGTCGCCCTGGCCCTCGACAGCAGCCCCGCCTTCGTCTACGCCTACCTCGGCGTCGGGCTGGCCGGCGGCGTGGTCGTGCTCGTCAACGCTCAGTATCGGGCCGCCGAGCTGACGCACCTGCTGGGCGACTCGGGCGCCGCCTTCGTCCTCGGCCACGGCCCCATCCTCGACCAGGTCCGCGACCTGCAACCGACGCTGCCCGCGTTGCGCCTGGTATGCGATTTCGGCCTGGGGACAGGCCCGCTTGCGCCGAGCCGCGCCTCGGACGCGCCGCTGACGCTCCCGCGCGCCGACAGCCTCGCCCTCCTCGCCTACACGTCCGGCACGACGGGGCGCTCGAAAGGGGCGATGCTCAGTCACGGCAACCTGGCCGCCAACATCACCGCCGTCACCCAGGCGTGGCGCTGGACGGCGGCGGACCGCCTCCTGCTCACCCTGCCGCTGTTCCACATCCACGGCCTCGGCGTGGGCATCCACGGAACCCTTGCCACGGGCGCGAGCGCCGATCTGCGGCCTCGCTTCGACGCGGATGAGGTCCTGGCGGCCCTCGGCGCGGGCGGCATCAGCCTCTTCTTCGGCGTCCCCACCATGTACGGCCGGCTGCTGGCCGCCGCTCGTGGCGTCGCGCCGCGCACCACCGGCGTGCGGCTATTCGTCTCCGGCTCGGCCCCGCTCAGCCCCGACGTGTTCGAGGAGTTCCAGCGCGTCTTCGGCCAAACTCTGCTGGAACGGTACGGAATGACAGAGACCGGGATGCTGACGACGAACCCCCTGGACGGGCCGCGCCGCCCCGGAACCGTAGGCCACCCCTTCCCAGGGCAGGAGATTCTCGTCGGCGCGCCGGGCGCGCCCCTCCCGCCGCACGGGGTCGGCGCAGTCTGGACGCGCGGCCCGAATGTGTTCCAGGGCTACTGGCAGCAGCCCGACGCCACCGCCGAGGCGTTCCGCGACGGCTGGTTCAACACCGGCGACCTAGGCTTCCTGGACGACACGGGCGTGCTGACGCTCGTCGGGCGCGGCAAGGAGCTGATCATCAGCGGCGGGTTCAACGTCTACCCGCGCGAAGTGGAGGAGATGCTCCAGACGCACCCCGGCGTCGCCGAGGCCGCCGTGATCGGCCTGCCCGATCCGGACCTGGGCGAGCGCGTCGTCGCCGTCGTCGTCCCCCACTCGCCGCCGCCGTCGGCCGACGAGCTGATGGAGTACTGCCGCGCCCGCCTTGCCCCCTACAAGAAGCCGCGCGCGGTGCGCTTCGTGTCCGCGCTGCCGCGCAACGCGATGGGCAAGATTCAGAAAACGACCCTCCGGGATGACCTGATGCGATAGCCCTACCGACTATGCCACGCCCCCTGCTCGTCACCGCCGCCTGGCTCGGCGGGCTGGCCCTCGTCGTCTGGCTCGATCCACCGTGGATTGCGCCGGTGATCGCGGCCGCCCTCGCCGTCCTGGCCTGGGCGATTCTCACGCGCCGCCCCGCCGATAGCGCCCGACGTTCCCATCTCGTGTTCGCCTGCGCCCTGGCCGTCGCGGCCGCCCTCGGCGCGTTGCGGCTGACAGCGGCGGACTGGCGGCCCGCCGCTGCCCCGTGGCAGGCGCTGGACGGGCGCGAGGTCACGCTGCGCGGCGTGGTTGACGACGCGCCGGACGACCAGGGCATCTGGACGGTCTTCCCCCTCGCCGTCGAGGCGGCGACCCTGGGCGACACGCTCATCATCGCCGACGGCCTCTGGCAAGACGGCGGCGCGTCGAGCGATTTCAGCCGCATGCTATGCCGGTTTGTGCCGGCCCGTGTCTGCGCCGGGCGCGTCTGGGTGCGTGTCCTGGCGACCCGCGCGCTCGCCTACGGTCAGCGCGTCACCCTGACCGGCGAGATCGGCCAGGTGCGCGACTCGGAGAGCTTCGCGTACCGCGAGTTCCTGGCGCGGCGCGGTGTCCTGGCGAGCGTGGACACGCCGCGCGTCAGCGTGGAGGGCGGCGTGGGGGGCGTGTGGGTGCGGCGGGTCGCCCTCGGCGTACAGCAGCGCATCGAGACCGCGATTGACGGCATCCTGCGCCCGCCCGAGTCCGATCTCCTGGCCGGTGTGCTGCTCGGTCTCAGCCGCAAGCTGCCGGACGATGTGATGGAGGCGCTCCGCCGCTCGAGCCTGTCCCACATCGTCGTCATCTCCGGCTACAACATCACCATCCTGATGGGCTTCATCGCCGCGCTCTTTGTCCTCATTCGTCGCACCACGTCCCATCTTGCCGACGACGACACGGCCTGGGCGAGCCACCTGGAGCGGGGCGTGGGCGCCATCAGCGGCCCCCGCGCCGTGCTGTGGGCGACGCTCGCCCTGCTGGCCTTCTACACGCTCCTCGTCGGCGCCAGCCCGTCCGCCGTCCGCGCAGCCATCATGGGCGCTTTTGTCGTCTGGGCCGCCGCCGAGGGCCGGCCCTCGGCCGTCCTGATCGCGCTGGCCCTCTCGGCGCTGGCGATCACCGCCCTCTCGCCGTGGGCCGTCGTGGATGTCGGGTTCCAACTCTCCTTCGCCGGCGCGCTCGGCATGATCATCCTGGCGACCCCGCTCACCCTCGGCATCGTCCACCTGGCGCGGCTCGACGGGCGGCGCGGGCCAGTAGCGGGGGTCGCGCGCGGGACACTCACCGTCGTGGCGGCGACGCTGGCGGCGACCATCATGACCGCGCCGCTGCTCGCCCTCTACTTCGGGCAGGTCTCCCTCGTCGGCCTGCTCGCCAACGCCCTCGTTCTGCCTGCGCAGCCCATGCTCATGCTCCTCGGCGGCATCGCTACCGGCGCGGGTCTGCTGTGGCTGCGGCTCGGCCGCCTCCTCGCCATCGCCGCCTGGCTCCCGCTGGAGTGGACGCTCGTCATCCCCCAGTGGCTCGCCGCCCACCCCTGGGCCGCCATAGACAACGTGAGCCTCGCCGTTCCCCATGTCGCCGCGTTCTACGTTCTCGTCGCCGCGTGGATCGCCTGGCTCGCCTACCCCCACCCAACCTTCCGCGCCCTGGCCTTCGCCGCGCCGATGCGAAACGGCACGGGAACGACGGCCGAGGAGCCGCCTCAGCCGGTCGTCAGCCAACCCATCCAGCGGCTCGGCCCGCCGCCGGATAGTCCCGCAGCGGACCCAACGCGCAAGCGCCTGAGCCGCCGGATCCTCGTCGGCGGCGCGCTGGCCGTCGTCGCGCTTGCCGTCGCCGCGTGGTGGCTGGGGCCGGGGCAGCTCGACGGACGGCTCCGCCTGACTGTCCTACCGAGCGGCAGCGCCGTCGTCGCCCGCACGCCGGCCGGCTATCGCCTCGTCATCGGCGGCGGTGGCGACCCGGCGGAGACGGAGACGGCCGTCGGGCAAGCGGCGGCGCCGTGGAGCGCATCCGTGGCCGTCGTGGCCGCATCCCGCGCCGACGCCGCGCACCTCAAGCCCCTGGCCGCTGTGCTGCGGCGCTTCGAGGTCGCCCAGACCATCGCGCCCACCCTTCCCCGCTCCTCGGCAGGCGTTGAGTGGGACGCGGCCCTCGCCGCCCACGGCAGCGGCGCAATGGAGGCCCGGCCGGGGGCGCGGGTGCGGCTGCCGGACGCGGTCACGCTCGAGGTGGTCGGGGCCGACCGTGAGAACGGCGAGGTCGTCTACCGCCTGACGTATGGCGATGTGCAGTTTCTCCTCGGCGGCGGCCTGCGCCATCCGACCACCCTCGATCCGCCGGCGGCCTCGGTCGTACTCGTCAGTAGTCGCGCCGACGACACCCTGGCCGCTGACCTCCAGCGCGCCGCTCACCCCGCGCTGACCATCGTTCACGCCGACGGCGGCGTCCCGCCGAAACTAGTCGGACGGGTCATCAGCGTCGCGGACCTAAAGCGGCCGGTCACGCTGACGACCGATGGCAAGACCCTATGGGTGGACCCACCGCCCTGAACTTGCCCGCCGCGCCCACCTTGGTTATACTCTCCCCTGTTTGCGAATCCCCGACTTGTGAGAGGCTCCCCCATGCTTGTGCGCCGCGTCTGGCTCCTGTTTCCGATCCTGGCAGTTCTTCTGGCTGCCTGCGATTCATCACAGACCATCCCCGCCGCCCTGGCTCTCCCGCTTCCGTCAGCAACCGCCAGCCTTGCGGCTCCATCCGCCACGCCCACTAAGCCGCTGGCGACGGCCACGCCCAGGGCGACGGCCACGCCGACACGCACGGCCACCCCTGCGCCGACGGCCACGCCGCAACCGACGCCCTATGGCGGCGGCCGGCCAGCCAGCATGTCTATTCCCGCCATCGGCGTGAAGGACGCCAATGTCGTTGACGTGGGCCTGGAGGCCAACGGGGCGATGGAGACTCCCAAGGGTTGGTGGGATTTGGGCTGGTACAAGCTCGGCGCGCTTCCCGGTCAGTTGGGGAACGCGGTCATCTCGGGGCATCTGGACAGCGACACCGGCCCGGCCGTCTTCTGGAACCTGGCCCGCCTGCGCAAGGGCGACAAGATTGTGGTGGCGATGGAGGATGGGACGACGCGCCGCTTCGCTGTGGAGAAGCTAGAGAGCTACCCCTACAACAAAGCGCCGCTCGACCGCATCTTTGGGCCGAGCGACAAGGCGCGCCTCAACCTGATTACCTGCGCCGGCGTCTTCGACAAGGGCCACGCTAACTACAGCAACCGCCTCGTCGTCTACGCCGTGGCAGAGTAGACGCCTTGTTTCTATTCCTGCGGCTTGCCGTCGCCGGGTAGGAGCCAGCCGTCCGATCCCTGAAGGCCCTGGTCGGCGAAGGCGATGGGGTCCTCGATGGGTTCGAGGTGCGTGAAGACCGTCGTGTCCGGCAGCGCGGCGCGCACAGCCTTCTCCACCTGCTCGAGCGTGTCATGCCCCTTCTGCACCGTCCACTCGCCCGGCACGAGGACGTGCATGGACACGAAGCGGTGCTGCGCGGCCATGCGCGAGCGGAAAGCGTGGAACTGGATGCCCTGCTGGGCAAACGGGGTGAGCGCCTGGTGGACGACTTGCATGTCGGCCTGGGGCAGCGCCGTGTCCAGCAAGCCGAGGCCGGACTGGCGCAGCAACTTCACGCCGGTGTAGATAATGTTCGCCGCTACCACCAGGGCGATCAACGGGTCGAGGCGCAGCCAGCCAGTTAGCTCAATCAGGGCAAAGGCGACGAGAACCCCGACCGTCGTCCACACATCGGTCAGCAAGTGGTGCGCGTCGGCCTCCAGAGTCACCGAGCGCATGCGCTTGCCAGCCCGCATCAGCACAAGCGCGACGACGCCGTTGATACAGGTCGCCACGACGGAAATGATGATGCCTAGCCCAAACTCTTCCAGCGGCTGCGGGTTGAACAGGCGCGGGATAGCTGTGACAGCGATGGTGATCGCCGCCACGAGAATCAGCGCCCCCTCGATCCCGCTGGAGAAGTACTCGACCTTGTAGTGGCCGTAGGCGTGCTCATCATCCGGCGGTTTCGCCGCGACGGTGAGCGCCCAGAGGGCGATGATGGCGGCCACCAGGTTGACCAGCGACTCGAGCGCGTCGGACAAGAGACCGACGGAGTTGGTGATCAGGTAGGCCGAGAACTTCAGGCCAATCGTGATGACGGCCGCCGCGACGGACAGCCAGATATAGGACCGAGGCGAGTTGAACATTCGCCCTCCTCAACGGCGAGGACCTATGCGACGACTTCCGCCTGCTTCGCGCGCTTTTCCTGGCGCATGCGCTGCTGCGTGTCCAGGATGCGCTTGCGGAGCCGGATGCTCTTCGGCGTCACCTCGACCAGCTCGTCGTCGGCGATGTACTCGATAGCGTCGTCGAGGCTCAGGACGCGCGGCGCCTTGAGCGTGACAAACGTCTCCTTGGTCGAGCTGCGGATATTGTTCAGCACCTTGCGCTTCGTCACATTGACGCCCAGGTCTGAGTCGCGGATGTGCTGCCCGACGACCTGGCCCTCGTAGACCTCCTCGCCGGGGCGAACGAAGTACGTGCCGCGATCTTCCAGCGCCTCCAGGGCGTAGCTCGTCGCCAGGCCACTCTCCCAGGCGACCAGCGAGCCATGCTCCCGCGTCTCGATGTCGCCGCTGTACGGCTCGTAGCCGTGGAACAGCGCATTCACAATGCCTTCGCCGCGCGTGGCGGTCAGGAAGGCCGAGCGGAAGCCGAGCAGGCCGCGCGTCGGGACGATGTACTCCAGGTGGACCATGCCCTGGTCGCCGGGGTGCATGTTCGCCATGCGGCCGCGCCGCTTGCCGAGCATCTCCACGACCACGCCCATGCTCGCCTCCGGCACCTCAATGCTCACCTGCTCCATCGGCTCCAGCCGCTCGCCGTCCGGCCCCTCGTGGAAGATGACCTCTGGCTTGGAGACGGCCAGCTCGTAGCCCTCGCGGCGCATCGTCTCGATGAGGATCGCCAGGTGCAGCTCGCCGCGCCCAGACACCGAGAAGGCGTCGGCGGTATCCGTGTCCTCCACGCGCAACGCCACGTCGCGTTCAAGCTCCTGGTAGAGGCGCTCGCGCAGCTTGCGGCTGGTCACACTCTGGCCCTCGCGGCCGGCGAGGGGCGAGGTGTTGACCAGGAACATCATCCGCAGCGTCGGCTCCTCGACGCGAATCGCGGGCAGGGGGCGCGGGTCAATCGGGTCGGCGATGGTCTCGCCGATGCCCACGTCCGGCAGCCCGGCGACGGTGACAATCTCGCCTGCCTCGACGCTCTGCACTTCCTGGCGCGACAGGCCGACGTGAACGAATACCTGCGCCACCTTGCCCGCCGTCATCTGCCCGTCGTGGCCGATGACCATGACGTCCTGTGCGCGGTTGATATTGCCCGAGAACAGGCGGCCCGTCGCCAGGCGGCCCTTGTAGTCGTCGTAGGCCAGCAGGTTGACGCGCATCTGCGTCGGCGTGTCGAAATCCACGGTCGGCCCCGGGATGTGGGACAGGATCGTCTCGAACAGCGGCTGGAGGTCGAGGCCGATATCGTCGGTGGCGAGGCTCGCCTGACCGCTGAGGGCGTTGGTGTAGACGATGGGGAACTCGGCCTGCTCGTCGGTCGCGCCGAGGTCAATGAACAGGTCGAACGTGGCGTTGGCGACGAAGTCGAGCCGCGCCTGCGGCCGGTCCACCTTGTTGATGACGACCACGGCGGGCAGGCCCAACTCCAGGGCCTTGCGCAGCACGAAGCGCGTCTGGGGCATGGGGCCGTCCACGGCGTCCACCAGCAACAGCACCCCGTCCACCATGTTCAGCACGCGCTCGACCTCGCCGCCGAAGTCGGCATGGCCCGGCGTGTCCACGATATTGATCTTGACACCGCGATACATGATCGAGGTGTTCTTCGCCAGAATGGTGATGCCGCGCTCGCGCTCCAGGGCGTTCGAGTCCATGACGCGCTCGGTCACGGTCTGGTTCTCGCGGAACACGCGGCTCTGCTTGAGCATCGCGTCCACCAGGGTCGTCTTGCCGTGGTCAACGTGCGCGATGATGGCGATATTCCGAATGTCGTCTCGTACTGCCATATAAGTCCATCCCACAAAAAGCCTCGGCGTTTGCATCACCGAGGCAGGCTACGTCGCTTTATCACTTGATTGGAGGGCAAGCGGCCCCTAATCTTACCCATAGGATGCACAGTTACGGTGTTGTGTCGGTCTGGCGCTGGGCGAGGCGCAGGGCGCGGCGGTGCTTCGCCTCCGCGTGCCATAGCTCCTCAAGCTCCGTCTCTGGCAGTACGTCGGGAATCTCGATCGGCCGCCCCCCCTCGTCCAGGGCCACGTAGGTCAGAAACGCCGTCGCCGTGTGGCGCTGCTCGCCGGTCAGGGGATGCTCGCCGACGACGCGCACCCCCACTTCCATGGACGTGCGCCCGGCATAGTTCACGTTGGCGTGGAGCATGATGAACTCGCCGACGCGGATGGGGGCGCGGAAGTCGAGGCGGTCCACCGACGCCGTCACCACGGGGAAGCGGCAGTGGCGCAGCGCCGCCATCGCCCCGGCGATGTCAATCAGCGCCATTACGCGCCCACCGAAGATGTTGCCGCGCACGTTGGCGTGATCCGGCATCACCAGCTCCATCATGGACACCTGGGACTCGCGCATCGGCTTGCTCGGCCGCTTGTCGGACATGCGGTTCTCCTGTCGCTAGATGAGCAGCTCGATCTCACGCTGCGGGACGCCGGTGACAATCACCTCGTTGGTGTCGCTGATGTAGACGTTGACCTCGGTGCGCACGCCGAACTGGGGCAGGTAGATGCCCGGCTCGATGGAGAACAAGCTGCCGGGGATCAGGCGGCGCTCGTCCTGCGTCTCCAGGTTATCAATGTTTGCGCCGTTGCCGTGGCTGTCCTCGCCGATGCTATGGCCCGTTCGATGCACGAAGTACTCGCCGTAGCCGGCCGCGGCGATGACGCCGCGGGCGACATCGTCCACCTCGTAGCCGTGGAGGGCCTGGCCCGCCGCCAGCCGCTCGCGGATGAACGCGATAGCCGCCTCGCGCGCCTCGACGGCGACGGCAAAGACCTTGGCGCGCTCGTCGGGAACCGCCTCGCCGGCGTGGTACATCCACGTGTAGTCGGCCATGATGGCGCCCGGTTCGTTCACTTTGGCCCAGAAATCAATCAGCACCGTGTCGCCGGGGCAGATGGGCGTGTCGCGCTGGGGCGACGGCTCGTAGTGTGGGTTGCTGGCGTGGGCGTTGACGGCGACGATAGCGCCGTGGTCGGCGACCAGGTTGTGCGCCGCCAGGAAGTCGGCCAGGAAGCGCTGGACGCTCACCTCCGATATCGGCCGGCCCAGGCGCAGGGCGACGGCCATGTCCGCCGC
Organism: Anaerolineae bacterium; assembly: GCA_046328535.1. Taxonomy (GTDB): domain Bacteria; phylum Chloroflexota; class Anaerolineae; order Epilineales; family JAHCIE01; genus JBDHWG01. The sequence continues at coordinate 101,430 of JAXLWJ010000005.1, forward strand.
CACCATCTGCTGCGCCTCGACGAGGCGGTCGGCGGCGCGGCGGTGGCTCTCCCACTGATAGGGCGAGAGACGCGCCTCGAAGAACTGCACCAGATCCGCCGAACTGACAACTTCGACGCCGAACCCGCGCACTAGCTCGACGGTCCCGGCATCCACGCGCGACACGACCGGCACCGCCGCCGCCGGCGAGTACTCCATCGCCACGCGCTCGCCCTTCGGGAGAACCGCCGCCAGCGTCTCGTGCAACGCGCGCCACGAGTGATAGACAACGCGCCGGCCGGGCAGGCCGTCGAGGTTGTACATCTCCAGTGGGGAGACGATCTTGACGGGTTCGCCATTGGCTGGTATCCAGTAGAACCAGCGGCGGGTGTAGACGCCCCCCGACCCGAGGCCGAGAATGCGATAGGCCAGCGGGTTGGAGCGGCGAAAGTCGTAGAGCAGCCAGCCGGCGAAACCGGCCTCGCGCAGTTGCGCGGGAATATCGGTTGTAATGCGGTCGAGAGTCGGCATGTGTTCCTCCTGGGCTGGGCGACATTATAGCACAGGACACGGTTTGAGGTATTACTGGCGCGAGGGTATAATAGCCGCGAGGCTACACTGCCATGATCACCGCCGTCCTCTTCGACTTCGACCTGACCCTCGGCCGCCCCATCGGCGATATGTCCGTTCCCGACCGGCAGGCCCATCTCTACCACTCGGTCGGGCTGACCTACAGCCGCGAGCAAATCGCCGCCGCCATGTATGAGCGCCGCACCCGCGTCGCGTCCGGCGCTCTGCCCGGCGTCGCGCGCCCGCAGCGGAAGCGCGACCTCCTCACGGCCTACCGACAGACGCTGCGCCTGCTCGGCTACGACGGAGACGTGGCGGCAAAGGCCGAAGAGCTGTACCACGGCTATGCTGTTCTCCCCTTCGCGCCCTACGACGACGCCCGGCCCACCCTGCTGGCCCTGCGCAGCGCGGGCTACCGCCTCGGCATTCTCTCCAACCACACACCCGCCGCCCGCCCCACCATCGAGGCCGAGTTCGGGGACCTGATCCCCCCGCGCCAGATCATCATCAGCGGCGAGGAGCGGGTCCACAAGCCGCGCCCCAGCCTGTTCAGCCGCGCCGCGGCGCGGGTCGGCGCTCGACCAGCCCAATGCGCGTTCGTCGGCGACAACCTGGAGGTGGACGCCCGCGCCGCCGTCGCCGCCGGCTTCGGCCTCGGCATCTGGGTGGACCGGGAACACGAAACGGCAGGGCCTGAAACCCTGCCGCCGCACATCGTCCGCATCACGTCGCTATCCGAAATTCCCGCCCTGCTCTCGCCCCTGTAGCCCTGTAGCGCCGACTTCAGTCGGCCATCTCAAAGAGCCGACTCACGTCGGCGCGACCTCCTGTGGCTCGTTGCTGTCCGGCACCCGAACGAGCCACAGGGGGCAGGCGACGCCCTCCGCGACGCGCGCCGAGACGCTGCGGTTCAGGACGGCGTCGAGGCCGGCGCGGCCGTGCGTCGCCGCCACGATAAGGTCGGCGGGCATCTTGTTTGCCAGCTCGAGGATGACCGGCGCCGGATCGCCCCGCGCCACCTGCGCGCGCGCCACGATCCCCTCGGCGCGGCAGCGTTCGACCACGCCGCGCAGATAGTCTACCGCGCCCTGCTCGGCCAGGTCGAGGACAGCGCGCATGGTCGCCGGCAGAAGCAACCCCGTCGCCGCGTCGCCTCCTCTGAGGGTGCGCAGCGTCGGGATGACCAGCACAAGCTGCAACTCGGCGTCGAACAGGCGGGCCAGCGCCATCGCCTGTTCTAGCGCCGGCTCATGGTCGGGCGTCCCGTCCACCGGCACGAGAATTCGGCGTACGTCGAACGATGGCGGCGCCTCGACGCCCCGCGAAGGAATGAGCAGAATCGGCCCGCTGCCGCGTTGCATCACCTTCTGGGCGATGGAGCCATACAACAGACCGCGCCAACCGCCCCGCCCGTGCGTGCAGAGAATGATAAGCCCCACGCCCATCTCGCGGCGGTGATCCACGATGCTGCGCGCCACGTCGCCCTCGCGCGGCCCATGCACGTGGGTCTCGACGCCGATGCCCTGCGCCCGCAGCCGCGCGGCAATGTCGTCCAGGTAGCCCGTCGCCTCGTCCAGGCCCGTCAGGTGGCGCTCGCCGTGGACCGTTGTCGGCGGGCGTTCTTCCACAATATGCAGCAAAATCACGGGCGCTGACAGGCGCTTCGCAAGCTGGCACAGCGTAGGCAGCACCGCCTCCGCGAGGCGCGAGCCGTCCAGGGGCGCGAGCAGCGCCAGGGTCTTCGTTGGGGCGTCGGTCATAGCTGCCCCCCGGTGAAAGTTTCATACAGCAGGAATGCATTGAGGCCGATGATCACCGCCGCGACACCAATGGCGAGGCCGCTCGTGATGTTGTGATTCGTTAGCACCCCCATGATGCGCCGCTGCCGCGTGAACATGATGAGCGGGATCAGGGCAAAGGGGATGCCGAAGCTGAGAACGACCTGGCTAATGACGAGGGTGCGCGTCGGGTCGAAGCCCAGGATGATGACGATGAGAGCCGGGGCCATGGTCAGGACGCGACGCAGCCACATGGGGAAGGTGCGGTGCATGAAGCCCTGCATGACCACCTGGCCGGCCATCGTGCCGACGGTCGAGGACGACAGGCCGGACAGGAGCAGCGATATGGCGAACACCCAACTGGCGGCCTGCCCCAGCAGCGGCTCGAGCGTGCGGTACGCTTCCTCCAGGGTGCCAATGTCGCTCAACCCCGCCTGGTGGAAGGTCGCCGCGGCCATGATGAGCATAGACATGTTCACGAGGCCGGCGACTCCCAGGGCAATCACCACATCTATGACCTCAAAGCGGAACAGCCGCCGCAGCTGGCGCGGCTCGCGGGTCACGATGCGCCCCTGCATGAGCGCCGAGTGCAAGAAGATGACATGGGGCATGACCGTCGCGCCCAGAATGCCGCACGCCAGCAGAATGCTCTCCGTACCGGCGAACTGGGGCGTCACCGAGTGGTAGGCGATCTGCGGCCAGTCGGGCCGCGCCAGAAAGACCTCGATGATGTAACACACCGCAATGACACCCACCAGGGCGCTGATGACAGCTTCCATCGGGCGAAAACCGAACCGCTCCAGGCCCAGAATGAGGAAGGTAATGATGGCGGTGAGGATGCCGCCCCACAGCAGCGGGATGTGAAACAGAAGCTGGAAGCCAACCGCCGCGCCCAGAAACTCCGCCAGGTCCGTCGCCATGGCGACGACCTCGGCCACCAGCCACATGATGAACACGGCGGGCCGGGGGAATTCCTCGCGGCAGACCTCGGCCAGGTTCTTGCCGGTGGCGATGCCGAGCTTGGCCGACAGCGACTGCACCAGCATCGCCATCAGGTTAGCGGCGAGGATCACCCACAGCAGCATGTAGCCATACTGCGCGCCCGCCGCGATGTTCGTCGCAAAGTTGCCTGGGTCAATGTACGCGACACTGGCAATGAAGGCTGGCCCCAGAAACGGCAGGATACGCGCTAACCAACTGCCCTGTGACTCACCTCGCAACACCTCGTGCGCCGCTTGCACCGTGCTGGCATCGCCACTCTTGACATCGTCCATTCCGAAAGCTACGCTCCCTAGCCTAAAATTTAGTCTCTCCTAACTTTAGGATAGCATGAGACGGAGCGTTTGTCAAGGCTCAGGCGAGGTCTTTGCGCAATTCACCATAAATTTACGCCGCAGGCCGTATCGCCGCAGGCAATCCTACGTTCTCATGAGTGATTGTGGACATCATCACCTTCATCATCATCCTGAGGCCCGGGGGTTTCCATGACAACGTTGGTCCGCGCCGCCACCCCCCACTTTGATACGACGGCAATCGTTCGCGCTTTTCTGGTCCTTGCTATTGTTCTGATCGTGGTCGCCGGGGCTGCGTGGTACGCACTAACGCCCGTTGCCGTTTCCGACACCAGTGGCGCTGTCACGCGCACCTGGGTCGAAGCGACCACCGACGGCTCCCCGGCCACGTACTGGGTCGAGATCCGCGACGGCCGGGGAACGTCCCGTTGCAGCATCGGCGCTTACCAGACGCAGCTCCTCACCGAGTGGCAGGCGCTGCGGCCGGGCGATACGGCGACGATGACGTGCTACGGTCAGACGGCCGTCAATCTCGTCCGCTAGGTCTTATCTCCAGCGCAAGCTGGTCCAATCCATCCAACAGGGGTAGCTGGGGGGCTACCCCTGTTGGATTCTTAGTCGTCGCCGATGATGGTAAAGTCGCGGGACGGGCGCGCCAGGGCGCTCGGATCGGTCGGGGGGTAGGTGGGGTACGGCCATTGGCCGCCCGGCTGCGGGAGACCGGGGGAAACCACGATAATCTGGGGCGGCTGCTGAGGCGGCGCGGCCGGCGCCGGCGGCGCGGGTTTCGGCTCATCGCGCGCGCTGCGGGCCGCGTAGATGACCAACAGGCTGACGGGTATGGTCACGCCCACACCGCACACAACGCCCATCACCACGGCCAGCGCCTCCGTGTGCATGCGGTACGCCACGGTCACGCCTAGCCCCAGGGCGAACGCCACGAGACAAGCAACAACAAGCGAGCGCATAGTCCTCCTTCTCTTGAACCCGGGCGACCTTCGTCATGCTGAGCGCAGCGAAGCAGCCCGGCGAGATGGGGACTCTTCGCTGTACCCAGAGTGACAGGGGGTCTAGCCGATCATGCGGCGCAGGCTGTCCGCGAGGGCTTCGCGGAGGTCCCGCGCCCGCGACGGCGGCGTTTCTGTCTGCTTAGGAGATACCGGCCGCTTCAGAGAGTCATTCAGCGTCTCGGCCAGCTCGTGCGGCGCGGCGTATGCCGCGTGGAGCCGGTAGGTCCGCCCGTGGGTGACGACGAGGAAATCGCCGCGCCCACCGAGCCGTTCCGCCCCGCTACCCGGTACGCCGCTCGCCACGCGCGCGTCCTCGGCCGAGGCGACGCTGCCCACGATGCGCACCGGGAAGTTGCTCTTGACGAGGCCCCCGACGATCGTCGCCGCCGGCTTCTGGGTGCAGGCGATGACGTGGATGCCGGCTTCGCGGCCGCGCTGCACCAGGCGCAACACCGCCTTCTCGACCGCTTTCCCGCCCACCAACGCCAGATCGGCCAGCTCATCAATGAAGACCACGAGACGCGGAAGGGTGATGCGCTCGCGGTCGCGGCGCTCCATCTCCAGCGCCAGCCAGTTCAGCGTCTCCAGCCCGGCGTCGGCCGTCGTCGCCATCGGCCGCGCCAGGTGCGGCAGGGCCGCGAACGGCTCGTAGCCGCGCCCCTTCGGGTCAATGAGGACAAGCCCGACTTCACTAGGGGGGTTGTAGACGGCGAGCGAGGCAATCATCGTGCGGGCGAGAGCGGTCTTGCCGGAGCCTGTCGTGCCGGCGATGAGGACGTGCGCCACGTCAGGACTAGACAGCCGCAGCAGCATCGGGAGGCCGTCGGCGTCTATGCCCAGCAGCGCCGTGGCCGGCGGCGGCGGCAGAACTCGCACCATGAGCGCGGCGAGATGAACGGCGCGGGGCTTGCTGCGCGTGAATTCCAGCTCGACGAAGGCGTCCCGCCGCGTCACGCGGCACGCCTGGCTGCCGAGGGCCAGCGCCAACTCCTCCGACAGCCGCGCAATCTGGGCGACCTTGACGCCCGGCGCGGGGAGCACGCGAAACCGCACCAGAGACGGCGTAACGACGCCGCCCTGGATCTGAGCGCGCACTTTGTGGCTGTGAAGTACGGCTTCGAGGCGATCCGCCTGAGCCTCGAGACGCTGTCGCTGCACAACGAGCCTCTCCCAAAATAGAAACGTCTGTCCTGGTCCATTGTACCAGAACAGACGTTCTACGTCAAGAGAGGAAAGGCACTATTTATCGTGTGGGGCGAGGCGGGGCCAGAGCTACGCGCGATATTGGCGGATGACGGCGATGACCTTGCCCTGGACGCGGACATTCGCCGCATCCTCCGTCCACGGCTTCATCGTCGGATTGGCCGGCTTGAGCCGCACGCGGTCCTGCTCGAGATAGAAGTACTTGAGGGTCGTCTCGCCGCGGTCTTCGAGCCAGACGGCCGCCATCGTCCCATTCTCGACCTGCTCCTGGCGGTGCAGAATGACGATATCGCCGTCGTTGACCAGGGCGTCAATCATCGAGTCGCCCTTGACCCGCAGCGCGTAGATATCGCGCCCGTCCGTGACCAGGTCCCGCGTCAGCTCGATGAAGCTGGTCGGCTCATACTGGCCGGCGTCCGGCAGGTAGAGCGGCGTGCCAGCGGCGATCGTGCCGAGGATGGGGATTTCGACCGTGCGCTTGACAATGGGAACCTCGCCGTTCCCAGGGCGAATGACGCGCAGCCCGCGCGAGACCGTCTCGTCGCGCTTGATATAGCCCTCTTTCTCCAGGATCTTCAGGTTGTAGCTGACGACGGAGGTGGAGGAGATACCCAGCTCGTGGCCGATGTCGCGAATGGTCGGCGGGTAGCCCGACTTATCGCTGAAATCTCCGATGAACTCGAGCATCCGACGCTGTCGGTCGGAGAGCGGTTTCTTGCTTGCCATTGCGCCTCCTTGCCTATGCCCCTCTTGAACGTTTGTGTCAAACGTTTGGTCCATTATAGCAAGACAATTGTTCTATGTCAAGAGGAAATCGGTCAAATGTGCTAATGACATGGGAAAACGTCGGATTTTTACCTCTCTCTAATACTTGTTCGGCCAACCTCGTGTATACTGCTCAAATGATGCCCGCTCCGCACATCTCCCGGCAGACTTTCACCGTCTACACTATCAACCCGCTGCAAGCTCGCCTTCGTCCACCATTCCGCCCCACGCACCGCTCGCCCACGCGACTCGCGACGTCGCACCAGTAGCCCAGCAAAGGAGATCGCTATGCTTAGCCGACGCATTCTCATTGCCCTGCTCGTTGTGCTGGCGCCCGCCCTGTGGGCCGCCTCCCTCGCCACGGCAAGCCAGCCCGGCAGTGGCTCGCGCGCGCCCCAGGCGACGATTGACGCGGTTTATGGGCAGGTGCTCGGGGACAACGACGCGCCGGCGTCTGGCGTGGATGTGTTCCTCCAGCAGACGGCCGGCGGCGTAGCGACGACAGTTCTCACCGCCACGACGACGATCACCGGCTATTACGAGTTCGTTGCGCCGCCACCGCTCCAGACGGGCGAGACGTACAATGTCGTGTACGGACCACAGGACACCGACCCGCGGTACGTCAGCGTGTGGTACGGGCCGGAGATCAACGACACCGAGACGGGGCCTGTGGACGGGGGGACACTGCACATCGCAGACGTCGCCCTTGTCGCGCCGCCCAACAACGCCCTCGTGACCTTCCCGGTGACGTTCCAGTGGCTGCCGCGCTCAGTCATCACGGAGAGCTACTCCATCGCCTTCCTGGACCCTGACACGAACACCGGGCTGCTTTCCAATGGCGTTGGACACCAGGGCAGCCTGACGCTGACTTCGGTGGACGACGTGCCAGGTCTCCAGACCGGCAAGGGGTACTCCTGGCTGATCGCCATCGACTCCTTCGACGAAACCTATCGCTACAGCTACGGCTACTCCCTGGCTCGCCGCAACGTGACATTTACCGGCGGCGGAGCGACTGAGACGCCAACGCCCACTGCGACCAACGCCCCCACAGGGACGCCGACCCCGACCACCACTTCCGTCCCACCGACGGCGACCCCCACGAGCACGCCGACCGCCACTTCCATCCCACCGACGGCGACCCCCACGAGCACGCCGACCGCCACCTCGACCTCGGCCGCCGCCACCGGCACCGCTACAGCCACTGCCACTGCGCCAGCCGCGACCGGCACCCCGACGCCAACGCCGACCGCCACAGGCGGTACACCCGGCTACTCGGTGTACCTCCCGCTCCTGGTGCGCGCCGCGACGCTCACGCCGTAGGTCACGGCAGCACTTGTCCCTCATCCCCCTACCCCCCTTCTCCCAAAAAGGGAGAAGGGGGCAGACAGGCGAAAGGTGGCAGTGGCTCGTCCCCCACCAACCCCCGCCTCGCTGCGCTCGGCACCTCCCTTCTCCCCCCACTTGTGGGGGAGGGAAGGGGGGCGGGGGGATGGAGGAGGGGCGCTGTGGCCCCACCCCAGAAGGGCCTGTCCGCCCTTGAACCCATTTTGGGAGAGGGTTGGGGTGAGGGCCTCGCCGCCAGTTGGACAGACGGTCGCCCTTGTGTTATCGTTTCCTGCAACGACAACCCTCTCGTGTACGGCAGATGTAACCCATGCGACGCGCCCCATTCGTCCAGGCGGACGTATTCAGCGACAGCCCCTTCGGCGGCAACCCGGTCGTCGTCATCACCGATGCCCGGGCGATGACCACGGACGACATGCTCACCGTGGCGCGCGGCATGAACTTCGCCGAAACCGGCTTCGTGCTGCCGGCCACCACCGCCGAGGCTGACTGGCGTCTGCGCGCCTTCACCCCGTCCACCGAGGTCCCCTTCTCCGGTCACCTCATTCTGGGCGCCGCCTACATCCTGATGACGCAGGGCGACGCCCCGCGCCGCCGTGTCGTCGTCGAAACGGACGTGGGCTACCTGCCCGTGGACGCCGATACATCCGACGGCGAGATCGTCGGCGTCGGCGTCACCGAGCGCGCCCCCACCTTCGGCAAGACCCTCACCGAGATCGGCGACCTGGCCGACGCCCTCGGCCTACCGCCTGACGGCATCGGGAGCCGCGGGTTAGCGCCGCAGATCGTTGACGCGGGACTGCCCACGCTCGTCGTTCCGACGCCGTCCCGCGACGAAGTCGGCCACGTGGCCCCCGCCGGCCTTGATGAGCTATGCGAGCGCATCGGCGTGTCGGTCGTCAACGTCTTCACCCGCGAGACGCTGCGGCCCGAACATACCGTCTACGTGCGCGTCTTCGCCCCGCTGCTCGGCGTGCCGGAGGATCCGGCGACCGGCAGCGCGAACGCCGCCCTCGCCGCCTACCTCGTCAGCCACGGCGCAGTCTCCGCCGCCCCGCGCGCCCGCGTCACCGCCGAGCAAGGCTATGCTGTGGGGCGGCCCAGCCTCATCATCGTGGATGTCCTGGCGCGCGGCACGGACCTGGAGCTGCGTGTCGGCGGTCGCGTCGCCCGCGCCGCCGAAGGCGTCATCTACTACTGACCCTGCCCCTCAGACTTTTTCGCCCCGGACCGCGCGTTACGCTATAATTGTCAGTTGTCATTTGCGTCTAGGCGCACTCATCTCTATCTTGGCCGTAAGGGAAGGCTTGGAGGGGCAAGCCCCTCCAAACCACCCCGACACGAAATGTGCAAAGATAGAAGCACTCAATCTGTCCCAGTAGGAGCCTTGTCATGTCGGTTCAGAAACTGCCCTCCCACAGCGAGGATTTTTCGGAGTGGTATAACGAAATCATCATGCGCGCCGAGCTGGCCGACACGCCCCCGCGCGTGCCAGAGCAGCTGCGCGGCTTCATGGTGCTTCGCCCCTATGGCTACGGGATGTGGGAGCAGCTCCAGGCCGCGATGGACGGCATGTTCAAGGCCACCGGCCACAAGAACGCCTATTTCCCCGTCCTTATTCCCATGAGCTTCATCTCGAAGGAAAAAGAGCACGTCGAAGGCTTCCGCCCCGAGCTGGCCATCGTCACCGTCGGCGGCGGCGAGGAGCTGGCCGAGCCGCTCGTCGTTCGTCCAACCTCGGAAACTGTCATCGGCCACATGTACGCCCAGTGGGTGCGCACGTACCGCGACCTGCCCATCTTGATCAATCAGTGGGGCAGCGTCCTGCGCTGGGAGAAGCGCACCCGCGCCTTCCTGCGTACCGCCGAGTTCCTCTGGCAGGAGGGTCACACCGCCCACGCCACCGCCGAGGAGGCCGAGGCCGAGACGCTCCAGATGCTCGAAATCTACCGGCGGGCTGGTGAGGAGTGGGGCGCGGTGCCGCTACTCCTGGGCCTGAAGAGCGACAGCGAGAAGTTCGCCGGCGCGCTCCGCACCTATACCATCGAGTCGATGATGCCCGACGGCCGCGCCCTCCAGTCTGGCACGTCCCACAACCTGGGCCAGAACTTCGCCAGGGCGTTCGACATCCAGTACCAGGACCGCGACAACACCCTCAAGTACGCCTGGACGACGAGCTGGGGCCTGAGCTGGCGCATGCTCGGCGCGGTCATCGGCATCCACGGCGACGACCAGGGCCTCAAGCTCCCGCCGCGCCTCGCCCCTACCCAGGTCGTCGTCGTTCCCATCTGGAAGACCGACGACGAGCAGGCCGCCGTGATAGGCGCAGCTCAGCGGATCGTGGCCTCGCTGCCGAAGGACCTGCGCGTCCACCTGGACGACCGCGACGGACTAACGCCGGGCTTCAAGTTCAACGACTGGGAGATGCGCGGCGTTCCGCTGCGCATCGAGATTGGCCCGAAGGACGTAGGCAAGGAGCAGGTTGTCCTGGCGCGGCGGGACATTCCCGGCAAGCCCGGCAAGGAGTTCATCGGCTGGGACGCGCTGCCGACGGTCGTCCCGCAGCGCCTCGACGCCATTCAGAACAACCTGTTCGAGGCGGCGCGCGCCAAGATGGCGGCCATGACCCGCACCGTCGAGACCTACGACGAGTTCAAGGCCAGCATCCCGGAGACGGGCGGCTTCGGCTTCGTCCGCGCCTACTGGGCCGGCGACGCCGAGGACGAGGCGCGTGTCAAGCGTGAGACGGGCGCGACGATTCGCGCCTTCCCCTTCGACCAGCCAACGGAGCCGGGCCGCTGCATGCTCACCGGCCAGGAAACGACGCGCGTCGCCGTCTTCGCCCGCGCCTACTAAACTGGTCCCACGGTGAAATCTCCATGCTCGTGAGGTCGTCGTTCTGTAGCGCCGACTTATGAACTTTAACAAAATAGGCCAGTCATAGACCGACATAGCGCAGCAAATCCGACGAGGCCTCGGCGTACTGGTCGAGCCAGGCTTGAACCAGGCTCTGTAGGTCGGGCCAGCGATCCGCCAGATCATGCTGATGCAACAACTCTTGGTACAGCTTGCGCCAGACCTTCTCGATGGGGTTCGTCCACGGCGCGTACGTCGGCAAGGGCAGCAACAGGATCTTGGTGTTGACCAACGCCGCCAGCACGTCAGGATGGAAGTGGACGGGCCAATTGTCGAGCACAACGAAGATGAGGTCAACGTCAGGATACGCCGCGTCCAAGGCCTTGAAGTAGCGGATCAAGGTGTGGCGGTCGAACTTGGCGCGTTGCCAAGTGAACAGACGCGGTTCGCATATCGAGGGTGCCAGCGATGCGACGCTTGCGATTGGAGCGCAGACCCTGACGGGCATGCGGCTTGTCGCTGCCGGCACGGGCATAGCCCTGAGCCACGCTGGGCCACACATAGTAGGTCAACTCGTCCTGGTAGAGCAGCGCATACTGCTTGGGCTCGGCGTGCGCCAGCGCCCGCGCTTGCCCGATGAGGGCCATCTTCTCGTCGTAGGCCAGGTCGGGCGAGTGGACGTAGCGGCGGCCACGTTTGTAGTGCACCTTGAGGCGCCGCAGGATCTTTGTGCACGCCGGGCAATGACAGCGTCTTCAGCCAGGGTACAGCCTGGCGCAGGCCGTCCAGCCACCAACGCGAACGGGCCAGGCCGACCAGGCGCGGCGGGTGGTGGATGATCGCCTCCACCTCAGCCTGGGCCGTCTCCGCCGTCGCGTCCGAGGGGGCGCGGGCTTGCGCCCGCGTCCCGCACGAATGCGTAAGCCGTCCAGCCCTTCCGCTAAGTAGCGTTGGATCCAGCCTCGAACCGTGTCTTTGTCGCGCCGCTTCAGCAGACCGTGGGCGGCGATGTCACGGGTGGATTGGCCGCCGATGGACTTGATGATGGCGGCAGCCCGCTCGCGGACATACGGCAGCGGATGCGTGTCGCGCGTGCGGCGTAGTTCGTCCAGTTGGGTCTCGCTCAAGTCGTACTTGAACTTCTTAGGCATTGTCCTCTCCTGCTCAGACGTATGCCGTTGAGACCCTAAGTGTACTATGACTGGTCTATTTTGTTAAAGTTCATCAGTCGGCACAGTCGCCCTCACAAGAGCCGACTGAAGTCGGCACTACAGGGCTGTCGCCGGACGTGTGACATATCAGGTGTCTGCGGGTTTCACCGTGGAATGAGTATAGAACCCGAATCGGAACGTAGAGGCGCAAAGGAAGAGATTCAAAATTCTTTCCTTTGCGCCTTTGCGTTTCATTTCCTCTACAAGGCTTCTTCGTAGGTAGCCCCGCAGTTTTGTGGAAGAGCATATCGTGCTGGCGCTGGAGATGGCTCTCCAGCGCCTCCCAAAGGCTGTGGAGTTGGCACTCCACCGCCAGCCGGTGGGTCTCCGCGCGAGTGTGCGGCGCTACCCACTCCTCGCTTGCCTCTCACCCCGTTTCACGTATAATGGACGACTTATACTCATTGAATGAGTATTCATACTGCGACTCTATGTTTGCACTTTGTGTTCGGTGGGGAGGCTTGGAGGGCTGCGCCCTCCAAAATAGCCCCTTTCCCCTTCTTCAGTGGGGACTGCGCCGCTGAATGACGCGAGGAGAGGGGGTTCGTGGGGGCCTGCGGCCCCTTTTGGCGGTTGCCTGCCACGTCTCGCCCCATGGAGGTAGAGCCACGCGGCAACCGCCAAAACCCACACCCCCGCTGCACAGCAAAGTGCAAAGAGAGAGCTGTGAGTTCATCGAGGACAGCGGAGATCCCCTATGCGCAAGATCGTCCTGACCATCATTCTCGCGCTCGGCCTGGCCGCGCTGGTCGCCGGCTGCGCGCCCCAGGCCAGCGTCGCCCCGGCCGCGAACACTGTACGTCCCCCGACGACGCTTCCACCGACAGCCAAACCATCGGGCGACATCACCGTGTTCGCGGCCGCGTCGCTGACCGAGGCCTTCCGCGAAATCGGCGCGAATTTCGAGAAGGCCAACCCCGGCGCGAAGGTAGCCTTCAACTTTGCTGGCTCCCAGCAGCTCGCCCAGCAGATCGCCCAGGGCGCGCCCGCCGATGTCTTCGCGTCGGCCGCCAAAAAGCAGATGGACGATGTGATAACCGCCAGCAGCGTCATCAGCGGCACGGAGCGGGGCTTCGTCCGCAACCGCCTGGTGACCATCTACCCCATTGACAACAGGGCCGGCATCAAGACCCTTCAAGACCTAGCGAAGCCGGGCAGCAAGGTCGTCCTGGCCGCAAAAGAGGTTCCTGTCGGCCAGTATGCCCTCGCCTTCCTCGACAAGGCCAGCCAAGACCCGGCCTTTGGCGCGGGTTTCAAAGGCGCTGTGCTCAAGAACACCATCTCTTACGAACAGGATGTCAAGGCGGTTCTAGGCAAGATCATGCTCGACGAGGCCGATGCGGGTATCGTGTATGCCACGGACGTCACGCCAGCAGCCGCCGCGAAGGTGGGCCGCATCGAGATCCCGGATGCGCTCAACACGATTGCCTCGTACTACATCGCGCCCGTGAACGCCTCAAAGAACCCGGACCTGGCGGCGGCGTTCATGACGTATGTTCTGTCGCCGGATGGGCAAACCGTGCTTGCCAAGTACGGGTTTACCCCATAGTGGACCAAATCCCCACCCTTTTTTGACACACTGCGGCATAACAGTATAAGATATAGACGGCGTCGAATCGTCCAATAATTGGCGCTGATTTTGCACCCGAGTTCGCCCACTCATGATGTAAGGAGGGCAACGTGCTCGAATTCGTTAATCCGGCCACCGGCCTGCCGTTCGGCCAGGTCGAGACGGCCTCGCCCGATGAGGCGCGGCTGATACACAAAGAAATGCGCGCGGCATTCGATATCTGGCATCAGAAGTCCGTCAAAGAGCGCGTGGCCGTCCTGCGCAAGCTCCAGAAGGCCATCCTCGACAACCTCGACGACATCACCGCCGTCCTCAACCAGGACTGCGGCAAGAGCCGCCAGGACGCGCTCATCGAGGTCTTCATCACGGTTGACATGCTCAACCAGTACTGCAAGCGTGCGCCCCACTGGCTGCGCCGTCAGCCGGTGTCACGCGGCCTGTACCTGTTCAAGAAATGCTATGTCGAGTACCGGCCGTACGGCGTGGTGCTCATCATTGCGCCGTGGAACTACCCCTTCGCCCTGTCCATCCCGCCGGTCATCGCCGCGCTTCTCGCCGGCAACACCGTTATCCTCAAGCCGTCCGAGGTCACCGCGGCCTCCGGCGAGATGATGGACCGCCTGTTCAAGCTCGTCCCGGAGCTAAACCCCTACGTGCGCGTCGTCCATGGCGGCGGCGACGTCGGCGCGGCGCTCGTGCAATCCGGCCCCGACTACATCTTCCTCACCGGCTCCATGCCGACGGGCAAGAAGGTCATGACAACGGCGGCCGAGACCCTGACGCCGGTCGCCTGCGAGCTGGGCGGCAAAGACGCGATGCTCGTCCTGGCCGACGCCGACCTGCGCCAGGCGGCGCACTGGGGCGCGTGGGGCGCGTACTTCAATAGCGGCCAGACGTGCATGGCCGTCGAGCGCGTCTACGCCGTCGAGTCAGTCTACGATGAGTTCGTGCGCCTGGCGGTCGAGGAAACAGAAGAGATCAAGGTTGGCTTTTCGACCGAGCAGGAAAGCGATTTCTACATGGGGCCGATCACGGACCCGCGCCAGCTCCGCACGATCCGCGCCCACCTCGACGATGCCCTAGCGAAGGGCGCGCGAATTCTGACCGGCGGCGGCATTGACGGTATGTTCGTCGAGCCGACGGTCATGGTGGACGTAGACCACAGCATGCTCATCATGCAGGACGAGACGTTCGGCCCGATCCTGCCCATCATGAAGGTCAAGGACGAGGGCGAGGCCATCCGCATGGCGAACGATTGCCACCTGGGCCTCGGCGCGTCCATCTGGAGCCGCGACATCGGTCGGGCGCAGCGCGTCGCGCACCAGGTCGAGGCGTCGTCCATCGTCATCAACGACACCATCGCCCAGTTCGGCGTCCCGATGCTGCCGTTCGGCGGCATCAAGCAGTCGGGCTACGGCCGCATCCACGGGCGAGAGGGGCTGATGCAGTTCACGCGGCCCTACGCGTATGCCGTCGGCGCGCCGCCGCCAAGCTGGGACATTGCCACCATCCTGCGCAAGCCGGGGCATTATAACGCCGGCGCCGCCGTGATGCGCCTGGCGTTCGGTGTCACCCCACAGCAGCGTCTCCAGCCAGTGCTGGAAGCGGTCGGCGTCAAGGGAAAGCCGAGCGGCGCGGGCCTGGCGCTGGGCCTTAGTGGCGCGGCGTTGGTCGGCGGGCTGGCGTTGAGCGTGCTGCACCGCCCCCACCGCGCCGAGGACGGCGACGAGGAGTAGATTTACCTTTGGGTTCGGGCGCGATGTGTGCTATACTAAGCGTTTGTTAGCGGCTTACGCAAGTACAGTTTGCCCCAAGGAGGATCGAAGGTTGCCTAAGCTCCACCACTTGATGCTCGTCGGCGCGCTGGCCCTGCTGGGCGTGCTCGCCGCCTGCCAGTCCCAGACGCCACCGGCCCAGCCAACAGTGGCCCCACCCGCCGCCGTAACGTCGGCGCCGGGCGCCACCGTCGCGCCGCCGGTGATTGTCACGGCCCCCGCCGGCGCGACCCGCATCCCCACGGTCACCAAGCCGGCTGGCTACCCCGGGCCAGAGACCCCGACCCCGAACGTGCCGAAACCCTATCCGGGAACATCCCAACCGTAAACGAAAACCTGGCTACCAGAGAAGACTGGTAGCCAGATTTGTTTTCGGCAGCCAATACGTTACGCTGTCAGCAAGGCGCGCACGTCGTTCGCGTCGAGCGTCTCGACCTCGATGAGCTTGCGCGCCAGAGCCTCGAGCTTGTCGCGGTTGATCGTGATGATCTGCCGCGCCCGCTCATAGGCGTCGGTTACGATGCTGCGCACCTCGTTGTCAATCTCCTGGGCGACCGCCTCGGAATAGTTGCGCTGCTCGCCGATCTCGCGGCCGAGGAAGACCATCTCATCCTTCTCGCCGAAGGTCAGCGGGCCAAGCCGCTCGCTCATGCCATACTGCGTGACCATCGCCCGCGCCATCTTCGTCGCGCGCTCCAGGTCGTTGCTTGCCCCGGTCGTCACGTCGCTGAACACAAGCTCCTCGGCCACGCGCCCACCGAGCAGGCCGGCCAGCTCGTCGCGGAACTTCGCCGCCGTGACCAGCGTCGTATCGCTGTCGGGCAGGTGCATCACGAAGCCGCCCGCCATGCCGCGCGGGACAATGGTCACCTTGTGGATCGGGTCGCTGTTGGGCAGCATGTAGCCGACGAGGGCGTGGCCCGCCTCGTGGTAGGCCACGACCGTCTTCTCCTTCTCAGAGATGACGCGGCTCTTGCGCTCCGGCCCCATGACCACCTTTTCCATTGCGTTCTGGAAGTCCAGCATATTGATGGACTTGGCGCCACGCCGCGCCGCGAGGATGGCCGCCTCGTTGACGAGGTTCTCGATATCCGCGCCACTGAAGCCAGGCGTGATCTTGGCGATCACGTCGAGGTCAACCTCCGACGCCAGGGGCTTGCCGCGCGTGTGAATCTTGAGCATCATCTTGCGCCCGTTGGTATCGGGGCGGTCAATGATGACGCGGCGGTCGAAGCGGCCCGGCCGCAGCAGCGCCGGGTCGAGGATGTCGGGGCGGTTCGTGGCGGCGATGATGATGACGTGGGTATCGCTGTCGAAGCCGTCCATCTCGACGAGAATCTGGTTCAGCGTCTGCTCGCGCTCGTCGTGGCTGCCGCCGAGGCCCGCGCCACGATGGCGGCCGACGGCGTCAATCTCGTCCACGAACACGATACACGGGCTGTGGCGCTTCGCCTGATCGAACAGGTCGCGGACGCGGGACGCGCCGACGCCGACGAACATCTCCACGAACTCCGAGCCGCTGATGCTGAAGAACGGCACACCGGCCTCGCCGGCGACCGCCTTGGCGAGCAGGGTCTTGCCGCAGCCGGGCGGGCCGACCATGAGGACGCCCTTCGGGATGCGCGCGCCCAGGGAGACGAACTTCTCCGGCTCCTTCAGGAACTCGACCACTTCGGCCAGCTCGTGCTTCGCCTCGTCCACGCCGGCCACGTCGGCGAACGTGACCGTCGGCTTGTCGCCGCCGACCATGCGAGCGCGGCTCTTGCCGAAGCTCATCGCCTGGTTCGCCCCGCCCTGCGCTTGGCGGAACATGAAGAAGATGAAGCCGCCGAAGAGAACGACCGGCAGGATGGACGCCAGGATCCCGCCCCAGTTGGACATGAAGCCGGGCGCGACGACGTCTATCTTGACCTTGTCCAATTCCTCAGGCTGCACACCCAGGCCCCGCAGCACTTCGGGCAGGCTACTGTTGGCTTCTTTGTTGGCGAGATACTCTTTCGGGCTGTCCGTGCGCGTGATGGTCAGGCTGACGCCGTCCTGGCTCACCTCGATGGCGGACACGCGACCGGCCTTGACGTCCTGCGCCAGCGTTGTCAGGTCGGTGCGCTCGGTGTGCCCCGGCACCATCGAGGACGCGCGGAAGAGAATGACGACCAGCACGGCCAGCAACAGCAGGTAGATCGTGCCGTTCCTGAACCAGCGGCTCGACGGGGGAGTCGTGCCGCCACTCGGTTGCTTACGTTTCATCTAGCCAAAACTCCTATGTCTATCGCTCTGTCATCGCGTAGTGTCTAACATATAGATGCACGGGAAGCGGAATTCTTGCCCGCGCCGGACTCCTCACCACGCCGCCAGGTCCGGCTCCAGGAAGCCGTTGTGGGCCAGGAACGCGCGGAGGTTCGCCGTGGCTGGCTCGCTAATCATGCAGCCGCGATCGAAGTTGCGCGGGTTCTGCTCCAGGCTCAGTCCGGCCGGCTCCTGGTACGGCTCGTTGCTACTGCCGTCGGCAATGAGGACGGTCGGCACGGACTGGAAGCCCGTCCACTCCTCAAGGCGCTTCGCCGCCGCCGCGTCCTGGTCTATGTTCACTTCGCGGAACGGGATGCCCCAACTCTGGAGATCGCGGCGCACGCGAGCAACATCGCCGCAGTATGTCGAACGAGTGAAGATGATGAGTTGCTTGTCCATAGAACCTCGCTGTGCTGAGAAGCCGGCTCAGCCTGGCAGCGGCGCGCCGGCCATGATCGTTTGCGGAACCACCTGTCCCACCAGCAGCCCTTCCCACGTCTCCGCCGGCCGCACCACCCACCATTGGCCGCCCAGAACGGCCACCTCGGCGGGGCGGGGGCGGCTGTTATAGTTCGACGCCTGGGCGTAGCCATACGCTCCCGCATCCAGGATGGCGACCAGGTCGCCGCTCACCAGGTTCGGCAGCCGTCGGGCGCGGCCGACGACATCGCTCGTCTCACAATTCGGCCCGACGACATCCGCCGTCATCTCAACAACGTTGTCACGGACGGGCCAGATTTCGTGGTGCGCCTCGTACAGCGCCGGCCGCAACAGGGCATTCATGCCCGTATCCAGGACCACCCGCGCCACGTCGGCGCTGTGCTTGATGTGCAACACCTCGCTCAACAGCGCGCCGGCCGGCGCGACAATCGAGCGTCCCGGCTCAAGAAGCAACTTGAGGTCCAACCCGGCCAGTTGCGGGGTCAAGACCGCCGCGAGATCGGCCGGCGTCAACCGCGCCGACGGCCCGTTCTCGTCGGCGTCGTCGCTGCGCGCGTAGTCCACACCCAACCCGCCGCCCAGGTTCAGGAAGCGTAGCGGCACGCCCCGCGCCAGCAGCCGCCGCGCCAGGCCCACCACTCGCCCCGCCGCCTCGCGGAACGGCGCCAGGTGGGTAATCTGCGAGCCGATGTGGCTGTGCAGGCCCACGGCGTCGAGCCAGGGATGAGCGGCGACCCCCTCATAGGCGGCCTCCGCGTCGGCCAGCGGAATCCCGAACTGGCTGGATGCGACGCCGGTCGAGATGTGGCGGTGGGTGTGCGGATCCACGGCGGGGTTGATGCGCAGGGTAATCGGCGCGCGTCGCCCCAGTCGCGCCGCGACAGCGGCGATACGGTCCAGCTCTTCCACCGCGTCCACGTTGATCGTCAGGACCTCGGCCGCCAGCGCCGCCGCGATTTCGCCGTCCGACTTGCCGTTGCCGTTGAAGATCGTCATGCGGCCCGGCGCCCCGGCCGCCTGAGCGACCCGCAGCTCGCCGCCGGAGACCACGTCCGCCCCCGCGCCCAGGCGATGCAGCCAGGCGCACAGGGCCAGGTTGGCGTTAGCCTTGTAAGCGTAGCAGACCAGGGCGTCGGGGAACGCCGCGGCATAGGCCGCATACCGCCGCGCCACCTCGTCGAGGCTGTAGACGTAGACCGGCGTGCCGAGGGCGGCGGCCACGTCGGCCAGGGACACATCCTCGGCGTGCAGCACGCCATCCCGATAGGCAAAGGCGCTCATTCGCTCACCTCGTCGGGCGTCACGCAGGCGTTGAGCCGCACGAGCGTCGGCGCGGAGTGAAACTCGACCTCGGTGATCGAGCAGTTGTTCACGAAGTAGTCCCGCCAGCGCGAGGGGTCATTGTCCAGCCACGCCGCGAGGGCGACGGCGATGACGCCGCCGTGGGTGACGACGACGACGCGGCCGTCCCCCTGGTGGCGCTCGGCGATGTCGTGCAGCGCGTCCAGGATGCGGCCGCTAAACTCGTGCGGCAGCTCGCCCTGCGGCGGACCCCAGTCAATCGCGCCGCGCGCCGCCCACGCTTCGGCCATCTCCGGGTACTGCTCGCCGATGGACGAGAAGACCATGTTCTCGAAGATGCCAAAGTGCCGCTCGCGCAGGGACGGGTTCTCGATCACCGTCGCCGTCCCCAGCGCCGCCGCGATGGCGTCGGCCGTCGCCCGCGTGCGCTGGAGGGGGCTGGCGTAGATTGCCTCGACCTCGCCCTCGTCGGCAAGGAACCGCGCCACGTCTTCGGCCTGGCGCCGGCCGGTGTCATCCAGGGGATCATCCGTCCACCCGGCCAGGCGCATCTCCGTGTTGGCGCGCGTTTGACCGTGGCGAACCATCAACAATCGCATAGGCTCTCACAGCATCAGGAAGATACAGCGCGGGCGAGGCGTCGGAACGCCGGAAGACTCCCGAACGGAGGACTTCGTCGTGGGGATCACACCACACTGCCCACCTTCATTATAGCGCGCCTGGGGCTTTTTGGCAACGCAGGGTTACGCGTAGGTGTAGTATAACGCCCGGGGGGGCTTTTTGCAATGGCGGGAGGCGGCTAGCGCAGGAGGAGCTTCAGCAGGACGAGGATGACGCCGACGATCACGATCAGGAGGAATACCGGGTAGCCGGTGCAGTCGGCTGCGACTGGGTCTACCGCTGCCGCCGCGTGGTCCCGGCGTATCATGAACACCAGGCCGCTCGCGCTCAGCACGCAGATGGATAACAAGACGTAGATCACGGTCGTCTCCTTTCGGACGGGGTTCGCAGCATACCCTGACCTCAGTATACAGCGATTAGTGGCGCGCGTTCTGACAGAACGCTGCCAATCGTCTGACAATCTTACCTCGCAGACCGTCGGCCGCCCGACACCTATCCGACAGACAGGGGCCGATAGGCGTGGGCAGGTGTTGGTTAGCGCAGCTTCTCGATAACGGCGAAGTGGGAGAGGCCGAACGCGGCCAGGGGGGTGTTCTCCAGGCCGTAGGTGACCTGGCGCACGGCGCGGCCGAGGCCAGGCCGCCGCGCGACGATGTTGTCGTAGCCGGGGTAGATTTGCGTCAGATGAACGATCTGGGCCGGCAGCTCCTCCACCAGGCGGCGAATATCGCCCGCCGTGTAGGCGCGCACGTGGGGCGCAAGGCGGTTGCGGATGCTGTCCGGTGTCCAGTTGACCAACGGGGCATTGCCAAAGTGATACTCGCCCTGCCAGTAGATGCCGTGCGTCTCGAAGGGGAAGAGCCGATTGGGGACAAACAGTACGAGCCGCCCGCCCGGCTTGAGCACCCGGACGATCTCGGCCATGCTGCGGCGGTCGTCGCCGACGTGCTCCAGCACCTCGTGGGACAGAACCGTGTCGAAGCTGTCGTCGGGGTACGGTAGGGTCTCGGCGGCGGCCACGGCCAGCCCTGGCAGATCGGCCGCCCCCTCGGCGACGCGCTCCAGCTCGATATCCATGCCGTAGACATAGGGCGTGAACTGGCGCAGCTTGCCGACGTACATGCCGATGCCGCAGCCGTCCACCAGGATGCGCGCATTCTCGACGCGCGCCCACTCGGCAATCATGTGCAGGCGGCGGTCCTGGCCGAAGCGCCAGACGAAGCTCGGGTTGCCGCGCAGCGCGGCTTTGTCAGAAATCTCGTGCATGGTGAGGTTATACTCGACAATCGGCCGCCTGTCCAGAATCAGTCCCTCACCCCCTGCCCCTCTCCCAAAATGGGCGAGGGCAGAAACGGATAGCCTCCGCCGGCGCTCTCGCTTATAATCTTGGTAGACGTTACGCGGTTGAAGAGCCGCTGGATTTACGAAAGTCACGAAGGAGAGCAGCTATGCGTCTGCAGGGGATTCGGGTGATTTACTTCGTCGAGGATGGGTTCGAGGACCTGGAGTTCTGGGTTCCGCTGATGCGTCTCCAGGAAGAGGGCGCGCAGGTGACGGTGGTCGGCGGGGGCGCGGCACAGTACACCGGCAAGCACTGCCTGGTGGCGAAGCCCGATGTCCAGGCGTCGGCGGTGAACGTGGAGGACTACGACGCCGTCGTCATCCCCGGCGGGTGGGCGCCGGACAAGCTGCGCCGCCACGATGAGGTGCTGAACATCGTGCGCCGCGCCAACGATCAGGGCAAGATCATCGGGACGATCTGCCACGCTGGCTGGGTGCCAATCAGCGCCGGCATCGTGCGCGGGCGCCGCGCGACAGGCAGCCGCGCCATCAAGGACGACCTGGTGAACGCCGGCGCGACGTGGGTGGATGAGGCGGCGTTCCGCGACGGCAACATGGTCTGGGGGCGCGTGGTCGCCGACATCCCCGCGTTCAACCGCGAGCTTGTCGCGGCCATCGAGGACTGGGCGCGCCAGCACAAGCCGGTCGCCGCCAAAGCGTCCTGAATCCAGTTTCACGTCACGGGCGCGTCTCGTAGTAACGACTTGAGTCGTTTCCCAGCCGCAGAACGACTAAAGTCGTTACTACATCCTTACCATCTCATTCAAATTCCTCAGCGCTCGCCGCCGCGCCCTCCATGCCGTAGGGGCGCGTCCAGCGGCCCGGCAGGGCGATCAGCTCCGCATCAACCGCGACATCGCCGCACGCGATCTGGACGACCGCGCCAGGCGCCGCGTATGCCACGCGCACATAGCCCAGGCCATCGCCGCCGTCGTCGTGAGACACGAAACTCGTCAGGACGCCGACAGTCTTCCCACCGACCTGGAGCGGCGCGCCGACCGAGATGGGGATCGCGCTCGACACGCGCACGCCCATGAGATGCTGCTTGAGCTTCTGATAGGTGTCCGTGCGCGCGACCACTTCCTGGCCGATGTAACAGCCCTTGGTGAAGCTCACCGCGTTCAGCAGGCCAGCTTCGAGCGGATTGTACATATCGGTGATCTCGTGGCCGTACTGGGGCCAGCCGGCGGCGATCCGCAGCCGCTCGTAGGCGCTGTAGCCCAGGGGCGCGGCGCCCGCCCCCACCAGGCGCTCCCACACCGCTGCCCGGTCGTCGGCTTCCACGACCACGTTGATGCCGTTCCCGCCGAACCCCTCCGCGCCGCCCACCAGCGCCCGCAGGTCCTCCACCGCCGCAAAGCCCATCTCGGAGTCCAGGCGCACACCCAGCGCCGACTGCGCCACGTCGGCGGCGCGCGGGCCGTAGAGTGTCAGCATGGCCGTCGCGGGCGTCAGGTCGGACACATTCACCTGGTCGCGGTAGAAGATGAAGCCGCGCAGCCAGGACGTGAGTTGGTGGCCCGCGCCGAGGCTGTTCAAGATGAGAATATCGTCGCTCCACCCGTACACCACGGCGCGGTCTATCATGCGCCCGCGCGCATCGGTGAACACGGTCACCCGCCCCGACCCGGCCGGCAGGTGCGCGAAGTCGTTCGTAGACATGCGCTGGAGGAAGTCCAGGCGGTCGCGGCCCATGAGCTGGAGCCGGCCCCACGCCGAGCGATCCATGACCGCCACATCGGTCTGAGCAGCGCGCATCTCGGCGGCAATGTCGCCGTAGTCGGCCGCCACGCTATACCCGTTGACCTGGGTCAGGTTGGCCGGGACGCGCGCGTTGCCGGTGACAAACCCTGTGTGCATCACACCACCTCACTTCGAGTCCGGGGTCTTGCTAAATTCTACACACAAATGAAAGGCGATGTTACCCCTCGCTGCGCTGCTCAGAACACAGGTGACGGCGTCGTCGCCCGCCGTCGCCACCGACTCGAAGTCGGTGGCTGAGTGGACGAAGCCTGGTCAAGCAGGCTCGGTTGGGAACGACGTCGTCTAGCCAGCCCCCTTGAGCAGGCTTGACCGTACCAGACGCCGATTTCAATCGGCGGCGGCGCCGGGCAACGACGATGCCGAGCCTTGCAGAGAGCCGACTGGAAGTCGGCGCTACAGGAGACGGGAACGCAACTTTCATCCGTGAGGATGCGCCGTAGGCGGCAGCAAGGTTGCTCAGAAACTTCACGTCCTGCTGTCATGCCTCGTTGCACTCGGCATCTGGGCCGCCGCAGTCCAGACCCCTCCTCCGTCGGGGTGACATTCGGAAGTTTCTTGTGACGGCGCATGCCGTCACGGGCATTGGGGTCTCGGCACGACAGCCCAGGCTTATTGCCACGACAGTTTCCCGGGCGCTGAGTCTGCGGACCACGAAGGTCCCGAAACTGCGCGAAAGGCACACGCTGGGCGACTCTTTTTTCGCGTTTTTCGCGTCGTTTTCGCGCCTTTCGTGGTCCAACACCTGCCCTACCGCATACTCAGCACGACAGCCGAGGCTTATTTTCAAGACAGGGTATCAGGTCGCGAGCGCCTGTCGGAAGCGGGCGGCAAAAGCCTGGGGGTCGTGATAGAAGTCTTCGCGGCCGAGGCGTCCCGTGACCAGCGCCATGAGCGTGTCCGTAATGACGCGGTTGATGGGCGTTGGCACGCCGACCGTCTCACCCGCCCTGACGACGGCGCCGTTGAGGTACTGCACCTCAGATTGCCCGCGCCCGCTGTTCAGGTCTATGTGCAGGGACGGCAGTTTGCCGCCGCGCCCACCCAGGGCCACCCGCTGCATGGCCGGCTGAAGAATGAAATCCGGGAGGAGCCTCACGCCGAGCAGCATCAGAACGGCCGGCTGGCCGGGCAGGTTCACAATTTTGACGCCCAGCGCGCGCATCACCGCCATCGCCTCCCGCTGCGCGTCCATCTCGAGATGAAACAGCGCCGGTACGCCGAAGACGGCCTCCGGCCGCATATCCACAATCGCGGGGATGGCATTGCCCGTCATGTTGAGCAGCAACTTCGACCACTTCATCGCGCGGTAGTCGCTATAGTCTCTCACTCTGAACTTCGCGGCGCGCATGGATTGGATGACGGCGTCCGCCGCCCTCGCCGTCGTGGGACGGCCACGGCGATCGCAGTACGGCGCGACGCCGATGCCCCCGCTGCTGCGCACGACCACGTGTCCCGGCTCGGGTACCGACACCGGGATGGTCACGCTGGCCGCGACGACATGGTCGGCGCCGAGCGCATCCACGGCGGCGTCCTCGCTGCCGACGCCGTTCTGGAATGTCACCACGGGTGGCGGGAGGGGGAACGCCGCCCGGATCTCGTCGGCCGCCTGTGGGACATCGAACGCCTTGACGGTGAGCGCCAGCCAATCAAACGGGCGGCTCCAGGGGTCGGCGGCGAAGCCCTCCAGGCCCTCTACGACCGCCAGGTTTCGCACCACATGCCGTCGGCCGTCGTCCACGAACACAATACCGTAGCGCCGAATCTGCTCGGCCAGCCCCGACCGCGCCACCATCGTTACATCGTGGCCGCCCAGCGCCAGCTGGCACGCGAGCAGCCCACCAATCGCGCCGGCGCCCAGCACCAGGATCCGCACAGGTCGCCTAGACCTTTCCCCACAGCAGGCCGCGGCTCATGACGGCAAACGAGACGGCGCCCACGAGAACGGCCAGCGCGAGAATGAGCAGCGGAGATTTAGCGCCGACCCCTAACCCGACCATGAGCGCGGCCGCCAGGAACACCAGGCTGGCCCACAGCGCGGCGGCCAGGCCGAGCTGCCCGGCGAGAGCGCGGCGGGCCACCTGACCCCGGCGATAACGGGTCTGTGCCGAGCGCACCATGCTGGCCGTCAGCAGGAAGACGAATAGCGTGGGGAGGCCGAGAATGAGGAGAATGAGTTTCACAGGCTGCCTTTGACGGTCGCGAACGCCCATGTTTCGCCCCAATTCTACACGTAACGCGGGCGCGGCGCAAAGCTAAAGCCCATGTGCAAGGTTGAGAATCTGGCGCACCTCGTCATCCGTCGTCGGGCTGAAGTCCTGATACCACAGGCCGACGGCGCGGAATCCCTCCGGGGTCGCGACGCACGCGAAATCGTCGGCCAGGGCGGCGACCTCGGCCGCGATGGTGGGGGCAGCCACCGGAACAGCGACCACGACCGCCGCCGGTCGGCAGGCGCGGGCGGCGGAAATCGCGGCGCGCATGGTCGCGCCGGTCGCCAGCCCATCGTCTACCAGGATGACCGGCCGCCCCGTCAGGTCGAGGGGCGGCCGGTCGTCGCGGTACAACCGCTCCCGCCGCGCCAGCTCGGCGCCCGCCTCGGCCGCTTTCGCGTCAATCACGCTCTCCGGGATGTTGAAGGCGTCAACCACGCTGCTGTTGATGACGCGGACACCGCCCGACGCAATCGCCCCCATCGCCAATTCCTCGCGCCCCGGCACGCCCAGCTTCCGCACCAGGAACACGTCGAGGGGCGCGTGCAGCGCGCGCGCCACCTCCGCTGCGACGGGCAGGCCGCCGCGCGGCAGGCCCAGCACGATCACATCCGGCCGGTGAGCATAGGCCTTGAGCTTGCCGGCGAGAAAACGTCCGGCGTCCGCCCGGTCACGGAAGGGCATGTGTCACTCGCTGAGAGGGTGAGGTCATGGCTCAATTCTACGCCATGCCGCGACGGCGCACAAGGGCGCAGCCGGATTTCGCACTTCCGTTCTAATGCCATCGGGCGTATAATTGGGGTATGACAACACCCACCGGCCAGGCGACGGCCAATCTCCCGCTGCACCACGGCGCTTGCCCGCCGTGGCTCTTCGCGCGCATGCGGCTGCTGGCGCGGGAGATCGCGCGCGCCATCGTCGAGGCCGAGGGAACGCCCGGCTTTCTGGCGCGGTTGAGCAACCCGTTCTGGTTCCAGAGCTTCGGCGCCGTGCTTGGCTTCGACTGGCACTCCAGCGGGGTGACGACCACCGTGTGCGGCGCGCTCAAGGATGGCCTGAAGGGCGGCGTGGACGACGAGCTGGGGCTGTGGGTAGCGGGCGGCAAGGGCCGCACGTCGCGGCAAACACCGGACGAGCTTCTGGCCCTGGGCGACCGACTCACCGTGGATCCGAGCGACCTGGCCGCGACGAGCCGCCTCGTGGCGAAGGTGGACAACAACGCCGTCCAGGACGGCTACCAGCTCTACCACCACGTCTTCGTGGTTGACAGGGCGGGCCGCTGGACCGTCATCCAGCAGGGCATGAACGACGCGACGGCCTGGGCGCGGCGGTACCACTGGTTGAGCGAGACGGTGCAGAGTTTCGTAGATGAGCCGCACGCCGCCGTGTGCGCCGTCGCCCCGGCCGCGCCCCTCAACCTGGTCGCCCATGAGGGCGAGGCCAATCGCGCCGCCATCGCGACACTGGCAGCGGAAAAGCCAGAGACGCTGATCGCCGAGCTGCACAAGGCCCAGAGCATGACCCTGCCCGCCCACCACGAGGTCGAGATTGGCGACATCCACCCCGACCGCCTCTACAAGACGCTGCTCTCGACCTATGCCAATCCGCCGCAGGACTTCGCCGCCCTCCTGGGGCGGGCCGGCGTCGGGGCAAAGACCTTGCGCGCCCTGAGCCTGCTCGGCGAACTGCTGTACGGCGCGCCCGCCTCGTTCCGCGATCCGGCGCGCTTCTCCTTTGCCCACGGCGGCAAAGACGGCACACCCTACGCCGTCGCCCAGCACGAGTACGACGGGACCATCGCCTACCTCGAGCGCGCCGTCCGCCAGGCCCGCCTCGGCGAGAAGGAGCGGCTGGACGCCCTACGGCGGCTCGCCGTCTGGGTGGACGAGAGCGCCCGCCCTAGCCCGGCGCCCCCATCCGCCGCGCGCCTGCCGCTGTCCAAAGCGCCCGGTCCCCGCCGCCCCGTCCAGCTCGGCCTCGGCGCCGAATTCTTCAAGCACTAATATGGGTATTCTGTACGTCGTAGCGACGCCCATCGGCAACCTCGAAGATATGACATTTCGCGCCGTGCGCATTCTGCGCGAGGTCGCCGTCATCGCGGCGGAAGACACGCGCACCACGCGGCGACTGTTGACGCACTTCGACATCCACACGCCCCTGACCAGCTACCACGAGTACACCGAACCGGCGAAGATCGAGCGCCTGCTGGACCGGCTGAACGAAGGCGACATGGCCCTCGTGTCTGACGCGGGGATGCCGGGCATCTCCGACCCGGGTGCGCCCCTCATCGCCGCCGCTATCCGGCGCGGCCTCCGCGTCGTCCCCGTCCCCGGCGCGTCGGCCCTCCTCAGCGCGCTGGCCGTCGCCGGCCTGCCCACCGACGCCTTCACCTACCTGGGTTTCCTCCCCCGCCGCCCGTCCGACCGCCGCCGCGCCATCGAGGACGCCGCCGCGCTGCCCCATACCCTGGTGTGGTTCGAGACGCCGCACCGCCTCCGCGATGCCCTGGCCGACCTGCACGTCCTCCTGGGCGACCGCCCCATTGCCGTCGCCCGCGAGCTGACCAAGCTGTACGAGGAGGTCTGGCGCGGCAGCCTGGGCGAGGCGGTCGCCCACTTCACCGCCGTTGCGCCGCGCGGCGAGTTCACCCTCATCGTCGGCGGCGCCGTCCAGATCGCCAGCGTGTGGGATGAGGCGGCCGTGCGCGTCGCCCTGGACGCGGCGCTGGCCGAGGGCAAGCGCGGGCGCGAGGCGGCGCGCGATGTCGCGGCACGGGCCGGCTGGAGCACGCGGGAGGTCTACGCGCTGCTCGTGAACAAAACCTGAACTTTAGGGCGATGGGATACTTATGCTTGTCTGTGGGCCGCGAGTTGGTTTGCCACCCCCGTGTCTACCGACCCGCGAAGGGGCGGCGGAGGCGCCGGGCGTTCGTAGTCAATGCGCCAATCGTAGCCCGAGCCGGCGTAGACGTCTCGGATGAGAACGTTCAGATCGAGGACGACGGGCGCATCGGGGGCCAACAGCGGGACTGGGATGAGGGGCAGCGGCTCATTAACCGCCGCCGGCCAGATTTCGGATACGCGATCCAGCCCGAAGCGGTTGACGAGGAGGATATAGTCAGTGTCAATCGGGTGGTCTGCGAGTTCGAGCGCGGGCCGCTCGCCGCCGCGCAGCAGGTCTATCTCCACCAGGTGAACCCGCGACGCAAGCACTTGGGCGCGTTTGAGGCGATACTGGAGCAGGCCATCGCTGGCCGGACGCTTGTTGAACGGTGACAGAATCTCTATTGTGGTGACAAGCTCGCCTGTCTCTGTGCGATAGACGCGCACTGACCGTAGTTTCACGGACATCACCGCCGGCAGCACGATGGGGGCGGACGGAAGGGATGCGGCCGAAGCTGCTGGAAGCTCAGACGGCGCGGTATCCAATGGCTCGTAGATGCTGACATCGGGCCGGATGCGGTTCGCAATCTCAACGTCAAGATCGTGAGGTACCGACTGAGTTTCGACAGTGGCGTAGTACTCCGGACCAATCCGCTGGTTGAGGTGATGCTTCAGAGTCACGGCGAGGTCGGCGCGAAAGTCTTGCCACAGAGCAGACTCTTCCAGGTACGGATCCATACCAGGGAAGGGAGATGGCACCTCAAACCTCCATGACGTTTGGCAGCGTTAGCCCTGTTGGGGACGTGTACGCAGCCATCGCTCGAACGAAGCTGCGCTCTCCGTTGACTTCTTGCCAAGCAGAAGACCGGCGACACCGATATCCTCGTCAAGATCAGGCCAATGGATGCCGTAGCCAGCGCCGCTAATCTGGAATTTCAAGCGTTCTGCAGACGTGGCGCACGCAAGCCGTGGGTACCAGCCGATAGGAACGGCGATCGTACGGCCATCTTCCAGGTCAACCGACAGCGTATCATCGGTCACGGACACACTGACTGCGCGTACCATCACCAGTTCGTCACTCGCAGAAAGCATCCCACTCACGTTTCAGCACCTCCGCGTGGTCTCGGATGATTCGTTCGAGGTCTCGGACTTCCTTGCGGCCAAAACCGTGATTCTCAGCCAGAGCGACGTCCGGTTCTAGCCAGAACTTGCTGCTCATATTCTCACGATCAACATGCGTATGTCGGCGCTCTACGCAATCGTAGGAATAGAAATAGAAGCGATAGGGTCCGTGGCGGAGAGTGGTCGGCATAGAGGTAGCAATTCCGAGAGCCGCGTCAACAAAGCGCATTCTGAGAGTCTATACGCAGAGTGAGCGCCTGTCCAGTGTCCCAACCCATCCAGGTGGCGATGGCCTACTCCCGTGCCGCGGCTTTCGGGTACGAGCCGAGGATGCGCAGGTAGCTGGCGTACTCCGCCAGGTGATCCAGCGCCCGCTGGCAGCGCGGGTCCGCCAGGCTGCCCGCGAAGTCCAGGTAGAAGTAGTACTCGAACGGCTTGCCCTTCAGTGGCCGCGACTCGATCTTGGTCAGGTCAATGTCGCGTAGTGCGAACACGGACAGCGCCTTGAACAGGCTGCCGGGCGCATTGGACGCGGCGAACACGAGGGACGTCTTGGCGGGCACGTCCAGCGGCGGCGGCAGAGGCGCTTCCCGCGCAAGCGCCAGGAAGCGCGTGTAGTTCTCCGGATCGTCCTCGATGCCTTCCATGAGAATGGTCAGGCCGTAGACCTCTGCCGCGCGGCGGCTGGCGATGGCCGCGCCGTCGCGGATGCCCTGCTCCCGAACGTACTTGGCGCTGCCGGCCGTGTCGTACATCGGCACGCGCTCCAGGCCCAGCCGCTCCAGCGTCCCCTCGCATTGCGCCAGACCTTGCGGGTGCGAGTAGACGCGGCGCACGTCCTCTAGCTTGACGTCGGGCAGGACGAGCAGGTTGTGGACGACGCGCAGGTTCTCCTCGCCGACAATCGCCAGGTCGTGACGCAGCAGCAGATCGTAGTTGCGGTGGATGGAGCCGCCGAGGGAGTTCTCAATCGGCACCATGCCGCGGTCGCACACGCCGTCGGCGACGCAGCGGAAGACGTCGTCGAACTCCTCGCACGGCACCGGCTCGATGTCGGCGCCGAAGTGGGCGATGGCGGCGGCCTCGGAAAAAGCGCCGCGCTCGCCCTGGAAAGCCACGCGCAGAGGTGAGTTGTTCATGATTCATGTGTCCCAGGATATTCGCGGATCGTAGTGGCGACCTGAATCGCTCTAGCCCGACTTCGCTGGCGCTGGAGAGCCATCTCCAGCGCCTCTGAAGGACGGTGGAGTTGGCACTCCACCGTGAGCGAATCATGTGCGATAGTCGGCGTTGACGCTGACGTAGTCCCTGGACAGGTCGCACGTCCAGACCTCGGCCCCGGCCTTGCCCATGCCCAGGTCAACGGTGATCGTGACCTCGGCTTTCGTCAGCGTGGCGTGGGCGTCTTCCTCCCTGTAGTCGGTCGGCTGGCCGTAGCGCAGCAGGCACACGTCGTCGAACCACAGGCTCAGCTTCTCCGGATCCAACTCGACGCCGCTATACCCGGCGGCGCACAGCACGCGGCCCCAGTTCGCGTCCTCGCCATAGATGGCCGTCTTGACCAGGCTGGAATTGCCGATGGCCAGGCCGACCTGCCGCGCCGCCGCGAAGTCGGGCGCGCCCGTCACCTTGATGGTGACCAGCTTCGTCGCGCCCTCGCCGTCGCGGGCGATCATCTTCGCCAGCGCCGCCGCGACCTCCGTCAGACCCGCCAGGAAGGCGTCGTAGCCGGGGGACTGCGGCCCCATGAGCAGGGCGTTCCCGGCCTGGCCGTTGGCGAGCAGCAGCAGCGTGTCGTTGGTGCTCATGTCGCCGTCTATGGTGATGCTGTTGAAGGAGTGGTCGGCGGCCGAGGTCAGCGCCGCGCGCAGAGCCGCGGGCGTCGCGGCGGCGTCGGTGACGATGACCGAGAGCAGCGTCGCCATGTTGGGCGCGATCATGCCCGCACCCTTCGCCACCCCGGCGATAGTGACCATCCGCCCATCCACCTCGACCTGGGTCGCCGCCGCTTTAGGGAAGGTGTCGGTGGTCATGATGGCGCGGGCGACGTGGTGGCCGGCGTCGGGTGTTGCGTCGAGGGCCTGGGCGGCGGCGGCAATGCCGGGCGCGATGCGCTCCATCGGCAGGGCCTGCCCGATAACGCCGGTGGACATCACCAGGACGCTGTCGGCCGGAACGCCGAGCGCCTCGGCGACGGCGTGAGCCATCGCCTGGGCATCGGTCATGCCCTGGGCGCCGGTCACGGCATTGGCGTTGCCGCTGTTGACGACGACGGCGCGAATGGCGTCGGCGCGGCGCGCCAGCACCGCCTGATCGTAGACCACCGGCGCCGCTTTGACACGGTTGGTGGTGAAGACGCCGGCGGCGGTGCAGGGTGTGTCGGAGGCGACCAGGGCAATATCCAGCTTCTCCGGCGGGCTACTCGCCTTGACGCGGGCGTGGACGGCGGCGGCGCGAAAGCCTGGCGTCAGGGTCAGGGACGGGTTGTCGAACATGGCGCGTTTTTCCTGTTCTGGTGAGGGTCACAACATGCGAATGCGCTCGCCGACACGCACATGCACCGGCGAGTGGTCGCGCAAGTCGGCGGCGAGCAGATCGCCGGCGAGAACCGAGGCGTCAATCTCCAGGTTGGCGTCATCCAGGCCGATGACGCGGCCGAAGCCGAAGTGGCTCAACTCGGCGTCGGTGGCGGCGACGACGTAGCGGCGCTCCCTGTCAAGCGGCTCGCCCCCGACCAATGCGCTGCGGATGCGCTCACCATATGGGGCGCTTGCCTGGACATGGAGCGTCAGCCCGGACACCTGAAGAATACCGCGTGATCGGCCGCGCAGCGTTGGGGGCGCGTCTAGATAGTGCTGCGGGTCGAGGGCGTGCTCCAGCATGGCGAGCACATTCCCGCCGGTTAGCTCAGTGCGGCACGGGTTCGCGCCTGTGGCGCACGTCTCGTAGCGCATGCGCCGCGTGACGATACCGGCCGGGAGGGCGCGGCGCAGCAGGCCGGTGGAGACGAGGCCGATTTCCGCGCCCATGAAGGCGCGCAGCCGGTCCGCCAGCCAGTCGCCGACGCCGCACTCGCGGTCGTCGGCCAGGTCGAGCGGTTGGGCGAGGCTGCCTAGCCCTTCGTCGAGCAGCGCGGCTGTGTCCGCGCGGACCGTCTCGATGGCGGCGACGACATCGGGCGCGGGCGGGATGTCGTCGGTCACCGGCAGCAGGACGCCGCGATAGTCGGTCGGCTGGCCGGTCGCCGGGTCAATGGTCAGGTCGAGCCGGCCGACAAAGCGCCCGTAGTCGCCCGTCTGCACGATGGGCGTGCCGTTGAGGACGTGGGGCGTTTCGAGCAGCGTGTGGCTGTGGCCGCCGACGATGAAGGCCAGGCCGGGCGTCTTCTGGGCGAGCTTGAGGTCGCCCCGATACGGGCCGTCGCCATAGCCCATGTGGGAGATGACGCCGACGGCCTGAGCGCCCTCCGCCCGCAGGAGCGTCACCTGCTCGGCAATGGCTTCGAAGTGGTCCTGGACGGCCAGGCCGAAGACGCGGTAAACGTCGCCGAAATGCGGTTCGGAAAAGTCGGCCGTCGCCCCCGTCAACCCCAGGCGAAAGCCGTCCAGGTCGAGGATCAGGCGGTCCGTCGCGCCCGCCACCAGGCGGCCGTCCGGCCAGCGAAAGTTGGCGGCGAGGATCGGGAAGTGGGCGGCCTCGGCCTGAGCGGCCAGGGCGTCCGGGCCATAGCGGATGACGACGGCGTTGCCGAGGGCCGCCACGTCGTAGCCGACGGCGTTCAGCAGGCGCATGAGCGCGACACCGCGCGTAACAGCGCTCTCCAGGAGCGTTTCGTCCTCGCTGTCGCCGCCATCCACCACGAGCACGCGCCGCCCGGCGGCTTCGGCCTGAGCGCGCTGCTCGCGGATGATGGTGGCGATGCGCGGCAACCGCTCGATGCGGCCATGCAGGTCGTTCGTGTGAAGGATAGTTAGCTGCAGCGGGTTGGGCATGGTGGTTACGATTGTCGGACGTTTCGTCGTGACGACTGATCAACCTCAACTAAAGGTCGCCGCATTCCGCTCGCGGTGGAGATGGCTCTCCACCGCGAGCTCCCAAGCGGTGTGAACGGCATAGGCCGACCCAACAACACAGGCTGCGGCGTCATTGCGAGACCCCATGCCCGTGGCGGCATGCGCCGACACAAGAAACGTCGGCTGTCGCCCCGAGCGGAGCGAGGGGTCTGGACTGCGGCGGCCCAGATGCTTCGCCTTCGGCTCAGCATGACAGCAGGGCGTGAAGTTTCTGAGCAGGCGGGCCTTGCCGCCGAAGCAATCTCCCGCCCTTGTGAAAGGCGGGCTAGTGGGCGAAAGTGTGTCATTCGCCCGGCGGGAGGCTGCTTCGTCCTCCTACCGTCGTCCTCGCAACGACACCATCGTCTGTGCTCTGAACAGCGTCGTTGCGGCGACAATTCGCTAAGGTTCAGCAGTCGTCACGACATTTCTGCGACTTGAGTTAGTCGCGCTTGAAGTGACTGTAGTCGGGGCGGGCGTACTGCGACTCGCCCTGGCCCTCGATATCGAGCATGGCCTGCACCTGGAGCGGGAGACCGAACAGGTTGATGAAGCCCTCGGCGTCGCGCTGGTCGTAGACATCCATGTGGCCGAAGGAGGCGAAGTCCTCGCGGTACAGGCTGTTGGGCGACTTGCGGCCCACGACGATGATGTTGCCCTTGTACAGCTTGAGGCGGACGACGCCGCTGACGCGCTTCTGGGTCTTCTGGGTGAAGGCGTCCATCGCCTCGCGCAGCGGCGTGAACCACTGGCCGTAGTACACCATCTCGGCGTAGCGCGGGGCCATGATGTCCTTGTAGTGCAGGGTCTCGCGGTCGAGGGTGAGGGATTCCAGCTCGCGGTGGGCGGCGAGCAGGATGGTGCCGCCGGGCGTTTCGTACACGCCGCGCGACTTCATGCCGACGAGGCGGTTCTCGACGAGGTCCACGCGGCCAATAGCGTGGGTCGCGCCCAGAGCGTTCAGCCGGTACATCAGGTCTACCAGGCCGTAGCCGACGCCGTTGATCTTCTTCGGCACGCCTTCCTTGAACTCGATCTCGACCATCTCCGGTTCGTCTGGCGCGTTTTGCGGCGAGACGGTGAGCTGGTACATGTCCTCTTCCGGCTCGTTCCACGGGCTTTCGAGCAGGCCGCCCTCGTGGCTGAGGTGCAGAAGGTTGCGGTCGCGAGAGTAGATCTTGCGCGCTGTGGCCGATACCGGGATGTTGCGCCCCGCGGCGTAGGCAAGGGCGTCTTCCCGCGAGCGAATGTCCCACTCGCGCCAGGGGGCGATGATCTTGAGCTTCGGGTTCAGCGCCTTGTACGTCAGCTCGAAGCGCACCTGGTCGTTGCCCTTGCCGGTGGCGCCGTGGGCGACGGCATCGGCGCCCTCGATTTCGGCGATCTCGACCTGGCGGCGGGCGATCAGGGGCCGCGCCATGGACGTGCCGAGCAGGTACTTGCGCTCGTAGATGGCGCCGGCCTGGATGACGGGCAGGATGAACTCGGCGACGAATTCCTCGCGCAGGTCCTCGACGTAGCACTTGCTGGCGCCGGTGGCGATGGCCTTGGCTTCCAGTCCGTCCAGCTCCTCTTCCTGCCCGATGTTGGCGGCGAAGCAGACGACCTCGCAGCCGTAGTTCTCACGCAGCCAGGGAACGATGATGGACGTGTCCAACCCGCCGCTGTAGGCCAGCACGACCTTCTTGACTTGTGGCCGCTCGCTCGTGTTCGACATGGATGTGGTTCTCCTTTGGATTACGCTGAGTAGATCGCTATGACATCACGCAGCATGGCGGCGCCCGTCGGCAGCGGGCCGAACTCGTCCACGGTCGCCGCGAGTACCCCCATGATGTCGGTGTAGTAGACAATACCCATCTGCCACCCGCGTACCTTCGCCATCGGGTGGTCGCCGGCCACAACGGTCGGTTGGACGCTGAGGTCGTAGCCGCCATCGGCGCGGCGAGTCGCCGTCGCCAGGAGCCGCAGCGCCTGCCCCGCGCCTTCCGCCGCTTGCACGTCGGCGGCGCTGATGCCCTGAATCCCCCGCACTTGAACGTCGTCCAGGGTCGCGGGAACGCCGAGGACGCTGTTGGCGAGGATGACGAGCTTGTTGGCCGTGTCCCAGCCCTCGATGTCGAGGCTTGGGTCAGTCTCGGCGACGCCGACGCGCTGCGCTTCGGCTAGCGCGTCCTGAAAACTCGCGCCCGTCGCCATCGCTTCGAGAATGTAGTTCGTGGTGCTGTTGAAGATGCCTTCCAGGCGGTCTATTGTCGCCACGACGAGGTCGCGCTGCCCGATGTTCACCGTCGGCAGACCACCGCACACGGCCGCGCTGAAGCGGAGCTGCCGCCCGGCGGCCCTGGCGCGCGCCGTCAGGTCGCCATACGCCAGGACAAGCGGGCCTTTGTTGGCGCTGACCACGTCCATGCCGCGGTCCAGGGCGGCGCCTATCACGTCCAGGCCGGGCTGCCCCGTTGTGAGATCCGTCAGTGTCGACTCCAGCAGCACGTCGGCGCCATCGAGCGCCGCCAGCGGCCCTTCGCCGGGCCGCCCGTCCGCGTAGCCGGCCACGCCCACGCCCGACTCCTTCAGGCGCAGCAAGGCCGCCGCGTCAATGCCGTCGGGGTTGACGACGACGCCGGAGCGGTCCGCCGCCGCGACAAGTCTCATGTCTATGCCGTAACGCTCGCGGACAACGTCGCCCTTGTCGCGCATCAGTTGTAGAAAACCGCGCCCGACATTGCCGACGCCGACGAGCGCGATGCGAACGGTTCGCATTCACGAGTCCTTTCTGGGACGACCCTCGGACTTGCGCCGACGGGGGATACAGGCTAGAATACAGCGCGACGACCCGCCCAGGAGGCCCCCATGAGCGCCGCACAGTACTGGTACGACAAAGCCCCGGCCAAGAGCGCGTATGACATTTCCGATCACATCCGCCAGAGCTTCTGGCGCAACGGGCTTGGCTCCGCCTGGTTTCAGGTGACGCGCGCCGAAGCCCCGTATGCGGCGCTGGGCCGCTGGCAGGACGAGGTGTTCACATTCGAGTGGGAGCCGCTACGCTACCTTGTCCTGCGGATGCCGGCCCACGAAAAGGCCATCGAGGACGCCTTCTCGCGCGTCCTCGGTTTCAAGCCCCTGTTTCGCTACACAGACGGCGGCCAGGCGGTCGTCGAGTGGCGGCAAACCGGCCGCGCCGATCGCTGGAACGAGCTTGTGCGCCGCGGTCAGCCCGATCTGGCGCGCCTCTAGCCTGTTCACGTACCCGGCGAATAGGGTCTATTATACTTGTAAGCCGTCTTGCCCGTCCAATGTCTGTAGCGATCGAGGAGATGCGCCGTGAGCCGTCCCAGGGGTATGACCATTCTCGCAGTACTCGCCATTGTCGGTGGCCTGTCAGCCGTCTTTCTGGCGGGTGTCATGCCCATGCCGTTCATCCCGCCGCTGGCAAGCGGTGAGCCGATGCTCCTCGCGTCCAGCCTGGTACTAGGCGGCGTACTGAGCGTCGCCTTTGGCATTGCCACGTGGTTCACGCGGCCCTGGGCGTACTGGCTGGGCGTCGTCGCCGGCGTGGTCATGCTCGTGGCGACGGTGGCTTGCCTGTGGCGCGGCGTCGCTGTCCCGGCGACCTCAATCACCCTCCTTCTCTCCGCCGGCATTCTGTATCTTCTCATCCGCCCACAAGTGCGGCGGGCCTTCGCCCTGGCGTCGGCCCCGCCCCCCGCGCCTGCGCCGACGCCAAAACGCAGCGGCGGGACATCGCGCCGCCGCCGCCGGTAGCCAGTTCGTGCTGCTAATGACCTTCGTTCTCCTGCAGATTGACACGGCTGCCTGCCCCCGATAGAATTTAGTTAGAGTCTTACGACATTTGTGGAGGACGAGGAGGTCGCGTGAGAGCAAAGGTTGTTCGGAGCAATACGGCGCGGACTGGCTGGCGTGATGTCATTGATGAGGCCGAGCGGGGCGGAACCGTGGTCCTGATGCGCTACAAACGACCTGTGGCGGCGGTTATCCCGTATGAAGACTACCTGGCATTGCAGGAAAAGCTAGAAGATCTGCAGGATGCCCGCGACGCGTTAGCTGCCTACGAGGAGTGGAGGAATGCCCCGGAGAGCGGCGTTGATGCCCAGGAATTGTGGAATAGACTGGCGGATGAGGGTAAGGTCGAGTGATACCCGGCGCACCGTGGCGCATTGTCATCCAAAAGCGGGCGCAAAAAGTCATTGACCGATTAACTCCCGATCTGATTCGCCGGATCTATGCTGAGTTGAATCAACTGGCCCAAGATCCTCGTCACCCCGGCACGCGCCCCGTCGAGGGGACGGAGTTTCGTCGAGCGCGCGTTGGTGACTGGCGCATCATCTACGCTGTCGAGGATGAAGAACTCGTTGTGCTGGTGGTAAAAATAGCTCCGCGCGGTGATGTGTACCGCAATCTCCGCTGAAACGTAATCTTCCACCCTCTCTTCTAATGTGCAAAGGAGTGGCAACATGCAAATCGCGGGATCGAGCGCCCTCGTCACTGGCGGCGCGTCCGGCTTAGGGGGCGCAACGGTGCGGCGGCTGGCCGCACAGGGCGCGCGCGTCGTCATCGCCGACGTCAATGAGGCGACCGGGCAGGCGCTCGCCGCCGAGTTGGGCGACAGCGTTCTCTTCGTGCGCACCGATGTGACGGACGAGGCGAGCATGACCGCGGCAATTCAGACCGCCGTCGAGCGTTTCGGCGGCCTGCGCATTCTCGTCTGCTGCGCCGGCATCGGGCCGCCCCAGCGCATCCTGGGCAAGGAAGGCCCGCACGACCTGGCATTCTTCAATCGCGTCATCCAGGTCAACCTGATCGGGACGTTCAACGCGCTGCGCCTGGGCGCGGCGGCGATGGCCCAGGGAGAACCGGGGGCGGACGGCGAGCGCGGCGTCGTGGTCAACACGGCCTCGGTGGCGGCCTTCGACGGCCAGATCGGGCAGGCGGCGTACAGCGCCTCCAAAGGCGGCATCGTGGGGCTGACGCTGCCGGCGGCGCGGGAACTGGCGCGGTTCGGCATCCGCGTCGTCACCATCGCGCCGGGCCTGTTCGACACGCCGCTGATGGCCGGCCTGCCGGAGGCGGCGCGCCTCTCGCTAGGCCAGCAGGTGCCGTTCCCGTCGCGCCTGGGCCACCCGGACGAGTACGCCGCCCTGGTGGGGCATATCGTTGAGAACCGCATGCTCAACGGCGAGGTCATCCGCCTCGACGGCGCGATCCGCATGGCCCCGAAGTAGTCTTGAAGTTCGTACCCTACACGTGTCACATTTCGGGCGTCTCAGTTGCTTTATACATGAGCAACAGCAGGGAGACGACCGGATGGTCTCACTCGTGAGCCGAGTTGGCGCAGTTCCACGCTCGGAGGCCGATCGGGCCTTCGAGCGTCTCTTTCGAGCCGAATACGGGCGCGTCGTAGCGATTGCCTATCGCATTCTGGGTGACGCCGCGGAAGCGGAGGATGTGGCGCAGGACGTCTTCTACGACTTCCACCGCCGCCACGCCCCCGATGCGCCGTATGCTGCGCCGTGGCTGCACAAGGCTGCGGCCCACGCAGCGTACAACGCGGCCCGCAGCCGCGCGCGGCGCGATCGCCCGGTCGAGACGGAGACTGGCGCCACGGCCGACCCGCAGCGGGCGCTGGAACAAGCCGAGGCGCAGCGCGAGGTGCGCAAGGCCATGAGCCGGCTGCCGGAGCGAAGCGCGAGCCTCCTCATGCTGCGCTACGGCGGCCTGAGCTACGCCGAGGTCGCCGAGGCGCTCGGCGTCGGCGTCAACCAGGTCGGAACCCTGCTCAACCGCGCCGAAGCCGCGCTACGAAAGGAGCTGAGCCGTGGAACATCTCGATGACGGCATCCTGCGCCGCACAGCGGATGAGGGCCTCGCCTCCTCACTGACCGAGGCCGACGGGCGTCACCTGGCCGCGTGTTCGCGCTGCCAGGCCCGCCTGGTCGAGATCGAGCGCCTGTCCCGTGCGACTGCCGCGCAACTGGGGGCGCCGACCCCGGCGGTGGACGTGACGGCCGGCCTGGCGCGGCTACAGCGGCGCATGGACGCCGAGGACACCGCACATGATCGTGTATGGTATGAAAGGATTCGCCCGATGACCCAACGTTGGATCAAACCCGTGGCCGCTGTTGCCGCGGTGGCTGCCCTGATCGCCCTGCTCGTCTTCAGCCCGCTGGGGACGTATGCCCAGGGCTTCCTGAACCTGTTCACCCCAAAGCAGTTCGTCGCTGTGCCGGTGACCCAGAGTGAGATGCAGACGCTGCCCGATCTGAGCGCGTTCGGCGCGATGGCGCAGAACACCCCGGCGAAGCCGCAGCGCGTAGACAACGCGGCAGCGGCGGCCCAGGCGGCCGGCATTGCGGTGCTGACGCCGGCCACCCTGCCCGCGAGCGTCCCGACGACGGCCAGCTACTACGTCATGCCCGCCAACAGCAACGCATTCACGTTCAGCGCCGAGAAGGCGAAGCAGACCGCGGCGGCAAAGGGCCTGACTGCGCCGCCCATGCCGGCCAATATTGACGGCAGCACGCTGACCGTGAACACGAACCCAGTCGCCATTGTGGCCTATGGCGCCTCGCAGATGCTTGACGGCATGATG
Source organism: Anaerolineae bacterium (assembly GCA_046328535.1). GTDB lineage: Bacteria > Chloroflexota > Anaerolineae > Epilineales > JAHCIE01 > JBDHWG01. The sequence goes on from JAXLWJ010000005.1 coordinate 141,414, forward strand.
AACCGAGGCGCGCGCCCAGCGGCCGCGCCGGCGAACAGCGGGGCGGTCGCCCCGTCTAAGGAAGGGGCAAAGGTCGCCTCGCCGAAGGGCGCAGCCGCCGATGCCAATCGCGTCGCCGCTGAAGCGCCATCCCTCATCGTGATGCAGACGAAAGCGCCTGTCGTTACCTCGACCGGCGTGACGGTCAGGGAGTTGCAGCAATACCTCCTGAGCCAGCCGGGCATCTCGCCCCAGCTCGCCGCCGCGATCGAGGGCATCGCCGACCCCAGCTCGACGATGCCGGTGCCGGTGCCTGTCAACAAGGTCACGTCGCAGACGGTCACGGTACAGGGCGTCAGCGGCCTCCTGCTCGGCGACTCGACCGGGCTGGGCAGCATCGTGATGTGGCAGAAGGACGGCATCGTGTACGTCGTCGGCGGGCAGGTGAAGGACAGCGAGGCCCTGAGCGTTGCCAATTCCCTCCGTTAGCGACACTGCCGCCGCGGTGTCTCCCTCCTTGAACGGGGGGAGCGCCGCGGCGGTTCGCACGCTCAACCTGGTCAAGCGCTACGGCGCGACGACCGCTCTCGCCGGGCTGACGATGACCGTCCAGCGCGGCGAGATTTTCGGTTTCCTCGGCCCCAACGGCGCGGGCAAGACGACGGCGGTCAAGCTGCTCATCGGCCTGACGCATCCTACGGCCGGCGAGGGATGGGTGCTGGGCGCGCCGATTGGCGACCGCGAGACGCGGCGGCGCGTCGGTTACCTGCCAGAACTGTTCCGCTACCAGGACTGGCTCTCGGCGCGGGAGGTGTTGCGCCTCCACTGCCGCCTCGCCGGCATCCCACGCGCGCGCCACGCCGAGGAAATCGCCCACGCCCTCGAAACCGTGGGCCTGGCGGCGCGGGCCGACTCGCGCGTCGGCGCCTTCTCGAAAGGCATGCAGCAGCGGCTTGGGCTGGGCGTCGCCCTCCTCGGCCAGCCCGATCTCATCTTCCTGGACGAGCCGACGTCCGCCCTGGACCCCGTCGGCCGCGCCGACGTGCGCCAGATCGTGCGCTCGCTCAAGGAGCGCGGCGCGACGGTCTTTCTCAACTCCCACCTCTTGAGCGAGGTCGAGCAGGTGTGCGACAGGGTCGCCGTCGTGGATAAAGGGCGCGTCATCGCGGAGGGCAGCATCGCCGAGGTGGTCGGCGGGAGCAACGCCGTCCGCCTGCGCATTCCGGACGCCGGCGCCGCCCTGCGCGGGGTGCTGGCGCGCTACGGCGCGCTGGCGAGCGAGGGCGAGTGGCACACGGTGAGCGGCGTGGACGAGGCGCAGATTCCGTCGCTGGTCGCCGATGTGGTGAGGGCCGGCGGGCAGGTCTACGCCGTCGAGCCGCGCCACCACACGCTGGAAGACCGCTTCCTGCAATTGCTGGGAGAGCCGGAGCGTAGCCTGCAGGAGACGTGGCGAAGTGACGAGGTGACGGAGTGATGGGAAGTGTCCCAATTCTGATTATCGCGCAGCTCACACTGCGGGAGATGCTTCGCCGCCGCGTTGTGCTGGCAGCGTTCGTGCTGACGCTGCTGGTGTTCGTGCTGACGGCCTGGGGCTTCCAGAAGCTGCCGGAACTGCCGTGCGGCGGTCAGCCGTGTTCGCCGACCGTCTTGCGCACCATCGCGGCGGTGTTCACCATTCTGCTCATGTTCATGTTCAGCTTCATCATCGCCCTCGGCGCAGCGTTCCTGGCCGCGCCCGCGATTGCTGGCGATGTCGACTCCGGCATTGCGCTGGCAATGCTGCCGCGCCCGATTCGCCGCCTGGACGTGGTCGTCGGTAAATGGCTGGCCCTGGCCGCGCTCATCGCGGTGTACACGGTCGTGGTGTGCGGCGTCGTGTTCGCCATCACCCGCGCCACCGTTGATTATCAGCCGCCGAACCCGGCGCTAGCGATGTTCTTCATTGCGTGGGAAGGTATCGCGCTGCTCACGCTGGCCCTCGCCGGTAGCACGCGGCTCGGCCCGATGGCCTGCGGCATCGCCGCCGTTGTGCTGTACGGTGTCGTCTGGGTGCTGGGCGTGGCGCAGCAGATCGGGCTGGTGTTCGAGAACCAGACGATTGTCAACATCGGCGCGATCTCAACCCTCATCCTGCCGACCGATGGGCTGTGGCGTGGGGCGTTGTACGCCCTGGAGCCGGCGGCGCTGCTCGCGGCGGGCGGGGCCACGGCGCGCGCCCAGGTCGGCAACCCGTTCATGATCGGCGGCCCGCCCACCACGCCGTTCCTCGTCTGGGCGGCGCTGTGGATCGCCGCCGTTCTGGCGCTGGCGGTGTACAGCTTCCAGCGCCGCGATCTGTGACCCACCGAGAGTCACACAGGAAAACAGGCGCGAGTTTTCGTCTCGCGCCTGTTTCGTTTGCGTATGTTATTGTGACTGAACAGCTTACGACGGTTGAAGCTCTTCGGACCACTCCGGCGGGATCATCACGCCCAGGAGCCGTTCCAGCGTCATGGTGTGGGAGCAGTAGTGACGGTGCGCAAAATAGTCGCAGTCACAGTGCCACTCGCCTTTGGCGTAGGTCACTGTGTGTGCCCGGTGGTCGCCTTGCACGGTGGCAGTGAACTGGCTGAACACAACACGACTTGGCTCCGCGGAATAGCGGCGCGCCTTCTCGATCTTGCTGATGATCGCCGAGTCCATGCAGATCCTCCTATAACTGACTTGCTTTTAGACGCACAAGGAGCATCCTGGCCCCATGGCCGGGATGCTCCTCATCGTAAGCGGACCAGAGCCTGCTTAGTGCTCGAAACAGGCATACGGGAAAAAGCCCTCCGACGGTTCCATATGGGATGGCCCCTGCGCCGTCCCACTCTATTGGAAGATAGTATACACCCAGTCTTCGGCGGAAGTCAACAATGCGTGTCGCCTAGCCGATGCCGTACATATCGCGGACGAAGGGCAGCAGCCCCCGCTCGGCGAGGCGGTCCAGCGGCGCGCGGAGGGTGACCTGCACGACGCCGGGGTTGCGCCCGATCTCGATCGCGCCCGTGATGGTGGCGCGGTTCTTCACCTCTGGCACGCTCATGTTCAGCAGCCAGGCCGCGCGCTGGAGGCCGTTCTCGGTCGCCGCGTTGAGGTCGGGGCCGGTGCCGACAACGGAGAGGGGCGCGGACTCTTCAAGCCTGTCAATGCCCCACTGGGCGGCGATCTGCTCGGCGCGGGCGCGCTCGGTCTCGGTCAGCGGGCGGGCGACGAACGGCAGGTCCTCGACGACCGGGAACAGCAGCGGCCCGTCAATGCCCAGGCCCTTGATGACGTGGACCTGGAGCGTGACCGTCCCCGACACGTCACAGGTATGCCCGGCGATCTCGCCATCACCCTGGAGGGCGTGCATGTCGCCCAGGTAGATGCCGCCGCCCGGCGTCTTAACGGGGCAGATCAGGATCGCGCCAGCGCGCACGGCATCAATGTCCATGTGGCCGTCGGTGCGGTGTTGCGCGAGTTGCTCCGCGGTAATGCCGTACTCGTGGGGCGCGCCCACCAGGAACGAGCCGAAGTCGCCGGCATTGTGCGAGTCGGGAAACGGCATCGAGGGCGTCGTGCCGAGCTGGCCCATGAACGGGCGTAGGCGCGCGACCAAACCCACCAGGTCGTGCGTCGCGAACGCGAGGATGGGGTTCTGCACCGAGTTGTCGGGCAGAGCGGCGTACTCTTTGGCCTTCCAGGCGACGCTCTCGGCGGCGTGCTGCGAGAGCGTCACGCCAATCTGGTGGTTGGGGTCGAAGAAAATGGTGTAGCCGTTGGTGAAGTTGAACGGGGCAGCGTCGGCGCCGCAGTTGTTGCAGCGCACCGCCGTCTGGCCGATGCCTTCCAGGTGCGTCTCCGGGTAGAGCGCCCCGCATTGGGGGCATTTGCCGGCAACATAGGGGTCGCCCAGGAAGCGTCCGGCCATGAACACATCGTTGCCGGAGGCGGTCGCCAGTGACGTCACGCTGATATCGAGGATGCGGATGGCGATGGCGTCGCCGACCTCAGCTCGCTCGACGTACACGGGGCGCGTGACCTCGTGGCCGCCGCGAATGGCCGGTGTGATCATCGGCCCCCAACAGCCCGGCGCTGTGTTGGCGACGATATGGCCGCCGTCCTTGACCGGGCCGAGCATGGGCTGGCCGGGGTCGAGGATACCGTTGGTGTACTGGTCCACAAACACGGTGCGATGGGCGCTGCCCTCGCCAGGTTGAGCGACGACTGAGATGTCAGAGACAGGAGCAGTCATTGATCCTCCTCAGATGATGTTGAGGCTTGCGAACGATACGGTGGCGGGTCAGCCGCCGGCGACTGGCAGCAGCAGGGCGACTTCGCGGTCCGCTGGCAGAGCCGCCGTCGAAGAGACGTACTGACCGTTGATCACGGCTAACGCCGTGGGAAGGCGGGGCGCATCGGGATAGGTCGCGTACAGTTGGGACATGAGATCGGCGACTGTTGCGCCCTCCGGCACCTCCACCGAGAGGCGCGGCGAGCCGATTTCCTGCGCCAGGCCGGCGCTGAATCGAACAGGCACTTGCATGGGGGTCCCTCCGTGGAAGAGCTTATGGCAAGCACATGACGCCTGAAACAAGTATACTCCTGTTGCGGGGCGCGGACAAACGATTTCTTTCAGTCCGGCATGGTGAGGCCGCCCGTCGCCGCCAGCCAATCGGCGATGGTTTCGACGGCCCGTGGGATGTCGTTGTCGGAGATGTCCACCGTCAGGCATGGCAGTATTGAGGCAGCGACGAGGCGCGCCATAAGCGTCTGCTCCGCGACGAAGGGCGTCAGGTCATCGTACTGAGACGGGTTACCGGAGACTTTCAGCCGCTCGCGGCGGGCGGCGGCGAACGACTCCGGCGTGCGCGTGCAAAAGATCAGGCGGAAGTTGAGCGGCAGCAGGCGCTGTTCGAGCCAGCGGAAATCGTAGGCTTTCCCGTATGTTTCGAGCTGGTAGGCCTGCGTCGAGATGTGGAAGCGGTCAATGATCCAGGAGTAGTAGCGCTGTAGCTCGAACAGGCGCAGCCATGTGGCATACGTCTCCATCGCCAGCGCCTCCTCCTGCGGCTCGAAGTTGATCAGCCCTCGCCCCCAGGGAAAGTTGGTGAACGCGCACCACTCGCCGGAGATCAGCGGCGAGTGGTAGCGATACTTGCGCGGGCCGACGACGCGGGGATGCTCGTTGAGCGCGAAGGCGATATCGGTCTTGTAGGTCAGGCGTGTGCCTTCGAGGATGACTTTCGGCGTCAGCTTCGCCATAGGTTAGCGGCGCTCCGCCAACCCATCGGCGATGAGGCTGAAGGCGACGCCAACGACGAGCAGCGCCAGGCCGGGGATGGTCGCCATCCAGGGGGCTTGCAGCAAGTACTGTCGCCCCTCGGCGATCATTGCGCCCCACTCCGGCGTCGGCGGCTGCGGGCCAAGGCCGAGGAAGCTCAGGGTCGCGCCGGTGAGGATGGCGAGTACCATGCCGGTGAACACGTAAATGAGCGCCGGGCCTGTGACGTTGGGCAGGATGTGCCGGCCGAGGATGCGCGGCGTGTTGCAGCCCACCGATTTCGCCGCCTGAACGTATTCCAGGTTCCGCGTCGCCAGCGTTTGCCCGCGCACCAGGCGCGAGTAGGGAATCCAGCCGACGATGGCGACGGCGATATACAGATTGGTGAGGCCCGGCCCGAGGACGGCCATGATGGCGATGACGAGGATAAGGAAGGGGAACGCCATCAGCACGTCAACGACGCGCATCATCGCCGTGTCCGTCTTCCCGCCGAGGTAGCCGGCCATGATGCCGATGAAGATGCCGAAGAAGAACGGGAACAACACCGAGATGAACCCGATCTGCAGGTCGAGGCGCGTACCGTAGATGATGCGGCTCCAGATGTCGCGGCCGAAGTTGTCCGTGCCGAGGATGTGGCCGGGGCTGAACGGCGGCAGGAACGAGTCGTTCAGGCTCTGCTCGATCGGGTTATAGGGGGTGAGCAGCGGCGCGGCGATAGCGCCCAAGATGATCAGGGCCAGCATGATCAACCCGGCTAGCAGGGTCGGGTTGAGGCCGCGGCGCTCGAGGCGCAGCCGCAGGCTTGGCCGATAGGGTTTGACGGACGAGGTGGCCGACGTGTTCAGCGCTTGCTCAGTCATACGTCACCCGTGGGTCGAGGAAGGAGTAAGAGAGGTCCACGAACAAATTGACGATGATGACCAGCGCCGCGCTGATGACGACGATGGCTTGCACCACGGGGTAGTCGCGCCCCGTGATAGACTGGATGAGCAATTGGCCCATGCCAGGAATTGCAAACACTGTCTCGACGACGACGGCGCCGCCGACCAGCGCCCCGAACTGCAAGCCAAAGATAGTGACGACGGGCAGAAGCGCGTTGCGCAGAACGTGGCCGGTGAGGATGCTCGTCTCGCTGACGCCCTTCGCCCGCGCCGTCCGCACATAGTCGTCGCGCTTGACCGTGATGATCTGCCCGCGCAGGTTGCGGATGAGCACCGCCGACAGTGGCAGCGCGAGGGCGAGCGCCGGCAGGAACAGGTACCACATATGCTCTGGCAGCGTGTTGCCAAAGCCGCCCACGGGAAACCACTTGAGGCGCAGGGAGAACAGCAGAATCAGGAGAATGCCAAGCCAGAATCCAGGCATCGTGAGCATGACAAGGAAAGTGACCCGAATCCCATGATCGGCCACTTTGCCCTGGTTCATCGCCGCAATAAGGCCGAAGACCAGCGTAATGAGGGCGGCCATGAGCATGGCGTAGATCGCCAGGCCAACGGACGTTGGCACGCGCTTCCAGACCAGATCGCTCACCGGCTGGCGGTAGAGGAGCGACTGGCCCAAGTCCCCGCGCACAAAGCCGGTGACGAACCGAAAATACTGCTCCGGCGCGGGACGGTTCAGCCCGAGCTGCTCGCGCAGCTCCGCCGCCTTCTCTTCCGTCGCCCGGTCGCCCAGGATCATGAAGGCAGGGTCGCCCGGCAGCACGCGCACCATCCCAAAGATCAAGATGGTCACGCCGAACAGCACGAAGATGGCGAGCAGAAGGCGGTTGCGAATGTACCGTGTGCGTCCCATAGGGTAAGGCCTATGGCAGCGGCTCCCGGCGACCAGGAGCCGCTGCCCGGTTGATACCGCGCGGCTACTTGTTGAGCTTCACATCCTCGAAGCGGTAGTACGAGAGACCGTCAATGAAGAAGTTCTGGACGTAATCACGCCAGCCCGCCGTTGCGCCCAGGTAGACCAGCGGAATGAACGGCGCGTCGTCTTGGTACATCTTCTGGATGTCGTGGTACATCTGCTCGCGCTTCTTCGGATCCTGCTCCAGATCGGCCTTCGTAATCAGGTCGTTCAGCGCCGGGTTGTTGTAGCGCGTCCAGTAGGCGAACGTGCCGCCGTCGCCGCGCAGACCGTAGTTCACGATCTGGGTTGGGTCGTTCATGTCGTTGGTCCAGCCGGTCGGCTGCGACCAGTAGTTGCCTTCGCGGTACGCCTGGCGTGCGACAGCCGTCTCGACGTTCTGGATGTCCACGTCAACACCGATCTTCGACCAGGCGTCCTTGAGGATGACGGCCGTGTTAGCGAAGTTGGTATTGCCGGAGCGCACCTGCATCGGCAGCTTGAAGCCGTTCGGCGCCGACGACTCCTTCATGAGCTGCTTGGCCTTCTCCAGGTCATACGGGTAACCGGCGAGGTTGGGGTCCCAGTACGTGCCGGCCGGAATCGGCGAGTTCTGGGGCTTGGCCTGGCCGAAGTAGACGTTCTTGATGATGGCATCCTTCGGCGTGGCGTAGGCCAGCGCCTGGCGCACCTTGACATCGTCCAGCGGCTTCTGCTTATTGTTGAGCATGATGAACGCCGTCTGCTGAATGTCGAAGGTCTGCGCCTTGGTGCCAGCCGATGCGTTCAGGGTATCAATCTGGCTGAACGGCACGAAGTCAATGACGTCCGTCTCCCCGCCCTGAAGCTTCAGAACGCGCGTGTTGTCGTCGGGGATATACTCAATCTGAACCTCGGATACATCCGGCTTGCCCTTCCAATAGTTCGGGTTGGCCTTGAGGACGAGAGTATCGCCCTTCTTCCAGCCATCCACCGAGTACGCGCCGGTGCCCTTGGTCTTCCACGCCGTCGCGTTGTCGAAGTCCTTCGCCTCGCTCGCCTTCACCATGTCCGCCGGGAGGACGCCGCCGGAGAACATCGCCAGAACGGACAACAGGGGCGCGTAGGGCTGCGAGAGGGTGATCTTGACCGTCTTGTCGTCGGTCGCCTCGACACTCTTAATCGCCTTGTAGTTGTCCTTCCAGACGCTCTTCTCGCTGCTGCGGGCCGCATTCAGCGAGGCAGCCACGTCCGACGCTTTCATGGGTGTACCGTCCGAGAACTTCACGCCGTCCCGCAGATGGAATGTCCATGTCAAACCGTCGGCGCTGGTGTCCCACTTCTCGGCCAGGGCCGGCTCCACACCCTTGCCGTCCTTCGTGGGGCGGAGGAGAGAGTCGTAGACGTTGAGCGAAATAAACAGGGCTGGGTTGTCATCAATCTGCCACGGGATGAACGGGCTGAACGGCTCCGAGTTGCGAGCCATCTTGAGCACCTTGCCGCCAGACGCGGGGGCGGCGGGCTGGGCGGCCTTCTGGGCGGGCTGCGCCTGGGCGGCCGGCTGCGCGGCCGTCGCCCCGGCGGCGGGCTGGGCGGGGGCTTGCGCCGGCGCTGCTGGAGCGCTACTGCACGCCGCGACGCCGATAGCCATCGCGACGACGGCGAAGAGGCTCACCCACCATTTCTTGTCGTTCCTGGGCATGGGTTTCTCCTTCAGTCCTGGTGCTGGTGATACGGTCCAGGCAGCGGACCTGATAGTCGGTGGATTATAGCGAGAACATCTCCTGCGTCAAGTCATCGCTCAAAAGCGTCGAATGTCGACGAAGAGGGTGCAGCGGGCGCGTCGTGGCGGCTCTTGGTCGCGCAGCGTCGAATGTCATATAATAGGGAAGGTTGCTGTGAGACCCTCAAGCCTTGTGACGGCGCATGCGCCGCCGCGAGGAACGTCTAGGCTGTCACCCCTCGCTCCGCTCGGGGTCTGGACTGCGGCGGCCCAGATGCTTCGCTTCAATCTCGAATCTGCGCGCCGTGTATCGCGCGCCTGGAATCGCAAATCAATGAGCCGATTTGGTCAGCTCGCTTTCCTGTCCTTCATCCTCTATATGTCGTACCGCATTTGGTGGATAGGCGACCGTATCGCCGGGCCGGTCGTCGCCTACGGCATCTGCTTCGTTCTGCTCATCGTACTCGGCGGCGTCGTCTGGTGGGCGTGGCGCTATGGCGACCCCAAGAAACAGTAAAGGACGGCTATGAAACTCTGGGGCGGGCGTTTCACGACGCCGACAGACTCACTCATGGAGCGCTTCAATGCCTCCATTCCCTTCGACTGGCGGCTGTATGACGCCGATATCAGCGGCTCGGTCGCCTATGCCCGCGCCCTGGCGCGCAGCGGCCTCATCACAGGCACCGAAGCCACCACCCTCATGGACGGACTGGCAACGGTGCGGCGCGAGTTTGGCGACGGCTCCTTCGAGATCCGGCTGTCCGACGAGGACATCCACACGGCGGTCGAGCGGCGGCTGTACGAGCTGGTTGGCCCCGTCGCGGGTAAGCTCCACACGGGCCGCAGCCGCAATGACCAGATCGCCACGGACATCCGCCTGTTCGTGCGCGGGGCCGTCGAGCGGCTCGCGGCAGAGATCAGCGAGGCGCAGGACTCCCTGGTGCGCCAGGCCGAGGCCCACCCGGACGTCATCATGCCCGGCTACACCCACCTCCAGCGCGCCCAACCCGTCCTCTACGCCCATTGGGCGCTGAGTCATTTCTGGCCGCTCCAGCGCGACCGCGAGCGTTTCGCCGATCTCATGAAGCGCGTGGACGTGCTGCCGCTCGGCGCGGGCGCGCTCGCCGGCAACGCGCTCGGCGTGGACCGCGCCTTTCTCGCGCAAGAACTTGGCTTTGCCCGCGTCAGCGAGAACAGCCTGGACATCGTCGGCGACCGCGACTTCATCGCCGAGGCGCTGTTCGCGGGGGCGCTGCTGGGCGTGCATCTCAGCCGCCTGGGCGAGGACATCGTTCTCTACAGCTCGGCCGAGTTTGGCTTCGTCACCCTGGACGAGGCCTACGCCACGGGCTCGAGCCTCATGCCCCAGAAGCTCAACCCGGACAGCATGGAGCTGATGCGCGGCAAGGCCGCCCGCCTCGTCGGCAACCTCGTCACCATCCTGACGCTCCTCAAGGGCCTGCCGTCGAGCTATGACAAGGACCTGCAGGAAGACAAAGAACCGCTCTTCGATACGCTCGATACGCTGGAGATCGCGCTGCCGGTGGCGGCGGGCGTCGTCCGCACCATGCGCATCCACCCCGAGCGCATGGCCGCCGCCCTGGACGACGGCATGCTGGCGACGGACCTGGCCGACTACCTCGTGCGGCGCGGCGTCCCGTTCCGCGAGAGCCACGGCATCGTCGGGCGGCTCGTCCGCGCGGCGCTGGCGCGCGGTGTCGCGCTACGCGACCTGCCCCTTGACGCCTTTCGCCAGGCGGACTCGCGTTTCGACGACGATGTCTACGGCGTCTTCGACATGCGCCAGTCTGTCGCGCGCCGCAACGTCGCCGGTGGGACGGCGCCAGACGCCGTCGCGCAGCAGGTAGCCCAGGCGAAGGCGTGCCTGAAATCGCGGTAGCTCCGCAGTTTGGCGTGGCAGAGCGTAGAGAGCTGGCTCTCCAGAGCCATCTCCAGCGCCTCTCAGAGACGGTGGAGTTGGCACTCCACCGCCAGCAGGGGGCGCCCACTTTGTTGTGCAGAGTCACCGAAGTCGCTATGAAGTTGCGGGATTAAGGACATTGCGTCGGGGCAACAAATGTGACAAAGGTTCGAAGAATTCGCCCCGCCGCTGAGCGAAACCTTCGAACCTTTGTCAAGGGGGGTACTACAGTGTCTATAGTACCAGGGCGACATTAACGCATCGTTAACAGCGGCTTAGGAGATGATTAAGGCTGGCCCGCTGTGCTATAATCAAGCCGTCGCGCAAGACGATGGCGTTACTTCAACCTTGAGGAGGCTACCATGTCTGTTCGTTTTCACTGGCACGGCCACTCCGCCTGGACAATCGAGGCGGGCGGCAAGAAGATCCTCGTGGACCCGTTCCTGACCGGCAATCCCACGGCGGACATCGGCCCGGACCAGGCCGAGGCCGACTTCATCCTCCTGACCCACGCCCACGGCGACCACCTGGGCGACACCGTCGCCATCGCCAAGCGCACAGGCGCGCCCGTCGTGACGAACAACGAGATCGCCATCTGGCTCAGCAAGCAAGGCATCGAGAACGCCGTCGGCTTGAACCCAGGCGGCCATTTCGCCCTGCCGGTGTGCCGTCTGATGTACACCTTCGCCATCCACAGCTCGTCGTTCCCGGATGGAACGTACGGCGGCGTGGCCGGCGGCTTCATGATGTACTTCGATGGCCTGACGGTCTACAACTCCGGCGACACGGCCCTGTTCAGCGACATGGCGCTGTTCGGCGAGCGCTACAAGCCAGACCTGGCGATGCTGTGCATCGGCGACCACTTCACCATGGGGCCGGACGACTCCATTGCCGCGCTCAAGATGCTCAAGGCCGAGTACGTCCTCCCCCAGCACTACAACACCTTCCCGCCCATCCAGCAGGACGCGAATGCGTGGGCCGAGAAGGTGCGACATCTGGGCGTCCAGCCGACCGTCCTCCAGCCCGGCGGCGAGTACACGAGCAAGTAGGCAGCCAACACGGGAGACAAACAGTTGGGGACGGGACCTGTGAGGGTCCCGTCCCCGTCCTTTTGCAGCTCTCCCACCTACCCCGACCTACTTGGGTAGCTCCGCCTAATAGCGTAGAGACCCCCTGCTGGCGCTGGAGATGGCTCTCCAGCGCCAGCACGATAGGCTCTTCCACGCTAAACTGCCGGGCGCGATCTACTTGAGGGGCGCGTAGTTCAACGCGGCGAACTGATTGGCAATGCGCTGATAGCCGGCGTCATTCGGATGCAGGCCGTCAGAGTAGATGAGGCCGGCGCGGACCGGATCGTCCGTCCCATTCAGGCCGTTGAAATCCTTGTAGACCCTGGCGAAGGGGATGCCCTTCGCGGTCGAGGTCGTGGCGATGTATGTGTTGACGTCGTCAAGGTAAGCCTTGAAGACGACGAAGTCGTTGCCTTTGTAGGGCGCTATCTCATTCGCATCCGGCGTCGTGTTCGCGGCGCTGTCGGCAGCGACATAGGGGTTGTACAGGTCCATGGTGCGAATGATGGTATTGCTCGTGCTGCGCAGTGTCAGCACTTTGTCCAGAATAGCCGCATAGTTCGTCTTGAACGTGTTCACAGCGTTTCTCAAGCAGTTCTGGTTGTCGGCCCCGCCGCACGTCTTGTTCTTGTAGCTCTGCCGCGCATTCTTGAGGTCGTTGCCGCCGATGTCAATCGTCACCACCTGCGACGCCCTCACATTGGTGCTAAACGACGTGTTGGACCTGAGAGCGCTCAGTAGATTTACGCTTGTCCAGCCGCTCTGCCCCAGGTTGGTCAGAGTGATGGAGACGCCGGCCGCCGATTGCGCGGCCGTCTTGTAGCGCGAGACGTAGCCGTTGCAGCTGAAGATGGCGAAGACACACGCGCTCGACCCGACGCCGACAGCGAGGGAGTCGCCCAGGGCGGTGTACTTCCACGTCGTGGCGTCGGCAGCCTCGGGGCGCGCGGCGCCGGCCGGCGCGACCGAAACGAACAGCAGAGCCAGCAGGGTCAGGACGATCAAGAGCTTTTTCATGGCGAGGTCCTTTCAACGGACATTGACAGTGAATGGCACGGAGAGAACAGACGCGTTAGAATCGTTTGGACTGCACCCCTGTGACCAGACACGGTTGAAAGTCAACTTCTCCTGAGAGCACCACGATGATACACTATGGCTCAAGGAGAGGGTTCATGAACGGACGACGACACACACGGGAGTTCAAGCTCCAGATCTGCCGCCAGATCGCCACAGGCGAGAAGCGACCAGCACAAGTTTGCCGAGAGCACCAACTCGCCAACAGCTTGCTCGCCCGCTGGCGAGCTGAGTACACCGAGCGCGGCGAGGCGGCGTTTGCGCCGAAAGTGCCTAACGAGGCGGAAGCGCTGCAAGCACGGATCGCCGAGCTTGAGCAGTTCTGCGGTCAATTGGCCTTGGAGAACAAGCTCCTAAAAAAGGCGTTGCAGCGCTCAAAGTTGGAGAGCGCCACCGCATGATCCACCAAGTTCTGGTCGAGCAGCCGACGCTGGCTGTGGAACGCCTGTGTGACGTGTTCGGCGTCAACCGCGCCTGGTACTACGAGCGCCTCGCGGCACCAGAGCAAGCCGAGGCGGATGTCCTCTTGCGCGATCTCATCGAGGACATCGTGTTGGCCTTCCCGGGCTACGGCTACCGTCGGGTCACGGCCGAACTCAAGCGCCAAGGGCACGTCGTCAATCACAAGCGCGTGTTGCGCGTCATGCGGCAAGAGGCTCTCCTCTGTCAGCTCAAGCGCCACTTCGTCGTGACGACCAACTCCCAGCACGCTCACCCGACCTATCCGAACCTGCTGGCCGAAGCGACGCTGACCGGGCTGAACCAGGCGTTTGTCGCCGATATCACCTACATTCGTCTGCCGCAGCAGTTCGTGTACCTGGCGGCCATCCTGGATGCCTACTCGCGCTATTGCGTCGGTTGGCATCTCTCGACGACCATCGATACCCAGCTGACCCTCCACGCTCTTGAGATGGCGCTGGCACGGCGTCTGGTCGCCCCGGGCTGGATCCATCACTCAGATCGCGGAGTGCAGTACGCCTCGACGCCCTACATCGAGCGCTTGACGCACGCCAAGGCGCGCATCAGCATGTCGGCGAAAGGCAATCCGTACGACAACGCCAAGGCCGAGAGCTTCTTCAAGACCCTCAAGGCCGAGGAGGTCTATCTCAACGACTACCGCACGGCGCGCGACGCCGAAGCGAACATCGGGCGGTTCATCGAGGATGTCTACAACACCAAGCGTTTGCACTCCAGCTTAGGCTACCAACCACCTGCCGAGTTCGAGATGGCTCATGCTGTCTAGGAGGCGTTGACTTTGACCTGTGTCTGGTAAAATGGGTTCACTCCAGTTATATCACCTAACCCCGATTGCGCTCCACTCACGCGCGTCCACGAACAGTGACAGATGTTCGACATTCGTCGTTGCCACAACAACATCAACGCCTTTCACAGCAAGGGATAGTGCCTGCGATGCCAGTATCACGTCGATATCCAGCGCCTTATCGTCGGCTGTCGGGCGATGCTGCCGCCGGGCTTGCGCCCACAGCGTGGCCGCCTTAACCATCACCTCCGTGTTCAACGCGGAATAGTCAATGAGGTTCTTGAGCGAATTCAATCGGTCGAGGCCGGCGGATTTGTCGCCCCGAACCAATTCGCGGCGAATCTCGTAATCCACAATCTCGGGCAGCACGACTCGAATCCCGTCCGAGAGTAACACCCTCAACCATAATCGGCATGCTTCATTGGCAGACGTAGCGCGCGGATTTGTGATCATGCCCACGGGGCCTGAGTCAAGCACAACGATGAGGCTCATGGGAACAATTTGCGATCTGATGGCCTATCTTCGTTAAGCACTCGCTCTAGGTACGCCCAAGTCTCCTTCTGCTCTCGCTCATTCCCCTCAGCCCAGGAGTCAAGCAGCCGAATGAGTGCTACGGTCTTGTCATGTTGTTCAGCAGTCTTGCTCTCTTCTTCCAACACACCCTGGCGGATCAAGGCTTGCTGTAGACCACGCATCTGGTCTTCAAGAAAATGCACTTTTTCAGCCAACTCTTCAAACGTCGAAGCGGGTGTCGCCATTCCCCCTCCTCCATCCTGCCTGCGCTACTTCCCATATTCTAGCACATATCCCGTCGGAAAGCGCAGGGGCGAAGCGCGGGTGTGACCCCGTGCTTCGCCCCTATGCAGGACAGATAAGTTCGTGACTGCGCCTACCGCTTGGCGCTCCCAGAGGTGTTGCACCACACCAGGAGCACTGAGACGACCACGATGACAATCAGCGTTTCCATTCTCTCTCCGGACACTCAGCTTGCGGCGGGCGGGTTCTTGTCCTATAGAACGCTCTCGCTTGCGCTCAGTTACGGCCCCGCGCCCCAAATTCAAACGTTTGCCTGACATTCTCCCTACGTCGGCCTCCATGCGCGTATCGCCTTCCCCAGTCCGCCGTCTCTACTCATGACGGCTTTTTCATCTCACACCCTGTTCCAGCACTTGCTAGAAGGACTCGACAATGCGCATCCCCCCCCGCATCGCCCTTGTCTGGGCAGCGCTGGCGTGCCTCGCCCTCGGCTGGTTCGCCCGCAACGCCCTGGCAGCCCCGGCTGTGGCCGACGCCCCGAGCGCCGCCGCGCCGGCGACTCTCGGCCCCAACCTCCTCAGTAACCCATCTTTTGAAAACGGCTTCGATCCTGCGGCCATCGGCGTCTCGTCCGGCTCCGTGGGCCGGGGCTGGCGCGGCTGGTACACCCCGGCCGCGCCGAATGAGGATCCAGGCTACCACTTCGCCCCGGAGTACTCGCCTGAGAACATCTGGAAGCCGAGCATCATGATCCACAGTGGTGACCTGGCCCAGACCATGTTCAACACCTACGCCACCCACGACGCCGGTGTCTGGCAGACGGTGGGCGGCCTGACCCCCGGCCAGACTGTGGAGTTTTCCGTCTGGGTGCGCACGTGGTCGAGCGAGTGTGACGACCCATGCGTCTCGCCCACGAAGCAGTGCGTGCCCGGCGACAACAACACCAACGGGAACTACCAGGTGGCGGTCGGCATTGACCCGACGGGCGCCGACCCGCGCGTACCGGGCAACGAGCGGCAACCCATCGCGCCGCCCGCCTCGGTCGTGTGGACGCCGTTTGTCCAGCACTACGACGAGTACATCCCGCTGACTATCCGCACCGTCGCCCAGAGCGACCACGTCACCGTCTACACGCGCGGCAAGGCCGAGTGGAAGGTTCACTACAATTTCTCATTCTGGGACGATGCCCGCGTGTCCGTGGTGACCGATGAGACGGTCACGCCGGCCCCTAGCCCGACGCTCTACGTGACGGTGACACCGCCGGCGACCTCGACGCCGACGGCGACACTGCCCATCGCCACGGCCACCCCCACCAGCACCGCTACGGCGACGCGGCCTCCAGGCCAGCAGACGAACAAGGTCTACCTGCCGCTGCTCCAGCAGGCGGGTGAGCCGCCGGTTGCGCCGACCGCCACGGCCACCGCGACCGCAGCGCCGACTGACACGCCGACCGCGACGACGGCAGCGCCGACGCTAACGGCGACGGCCACGGTGACCGTCGCGCCATCCAGCGAACCGCCGACGCTCACCCCGACGCCGACCGCCACGGCGACCGTGAACCCCGTGACGTGCAGCGACATTCTCGTCAACGGGGGCTTCGAGGCCGACGGCGCGTGGCAGACCCAGGCGGCCGTTCCCTATCCGGCCGGCATCGAGAGCGGCGTGGCCCACAGCGGTCAGCGCGCCCTACGGCTTGGCCCGACGGGCGCGGCGGACAAAGAGAGCTGGTCCTACGCCTGGCAGGTCGTCAGCATCCCGCTGAACGCCCAGCGCGCCCAATTGCACTATTGGGTGCGCGCCGCCGACGCCGATTCAGCCGACCGTGTCGAGGCCATCATCTACACAAGCCAGGGCGTCCCGGTGCAGCGCCTGCTCGACATCGGGGGGACGTCCGACGGATGGCGCGAGTACACCGCCGACGTGAGCCTGTGGGCGGGCACGACCATCCAGGTGCTGTTCAACGCTTACAACGACGGCAAGGGCGCAACCTTGCGCGCCTACGTGGACGACGCCGGCCTTGAGGTGTGCGCCGCGCCGAGCGCGAGCGCGGCCATCGCCCAGAAGGCGCTCGGCGCGTCTCTCGCCGTCGCCGCACCGCAGCAGCCCGCGCGCCGCGACGACAACTGGCCCAACGTTCACTTCACGTGGGTCACCTACTCGGCGAAGCAAATCGGCCGCTCCACCAAGTGCGCCGAGTGTGACGTCGAGTGGGCCTTCCTCCAGAACGACGGCGCTCCGATTGACCTCGCCGGCTGGACGATCACCAACGAGAAGGGCGACCGCTACACCTTCCCGTCGCTGCTCATCAAGACCGGCGAAGGGCTGCGCTTCCATACCCGCAGCGGCGCGATCAACTGGACGCCGGGCGCCTACGGCCCGCCGGGCTACCGAGGCCCGGCCATCTGGGACGTATACTGGGGCAGCACGGCCGGCCTGCTCGCCGACCCCGATCAAGGGCAGGCGGGCCGCCTGACGATCACCGATCCCGAGGGCCGCCAGCCACCGGCCAACATCTGCTGGGGGCCGAGCCAGACCACGCCCGGTTCCTGCCCCACTCCTTAGCACGCACCTCGTCGAGGGCGCCGGCCGCGAGACCGGCGCCCCCTTTTGTTGCCTCGCCTGTGCGCTTATGCTAGACTCGGGCCGTGTCGCAAGGCATGTGGGTTGCGCCTGGACGCCTGAGACTGCGCCGGTCACCCTGAGCAGCGCGAAGGGTCTCGACAGGGACGGGGGATGCCTCGCTGCGCTGCTCAGAACACAGACGGCGTCGCTGCGAGGAGGACGATAGGACGACGAAGCAGCCTCCCGCTGGGCGACAGGACGCACTTTCGCCGCATAGCCTTGCCCTTTGCCACGGCGGGGGATTGCTTCGCTGTCGCTCGCAACGACGGCTTGGCAATGTTCTCGCGCTGGCGCATGCCGCCACACGGCATTGGGGTCTCGGCATGACAGCCCGGCTTATTTTCAGGACAGCTTGTTGGGCGCGAGCCTGCGAAGCCACGAAGGTCACGAAAGGCCGCGAAAGGCGCGACAGGCCCACGCTGGGCGACTCTTTTTCCGCGTTTTTCGTGTCCTTTTCGCGCCTTTCGCGGTCCAACACCTTGCCCGACCGCGTCAGCCCAGGCTTATTTTCAGGAGATTTGGCCATGTCAGGACGGCCACGCGGGCGTATCGTTTATTCCACGGACCCCGAACCGGCGCCGAAGTCGGAGCGGGCGACGACGCCGGCAGCGACGCCGAAGGGCCAGACCGTGTACGTCGAGCGTGACCGCAAGCGGCGGCGCGGCAAGACCGTCACCATCGTCAGCGGCATCATCGCCGACGAGGCGGCGCTGCGCGACCTGCTGAAGACGCTCCAGAAGCGGTGCGGCGCGGGCGGGACGGCCAAAGAGGGCGAGATCGAGATCCAGGGCGATCACCGCGAGCGGGTCGCGGAGTACCTGACCGAAGTCGGCTACAAGGTGAAGTTCAGAGGCGGATGACGTCACAGAGACAACAGGAGATAGACATGCGCGTTGGCGTTGTGTTTCCTCAAACCGAGATCGGACCGGATGTCGGAGCCGTCCGCGATTACACAGTGGCCGCCGAAGAGATGGGCTACCACTACCTCCAGATCTACGACCACGTCCTCGGCGCGGATACAACCAACCGCCCCAACTGGACGGGCGCGTATCGCCTGGAGGACCAGTTTCACGAGGTGATGGTCGTCTTCGGCTACATGGCCGCCATCACGCGCAGCATCGAACTGGTCACCGGCGTTCTCGTCCTGCCCCAGCGGCAGACGGCGCTCGTCGCCAAGCAGGCGGCCGAGGTTGACCTGCTGAGTAACGGCCGCCTCACCCTGGGCGTGGGCGTCGGATGGAACGCCGTCGAGTTCGAGGCGCTAAGCGAGGACTTCCACACGCGCGGCCGCCGCATCGAAGAGCAGATCGCCGTCCTGCGCGAGCTGTGGACAACGCCGAGCGTCAATTTCCAGGGGCGCTTTATGACGATACCCGACGCAGGCATCAACCCGCTGCCGATTCAGCGCCCGATTCCGATCTGGATGGGCGGCAGCTCCCCGCCCGTGCAGGAGCGCGTCGGCCGGCTGGCCGACGGCTGGCTGCCCCAATGGCGCGTGTTCCCGTCTGTCGAGCAGATGCGCGCCGCTATCGCCAACGTCCACGACGCCGCCCGCGCCGCCGGCCGTGACCCGTCTCACCTGGCGATCGCCGGCGTCATGTCCATCGGCCGCAACTCCCCCGACCAGTGGCGGCAGGAGGCCCTGGACTGGCTGGCGGCCGGCGCGACCCACATGGCCGTGAACACGATGGGCGCCGGTCTCGCGTCGCCCGATGAGCATGTGGCAGCGTTGCGCCGCTTCGTCGCCGAGGTTGTGCCAGCCGTGGAGGAGGCCGATGCTGGGCGATCCTGAGCGCGAGATATGGCGGCGAATTCTCTCGTTCGACGAGGTGAGCCACGAGTACTGGGCGGGACGGGAGGATTGGCCGGGCGTGGTCGTGTTCACAAACCCGCGGGAGGACCCCGGCAACGTCGCGCTTTTGGGGAACGTCGCGCCCGACGAGGTGGATGCGACGATCACCCGCCTGGTGCGGCACTACCACTCGATGGGCATGACGCCGCGCGTGCGCGTCACGCCGCTGTCCGAGCCGCCGAACTGGCCGGGCCACCTGGCCCGACATGGCTTCGTCGAGGCCGGCGAGCGCGAGATCTTCATGCGCCTGGTGGGTGATCTCACGCTGCCGCCGAACCCGGCCGTCGTCGTTCGCCGCGCCCCGGACGAGATTGACATAGAGACGTTTGTCACAACCCAGGGCGCTGGTTTCGGTATGGAGGGGGACATCGAGCGCAGCGTCGAGGCGGCGCTGGACAACCTGAGACGGCACGACTACTACTACCTCGTCGCCGAGCTTGGCGGCGTCCCTGTGTCCGCCATCTCCATGCTCTACCGCGACGGCGTTGTGGGGATGTGGGGCCTATCCACGCTGGAGCCGTATCGGCGACAGGGCATCGGCACGACGTTGTTCAACTGGGTCGCCGCGGAGGGGCGGCGGCGCGGCGCTGAGATCATCTACTTATCGGCCGACCCGGCAGGCTACCCCCACACCATCTACCTGCGCCTGGGCTTCGTGGACCTGTTCGTCGTGGAGACCTTCGAGTTGCCACCGGCAGCCGACTGATGAACTTTACCAATTGTTGCCGAAATTACGCTGGCGGTGGAGTTGTCACTCCACCGCCAGCGGGATAGGCGATAGTTGTAGCGCCGATTTCAATCGGCAGACCCGTCAGGCCGACGCAACCTCATCGGCGGCGCGGCGGGCGGCGCGAACGTGGTCGTCCGGCGTCTCCACCGAGATCGAGCAGGCGGGGCCAAGAATCCAGCGTCGGTCGCCGGTCGCCTGCGCCGCCGCGCGCGCCTCGGCGAGGATCGCCGCGTCCGACCCGTTCAGCAGCGTCTCGTTGCGGAAACCGCCGACAACCGCCGCCTTCGTCACCGCCTGCACCTCGGCCAGCGACGGGTTACCCGGCGACCCGACCGCCCAGTTGATCGCATGCACCGGGTAGTCGGCCAGCTTCAAGGCCATGTTGTTGTTCTTGCAGACGTGCAGAACGTTGAGCGGCGCGTCCTGGACGGCGTCGAGAACGCGCAGGTCATACGGGCGGCCGAACTCAGCGTACTGCTCGTCGGTGAGCAGGTCGTAGCTGGCCCAATGGGTCGTGGCAAAGAAGAGACCGCTCGCGCCGGCCTCGAGACAGCGGCGAGCGAAGGCGCGGAACGTTTCCGTGATGACCTCCAGCGCCCCGTGGAGCGCCTGGGGGTCTTCTTTCATGTGGGCGACGAGTGTTTGCTTGTCGGCGACCATGTCGCCAGCGATGGAGACGGGGTTGAAGACGGTCTCGACGGCGTAGACCGCCGGGCCAAGCTCCTGGCGGATCAGTGCAATAGCCTCGAGTTGCTCGGCCAGCACACCCGAGTCGAGCGACAGCGGCTTGACCTTCGCCCAATCGCGCGTGCTGTGAATGGGGACCGCCATTGTGACCGGCTTGACGAGGGCGTGGCCGCTGAACTGGAGCGTGACGCCCCAGCCTTCGACGTGGTACGACGCGCGCGGGTTGATCTTCATCCAGTCCCAGTCATACGTGTGCTGCCAGCCGAGCATGGACTGCGCCAGCCCCGCGGCGGTTTCCTCGCTCTCGTAGAAGTGGCGCCATAGGCTCACCGGCGGCCGATCCACCGGCTGACCGCGCAAGGCCGCATCCATGCGCTCTTTCTTCGTCATCGTCTTGACTTCGTTCATGCGTCTCTCCTTGAATGGGGCGCGACCCCGATTGCTTCTCTCGCCAGAGCCTAAATTATAGTCCAGGCGTCCCGCTACTTCAGCGCCTTCACGATCTGGTCCACGTCATAGCGCATCATCTTCATGTAGCTGTCGCCGGCGCTGCCCGGCTCGCCGAGCGAGTCGGTATATAGGGTGCTGACCACCTTCGCCCCCGAATCCCGCGCGATCTGCTCGGCCAGGCGCGGGCTGACGGTATTCTCGGCGAACACGGCGCCCACGCCCGCCTGGCGCACGGTCTCGATCACCTTTGCCATGTCTTGCGCCGAGGGCTGCGCCTCCGGGCTGAGGGACGGGATGACCGCGCCCACCACGTCGAAGCCGTACCGCGCCGCGAAATAGCCGAACGTGTCGTGGTTCGTGACGAGCTTGCGCCGCTCCCTGGGAATCGTTCCCACCTGCTGCACGATGTCGTTGTCAAGCGCCTTGAGTTGGCCCAGGTAGCGGTCGGCGTTGGCGCGGTAAGCGTCGGCGTGGGCCGGGTCGGCGGCGGCCAGCGCGTCCCGAATATTCTCGACGTACAGCATGCCATTCGCCACGTCCAGCCACAGATGGGGGTCGGTGCGCTGCCCGCCGCCCTGCGTGTCGGAGGCGGCGCTCTCCTGCCCATGCTCGTCCATCGCCAGCAGCTTCGCCCCGTTGGAGACCGTCACGCGCTTCGCCTTCGTCCCCGAGCTTTCGACGAGCTTGTTCAGCCAGCTCTCGAAGTTCGCCCCGTTTTCGAGGATGATGTCAGCGCGGGCGAGGGTCTGCGAGTCGCGGGGGTTCGGCTGGAACGTGTGGGGGTCGGCGCCGCGTGGCAGCAGCGAGATGACCTCGGCGTTGTCGCCGGCGACATTCTGGGCCATGTCGGCGATGATGGTCGTCGTCGCCACGACGGTCGGCCGCTTGCCGGCCGCAGCGCCACCGGGCGCCTGGGGCTGCGACACTGGCGCGCACGCGGCCAGCAGCCACACAGGGACGAGGAGCGCGGCCAGAATGGCGCGGCCAATCGCCCACCGTCGCCACCGCCTCGCCAGAATAAGATCAAGAAGCATCACAGCACCTCTAACTGAGAAATTTTCTCAATACGCTTCCTCCAATTATACCCTACCTGCTCCCTGACCGACAAAATGCGGTCGCTCCCCAGTCTGGCGTGCTGGCGCTGGAGAGCCATCTCCAGCGCCTCCCGGAGGCGGCGGAGTTGTCACTCCACCGCCAGCAGGGAGCTTCCACGCTATTATGCGGAGCTACCCAACAAGCAGCGTCGCCGGTCATTGACAGGCATCACCCCGTCGGCTATACTCCGCGACGTTCCGTAACCCACCCAACGCAAGTGAGGTCCCGTGTCCACCCTGCCCCCGACACCCGCTCCCCACGCCCCCTTCGCCGGCCGCGTGGCCCTCGTCACCGGCGCCGCCCGCGGCATCGGCCGCGCCGCCGCCCTCGCCCTCGCCGAGGCGGGCGCCGACGTCGCCGTCAACGACGTGGCCCACCTCGACGCGCTCGATGCGCTGGCCGCCGAGGTCGCCGCGCTGGGACGGCGCGCCCTCGTCTGCCCCGGCGACGTCGCCGACGCGGCGCAGGTCGCCAACGCGGTGGATCGGACCGTGGCGGCGTTCGGCCGTCTGGACATCGCCGTGGCCAACGCGGCCCGCTCGATCCGCAAACCATTCATTGAGCTAACGTGGGACGAGGCGTGGGCGACGTTCTCCGTGACGCTGTTCGGCGTGTGGCACACGTGCCAGGCAGCGGCGCGGCAGATGGTGGCGCAGGGGCAGGGCGGCAAGATCGTCATCGTCGGCTCGGTACAGGCCGAGACGCCGGTCGCCGGGGCCACCGCCTATGGCACGAGCAAGGCCGGCATCACCCACCTGGCCGAGATCCTGGCCGTCGAGCTGGCCCCCCACCGCATCAACGTCAACGTCATCCACCCCGGCTGGACGGACACGCCGGGCGAGCGCGACCACTACTCCGAGGCCGACTTGAAGCGGGCGGGGCTGACGCTACCGTGGGGGCGGCTGGCGCAACCCGAAGAAATCGGCCGCGTCATCCGCTTTCTAGCGTCCGACGAGGCCGAGTACATGACCGGCGCAGCGGTGCGGGTGGACGGCGGCTTCACCCTCCACCCGCCCGTGTGAGCGCCTACATGAACGAGAACTCTGTGCCGGCCCCGCGCCCCCTGGCCGCCTCGTAGGCCCAGCGCATGAGGGGCGCGTCCCAGGCGAAGACGCCGAACTGACTGTACAGCAGGGTCTCGTCGGGGGATTGTCGCGCCGGCGCGCCGCGCAGCACATCCGCCAGAAACAGTACATCGCCCGGCCAGCCCCCGCGGCGCGCCGGCCACGGCTCCCAGCCGGTTGGCTTGGCGTCCGGCTGGAATCGGTCGGGCAGGACGAGGCGGGCGCGCAGGTCCGGCGGCACGATGCCCCAAGCGATGCTAGCGACTGTCGCGCCTGGCCGAACGGACGACGCCTGGAACAGCGGACGTCCGCCGGCCGACGTGCCAATGATGACATCCGCCCCCGCCACGGCCTGATCCGCCTCTTCGACGGCGCGCACCGGCAGGGCATTCGTCGTCAGCTCGCGTGCAAAACGCTCGCGGTTGGCGGGTGTGCGACTATGGACGCGCACCTCTGTCAGCCCGGGCATCGCCACGCGCAGGGCGCGCAGAAAGATGTCCGCCTCCTTGCCGCTACCAAGCATTGCGGCCACCCGCGCCCCCTCCGGCGCCAGGGCGGCCGTCGCCACGGCCGCGACGCCCGATGTGCGCCACGATCCCAGGTCATGCAGGTCCATGACGGCGGCGACGCGACCGTCCGGGTCGAAGAGGATACCCAGCGAGTCGCCCGTGGCAGCGGTGGGGCCGACCGGCGGCGGGAAGATGCGGACGCTAGTGCCGGCGGGCGCGGCGAGCAGGTTGACGTGTACTTTGGCGTCGGCCGAGGTTCCGAGCGGGTAGGCCAGCCACGACTGGTGCTCCTCCGGCTCCTGAACAGAGCCGCGCAGCGCCGCGCGGATCACGTCGAAGCTGGCGCGCATCGCGTCCGGATCATCAAACAGCGGCGCGAGATCGGTGCGAGTGAGTAGGAGTGTCATATAGTCCCTTTTCGGAGTATGCTGTAGCGCCGACTGAAGTCGGCTCTCCGCATGGTGGCGGCCTCACCGACTCGGTGCGGGTTGCTCGCGGAAAGCTTACCCTGAGATGGCCGCCTCGACAAGCTGACGCACGTCGTCGGCGCTGGCGATGGGCGGCAGGCCGGTGCGCACCTCCCAGATTTCCTGGTGGTAGGCGCTCTGGCCCGGATCGAGGCGCACCAGCGGCCCCAGCGTCTCCAGCTCCACGAACTGATCGTTGCAGTACACCTCGTTGTTGCAGCCAAAGTCGGCGTGGTCGCGCTCCGGCTGCGGCGTGAAGTGCTTGACGAACAGCACGCTGTCAATGGCGTAGGCCGCCCAGCCGCGCCGATTCATGTAGCCGATCTTGAACGGCGGCAGCGCCGCCTGCGCCTCGATCACGATCATGCGGTCGTCCGGCGAGAAGCGCGGGTCGTCCAGGCGCGTGTAAGGCCACAGGACGAGCTGGCGATTCGGCAGCAGACCAACCCCGTCCAGCGGTCCCATAGTCTGCGGCAGCGCCACCCACCCGCCCAGGCGAAGCTGCGTGATGGCCCACGGCGCCAGCTCGACGGGCCAGGGGCCTTCGTTGGTCAGCGTGTGGTTGAGAGTGAGCGAAGGCTTGTCCGGCGTCAGGCGCAACTCGATGGTTTTGCGAATGCCGGTCGAGACCTCGGCCGGCTGCAACAGCCGCACCCCGTGGGCCAGGTCCTCGACGCGGAAGCCCACGTGGTCGGGGATGTACGTGCGCGGCGTCGCTTCCGGCGAGTGCCAGAGGCGGTGGCCGCCGCGAAAGAAGAAGTCACCATGCGGAGTCGGCGCCTTCATCTCCGGCATCTCTGCCAGGAGGTTGTCGGTCGAGCCGCCGACGAAAAGTCGCACGATGCGCGGACCGTCCTGGGTCAGAAACTCCACCCGCAGCTTGCCGTTGTCGAGCGCCCGAGTGGGCAGGCCGTGAAAATCGTTTGTCGTCATACCGCTACTCCCTGAAATGTTGGTTTGAGGGCCGTGTAAAGGCCGTGGTAGAGGGGGTACTGAGCCTGGTACACGGCGGCCTCACTCATATCTGGCGCGTCCTCGCCGGTGACCAGGACGGCACTGGCGGCCGCAGCCGCCACGTCCGGCCACACCCCCGCGCCCACACCGGCCAGGAGCGCCGCGCCCAGCGCCGTCCCCTCCGTCGTGTTGACAGTAGCAAGGTGAATGCCCAGGACGCTGGCGAGGATCTGCCGCCACAGGGCGCTGCGGGCGCCGCCCCCAGAGACGCGCACGCCCTCGATGGGCGGCAGACCGGCCCCGGCCATGAGCGCGAAGCCGTCCTGTAGCCCAAAGGCGACTCCCTCCAGCACGGCGCGGGTCAGGTGGGCGCGGCGGTGGCGCACGGTCAGGCCGACCCACGCGCCGCGCGCCAGCGGGTCCGGGTAGGGCATGCGCTCGCCGGTGAGATAGGGCAGGAAGAGCAGGCCCTCGGCCCCGGCTGGCGCCGTCGCCGCCTCGCCGACCAGGTCATCGAAGCTCATCTCCGGCGCCACCGTGTCGTGGTGCCACTGGAGGCTGCCCGCTGCCGACAGCATCACGCCCATGAGGTGCCACATGCCCGGCACGGCGTGGCAGAAGGCGTGCAGCCGCCCCTGCGCCTCGACGCGATATTCCTGCGAGGCGGCGAAGACGACGCCGGACGTTCCCAGGGTGATCGAGACCAGGCCCTCGCGCACGATGCCATTGCCGACCGCCGCCGCCGCCTGGTCGCCGGCCCCGCCGACGATGGGCGTCCCGGCTAGCAGCCCGGTCGCCTGCGCGGCCTCGGCGCTCACGCGGCTGCTGACGATGGGTGACTCCGTTACCTCCGGCAGCCAGGCGTGGGGGATGTCGAGCGCGCCGAGGACCTCGTCGGACCAGCGGCGCTTACGCACGTTCAGCAGCGAGGTCCCCGAAGCGTCCGACACGTCGCTGAAAAACTCGCCGCTCAGGCAGAAGCGCACGTAATCTTTCGGCAGCAGGATGTGCGCAATGCGGGCGTAATTCTCAGGCTCGTTCTCGCGTGTCCAGATAATCTTTGGCGCGGTGAAGCCGGTCAACACCGGATTGCCGGTGATCTCCAGCACGCGCTCGGCGCCAACGATCTCCGTGATCTCGGCGCACTGTCGGGCGGTGCGCTGATCGTTCCACAGGATGCACGGGCGGATGACGCGGTTCTGCCCGTCCAGCAGCACCATGCCGTGCATCTGCCCCGTCAGCCCGACGGCGGCCACGTCCGCGCCCTGAACGCCGGCCTGCTCCAGAACCCCACGAATGCTCTTGACGGTCGCGTCCCAGAACAGGCTGGGGCTTTGCTCGGTCCAGCCGGGGCGCGGCGTCTCGAAGCCATAGCCGGCCGAAGCGACGGCGACTACCTGGCCGTTCGAGTCTATCAGCAACGCCTTGGTCGCCGTGGTCGAGGTGTCTATACCGAGGAGGTAGGGCATGGGAGTCTCCAGGAGTGGGATATCGAGTCAGATGATACACCAGGCCGGGGCATTCGTCCACAGACAAATGAAGCCAGCCGCGAAACTTTCCGCCTGGCTTCGTCGTGATAGTACGTAGAAACCCGGCGAGCCGCCGGGCGACGGCTTTGCCTGTCTGCCCACGGCGCCTGTCGGCCAAGATGGTGCTTGCCTTGAAAGGAACACAATGAGACGAGCAAACGCAGTCCGCCTCCTGGGCGTCATCCTGGGTATTCTCGTGCTGTCACTGGCGGCTCTGCCGGCCTGGGCGAACCCCGCCGACGACGACAGCCTGCCGAAGGGTGTCACGCCCAAGCCCGCGCCTGCCGCCTACTCGCTTGGGCAACTGAAGCACAGCGTTCAGACCCTCAACAATTGCGGCCCGGCGTCCGTCGTCGCCGTGCTGGACTACTATGGCTTCAACGTCTCCCAGGGCGAGGCGCGCCAGGTGTTGCGCCCCTACGCCGATAGCCGCGGCATGGGCTGGCAGGTCATTGCGCCCTACGTCGCCAAGTTCGGCCTGGAGACGAAGGCCCGCATCAATGGGAACGACGACATCATCAAGGCGCTGGTAGCGAACGACATCCCCGTCATCGTTCTGCAGAACGTAAGCGAGAGCTACCGCGTCGGCCACTACCGCGTCGTTCAGGGATACGACGACAAGGCGGGCGTGTTCTACGTGGACGACTCGCTGCTCGGCCCCAATCTCGCCATCCCCTATGACAGCTTCAACGCGCGCTGGGACAGCCTGACCTATAGCTGGAACCGCTACATCCCGATCTACCGTCCGGATCAGGCCCCCCTCGTCGCCGCCATTCTCGGCCCAGACTTCACCGACAGCGGCATGTACAGCCGCGTCCTACCGGACCTGCAGGCCGCCGTCAAGGCGAACCCGAGCGACCGCATGGCGTGGAGTCGGCTGGTCGAGGCGCTGGCCGGCGCGGAGCGGTACCAGGAGGCGCTGACGGCGCTGGACAACTCGCCGACTATGGCCCGCGGCTTTGGCGGCTTCGGCGACCGCAGCTTCGGCGGCGCGCCCAACAGCGCCCTGCGTCTTAAGCTCCTGAACAAGGTCGGCCGCTACGGGGAAGCGCTGGATGGCGCCGAGGCGGCGCTGGAGCGGAGCAGCAGCAACACCGGCTTTGGCTACTCCGGCGCAGCGAACCTGTGGCTGCAAAAGGCCGAGGCGCTGCGCGGCCTGGGGCAGACCGATGACGCGCGCGCCGCCTACCAGCAGGCGCTCAAGCTCGACAAGTCACTGGTCGAGGCGTCCGAGAGGCTCGCCTCGCTCGACAACTAACGACACCTCTATCTTAGCAGTTTGGTACAACGCGGGGGTGTGGGCCTACGGCCCCCACGAATTCCCCTTCCTCAGCCGCCTGACGGGGCGTTGCCGTTCTCTGAACGGCAAAGGGGGGAAGACTTGGAGGGGCAAGCCCCGCCAAACCACGCCGACAAGACAAGTGCAAATGTAGAGAACACCATACTGACAGGAGAGTGGCTTTGAGTGACGGACAGGCAAGATCATCAGGGCGTTCGTGGGGATGTCTGGTAGGTGGATTGATAGGCCTGGTGATCGGTGGAGTGATTGTGCTGTTGGGGACTGTTTTCGTTGGGATGCCGCTGGCCCTCGGCCACCGCAACGACCTGCCGCTGGAACGGTTGTACGGTGACCTCGCGGTCGGCATCGCCTCGCGGTCGGCGGCCGCTTTGCCGAACCCCGTCGCCGGCAATAGCCGCGCCCTGGAGACGGGGCGCAACGCCTACACCGGCTCGTGCGGCGTGTGTCACGGCGCGAACGGCGACGGCAACGGAACCTTTGGCATGGGGTTGTACCCGCCCGCTTCGGACCTGCGCGGCCACGATACGCAGGAGAAGACCGACGGCCAGTTGTTCTGGATCATCAAGAACGGCCTGAGCTTCGCCGGCATGCCGGGCTTCGCCGACAAGTACGACGACCAGACGATCTGGGCGATGGTGGCGTATACCCGCGCCCTGGGTAACGGCAGCGCTCCTCCGGCGGCCCAAATCCCCGCCCCCACGCCCGAGCAGCTCGCCGTCGCCAACCCGGCCGGCGACACCGTCGGGCGCGGGGCCGCGATCTATTTCGCCCAGGGCTGCCAGCTGTGCCACGGCGCCGTGGGCAACGCGCCGGGCCAGTTGGGGTTGCGGGATACTCGGGAGTTGCAGGAAGCCGTGCGCCAGGGCCGGCGCGGCATGCCGCACTACAGCCAGGCGCATGTCTCAGACACCCAGCTCAACGACCTGGTGGCGTACGTCAACACGTTCCCGAGCCAGCGACGGTAGGCGAATACGGCGGCAGCAAGGCCTACGCCGCACGGTCGCCCCGAAACGGGGCTGAGGCCCCACCGCGAGAGTGCGGTGGGGCCTCACGTTTTGAAAGGGCGCCAGGCTGCCCACTGGCACACCATTTGCTGTTTCTTCGCGGACTTCCGTGACCTTCGTGGTTCCGAGGCGCTTCACGTCCCTATGTGCGACCACCCATCACCCGAATCGCCGATGGCCCGCAGCGCGTGTTGAGCTATCATTGTGGGTGGGCCTGAGCACAAAGAGTGAGGGAGACATTCAATGCTAGAGAAGACTCAAACGGGCATTGCCCAGACATTTGTCATGGCGCTGGCCGACCGCTCGCTATTAGAGCAGGTCGTCACGGACGATGTCGGGATGCGTGTTCACG
The DNA here is from genome assembly GCA_046328535.1 of Anaerolineae bacterium. Lineage (GTDB taxonomy): Bacteria > Chloroflexota > Anaerolineae > Epilineales > JAHCIE01 > JBDHWG01. The sequence continues at coordinate 170,918 of JAXLWJ010000005.1, forward strand.
GCGCAGAGGAGAACGCCATGATGCGGCCTCTCGACCGCGTCCGCGCCTACATCGAAGCGGCGTGGCCCGCTGAACCCGACCTGCGCGCCGAGGTCCTCAGCAGCCTCGACAGCGGCGAGCGTGTCAGCGTCGAGTTCCGCGTCCAGTACCATCGCGCGGGGCGCTATGTCGAGGAGAACGGCGCCGCGTTCCTGCAACTACGGGATGGCCGCGCCCACACGATTGACCTCTACCGTACTGCCCTGTGGCCGAGCGCGCATCGCGGCGAGTGGATCGCGCCAGCGACGCTGACCGACGACGAGATCGCGCACCTATTCGAAGAGGCCTTCTATAGCTGGGACCCGCGCGACCGCATCAGCCCGAACGCCAGCTTCCGCGGCAATCTCCACGGCGGTTACGGCGGTTCATACGATGCGCACCCTGGCAGCAACTGGGTCGGCGGCTTCCACTGGCCCGCCGAGGTCGCGGACGAGAAGATCGAGGCTATGATCGAGCATTTCCGGTCGCGGGACTGCGGGTTTACCTGGTTCGTCGCGCCGTTCGACGAGCCGCCAGACCTGGCCGAGCGCCTGGAACGCCACGGCCTTCTGCTGGCGGGCGACCAGATTGCGATGGCCCGTGTCGGGCTGGCCCCGGAGGACATCCCCACCAACCCGGCAGTCGTGTTGGAGGTCGTGGATGGCAGCTCCGACGACGCGATCGAAGCCGTGCTGCAACTCACCGGGCAGGGGTTCAACTGGACCGAGGAGCAAATCGCCCACCGCCGGCCGGACTACTACGAGCGCTTCAGCGACCCCAAAGAGATGCAGCGGCGCACGGTCTACCTGGCCCGCGTGAACGGGCAGCCGGTCGGCCAGGCGCAGATCATCTACCAGCCCGGCATCGCCTACCTGGGCGGTGCGTCAACGCTGCCGCAGGCGCGCAACCAGCGGGTGTACTCGACGCTGCTGGCGCAGCGCCTCCAGGACGCCCACAAGCGCGGCTATCACATCGCCGCCATTCACGCCGAGCCGATGAGCCGCCGCGTCGTCGAGAAGTACCGCTTCAAGCCCTACGGCCGCTATCTGATGTACGGGTGGATGCCGAACCCCGACCCCGAAGTCATCCGCAGTCTGGTGCCGCAGGACTGAATTGATTGGACACACCCATGTCTGAGACGCCGCCCCACGGCTTCCGTACCTTTATCATCATCTGGGTCACCCAGTCCATCTCCGCCCTCGGCAGCAGCCTGACCTTTTTCGCCCTCACGATCTGGATGACGGTCACCCTCTACCCCTTACCGGAGCAGAAGGCCGAGCTGGCGTTCGCCCTCGCCGCCATCGGCCTCGCCTTCGGCCTGCCGGTCGTCGTCGCCGCCCCCATCGCCGGCGCCTGGGCCGACCGCCACGACCGCAAGCGCACGATGCTTGTCGTGGACTTCCTCAGCGGCGGCTTGAGCCTCATCCTGGCCGCCCTGGTCCTCAGCGGAACCCTACAGCTCTGGCCCGTCCTCGTCATCACCGCCCTGTTCGCGGTTCTCGGCGCGTTTCACATGGCCGCTTTTGACACGTCTTATGTCATGCTCGTGCCGCCGAAGCACCTGCCGCGCGCCAACGGCATGATGCAGACGACCTGGTCTCTGGCGAGCATCGTCGCGCCAGCTATTGCTGCGGCCGTCATCACCTTGCCCTCGCTCGCGCGCCAGGGCGTGCTGCCGCTCCCGCCGCTGGCGACCCTGCCAGACGGGACCGCCCTGGTCATGCTCATTGACGCCGCCACCTTCTTCCTGGCCGGCCTGGCGCTGCCGTTCCTCAACGTTCCGTCGCCGCGTCACGCGGACCAGGGCGAGCGCACAGGCGCGGCGTCGCGCCTGTGGTCCGACGTCGCTCTCGGCTGGCGCTACATCTGGCAGCGGCGGCCGCTGCTCTGGCTGCTCGGCACGTTCACGATGGTCAACCTGCTCTTCGCGCCCGCCGGCGTCCTGACACCGCTGCTGCTCAAGTTCAACCTCGCGCCGAGCTGGATGGCGTTGGGCCTGTCCTACGAGGCATCGCTGGCGCTCGTCAACTCGGCCGGCGGCATCGGTGGGTTCGTGGGCGGCCTGCTCATTAGCACGTGGGGCGGCCTCAAGACGCGGCGCATCTACGGCGTCCTTGTCCCAATTACCCTGAGCGCGCTGGCGGTCGTGGTCTTCGGACTCACGCCGTACCTCTACGTCGCCATAGCGATGGTCGTTGTGCGCAGCATGATGACGCCCATCATGAACTCCCACTCCCAGAGCATCTGGCAGACGCAAACGCCGCCGGAGCTTCAGGGCCGCGTTTTCGCCGTGCGTCGCCTCATCGCGCAGTTCACCTGGCCGCTCGGCACCGCCCTGGCCGGGTTCATCGGCGGCGCATTCGACATTAGCGTCGTCATCACCCTCTCCGGCGCAATTGTGCTGGTGTTCACCCTGGCGCAGTTCTTCAACCCCGCGCTCCTGCGGGTCGAGGACAAGGCGTGGCTCGACGGCATGGCCGCCCGGTCAGCCGCAAACACGTAACCGGCGGAGCGGCTTTGTCGAGGCCGCGCCATGTCTAACCCTCTCCCGTGGGTTCAAGCGCGGACAGGCAGG
>JAXLWJ010000050.1:0-32023 GCA_046328535.1 Anaerolineae bacterium
GGGATGAAGGCGATCACGATGGCGAGGGCGAAGCGCTGGGCGCTCCGCTCGCGCGGCAGACGGCGGAAGAGGTCTATGATCTTGTGGCGGAAGAGCCAGATGACGGCCAGGATCGCGCCGAGCTGGATGATGACGTCGAACGGCACTTTGAGGGTCGGCGGGAGCTTGATGAACTCCTCGACGATGATGAGGTGGCCGGTGGAGGAGATAGGGAGGAACTCGGTGACACCTTCGACGATGCCTAGCAGAATCGCGTTCAATATATCCACGGACGGCTCCTGTGGTCAGTGAGACGAGCGCCTACGAGCGCTCCATCGGATCGTAGAGGCGGGTGTATTCCTGGAGTGCGTAGCGGTCCGTCATGCCCGCGATGTAGTCAGTGATGACGCGGTAGCCCTTGAGGTTGAAGCCGCCGCCGTCCACCACCTCCGGGTTGCACTCGATGAGACGCGCCCGCGTCTTGTCGGGGAGCTGGCGGTAGTCTTCCTCGAACGCATCGAACAGGGCCACGAGGACACGCTCGGCCTTGCGGAACATACGAACGACGCGGGGCGAGCGGTACATGTTCTGGTAGAGGAAGTTCTTCAGCTCTCGCACGCGGCCGTCCATGTCGGCCGAGGGCGCGACGACGAGGCCGGGCAGGCTGCGCACATCGTCGGGCGACTGGGGATCGGCGGCCCGGAGGCGGGCGATGCTGGCGTCAATCAGGTCGGTCACGACGAGGTCGAACAGCCGCCGAATCATCATGTGGCGCTTCAGCTCGGAGAACGGTTGCGGCGAGACCCCCGCGATCTCGCGCCACAGCGAGACGCCCTGCTCCGCCAGCATGTCCGGCGTGATGACGCCGGAGCGCAGGCCGTCGTCCAGGTCATGGACGCTGTAGGCCAGCTCGTCGGCGAAGTTGACGATCTGCGCCTCGACGGAGGCGCGCTTCTCGGGCATGAACGGCGCTTTGAACTCGTCGGGGACGATGTCGTACTCCGTGGTATGCTTGACGATGCCCTCGCGCATCTCCCAGGTCAGGTTGAGGCCGACGAAGGTGGGCCAGCGCCGCTCCAGCCGGTCCACGACGCGCAGCGACTGCACGGTGTGATTGAAGCCCTTGCCGGCGTTGGCGGGGTCGTTGGGGTCGAGGCCCATGCGGTCGAGCATGAGGCGGTCGAGGGTGACTTCGCCGCTGTGGCCGAATGCTGAGTGGCCCAGGTCATGGGCCAGGGTGATGCCTTCCGCCAGCTCCTCGTTGACCTTGAGCGCGCGGGCGATGGTGCGCGCCATCTGCGCTGCTTCGGTCGTGTGGGTCAGACGGGTGCGGTAGTAGTCGCCCTCGTAGTTGATGAAGACCTGGGTCTTGTACTGGAGGCGGCGAAAGGCGGTCGTGTGGATGATGCGGTCGCGGTCCTTCTGGAACTCGGTGCGGTAGGGGTGCGGCTCGCTTGGGTACTGGCGGCCGCGGGAGTTGGCCGATTTCTCAGCGTAGGGGGCCAGCCAGACCTTCTCAAACTCTTCCAACTCTTGTCGCGTGCGAAGGGAGGGCGTCTGCCGTTGCGTCGTGGTCATAGGCTGTGTCTACCTGTTGACAAACTGATTCCAGATAGCGAAGTCTAACACAGACATATCCCAACGTACAAGCGCCGCAAAGGCGGTGTCAGGGGTTACTGGCCGTGCCCTGGTACACGCAGCCGGTGAGCAAGCGGCCATCGGCGAACTGGATGCGCCCGGCGCCGAGGTCGCAGATATAGCCGCCCTCGAAGGCCCAGCGCTCGAACATCCAGCGCCCGCTGTCGCAGGTGTAGTAGACCCGCTGGCCCCAGGCCGGCGTGGGGAGAAAGGTCGTCGGGCCGGTGGGCGTTGGCACGGGGGTGGGGGGAAGTGGTGTCCGGGTGGGGGTGGGGGCCAGGGCGGTGAGCGTGGCGTGGACGATGGCGGCGAGCGTCGCGTCGGAATCCGGCGTGTCGGTCGGCGGCGGCCCAGGGGCGTCTGTCTCGCCGCAGCCAGCCAGGGCCTGCGTCAGCACGAGCGCCACCATCGCGATCAGCACCAGCCATCCCCGCCGCATCTGCCCTGCCTATCGTGTCTCATTTGCCACTAAGGGTATGATAGCGATAGTTGCAGGACCTGTCAATAGCGAACAACGGCGAGCAGAATAAATAGGGGCGGGTCGCCGAAAGCGACCCGCCCCTGCACAGTATTCGGTTACCCATCCCCCGCCAGGCTAGAACGGGATCTCGTCCTCGCTGAGCTGACCGGGGCCTTCGTAGGTCGGCACCGCGCCAGCCGGCCGCCCGCCACCACCTGCGCCGGGCGTGCCTTCGCGCCCACCCATGAAGCGCACTACCTGGGCGGTCAGCTCCAGGGAGGCCGCCGGCTGATTGTCTCGGGTCATGTAGGCATTCGCCTTGACGCGATCTCCCTCGACCAGGACCATGCGGCCTTTCGTGAGATACTGGCTGCACTGCTCGGCCAGCTTGCCCCACGTGCTGACGCGATACCAGGTCGTCTCCTCGTGAGCGCTGCCCTGGGCATCGTTCCAGCGGCGGTTCACCGCAACGCTGAAGCTACACACGGCCTGCCCGTTCGGCGTGTAACGCATCTCAGGCTCGCTCCCCAGGTTCCCCACCAACACAATCTTTGAGTACACACACCCTCCTCAGCGGACCGACGCACGGAGAAGAGCCGACCCGCGCCCTGCTACAACCGGCCACTCGGCCGGAGGTCAATAGGGAGTCTCGAACAAGTGTTTCATGTCTGCTTATGATTGTACATCAAGGCGGGCAAGCTGTCAAACGAAATAACATTACAATTGGTGCGATGATTCTTGCGGCTTTGCTACGTGTTGCTCGCTCTTGCTCGATTATTATGTTTATGACCTTAAGTTTTCGTTAATGCGAGCAATTCCGCCCGCCCCAGCCATTGACAAGCATCGGGCCGGTGGGGTAGAATAACGTAGGAGTGGGGAAAAGTGGGAGATTGTGGTGGTTCAGACCAAAATCTGACCAGAAATAGCCTCGAACGCTTGTTCTAGTGGGAGATGGGAAACAGTTGTTCTACGGCGAGCATGAGCACACTCTCGACGACAAATGTCGCTTCATCGTTCCGGCCAAGTTCCGCGAACGACTGAAGGACGGGTGCTTCATGACGCGCGGCCTGGAGGGCTGCTTGTGGATCTTCACGGTGACGAGCTTCGAAGATTTGACCACCAAGCTGCAACGTCTCGACCAGCTCAATCCCAATGCTCGCAATCTTATCCGCTTCCTCACCGGCCACGATCTGACGCTCGATCAGCAGGGTCGGCTACTTATCCCTCCTGCGCTGCGGGCGCACGCGAACGTGAACCCGAAGGCTGATGTGGTGATTGTGGGTGTCGGCGGACAGCTGCCGCGCATCGAAGTCTGGCCGGCCGACCGCTGGGCCAACATGAACGAGATCTTCCAGAAGGACGGCGCCGCCATCGCCGAGAGCCTGTCCCAGGCAGGTATTACGCTGTCGTGACCGAGTCGCCCCACATCCCGGTGCTCCTGGCGCAGACCATCGCGCTGCTGAACGTTCGCCCGGGCGGCCGCTATATTGACGGAACGGTTGGGGCGGGGGGACATGCCCTCGCCATCCTGGCGGCGGGCGGCCCCGACGGGCGGCTGCTAGGGCTGGACCAGGATCCGAACGCTTTACAAATTGCAGGCGCGCGTCTGCCGCAGGAGCAGGTCACGCTGGTACACGCCAACTTCCGCGACCTTCGGAGCGTCGCCAGGGAGCGCGGCTTCACCGACGTGGACGGTATTCTTCTCGACCTCGGCGTGTCGTCGCTTCAGTTCGACACGGCGGAGCGAGGGTTCGCCTTCCTCCACGACGCGCCCCTGGACATGCGCATGGACCCTACGGCGTCGGTGACCGCCGCCGACCTCGTGAACGATCTGCCCGAGGGGGAACTGGCGGACGTGATCTACGAGTACGGCGAGGAGCACATGTCACGGCGGATCGCGCGGGCCATTGTAGCGGCGCGGCCCATCGAGACGACCGGGCGGCTGGCGCAGGTCGTCGCCCGCGCGGCCGGGAAGCCGGGCCACTGGCGCATCCACCCCGCGACGCGCACGTTCCAGGCGCTCAGGATCGCCGTCAACGACGAGCTAGGGGCGCTGACCGAGGCGCTGCCCCAGGCGGTAAGTCTGCTGGCGGCGGGCGGGCGGCTGGCGGTCATCAGCTTCCACAGCCTGGAAGACCGCATCGTCAAGACCTTCTTCCGTGATGAGGCGCGCGACTGCCTTTGCCCGCCCCAGCAGCCGGTCTGCACATGCGGCCACACGGCGACACTGCGGATCATCACCCGCAAGCCGGCCGAGGCCGACGAGGCCGAGATCCGCCAGAACTCGCGGTCGCGCAGCGCGAAGCTTCGCGTGGCCGAGCGGCTCGCAAGGGCCGATGTATCGTAACGATCTGTCAGTCATTATACGTCATTATCCATTTCTTCTCAACAGGGTCAGGATAGGGTACTGTTATGGCTACTGCTCCGATTCCCGCATCCTCCACCGAATCTGTCACCCGTCTGCGGCTGCCCGCCGTGGCGGGCCTCAGCCCGGCGCGCCTCGCCATTCTGGTTCTGGTCGCCACCGCCCTCTTCGCCGCGGCCGCCCTCGTCTACCTCAACCTCGCCGCGTCGGTGTCTGGCGCCAGCAGCCGCATCAGTTCGTTGGCGAAAGAACGCCAGCAGCTCGAATGGCAGCTTGCCGACAAGCAGAAGCAGCTCGCCCAACTCACCGATCCGACCCGCCTGGAGGCGCGCGCCACCCAGCTGGGCTTCCGCCCGGCGCGCGGTGTAACGTACCTCACCGTCTCTGTGGACACGGCCGCCCAGCTTCAGGCTGCCGGCCGCGCCCACTCTGAGCTGCGCGCTGCGCCCCCGCCGGAGCCAACCGGCTGGGAGTCCGTGCGCCGTCAGTTCAGCAGATGGCTTGACCGCTAAGATCGCCTAACCAATCGCTCGCGTCGTGATAACCGCGCAGAATTCTGCCGCCAGGGTCTTGACCTTATGACGCCACTTGATCGTCAGAGCCAGCGCCGTCTCGCGCTGCTATTCGTCGCCTTCGGGGTAATCGGGGTTGTCCTCGTGGCCCGGCTCGTCTATTGGCAGCTCTTGCCCCATGACGAGCTTCAGGCGGCGGACACGGCGAACCGGCTCCAGGCGGGACAGCTCGACGCGAACCGCGGTCGCATCTTCGACCGCCAGGGTCGCTTGCTGGCGGCGGACGTGGTAGACAATGTCATCGCCATTGACCCGCGCGTTGTCAAGGATCCAGCCGATACAGCCGCCAAGCTCTCGGCGCTGCTAGGGCGGCCGCAGAGCGAGTTGCTGCCGCTGGTCACGCCGGGCGGCGGCCGCGCCTACGCTCGCCTCGGCCGCAACTTCAGCGACAAGACCGTCGAGGCTGTCAAGGCAGCGCGGATTCCGGGCGTCACTTTCGAGCAAGAATCCCAGCGCACGTACCCGATGGGCAGCCTGGCTGCCCACGTCCTCGGCTTCGTCACCGCCGATGGGCAGCCCTACTACGGTGTCGAGGAATACTACGATGGGGCGCTGCGGGGCGAGGCCGGCACGCTCGGCGGCGCACTGCTGGTGGACCCGCGCTACTTCCGAGCGCCGCGCAACGGGCTGGACCTGGTGCTGACCATCGACTCGCGCATTCAGCAGATTGCCGAACGCGAGTTGCAGAAGACCATCGAGGCGCAGGACGCGGCCGGCGGAACGGTGATCGTCATGGACCCGCGCACTGGCGCACTCCTGGCTCTGGCGAGCATTCCGACGTTCGACCCGAACCAGTATGCCACGACGCCGAACAACCGCTTCGCCGATCCGGCGACGACCCAGCTCTACGAGCCAGGCTCGGTCGTCAAGACCGTGACCCTGGCGGCGGCGCTGGAAGAGAAAGTCGCCACGCTGGACACGAGCTATCAGGACTCGGGTTACATCCGGGTGGACGGCGCGACCATCTGGGATTGGGACCGCATCGCGCATGGGCGCGTGGACATGCGCACCATGATGCGGCTCTCGCTGAACGTCGGCGCTGTCCACCTGGCGAGCATGTTGGGCGCGGACCGTTTCTACCGCCACTTGCGCGACTTTGGGTTTGGCGAGCCGACCGGCGTTGACCTACCGGGCGAGGCGGCGGGGCTAATCCGCGACAACACCCAGGCGCGCTGGACGAACCTGGACCTGGCGACGAATTCGTTCGGCCAGGGCATGGCGGCGACGCCGATCCAGGTCATCACGGCGATGGCGGCGGTCGCCAACGGCGGCAAGCTGCTGCGGCCATACGTTCTCAAGGAAATCCGCCGCGGCGACAGCGTCGTGAAGCAGACGCAGCCGATTGTCATGCGCCAGGTGATGTCGCCGAGCACCCTGCCGCCTATGCGCGAGGCGCTGATTGGCGTGCTCGAGCACGCGACCCGCGCCAAGGTGCCGGGCTACACGATGGCGGGCAAGACCGGCTCGTCGCAGATTGCCACAGACAAGGGGTATGACCCGGACCTGACCATTGCGTCGTTCGTGGGCTTCGCGCCGGCCGACGCGCCGCAGATGATCATCTTGTGCAAGGTAGACAAGCCGATGAACCACAGTCTCGGCTCGGAGGTCGCGGCGCCACTCTACGGCGCGATCGCCCGCCAGATCGTCGAGTACCTCGACATCCCGCCGGACAACATCCGCCAGGCCGCTGAGAGCCGCATGCCTGGCCGGGACGACGAGGCGCAGCCATGAACCTGGCCGACATTGTCGAAGGCATTTTCGGCGTCCGGCCGGCGCTGCCCGCCCTCACCGCCCAGGAGGTGAGCAGCGTCGTCGTCGACTCGCGCGCGGTCACGCCGGGCGCGGTGTTCTTCGCCGAGTACAGCGGGTCGCGTGACGGCCACCAGTTCGTGCCGGACGCCCTCCAGCGCGGCGCGGTGGCGGTGGTGGTCGAGGCGCGGGCGGCGAGCGCGATCGAGAATATGACACGGGTAGGGGGCGGCGCCATTGTCACGCCGCTGAACGCCGGCCTGACGCCGCTGGCGATTGTCGTGGACAACACGCTCGAGGCGTTGCAGCAGGTCGCGGCGTGGTGGCGGGGCAAGATGCCCGTGAAGGCCATCGGCATTACGGGGAGCGTCGGCAAGACCACGTCGAAAGAGATCATCGCCGCCGTCCTCTCGCAGCGGTACGTGACGCTCAAGAGCGAGGCGAGCCTCAACAACGAGATCGGCCTGCCGTTGACGCTCCTCCGCCTGCGCCCCTACCACCAGCGGGCCGTTCTGGAGATGGGAACGTATGGCATCGGCGAGATTCGCCAGTTGTGCGAGTGGGCCAGGCCCCAGGTGGGAATTCTGACCATCGTCGGCACCGCCCACCTGGAGCGCATGGGCAGCCAGGACGTGATCGCCGAGGCGAAGGGCGAGCTTGTCGAGGCGCTCCCAGCGGACGGCGTCGCCATCCTGAACGGCGACGACTTCCGGGTGCGCGCGATGGCGTCGCGCACGCAGGCGCGAGTCTTCCTATACGGCCTGACGCCGGACTGCGACCTGTGGGCCGACCAGCTCGATAGTCACGGGCTAGAGGGCATCTCGTTCCACGTCCACCACGGCCGCGAGAGCCTGGCGATCCGTGTGCCGCTGCTCGGCATCCACAGTGTCCACACGGCGCTGCGGGCCATCGCAGTGGGGCTGACGGACAACCTGACGTGGGAAGAGATCATCGCCGGGCTGCACGGGCTGCCGGGGCAGGTTCGCCTGGTCGTCACGCCCGGCGTCCACGGCGCGACCCTGCTGGACGACACGTACAACGCCAGCCCGGAGTCGGGCCTGGCGGCGCTGAACCTCCTGAAGGAGATGCCTGGCCGCCGCATCGCCGTCCTGGGCGACATGCTGGAGCTAGGGGACATCGAAGAGGAGGGGCATATCAAAGTCGGCTGCCGCGCCGCCGAGGTGGTTGACCTGCTGATCGCGGTCGGCGAGCGCTCGAAGGCGACGGCGGCGGGGGCCACGGAGTGCGGCCTGGCCGACAGCGCCGTGCGCTGGTATCCCGACAATGAGACGGCGCTGGCCGCGCTGCGCGAGATTCTCACCCAGGGAGATTTCGTCCTGATCAAAGGCTCGCGCGGCGTGCAGATGGAAAGCATCGTAGCGGGGCTGGCCGCCGCGCCAGCGACGCCGCCGGCGGAGCGCGCCTGATGCCAACGATCATTCTGCCCATCATGCCCTACTCCCTGGCGTTGGGGACCCTGGCGTTCCTGGGCGCGGTTATCTGGGGGCGGCCGCTGATCAACATCCTGAAGCGCTACCGCATCGGCAAGCAGATCCGCATCGAGTTGCCGGACGCGCATCAAGTCAAGACCGGCACGCCGACGATGGGCGGCCTGCTGTTCATCGTGCCGGTGTTTCTCATCACCGTCGGCCTGAACCTTGCCAATCTGCTCGGCTTCGACATCATCGGCCGCTCGATCCTGGTGCCGCTGGCGGTCATGGTCGGCTACGGCCTGCTCGGAGCGATTGACGACTACATGGGGGTGCGCGGCCGGCGCGAGGCGTTCGGGATGCTCGGCCGCCACAAGTTCGCCGTCCAGACCGTGCTGGCGACGGTGGTCGCCTGCGCCCTCTACTTCGGCCTCGGCAACCGCTACATCGCCATTCCGGGCATCCCGGAGCGCGTCGAGATTGGCCTGTGGTACATCCCGCTGGCGGTGCTGCTCATCGTGGGCTTCTCGAACGCGGTGAACCTGACGGATGGGTTGGATGCGCTGGCCGGGACGACATCGGCGACGGCGTTCGTGGCGTATGGGGTGATTGCCTTCTTGCAGGGCCAGGGCTACCTGGTGGCGTTCTCGTTCACCGTTGTGGGCGCGGTGCTGGCGTTCCTGTGGTACAACGCCTACCCTGCTGAGCTGTTCATGGGCGACGCCGGGGCGCTGGCGCTGGGCGCGACGCTGGCGACCGTCGCGCTGATGACCGGTCAGTACTTGCTCTTGCCCATTATCGGCTTCGTCTTCGTGGCCGAGACGCTCTCGGTCATGATCCAGGTGGCGTACTTCAAGCTGACGAAGGGCAAGCGCATCTTCAAGATGTCGCCGCTGCACAACCACTACCAGCTTCTCGGCTGGTCCGAGACGCAAGTCGTGCAACGCTTCTGGCTGATTGGCATTCTCGCCGCCATGCTGGGCGTCGCGCTGGCGCTGCTGTAGGGGAACTGTAGCGCCGACTTCAGTCGGCTCTGCCTGCCAACTGAAGTTGGCGCTACACGGAACGTTGTTACGATGAAGGAGATGCTCGTGACAGAGGATGGGGTGACGGAGCGCATGGTGGATCGGGCGCTGAGCCGCGTGCGGCAGACGCCCCCGCCGCGCGTCGCCGTGGTCGGCGCTGGCGTCGAGGGTGAGTCCCTCGCCCGCTGGTTCCGCCGCCAGGGCGCGTCCGTCGTCGTGCATCTCGCCCGCACAGCCCAACAGGTCGCCGCCGACCCGGCGCTGGCGCGGCAGGCGCGGGTGTTCGCCGACATCGGCGCCGAGCTGTCCCTGGGGTCGGACTACCTCAAGGGCGTGCCGGAGGCCGACATTGTGGGCGTCGTGCAGAGCGCCTACACCTACAAGTACCCCATGAACCTCGCGGCCCTCGTCCTCGCCCTCCGCAACGGCGCTCCGATTGTGACGAACATCGGCCTCTTCCTGGCGCTCTGCCCTTGCCCGGTCATCGGCATCACCGGCACCAACGGCAAGACGACGACGACGGAGATGACGGACGCGATCCTGCGGGCCGGTGGGCTGGCGGTGCATACCGGCGGGAACATCGGCGCGTCGCCGCTGGACGACGTCGAGGCGCTGACGCCGGGCGACCTGGTGCTGCTCGAGCTGAGTAACTACCAGCTCCAGCTCGTGGACCGCAGCCCGCACGTGAGCGCGGTGACCAACCTGGCCGCCGACCACCTGGTGGACTACGGCGGCTCGTTCGAGGACTACATTGCGGCCAAGAAGCGCATCCTGGATTTCCAGACGGCGGACGACTGGGCAGTCCTGAACTGGGACGACCCCATCCTGCGGCGGTGGGGCGCGCTGGCGCAGGGCCAGCTTTTTGCCTTCAACCTGAGCCACAGCATGGAGCCAGGCGCTTACGTCAAGAAGGATGTCATCACAATTCGCCACGACGGTCGGGAGCGCCCGGTCATGCCGGTGGCGGACCTGGGCGTGCCGGGCGCGCACAACCTCGCCAATGCCCTGTGCGCGGTCGCCATCGGCGCGATCCAGGGCGTGGCGCCTGACGCAATGGCCGCGGCGCTGCGCGCGTACCGCAGCGGGCCGCATCGGCTGGAGCAGGTGGCCGAGATTGGCGGCGTGACCTGGGTCAACGACTCGAAGTCTACGACGCCGGCCAGCAGCGTGGCCGCCATCTGCGCTTTCCCCGGCCGCCCCATCGTGCTGCTGGCGGGCGGCAAGGACAAGGCGCTGCCGCTGGACGACCTGCTGGCCGCGATTCGCCAGCACACGCGCGCGCTGGTGACATTCGGCGAGTGGGGGCCGTCGCTGGCGGCGGCGGCGCGGGCTGCGGGCGCGGCCGAAGTCCACGAGGGCGGCAGCCTGAGCGACGCCGTGGCGCTGGCCGCTGGGCTGGCTCGGCCGGGCGAGATCGTCCTGCTCTCGCCGGCCGGCACGAGCTTCGACGCCTACCCGAGTTACGCGGCGCGGGGCGACCACTTCAAGACACTTGTGAAAGGTTTGGAGTAGAGCGTGTACCGTTATCGTTCAGGCGTTCAAGCGCCACTCGACCCGCCGCAGCCCGCGCCCCCGCCGCCCCCGCCGGCGGCGCGGGAGGCCGTGCGCCCGCCAGATTGGATTCTGGCGGCGGCGGTCGCGGCGCTGACCATCTTCGGCCTCATCATGATCTACAGCACGACGTATGTCTGGGACGACAACAACCCGGCGTACTTCCTGATGCGGCAGGGGGCCTACGCCGCCGTGGGCATTGTGGCTCTCCTGGTCATGATGCGCATCCCGTACCGCTTCTGGCAGCGCATCTCCGTCGCGCTCATGGTGGCGACCCTGGTCGGGCTGGGGGTTCTGCTGCTGGTCGCCAAGGCCAAAATGGGGGCGGCGCGATGGTTCGGCGACGGCTCGTTCCAGCCGAGCGAGGTCGCCAAGCTGGCGGTCATCATCTACTCGGCGGCGTGGCTGGCGTCAAAAGGCCAGAAGATTCGCAGCGTCACCGTCGGCCTGATCCCGTTCTCGATCTTCATCGGTCTCGTGGCGGGCCTGATCCTGTTGCAGCCGAACATGAGCACGGCGACGCTCATCGCCCTGACGGCCTTCAGCATGTTCCTCATCGCCGGGGCGGACCTCGTGCAGATGTTCGTGGCGACGCTCATCGGGACGCTCGCCGCCGGGGTGCTCATCCTGAACGCCGCCTACCGCCTCAAGCGCGTGGCGATCTTCATGGACCCGCTGTCGGACCCGGATGGCCTGGGCTACCACATCACGCGCGCGCTGGCCGCGCTGAACGCCGGCGGTCTGGTGGGCCTGGGGTTGGGCAACAGCCCGCACAAGTGGAACAACATGCTGCCCGCGCCCCACACCGACTCGATCTTCGCCCTCATTGGCGAGGAGCTTGGCTTCATCGGCGCGTTGGTGGTGGTGGGGGTGTACGTCCTGATCGCTTACCGTGGGCTGCGCATCGCCCAGCGCGCGCCGGACCGCTTCGGCATGCTGCTCGCCAGCGGCATCACCGTCCTGTTCACGCTCCAGGCCATGATCAACATCGCTGTCATCACCTCGACCGCGCCGTTTACAGGCGTCCCGCTGCCGTTCATCAGCTTTGGCGGCTCGTCGCTGGTGATCTCCCTGGCGACGATGGGGCTGCTCTTGAATATATCGCGCCACGTGCGCGTGGAAACGACTTCCGATGCGGCTACTACTGTCGGGCGGCGGAACCGGGGGACACGTGTACCCCGCGCTGACCGTCCTATCCGACCTGGCGCAGGCGACTAGCGGCTGGGCCGGCGGGCCGCCCATCACCGACCTGACGTCCCAGACGTTGTGGGTCGGCTCCGAGGACGGGATGGAGGCGGAGCTTGTGGCGCGGGCCGGCGTGCCATACGCCGGAATTCCGGCCGGCGGCCTGCGCGGAAAGTCGCCGACGGTGGCGCTCCGCAATGTTGGTAAGTTGAGTGTCGGGTACACGCGAGCGCGTGGACTCTTGAAGCAGTTTCGGCCAGATGTTGTGTTCGCCACAGGAGGGTATGTCGGGGTGCCAGTCGTCATTGCCGCGCGACAAATGGGCGTCAAGAGCGCCCTCTATCTGCCGGACATCCAGCCGGGCCTGGCGATCCAGGCGCTGGCGCGGCTGGTGAACGTCGTGTGCGTCTCGTTCGAGGCGTCGCGGCGCTACCTGCCGGCGAAGAAAGTTGTGGAGACGGGCTACCCCACCCGTCCGGAGTTGTTCGCGGCCCGCGACAAAGCGGCGGCGCGCGGCGCGCTCGGTCTCGAGGCCGATACGCCGACGGTGCTGATCTTCGGCGGGAGCCGCGGCGCCCAGCGCATCAACGAGGCGGCGTATGGCGCAGCCCCCGCCATCCTGGAGCGCGCCCAGATCATTCACGTGACGGGCCAGGGGCAGGACACAGGCCCGGCGGATGCTATCCAGGCGCTGCCGACCGGCCACCGCTACCACGCCTACACCTACCTCCACGCTGAGATGGTGGATGCGTTGCAAGCGGCGGACCTGGTCGTGTCGCGGGCCGGCGCGGCGACCCTGGGTGAGTACCCGGCGGTGGGCGTGGCGGCGATTCTCGTGCCGCTCGCCATCTCCGGCGGCCATCAGCGGCCGAACGCCGAGTTTCTGGCTCAGGCGGGCGGCGCGGTGATTGTGCCGAACGAGGAGCTGACGGCCGAGCGCCTGGCGCGGGAGGTGGTGGCGGCGTTGGGCGATCCGCCGCGCCTGGCAGCGCAGGCGGCGGCGATGCGGCGGCTGGCGCGGCCGGACGGGGCGCACCGCATTGCCCAGGAACTCGTGCGGCTGGCAGGAGGCGCGCCGTGAGCATCTTCCAGTTCGTCCCGGCCGATCTCGTCCTCATCGTGATCGTCGCCACAGCGATCTACGGCTTCTTCCGCGGGGCGCGGCGGGAGCTAACGGTCACCATCTTTATCATCCTGGGCTATATTCTGTCGCTCTTTTTCATCAACCAGATCATCTATCTCATCAACCGCTTCTACTTCCTCCTGCGTTTCGCCCTCGCGGGGGGCCTGACCGCCGAGAACCCGGCCGCCGTCCTGGAGCAGGTCAAGGGCATCTCGCCGCTGATCTCGACCGACCAGGGGATTATCGTCGCCCAGTTCATCGTGTTCTTCACCACCGTCTTCATCGGCTGGCTCATCAGCCGCCGCGTGCGCCACGTGCTCACGCGCTTCGGGTGGGCCACGTTGACGAGGCCGCCGGACCTCCTGGCGCGCCTGGCGGGACTGGTGGCCGGCGCGATCAACGGCTATCTCATCCTCTACTACATCGTGTCGCGTGGGATACAGGGCATTCAGGCGGTGCTTGTCGTGCCAACGTTCGCCACGTCGCTGCTCCAGCAGCAGTGGCTGTTCTTGATCGGTATTCTCCTCATCGCCGTCATCATCGTGGTCGGCTTCGACCGGGCCAGGGGCGGCCGGGGCGCTGGTGGCGGTGGCGGTGGTGGTGGTGGCGGTGGACGTTAAGACCTATGGGGCCAATATGGTTCTACTTCGTGACGCTGATCATCCTCTGGGGCTTCATCGGTCTCATCCGCGGCTTCAAGAAGGAGCTAGGCGTCACCATCATCATTATCACGTTCATGCTGATCGTCTACCTGATCCAGATGCGGTTCGTCCCGCGCTTCATCCCGACGTGGCCGGAGACTCATCCGTTGCAGTTGCTGCTCATCTACCAGGGGCTTATGTTGTTCGGAGCGTTCATCGCCTATCAGGGCTATACCCTTACCTTCCAGGGCGCAGATCCCAAGGGGCTGTTCGGCTGGATCTACGCGGCAATCGTCGGCCTGCTCAACGGCTACCTGCTGTGGGGAACGATCTGGTACTACACCAACATGCTGGGCTACCCTGGCCCTTTGTTCAACCTGCCCGTGTCGCCGCTCGACCAGATCATGGTCGGCTATACTCCGTTCGCAATTATCCCACCCGAGTACACGTTCTGGGTGCTACTTGGCAGTCTCATCGCCCTTCTAATCGTGCGAGTCATTCGCTGAGAGGTGCATATGTTAAGAGCTCACTCCTCCCGTCACGCTGATCACGAACAGACTGCGGCCCTCGATCGTAAACCAGGGAAGTCCTCGGCTTCGGCGCTTGGTGTCGCTAAGGCGGGCCGGGGCGAGGCCTCATCCATCAATCTTGCCGGCCAGCGCATCCACTTTGTGGGCATCGGCGGGGCCGCTCTCAGCGGCCTGGCGCAGATTTGCCTGGCGGCCGGCGCTCGGGTCTCCGGTTCCGATTTGGCGTCTTCGCCCGCCACCGATCGCCTTCAGCAGGCGGGCGCGATCATCTATACCGGCCACGCCGCCAAGCAGGTGAGCAGCGCGACTCTGGTCGTGGTATCCTCGGCGGTTCCGTCGGACAATGTCGAGGTCACGGCGGCGCGGGCGCGTGGCGTACCCGTCCTCAAGCGCCACGAATTCGTCGGCCAGCTCATGCAGGACCACAGCGGTGTCGGCGTCGCCGGCACCCACGGCAAGACGACGACGACGAGCATGATTGCCCTCATCCTGGAGGACGCCGGGTTGGACCCGACCCTGCTAGTCGGCGGCGAGATGCGCGACCTGGGGCTGAGCGCGAAGCGCGGCAGCGGGCCGCATTTCGTTGTCGAGGCTGACGAGTACGACCGCGCCTTCCTGCACATGCCGTGCGAGGTGGCGGTCATCACCAACATCGAGGCCGACCATCCCGACATCTACCCGACCCTGGGCGATATGGTGGACGCCTATAGCCAGTTTATTCGCCAGGTCCCCCTCGGCGGCACGATCATCGCCAACTGGGACGACCCGCAGGTGCGCGAACTCGTCAAGAGTCTGCGCTCCAAGTCCAGCCCCATCATTGTGACTTACGGCGTGGCCCACAGCGGCCAGTGGTGGGCGTCGGAGCTGACGGCCAACGAGCGCGGCGGGTGGGATTTCACCGTGTGGCGCCTAGGCCGCAACCTGGGGCGCTTCAGCCTCGGCGTGCCCGGCTTGCACAACGTCTCGAACGCCGTGGCGGCCCTCGCCGCGACCGAGCGCCTCGGCGTGAGCATCGAGCGAGCGCGCGCCGCCCTGGCCCGCTTCAACGGCGCGGCCCGCCGCTTCGAGATCAAGGGGCAGCGCGACGGCGTGACCGTGGTGGACGACTACGCCCACCACCCTAGCGAGATCCGCGCGACCCTGGCGGCGGCGCGGCAGCGCTTCCCCGGCCGCAAGGTGTGGGCCGTGTTCCAGCCCCACACCTACAGCCGCACGGCCACGCTGATGGACGAGTTCGCGCGCGCTTTCCGCGACGCCGACCACGTCCTGATCACGGACATCTTCGCGGCGCGCGAGACGAACACGCTCGGTGTGAGCGCGCAGGACCTGGCGCGGCGCATGTCGCACCCCGATGCGCGCTATATCGGGGACCTGGCGGCGGCGGCGGATGTGGTGGCCCGCGAGGCGCGCGGCGACGATGTGGTGCTGACGCTGGGCGCGGGCGATGTCTACCGCGTCGGCGACCTTCTGCTGGCATGAGTCTGAGCGGGGCAGAAGATTGCCACAGAGACACAGAGAGCGCAGAGAAAAGAATAGTTCGATCATATCTTCCTCCGTGTCCTCTGTGTCTCTGTGGCTAATCCCGGCTCCGACCGAGGGGGGGGACGGGTCCTGAGATGAGTGTCGGAACCACTGGTGGGTTATGCTAGACCTGGGAATTGCTGTGTTGACAACGCAAGTTTTGGACGAATTGGAAGCGGCGGCGCTGGCCGAGGGTCTCGGTGGGCGCGCCCGCCGCGCCGAGCCGCTGGCGCGCCACACGAGTCTGCGCGTCGGCGGCCCGGCGGACCTGTTCGTCAAGGCCGAGACGGTGGCGGATGTCGTCGGGTGGGTCGAGCTGGCCCGCCGCCGCAGCCTGCCCGTGGTCGTCCTCGGCAACGGCTCGAACATCCTGGTCAGCGACCGCGGCATTCGCGGGGTCGTCGTCGAGATGGGGTGTACGGGGTGGGACGTCGCCGAAGCCGAGGCGCACCTCTCGGCGGAACCGCAGGCGGTGGTCACGGCCCAGGCCGGAGTGTCCCTGCCGGCGCTGATCTACCAGTTGGCGCGGCAGGGGTGGGGGGGCTTCGAGCAGGGCATCGGCGTGCCGGGGACGGTTGGGGCGTGCGTCGTCAACAACGCCGGCGCCCACGGCTGGAGCATGGCCGACAGCGTCTTGAGCGTGCTGGTCCTGGGGCCGCAGGGAGACACCTACGGCCTGCGCGGCGCGGCGTTGGGCTTCGAGTATCGCGGCAGCCGTTTCAAGCACCAGCCGCCGCTCGAGCGCGAAATCGTCCTGGCCGCCGACCTGGCGCTGCGCCGCGACGATCCTGCCGCGCTCCAGGGCCGCATGACCGAGTACACGGCGCAGCGGCGGCGGACACAGCCGACGGAGCCGAGCGTTGGCTCCATGTTCAAGAACCCGCCGGGCGACTACGCCGGCCGATTGATAGACGCCGCCGGGCTGAAGGGACGCATCATCGGGCGGGCGCAGATCTCGCCGAAGCACGCCAACTTCTTCGTCAACCTGGGCGGCGCGACGGCGGCCGATATCACGGCCCTGATCCACCTGGCGCGGTCGGCGGTGCGCGAGCAGTTTGGGGTGAGCCTGGAGCTGGAGATCGAGCCGCTGGGGGATTGGGGCGAGGACGATGTTTAAGCGCCCGGAGTCGAAGGCCAGGCCAGGTGCGGCTGCCGGCGCAACGCCGACGGCGGCGAGCGGGCGTCCGCCGACGAACCCGCGCCGCGTGGTGGTCGAGCGGCAGACGGGGCGCTACGAGCAGCGCACCTCGACGCCCAAGATGCGCGTGCGCACCGGCCGGCAGCGCTCCCTGCGCATCGAGACACGCCCGATACCGCTCCCGCGTTGGAAGCGTCTAGGCATCAAGGCGCCAAGCCTGCGCCTACGCCATCTGACGCCGGCGCGCGCCGTCTCGCTGATCGTCGCCGTCGCCCTGCTCGGTTTGCTGGTCTTCATGCTTGAAAACGACGCTTTTTACATCTACGGAGCCGACGTGCAAGGCAATCACTTTGTGAGCGCGCAGGACATCTATGGTCGAAGCGGGCTAGATGGCCGGAACATCTTCTTTGCCAACGCCCGCGAAGCCGAGCGCCTCATCGCCGACGTGCCATTCGTCAAGAGCGCGCGGGTCACGGTCGGGCTGCCAGCCGGGGTAAGTATCGAGGTCGAAGAGCGGCAGCCGGTTGTTGTCTGGCAGGTGGCCGGTAACCGCTACGGCGTGGCCGACGACGGCACCGTCGTGCCGCCAGAGGGGATCGCGCCGGGCGCGCCGGTCGTCCAGGCCGAGGGCCAGCCTTTGAAGTACGGCGTCAAGCTGAACGCGGAGCTTGTCACCGTCGCCCAGCACGTCCGCGAGCTGATGCCCGATGCGAAGTCGCTCGTCTACTCGCAGGAGCGCGGGATTGGCGTCATGACGGCGCAGGACTGGCCGGTGTACTTCGGAATGAAAGACGACGCAATCGCCGCGCGCGTGTCGGTGCTGAACGGACTGATGCAGCAGTTCAAGCAACAGAAACTCCAGCCCGAGTTCGTTGACCTGAGCCTGGCGTCTCGCCCCTACTATCGGTTGAAAGGCTCTGCTACGCCTTAGCCGACACTGCGTGGAATTGCAACAAATTGCACGTCATGGGCTTGAACTTTTGGCACGGCTGTGATATCCTGATCTACATCTAGTATTGTCTCGTCCGGTGGGATACTAGATATAGATAGGGCAGAAGGGTAGGTACCAGTGGATAGGACACTCGTCGGGATTGACGTGGGAACGACCAAAGTATGCGTCGTCATCGGGGAGATCGGCGCCGACGATCGGCTGCGGCTCGTGGGCGTGGGCCAGTCGCCAGCGCGCGGCATGCGCAAGGGTATGGTCGCCAACGTGGACGAGTGCAGCCAGGCGATTCGGTCGGCGGTGGCCCAGGCCGAGCGCGTGTCTGGCTACCACGTCGAGCACGCCTACGTTGGCGTCACCGGCGAGCACATCCAGTCGCACAATGCGCGGGGCGTCGTGGCGATTACCCACGGCAACCGCATCATCAACGCCAGCGACGTGCAGCGCGCGATTGAGAATGCCCAGGCCAACATCAACGTGTCGCCGTCGCGGGAGGTGGTTCACCTGATCCCGCGCGCCTACCGCCTGGATGGGCAGGATGGCATCCGCGAGCCGGTGGGCATGCAGGCGTTTCGCCTCGAAGCGGACGTGCATATCGTCACCGGCGCGACGGCCTCGCTCCACAACCTTGTGCGGGCCGTCGAGCGGGCGGGCATCCAGGCCCACGACCTCGTCCTGGAGCCGCTGGCCTCGGCCGAAGCGGTTCTCTCGCCGGCCGAGCGCGACATGGGCGTTTGCCTGGCCGACATCGGCGGCGGCACGACGGATGTCGCGATCTTCAACGAAGGCGCGGTCGTGCATACCGGCGTGATTGCCGTGGCCGGCCACCAATTCACCAACGACATCGCCGTGGTCCTGCGGACGCCCTATGACATCGCCGAGAGCATCAAGTGCAACTACGGCCACGTCCTGCCGGAAGCGGTGCTCGAGGCCGAGCCTGTGCCGACCCTGAGCTTCGACGGCGGGCGGGATGAGAAAGTCCCGCGCCGGTTCGTCGCCGAGGTACTGGAAGCGCGCAGCTACGAGCTGCTGCGGCTCATCATGGAGCAGATTGACCGCGCCGGCTACGCCGACACGCTGCCCGCCGGCGTCGTGTTGACGGGCGGCACCGGCCAGCTCGAGGGCCTGCGGGACCTCGGCCGCTATCTTCTCTCGATGCCCGTGCGCGTTGGCGCGCCAGCGCCCCTGGACGGCCTGACCGACGGCGTCCGCGGTCCGGCGTACTCGACCTCCGTCGGCTTGCTGCTGTGGGCCATGCGCTACAGCAACCCCGAGGAAAGCGCGGTTCTTGACGCTCGCTCCGGCCCGGACATCATCAGCCGCTTCTTCGGCTGGGTGCGCCGCGCGTTCTTGCCTGGTTAACGCAGAGGCAGTGTCAAAGGGACCCTGCCGTTTCCAACGTCTCGTCACCAACCGTCTCAATGCCATCCGCGAAAGGAGTCTCCGCTATGCAGTCTCGCCCGTCTCGCCGCAGCACTGAATCGAGCATGACCATCAACCACAACGGCAGCGCCATTATCAAGGTCATCGGTGTCGGAGGTGGCGGCTCGAACGCCGTCAACCGCATGATCGCCGAAGGCGTCAAGGGGGTGGAGTTCATCACCGTCAACACCGACGCCCAGGCCCTCGAGCTGTCCAAGGCCCCCATCCGCCTTCAGATCGGCGACAAGATTACCAAGGGTCTCGGCGCCGGCAGCAAGGCCGACGTCGGGGAGAAGGCCGCCCAGGAGAGCCAGGACGAGCTGTACGCCGCCCTGGAAGGCGCGGACCTGGTCTTCGTCGCCGCCGGCATGGGCGGCGGCACCGGCACCGGCGCTGCGCCGGTTATTGCCGAGCTGGCCCGCGACGCCGGCGCGCTGACTATCGGCGTCGTCACCAAGCCCTTCAGCGTCGAGGGCAGCCCGCGCCGCCGCGTCGCCGAAGAGGGCCTCGCCCGCCTCAAGGAGCAGGTGGACACGCTCATCGTCGTCCCGAACGACCGCCTCCTCGACATTGCCGACAAGAAGACGAGCATCGTGGATGCCTTCCGCCTCGCCGATGATGTGCTTCGCCAGGGCATCCAGGGCATCTCGGAGCTGATCACGGTGCCAGGCCTGATCAACCTGGACTTCGCCGACGTGCGCACCATCATGCAGAATGGCGGCGCGGCGCTGATGGCCGTCGGCCGCGCCACGGGCGACAACCGCGCCATCCAGGCCGCCGAGCAGGCCATCGCCAGCCCCCTGCTCGACGTGACGATTGACGGGGCGCAGGGCGTCCTCTTCAATGTGAGCGGCGGCCCCGACCTGACGCTGACCGAGGTGAACGAGGCGGCGACGGTGATCCAGCGCATGGTCCACCCCGAGGCCAACATCATCTTCGGCGCGGTCATTGACGACTCGCTGGCGGACGCCATCCAGATCACCGTCGTGGCGACGGGCTTCGACGCCGTGGCCGCGCGCCAGCCGATCTCCGGCATGGGCAAGCGGCCGGAGGTTGTGCGCCCGCCGAGCAGCCGCCCGCTGGCCGCGACCGGCACGACCGGCGCCGCGCCCAGCAGCGCCAACAACATCCGCGAGTTCCCGACGCGCTACTCGCCGCAGCCCCAGGACGACCTGGACGTGCCGACGTTCCTGCGCAACCGACCCCGCTAACTTCCCACCTTCCCTTGTGTGAGTCCAGGGCGTGCGCTACGGCGCGCGCCCTGGACGCGTTTGCATGTAGATGCGTTGATGCGCCCAACCTCACCCAAAATTAGATTAGAGAATCCTTAGAAGCCGCCGCGTTCGCTGATGAGTATCGCGTGATCCAGGGTGACGCCGGGCGGGCCGTCGGCGCGGGCGCGGAAGCGCAGCGTCAGCAGGACGGAGCCACCGGCGCCCGTTGGCCGGCCCAAGCGTGCCGCCGCGTAGCGCACGCGGCCGGACGGGTCGGCGGCCTTGACCACGGTGAACCGCTGCGCTGCCGCCAGGAGGGCGTCCTGCGTTGGCTCGCGCACGTCGAGCAACTCCAGCCTCGCCGCGTCGTAGCGGACCGTGACATCGGCGCCGGCGATGTCCTCCCAGCCGGTGTACAGGACCGCGACATCGAACTCTTGCCCCGCCAAGGCTTGCCCCGGCTGCGCGAGCGCCAGCTCGTCACCGGCGGAGCGAAGCGGCGGGCGCTTTGCGGCGTCCCCGGCGCGGTCTATCTGCGTCACGGGTGGCGCGACGCTCTTCGCGGCGGACATCGCGGCGCTGGCGGCCCAGGGCTGCGCGCCCTCGCGGCCGTAGTTGAAGCCGAGCATGACCAGATCCAACAGGTCTATCGCTCCGTCGCCGTTGAGGTCGGCGCGGGCGTCGGCCGGTGGAACCGACTGGCCGTAGTTGGCGGCCAGGGTGACGAGATCGCGGAGGTCAATCACGCCGTCGCCGTTCACATCACCCGCCATCAAGGTGACGCCGGGCAGCGTGACCGCCGGTGAGCCGTCAACGGTAATCGCCGCCTGGCTGTCGAGGTAGAGGGCATGGCGGGCGGTGATCGTGTAGTCGCCCGGCGCGAGCATGACGGAGAATGAGCCGTCGGCGGCTGTCGTGGCCGATTGAGCGCCGACGCTGATCTGCGCGCCGGCGTGGCTCGCCCGGCCTTCGAGCTTCACGACGCCGCTGACCGGTTTCGGCGCGGCGTTGGTCGGGGTTGGGCTTGGGGTGGCGGTGGCGGTCGGGGTCGCCGTCGAGGTCGCCGTTTGCGTCGGGGTGGCCGTGGGAGTGCGTGTCGCGGTCGGCGTAGCCGTCGGCGTCAGCGTCGTCGTGGCGGTTGGGCTGGGCGTCCATGTGGGCGGCGGGGTCGCCAGGCTGAACGCCTTCAGCACAGCGTTAAGGCTGTTGATGGACGGGAACTGGCGGTTGTTCTTCGGGTCGGTCACCAACTGCCCGGTGACTTTGAGGATGGACAGGATTGTACTCGGCTTGAGAGTGGGGTTCGCTTGGAGCATGAGCGCCGCCGTGCCGGCCGCCGTGGGCGACGCCTGGGACGTGCCGTAGAACATCGAAGTCCCACTGCCGAGACCAGCGCCCACCACCGGCGCACCGGGCGCCAGAATGTCCAGCCGCGCGCCGCTGTTGGTGAAGCACGTGACCACGCCGTAGTCGGCTGCGCTGTCGTAACAGCTCGGCCAGGAGCCGCCGAAGTAACTCTGCCACGTCCCCCACGAGGGCATGCGTCCACGGTTGCCATTGTAGACGGCGCCGACGGCGATGACGCCAGTGTTGCAGGCGGGCGAGGCAATCTGGGAGGTCGAGCCTTGATTGCCGCTCGACGCGAACAGGCTGACGCCGAGCGCAGTGAGCTGAGCGACGACGTTGGTCACGTCAGGCTGCCCGCTGTCGCACGAGCCGCTGTAAAGAAGATTGGTGCCGAGGCTCATGTTGACGATCTTGATGTTGTACTGGGCCTGGTTGGCGCGCACCCAATCCAGCCCGGCGAGCCAGTCGGAGACCCAGCCGCTCGAATCGCCGGCGAGGACCTTGACGCCGACGATCTTGGTGTCGGGGGCGAAACCTGGCGGGGCGATGTGGCCGTCGGAGGTGATGATGCTGGTCACATTGGAGCCGTGGCCGTTGTCATCCTGGGCGCTCGTTCCCTCGGTCGCGGCGTTGGGCGGGCAGTCCCCGGCGGTGAAGCAGTGCTGGCCGATGATGTCGCCGGCCAGGTCGGGGTGCGCCGTGTTGACGCCGGTATCGAGCACCGCCGCCGTCACACCGGCGCCGGTGATGCCATAGGTCGTGTGGACCACATCCGCGCCCAGGGCGTGGACGCTGCGGTCGAGGTGGGCGCTGCTCGGCTCATCCTGGTAGACCGTCGCGACGAGAGGGTTGGCGGCGAGGGTCTTGAGGGCGTCGGCCCCGATGACACCGGCGAGGGCCGGCACGTAGGTGTAGCGGCGCGCGAGGGTGAACGAGTTCGGCGGCAACCCCGCCAGAACGGCGGCTTGGGCCTGGGCAATGGCCGCCGCGCGCAGAGCGTCTTCGGCCTGGATGGACACCGGGTCGCGCAGGCTGATGATCACCCGCGCTGAACCTGCGCTGGCAACCCTATCCGCCACAGCGGCCTGGATGTCCGGGCGCGGCGGGCCGGCGTGGGCGGCCGCGGGCAAGAGGCAGGCGAGGAGCAGCACAAGGAGCGCCGATAGGCGCGGGCGAGACGCGAACATGAGGGCCTCCAGGCAGTTGGCGTATACCCAGAATGACGTTCGCCGCAACTAGAAGATACGCCTGGTGGCGCGCTACGCACAAGGGCTGGCGGCGGAGTGACAACTCCGCCGCCTCTGGGAGGCGCTGGAGATGGCTCTCCAGCGCGAGCGCGATGACGGCAACGAGTTCGAGTTCATCAGTCCGGCAGGATGGCGACGACGCGAGCCGGGCCGGCGCTGCCGCCCTTGACCTTCAAGGGGAAGCAGGCGACCTTGTAGCCGAACGGCGGGAGCTGGTCAAGATGGACCAATCGCTCAATCTGGCAGTAGGCGAGGTCCGCCTGATGCGCCGCCCAGAAGATGCCGCCCTCCTGGCGTCTCAGCGCCTCCTGCGCCTGTACGTCGAGGGGCTGGTCCCAGCCCCACGCATCTATCCCCATGACGCGCACCCCCTGCTCATACAGCCAGCGCGTGGCGTCGGCGGTGACGCCGGGACCGTGGAACATGTAGTCGGGCTGGCCGTAGAACTTGTCGCAGCCGCTGCGAATCATGACGATGTTCAGCGGGTGGAGGCGGTAGCCGATGCGGTCCAGCTCGTACTGGAGGTCCGCGACAGTCACGGCGTCGCCCTTGCCCTTGTGGCTGAAGTCCAGCACAACGCCGTCCTGGAAGAACCACTCCAGGGGGATGTCGTCAATCGTCTGGGCCGGTTCGCCCTGGATGGTGCTGTTGTAGTGCCACGGGGCGTCTACGTGGGTGACGTCGTGGGTCATGAGGCGGGTGAATGTCTCCGTCGCCCAGCCCTCGCCGTTGCGGAGGAGATGGCGGGGAACGTGCAGGATTTGCTCGACCTGGGCCGCGCCGTGGTCGTGGTCGTCGAGGGTGAGGCCGGTGCTGATGAAGGCCGGCGTACCCGCCGGGCTAGGGACGATCTCGGCCGAGAGATCAACGATGCGCATGCTGCCTCCTACCGCGATGAGGGGTCGTCGCTGGGATTGGGGTCTGGGGAAGATGATAGCGCAACTTCGGGCAAAGGCAAGACACGCGGCCAAAGCTGCCCGGCGAGCAGGCCGAAGGCGGCGACGTAGAGCGCGCCGGCCGCCAGAGGCAGAAAGCGCGCAAGCGACGCATCGAGCGAGGCCACGAGCAGGTCGTACAGGAAGCCGCACGCGACGCCGGCGTTGAGCGCGATGTAGCCGAGCCGCACCAACGTCTCGCGGCCGCGCGAGCCGCCGGGCAGGCGCGGCAGAATCCAGAAGGCGACGCCGACGCTGAACTGGACCATCCAGCCGACCAGCAGGATGTGGGCGTGGGAGGCGCGGAACCGCCACAGCGTCGGCCACCAGCCTAGCCCTTTGTTAGCGAGGACGAGGCCGCCGAGGGTGAACCCGACGAGCAGCCAGACCAGCGCCGTCCGCACCATCAGGCGGCCGAGGGGCGGCATCAGCCCTTCCGCGGCGCGTCGGAGCGGCGGACGGGGCCGGCCCGCCCCTTGACACGCGGCCAGATGAGCCGGACGAACACCGCCGCGGCCATCACCTGCAACACGGCCGACGCAACCAGGAGCCACGCCAAGACCGGCGTGTCGGCCGCGCCAAGCCACGGCTCGGCCACGACGCGCAGCAGCAGCCCCAGGTTGAGGCAGACATACACCAGCCACCCCAGGCGCTCGTCGCCGTGGGGCTGCTCCCGCGTGAAGGCCGGAAACATCCACAGGGCCACACCGAAAATGAGTTGCGCGGCCCAGCCAACCATGAGCAGGTGGTAGAAGGTTGGCTGGAGCGCGGCGATGGTCGGGCTGAGGCCGAAGGCCTCGTTGACCAGGAGTAGCCCGCCGACGAATGCCGCCGCCAGGAGCCAGAGCAGCGCCGTGCGGATGAAAAAACGCGCTTGAGGGTACATGGTGGTGGACTCGCTGTGGCTGAGATAGTGTCTATTATAGGCCAGGTCGCGCAGCGCAGGCGTCGAAATGACGCATTGCGAATTGCGCCGCGAATCGGATGGGTTTATAATACGCACACGCCCCCCGCCCCAATCGGGCGGGACGTGGCGGAGCCTGCCAGCCTGACGCTATCGGAACGCGCCCGCCGGCGTCCACACCCCGCACCACAATCAAACTGTGCCAGAGGAGAATCATATGAGCCTCAATAGCTTCGGCGCCCGCTCAACGCTCAGTTTCGGGGGCCGCGATTACGAGATTTATCGCCTGGACGCTCTTGAAAAGGCGGGCCTGGACATTACGCGCCTGCCGTACTCCCTCAAAATCCTGCTCGAAAACCTGCTCCGCAACGAAGACGGCAAGAACGTTGCCCACGACGACATCCGCACCTTGGCCCAGTGGGACCCGAAGTCGCCCCCGACGGCCGACATCTCCTTCATGCCCGGCCGCGTGCTGATGCAGGACTTCACCGGCGTGCCGCTGGTGGTGGACCTGGCGACGATGCGCGATGCCGTGGTAGACCTCGGCGGCGACCCCGACAAGGTCAACCCGCTCTCGCCCGCCGAGATGGTCATTGACCACTCGGTGCAGGTGGACGTGTTCGGCACGCCGACGGCCGTCCAGATGAACACCGAGCTGGAGTACCAGCGCAACCAGGAGCGATATGCCTTCCTGCGCTGGGCGCAGACCGCTTTCGAGAACTTCAAGGTCGTGCCGCCGCGTACCGGCATCGTCCACCAGGTCAACCTGGAATACCTGGCGCGCGTGGTCTTCGCCGTCGAGAAGGGCGGCAAGTGGCACGCCTACCCCGATACCCTCGTCGGCACCGACTCGCACACGACGATGGTCAACGGCCTGGGCGTCCTCGGCTGGGGCGTCGGCGGCATCGAGGCCGAGGCGGCGCTGCTCGGCCAGCCCATGTCCATGCTCATCCCGCAGGTTGTCGGCTTCCGGCTGACCGGAAAACTGCCGGCCGGCGCGACGGCCACTGACCTGGTGCTGACCGTGACCGAGATGCTGCGCAAGAAGGGCGTCGTCGGCATGTTCGTCGAGTTCTTCGGCCCCGGTCTGCATACTTTGACCCTGGCCGACCGCGCTACCATCGGCAACATGTCGCCCGAGTTTGGCTCGACGGTCGCTATCTTCCCCGTTGACGAGCAGACGCTGCGCTATCTGCGCTTCAGCGGCCGCGCCCCCGAGCACGTGGACTTCGTCGAGCGGTACATGACGGAGCAAGGTCTATTCCACACCGCCGCGTCGCCGGAGCCGCAGTACTCCAGCACCCTCGAGCTGGACCTGAGCACGGTTGTGCCGAGCATCGCCGGGCCGCGTCGCCCGCAAGACCGCGTCAAGCTGGCCGAAGCGCGCGAGGCGTTCCTGACCGTGCTGCCGAGTCTCGCCCCCCCCGTCGCGGCCGGCCAGGCACAAGTCCCTGTGACGGGCGACGAGGAAGGCATCCCGGTGATCATGGGCAGCGAGGACTTCGAGCTGGACCACGGCTCCGTAGTGATTGCGGCCATCACGAGCTGCACCAACACCTCGAACCCGTCGGTCATGGTCGGCGCGGGCCTGGTGGCGAAGAAGGCCGCCGAGCGTGGGCTGAAGGCGAAGCCGTGGGTGAAGACATCTCTGGCGCCCGGTTCCCGCGTCGTGACCGACTATCTCGACGCCGCCGACCTGACTCGCTACCTCGACGAGGTGGGGTTCTACACAGTCGGCTACGGCTGCACGACGTGCATCGGCAACTCCGGCCCGCTGCCGCCCGAAATCTCGGCGGCGATTGAGGAAGGGCGACTGGTGGTGTGTTCGGTGCTGTCCGGCAACCGCAACTTCGAGGGCCGCATCCAGGGTGAGGTGCGCGCCAACTACCTGATGTCGCCCCCGCTTGTTGTGGCCTACGCCCTGGCCGGACGGATGGACATTGATCTCATGAACGAGCCGCTCGCCGAGGACAAGGACGGCAACCCCGTCTACCTGCGCGAGATCTGGCCGGCGCCGGACGAAATCGAGCTGGTCATCCAGTCGTCGCTCAAGGAGGACATGTATCGCCGAAGCTACGCCGAGGTGTTCGCCGGCGACGAGAACTGGAACGCGCTCACGGTACCGGAGGGTGACCGCTACGCCTGGGATGCTGGCTCGACGTACATCGCGCGGCCGCCGTTCTTCGAGCACATGCCGAAGGACGCGCCCTCGACCGTGGACGACATCCAGGGCGCGCGCGTCCTGGTCATGGTGGGCGACAGCATCACCACCGACCACATCTCCCCGGCCGGCTCGATCCGCGCCAACTCCCCGGCCGGCCAGTACCTCATCAGCCACGGCGTCGAGGTGAAGGACTTCAACACCTATGGCGCGCGGCGCGGCAATCACGAGATCATGATGCGCGGGACGTTCGCCAACATCCGCCTCCGCAACCACCTGGTGCCGGGCCGTGAGGGCTGGTGGACGAAGCACTTCCCCGACGGCCACGTGGTCGCCATCTACGACGCGGCCATGCGCTACCAGGCCGAAGGCGTGCCGCTGATGGTTCTGGCCGGCAAAGAGTATGGCACCGGCTCCAGCCGCGACTGGGCGGCGAAGGGGACGCGTCTCCTGGGCGTCAATGCCGTGCTGGCCGAGAGCTTCGAGCGCATCCACCGCTCGAACCTGGTCGGCCTGGGGGTGCTGCCGCTCCAGTACAAGGCGGGGCAGACGGCGGAGAGCCTCGGCCTGACGGGCGAGGAGATGTTCGACATCGTCGGCCTGGCCGAGGGTGTGGCGACGAACTTCGCCGCCGGGCGCGAGGTTACTGTGCGCGCCACGAAGCCAGGCGGCGACGTGACCGAGTTCACGGTCGTGGTGCGGCTGGACACGGCGCAGGAGGTGATCTACTACCGCCACGGCGGCATCCTGCAATTCGTCCTGCGGCAGATGCTGGCGAGTTGATGATAGCATGAGTGGCGACAGCCGGTTCTTGCCCTGTCACTCCGAGCGAGAGCGAGGAGTCTGGACTGCGGCCCAGATGCCTCATTGCACTCGGCATGACAGCAAGCGTGTGTGACATCCTGGACACTTGCTTCGCTCAGCCGGTCGGTCTATGTACGGGAGAGGCAGCTTCGGCTGCCTCTCCCCCGCTTGCCCTTCCGTCCCCCGTCAACCTGACAAGAATCGGGCGTATAGGAAACGTCCAATTTCTTAAGGGTGATTTTAACTTTCGGCCCCTTGAAATTCTGGGGGCTTTGTGATACACTATTCTCCGCCAGGCGCGAAGCCCCATATGTTGTGGGCGTTTGTCCTGAATGACCCCTATATATGGACACGTGGCGCCAGACGCCCCTGCGGCACACTCGGCCCCCTGTTGCGTTCCCCAGACATCCGTTCTCGCATAGTGGAGAAGTCCGTATGCGTTGCCCCTTCTGTCGCTCAGATACGCGCGTGGTTGACACGCGCGAAGTCGGAAATGAGATCCGCCGCCGCCGCGAGTGCAACGCCTGTCAGCAGCGGTTCACAACCTATGAACGTCTGGCCGCCGTGAACACTCTGGTGGTGAAGCGCGACAATCGCCGCGAGGAGTTCAACCGCGATAAGCTGCGCCGCAGTATCCTGCTTGCCTGCACGAAGCGGCCCATCTCATCCGACGCGATTGAGAACCTTGTGAGCGAGGTCGAGGCCGAGATATACCGCCAGAATCGCGGTGAGGTACCGAGCGTCCTCATCGGCGAGCTGGTGATGGAGAAGCTGCGTCGGCTGGACGACGTCGCCTATGTGCGCTTCGCCTCCGTCTACCGCGACTTCCGCGACGTGGAGATGTGGGCCGAGGAAATTCGACGGCTG
This sequence comes from Anaerolineae bacterium, assembly GCA_046328535.1. Taxonomy (GTDB): domain Bacteria; phylum Chloroflexota; class Anaerolineae; order Epilineales; family JAHCIE01; genus JBDHWG01. The sequence goes on from JAXLWJ010000050.1 coordinate 28,755, forward strand.
AAGGAGCGCAAAGAGCGCGAGGAAATGGAACGGCAGCAGCTCCGCCTGGCGCTGTAGCCTATGCTCGTGAGAAGGGGGCGGAGGGGGCGGAGGTTGCCCCACTCCGCTTTTCGTTGGTAACGTTTGTTGCAGAGAGGAGTCTTGCATGTCTGAGAGTTTGCCCGCTGCCGGCGCCCCGTCTGCCCCGCGCGAGATTCACCTGACCCCCAATGCCCGCATCGTTCTCACCAAGCGCTATCTCCGCCGTGGACCGGACGGCCAGCCGATCGAGTCCGTGGAGGAGATGTTCGAGCGCGTTTCGCGCGCTGTGGCCGAGCCGGATACCGCGCACGGACGCTTCGAAGAGACTGAGCTGACGTTCTTCGACCTCCTGACATCGCTGCGCTTCTTCCCCAACTCGCCCACGTTCACCGGCGCCGGCACACCCCTGGGCCAGCTCGCGGCGTGCTTCGTGCTCCCTATTCAGGACGACATGGGCCGCGAGGCGGACGGCATCTTCCAGACCCTGCGCAACGCTGCGCTCATCCAGCAGACGGGCGGCGGCAACGGCTTCTCCTTTTCCCGCTTGCGCCCTAAGGGCGACTTCGTGGCGACATCGGCGGGGACGGCGACCGGGCCGGTGGGCTTCCTGCGCGTCTACGACAAGGCGTTTGGCGAGGTGGCGCAGGGAGGATCTCGGCGCGGGGCCAACATGGCTGTGCTGCGGGTGGACCACCCGGACATCATGGAGTTCATCCGCTGCAAGGCCCAGGAAGGGCAGATCTCGAACTTCAACATTTCCGTCGCCCTGACCGACGACTTCATGCGCGCCGTCAAGGACGACGCCGAGTTCGACCTTATCAACCCGCGCGACCACTCGGTCTGGAAGCGGGTGCGGGCGCGCGAGGTGTTCGACGAGGTTATCAAGTACGCGCACCACAACGGTGAGCCGGGCTGCCTCTTCATTGACACGGCCAACGCCGCCAACCCCGTCCCCCACCTCTACGCCCTCGAAAGCACGAACCCGTGCGGTGAGCAATGGTTGGGTCCATACGAGAACTGCTGTCTCGGCTCGATCAACCTGGCGCAGCACGTGACCGAGGTGGGCGGCAAGCGCGTGGTGGACTGGGCGAAGCTGCGGCGGACGACGGAGGAGGCGACCCACTTCCTGGACAACGTTGTCTCGGCGAACAAGTACGTGCCGGCCGTCGCGGAGCTTCGCCGCGCGGCGCTCCGCGCCCGCCGCATCGGCCTCGGCATCATGGGCCTCGGCGACATCATGTACGCCCTGGGAGTGCGCTACGGCAGCCGCGCCGGTGAGGAATTCGCCGGGCAGATCATGGAGTTTGTGCGCTTCCACTGCATGCGTACATCCGTGAGGCTGGCCGAGGAGCGCGGCCCGTTCGAGTCGATCCGCGGCTCGATCTATGACCCGGACGATTTGAAGTGGCAGCCGCCGAGGCCGCTGACGCCGTACACCCACGACTGGGGCCGGCCCGCGATTGACTGGAGCGAGATTGTGACCGGGATTCGGCAACACGGCATCCGCAACGCGGCCCAGACGACGATTGCGCCCACCGGCACGATCGCGACGGTCGCCGGCTGCGAGGGGTACGGCTGCGAGCCGGTGTTTGCGCTGGCCTACACGCGCCACGTCAAGGACCCCAACGGCGGCCCCGACATTGACCTGACCTACGCCAGCCCGCTGTTCGAGCAGGCGTTGGCCGAGGCAGGCATTGATTCGGCAGCGCGGCAGCAGATCTACGACAAGGTCATGCGGACGGGGACTTGCCAGGATATCGCCGAGATGCCGGCGGCCCTGCGCGACACCTTCGTCGTCGCCGGGGACATCACGCCGGAAGAGCACGTGCGCATGCAGGCTGCCATGCAGGCATTTGTTGATAATTCGTTAAGCAAAACCTGTAACTTCCCGGAGGGGGCGTCGGAGACGGATGTCGCCAAGGCGTTCATGATGGCGTGGGAGCTGGGCTGCAAGGGCCTGACGGTGTACGTCACCGGCTCGCGGGAGCAGGTGGTCCTCGAAACGAAGCAGACCCAGGAGGCCAAGCAGCAGGCTAAGCTGCCAGTGGTCGTGCCGAAGCCCCGCGAGCGGCAGTCGATGCTGACCGGCAAGACCTACCGCATGGAGACGCCCATCGGCACGGCCTACGTCACGATCAACGAGTGCGACGGCGAGCCGTACGAGGTGTTCATCAATGTCGGCAAGGGTGGCAGTGATGTTGCCGCCGTGTCGGAGGCGCTCGGCCGCCTGTGTTCGCTGGAGCTTCAGACGCCGTCGCCTCTGTCGGCGCGCGACCGCGCCAAGGAGATCGTCCACAAGCTCCGCGGCATCAGCGGCAGCCAGGCGATTGGCTTCGGGCCGCAGCGAGTCGCTTCGCTGCCGGATGCCATCGCCGTCGCCCTGTCGCGCTACATCGAGGCGGAGGCCGAGCAGGCGCTGCAGCTCCCGCTGACAGCGGCGGCGACTGTCGACTCGGCGATGCCGACCAACGGGAACGGCAAGTCGGTTCACCGTGACCTCTGCCCGGAGTGCGGCCAGGCGACGTTGATGCACGAGGAAGGCTGCCGCCACTGCATCTCGTGCGGGTTCTCGAAGTGCTAACCGTGCGTCACACCTGAAATTGCCACATGCCGCTGGCGCTGAAGAGCCATCTCCAGCGCCAGCAGTATTGCCGCGACAATTCAGTAAGGTTCAAGGGTCGGCGCTTCAGGTCCGCCGTCAAATGCTCGTACATGAACCTTACAATTTTTGAAAAAGGCTGCTCATTGGGCGCGTCTATCTTGACACACTGCGCTAATGCTGCTATACTGGACTCGACGCGTCAAGACATCCCCGCCGCACATTCTAGCTCTCATTCTTCCCAATCTCCCAACCCCTTGACGCGTTATTGAAGAGGCCGACGCATAACCACGTCGGCCTCTTTCATTCAAATCCTCTTAATTGCCACTTGACATTGCGCACCCTATTCGCTATAATAATTGATTGCACAATTCCGCCATGCCTGGTCTAGGCCGCGTTTGAGGCAGTCTCGCCGTCGCTGTGGCTGTCCTTCGCTCCAGGCGGAGAGCGAACGACAGTGGGGGCGCTCCGGCACTTGAGATTGCTCTTCCTGTCACGCGGGCTGGGCTGGGTTATTTGTGTGAGTAAGCTTCACTATCGCCCATCGTGAAGTTGAGTTGAAAAAGGAAGGTCGCATGGCTGTTGACACGATGCTTGGCTCGCCGGTGACACCGGCTCTGACGAACGCCGTTGTTCGCCGTCCCCGCAA
>JAXLWJ010000051.1:0-29708 GCA_046328535.1 Anaerolineae bacterium
TGGCGGCGCCTGGCGACATCACCCAGCCGGACTTCCCGGCGCAGCTCGTAGCGGCGGCCATCAAGGAGTACGGCGGGCTCGACATCATCGTCAACAACGCCGGCTACACCTGGGATGGGACGCTACACAAGATGACCGACGAGCAGTGGCAGGCGATGCTCGACATTCACCTGACCGCCCCGTTCCGCCTCATCCGCGCCGCGTCGAACTACTGGCGCGAGACGGCCAAGCGCGAGGCCGCCGAGTTGGGCGCGGCTCAGGCGCGGAAGATTGTCAACGTCAGCTCGACCACCGGCACGCGGGGCAACCCCGGCCAGGCCAACTACGCCGCCGGCAAGGCCGGCATCATCGGCGTCACCAAGACGCTGGCGAAGGAGTGGGGCCAGTTCAACATTCAGGTGAACGCCTGCGCCTTCGGCTTCATCGAGACACGCCTGACGGCTGCCAAGGACACCGGCGAACACGTCCAGCGCGGCGAGAAGGACATCGCCCTGGGCATCCCGGAGCAGATGCGCCAGATGGCGAAGATAATGATTCCCATGGGCCGCGCCGGAACGCCGGAGGAAGCGGCGGGCGCGATCCTGTTCTTCGCCTCGCCCCTGTCGAACTACGTCTCCGGCCAGGTGCTCGAAGTGACCGGCGGCAGTTGAGGAATGATTGCCACAGAGGCACAGAGGACACGGAGATAAATCATGGCAGGTGAAAGGACTGTATGAGCGATAATCTCTTTGACGAGCTACAGGGTGTCATCAGGGCAGGGATGGAGCGGCTGAGCATCCCCGGCGTCGCGGTCGGCGTCATTCACGAGGGGCAGGAGGCTGTCGCCGGTCTGGGCGTAACCAGCGTGGACAACCCCCTGGCGGTTGACGCTGACACCCTGTTCCAGATCGGCTCGACCACCAAGACCGTGACCGGCACGGCCATCATGCGCCTGGTCGAGGCGGGCGCCCTGGAGCTCGACACGCCGATTCGCGCCTACCTGCCGGCGCTGCGCCTCGCCGACGAGGACGTCGCCGCGCGCGTCACGCTGCGCCATCTCCTGACCCACACCGGCGGCTGGGTGGGCGACTTCTTCGTGGACACGGGGTGGGGCGATGACGCCCTGCAACGCGCCGTCGAGCGCCTGGCGGAGCTGCCGCAGCTTACGCCCCTCGGCTCGACCTTCCACTACAGCAATTCCAGCTTCTACCTCCTCGGCCGCATCATCGAGGTGGCGACGGGCCAGACCTACGAGGCGGCCACCCGCGATCTCGTCCTGGCGCCCCTGGGCATGACCAACTCGTTCTTCTTCCCCCACGAGGTCATGCTGCGGCGGTTCGTCGTCGGCCACGTCACCGTCGAGGGCAAGACCAGCATCATGGCCCCGTGGCCCATCGCCCGCGCCGCCAACGCCGTCGGCGGCCTGACGTCGAGCGCCCGCGACCAGCTCCGCTACGCCCGCTTCCACATGGGCGACGGCGCAGCCGAGAGCAGCGAGCGCGTGCTGAGCCAGGCGACGATGACCGAGATGCAGTCACCGCTCGTGCCGATTGACACATTCGACGGCTATCGTGGGCTGTCGTGGATCGTGCGCGACGTGGGCGGCGTCAAGACCGTGGCCCACGGCGGCGCGACCTGGGGCCAGCTCTCGGCGTTCATCTTCGCCCCACAGCGCGGCTTCGCCCTGACCGTCCTGACCAACTCCCAGAGCGGCGGCGAGCTGAACACCGAGGTGACGCAGTGGGCGCTGGAACACTACCTCGGCGTCAAGGAGGCCGACCGCGCCCCGCTGGACTTGAGCGAGAGCGCGTTGGCCGCCTACGCTGGCGCCTACGAAGGCCGCCTCTCGAATATCGAGATCACCGTGAAAGACGGTGGCCTCGTCGTGCAAGGCTACCCCAAGGGCGGCTTCCCCGACGAGACGTCCCCGCCGCCGCCCGCGCCGCCGCCCGCCCGCTTCGCCGTCATCGGCCCCGACCAGGTCATCGGCCTCGAGTCGCCCGCCAGGGATCTGCGCGGCGAGTTCCTGCGCGGCCCCGACGGCGAGATCGTCTGGTTCCGCTGGGGCGGCCGCATCCTCCGCCGCCGTACTGGCTAGAAAGAGATGGCGATGAAATACTTTGTGACCGGAGCGACGGGGTTCATCGGGGGGCGCGTGGCGCGGATGCTGGTCGCGGCCGGTCACAAGGTGATCGCCGTCGCGCGTAACCCGGCCGCCGCCGCCGACCTGAGCAATCTGGGTGTGCGGGTCGTCGCCGGCGACGTGACCGACAAGGATAGTCTGCGCGCGCCGATGACCGGGGCCGACGGCGTCTACCACATTGCGGGGTGGTACAAGGTCGGCGTCAAGGACAAGAGCCAGGCCGTCAAGATCAATGTGGATGGCACGCGCAATGTCCTCGAAGTGATGCAGGAGCTGGCGATTCCGCGGGGCGTGTACACCAGCACCCTCGCCGTCAACTCCGACACCCACGGCCGCGTCGTGGACGAGACCTACCACACCGACGGCCCGTTCCTCAGCGAGTACGACCGCACCAAGTGGGTCGCTCACTACCAGGTCGCCGAGCCAATGATGCGGGACGGCCTGCCCCTGATCATTGTCATGCCCGGCGTCGTCTACGGCATCGGCGACACCAGCAGCACCCGCACGACGTTCCTCCAGTATCTCGAACGCAGGCTGCCCGTGATCCCCCAGCGTACCGCGTTCTGCTGGGCCACGGTGGAAGACACAGCGCAGGGTCATCTTCTGGCGATGGAGAAGGGAAAGGTGGGCGAGAGCTACATGATCTGCGGCGATCCGCACACGCTCGTGGAGGCGCTGGACCTCGCCGAGACCGTCACCGGCATTCCGCGGCCGGCGAGCGTCCCGCCCATGCTACTCCGAACGATGTCCGGTGTGATGCGCGTTGTGGAAAAGGGGATCACGCCGCCGGAGCAGTTCTCGGCGGAGAACCTGCGCGTCATCGCCGGCGCGACATACATCGGCAGCAACGCCAGGGCGAAGCGCGAGCTAGGCTTCGCGCCGCGCCCGCTCGAAGAGGGCCTGCCCGAAATGCTGCGTCATGAGATGGGGCTGCTCGGCCTGGAGCCGAAGAAACGGTAACGGTCCGGGGGATGCCGGCCGGCTACAAGACTTGACGCACGCCCAGCCCCGGCCCGGTCGGCAGCACGAGTCGCGCCCCATCGTAGGCCATGCCCTGGAAGGGGTCGTTGGCGATCAGCAGCGGCCCATCCAGGTCGGCGACTTCGCACAGCGGCGCCAGGTGCGCCGCCGCGCTCACGCCGAGCGTTGACTCCACCATGCAGCTCAGCATCACGCGCATGTCCAGGGCATGGGCCAGGTCAATCGCCCGCCGCGCCTCTCGAATCCCACCGAATTTGGCGAGCTTGACGACAACCCCATCCACCGCTCCCGCCAGCCGCGCCACGTCCGATGTCGAACGCACCGCCTCATCGGCGAAGAGGGGTAGCGGCGAGCGGCCGCGCAGCCAGCGCAGCCCGTCGGTGTCGTCGGCGGCCAGCGGCTGCTCCACGAACTCGACCCCCAGGTCCGCCAATCGCGGGATGAGCGCGGCCGCCGTCTCGCGGCTCCAGCCGGCGTTGGCGTCCACGCGGATCACGGCGTTCGTCACGCCGCGAATCGCGCGGACGAGCGCCAGGTCATCCGGCCCACCGAGCTTGACCTTGAGAATGGGCGCGTTCAGGGCCTGGGCCTGCGCCGCCATCGCCGCCGGCGTGTCTATCCCGATGGTCACCGAGGTCAGGGGGGCGCGGGCCGGGTTCAGGCCCCAGACGCGCCAGAGCGGTTGGCTGAGGCGCTGGCCCAGGATGTCGTAGAGGGCCGAGGCGATTGCGCCGCGCGCCGCCGCCGAGCCGGGCGGCAAGGCGTCCAGGATATCCTCGACGAGCCAGGCATCGTCGCCCAGACCTCGGGCGGCTTCCTCCAGGAGCGCAACGACTCCCGCGCGGCTCTCTCCCAGGTACGGCACGACCGCCGCCTCGCCCAACCCGACCACGTCCCCGGCGTCCAGGCGCACCAAAACGTTGTGCCGCTCGGTGTAGCTGCCGTGGGCGATGTTAAACGCCGAGGCAAGGCGCAGGGTCAGGGGTTCCCACGTCAATCGCATCGGAACCTCCTCGCGCCCAGGTAGCTCTCGGCCAGGCTGCGCCGGTAGACCGGCGACGCGGGGTCGAGGCTGTTGCGGGTCACGCTCCACACCGCCCCCGTCGCATGGAGGATGTCCCAGCCGCCGAGGGAGATTGCGACGTGGTCTACGCCGGCGGCGCGGGCGATACCCGACGCGCGGTAGCCGGGCTGCCCGAAGAACAGCAGGTCGCCCACCTGCGGCGTGCCGTCCACCTCGTCGCCCTCCCCGAACTGCTGGTCCGCGTCGCGCAAGACCGACACGCCCATGAACCGCAGCGCCGTTTGGGCGAAACCGGAGCAGTCGTACCCGAAAGGCGTCCGCCCGCCCCAGAAGTAGGGTGTCCCGACGAAGCGCGCCATACGCTCGACCATCGCCAGCATGCCGCCCGCATCGGGTACGAGCCTGTCGTCCAGCGGCGTCAGCTCGTCCGCCCGTACCCACCACACGCTGTCGTCCGGCGCGGCAACGCCGGCCCGCGCTCCGACGCTGTCCACGACGGCGACGGCGACGTTGAACGGGAGCTGACCGACGACCTCGGCATTGTCCGGCCCGCGAAAGCATAGAGCCAGGTTCGCCGAGGCGAAGTGCGTCGGGCCGGGTAGCGGCCTGGGCGCGATGGCGTGGGCGGCGACCCAGCCGAGGTAGCCGTCGGCGACGATGCGCACGAACGACCAGCCGGAGAGTGCGCGCAACACCTCGATCAACTCACCAAAGAGCGCCTGCGTCACCACCTCGGACTTCGACTTGGCCTCGGCGTGAACGTTGACGACGGCGCGGCGGATCGTAGCAACGCTGGCGTTCTCCCGTAGCGGGGTAATCCGGTCAATCAGGGTGACGCCCGGCAGATGCAGGCGCAGCGTCGTCACGAGCGACTGTCGCGCCGGCCCATCCAGCGTCTCGCCGCTCAGGACGATGCCCGCGTCTGTCTCAGCCGCGTGGACGTCCCACACGTGAAGGCGTGGGTCAAGGCCCTCGCCCGCCGCCCAATCCGCAATCAACTCGTGAATGGTGTCTATCATTTCATACTCCCCTCAACTACGAGTCGCCGATGTCAGTATAGCCGCGCTGTCGCAAGGCCGCAACTGCCACCTTGCGCCCACCCCACCTCCATGATAGAATTCGTTTAGAACGGTCTAAACGACACAGGGGTACGGTGGAAAAGGGCGGGACGAACACCCAGCTGCGGTAGCGGACAGCACTAACAAGGCAAGGGGGATGATATGGCCAGCCCGGCCAACACACAGCGGCCGCCGGCGGAGGGCCTGGAAGCAGCCAAGCAAACATTGATCCGGGGCAGCGGCCGCATCAGCGCGTTCTGGGGACTGAACCGCGCGATGGGCGAAATCTACGGCCTGCTGTACATGACGCCCGGCGCGCTCAGCCTCGACGACATCGCCCACGCCTTGTGCATCAGCAAGGGCAGCGTGAGCATTCACATTCGCGGCCTCGAGCGCCTGGGCATGGTCCACAAAGTCTGGAACGTCGGCGACCGCCGTGACTATTACGAAGTCGAAACGGATTTCTGGGCCATCGCCAAACTGATTTTCAAGGAGCGCGAGAAGAAAGAGTTCGAGCAGGCGCTCGGCTCCGTCAAGGAGAGCATGAGCCTTGTCGAGACGGTAGACCCGACGCACACTGACCCGACGGCCCAGTTCTACCGCGAGCGCCTGGCCGAGATGCAGGACTTCTTCGTGACACTGGGCAAGCTGGTGGACGCCGTCCAGGCCCTCACCGAGCTGCGCCTGAGCGCCCTGGCCGCCCTCGGCCGCGACGCCCAGGAGGAGTAGCGCTGCCTCAACCGTTTGGCGGACGCCGAATCCATCGCTCGGCAGTTGACTCGCCGCGCCAATTGCGATATACTGACGTCACGATCACATACTGGCGATGAACAGGGGCAAGTAAGCGTCCCAGCGGGGCCACAGAGAGTCGGGCAGCGGTGAGAGCCTGGCGCCAGCGCGGACGACGAATGGACCTGGGAGCTGCCGGCTGAACCCGCATCCTGCGGCAAGTAGGCCCGGCCGGAAGGCGACCGTTATCAGCGCCCAGGGCGTCACAGGCGCTCGCAGAGAGGGAGGCGACAGCCTCCAAGCACGGTGGTACCACGTGGGTTAGTCCCCGCGTCCGGCAAGGGCGCGGGGCTTTTTGTATTTCAATCGAGCGCGGTTTTCATTCAGGAAGGAGCGTGCAACATGTCGAAACCACGAGTGCTCAGCGGCGTGCAGCCGAGCGGCAATCTTCATATCGGTAACTATCTGGGAGCCATCCGCAACTGGGCCGCCGAGCAGGACCAGTTCGAGAACTACTTCTGCGTCGTGGACCACCACGCCATCACCGTCCCACAGGACCCGGACGAGCTGCGCCGCCGCACCATCAGCCTCACCAACTCGTACCTCGCGGCGGGCCTCGACCCGAACAGGGTGACGATCTTCATCCAGTCCCACGTGCCGGAGCATACTGAGCTGGCGTGGATACTGAACACGTTCACCTACTTCGGCGAGCTGAAGCGCATGACCCAGTTCAAGGAGAAGGCGGGCAAGCGGCAGGAGGAGGTCAACGTCGGCTTGTTCGACTACCCGGTGCTCCAGGCGGCGGACATCGTCCTCTACGACGCGAACTTCGTCCCGGTCGGCGAGGACCAGCGGCAGCACGTCGAGCTGACCCGCGACATCGCCCAGCGCGTCAACTACCGCATGGGCGAGGGAACGCTGGTTGTGCCGGAGCCACTCATCAAGGTCGAGGGCGCGCGCATCATGGGCCTCGACGACCCGACCAAGAAGATGAGCAAGAGCGCCCCGACGCCGCGCAACTACATCGCCCTGTCGGACGACCCGGACACCATCCGCCAGAAGTTCCGCGCCGCCGTGACCGACTCAGGTACCGAGATCCGCGCCGCCGAGGACAAGCCGGCCCTGACGAACCTCCTGACCATCTACTCGCTGTTCACCGGGCTACCCGTCGCCGAGATCGAGGCGCGCTACGCCGGCAAGGGCTACTCCGACCTGAAGCGCGACCTGGCCGAGGTGGTCATCGAGGGGCTAGCGCCATTCCAACAGCGCATGGCCGAGCTGGAAGCGAACCCGGATTACACGGTGAGCGTCCTGCGCGAGGGCGCGAGCCGCGCCCAGGCCCAGGCCATCACCGTCCTGAACCGCGTCAAAGAGCGCATGGGCTACGTGCTGCCATTTACCCAGGCCGCCGCCGCGCCGGCCCGGTCGTAGCTGCTACCAGGTCAAGTAATGATACACAGTAACGAATTCAGTCGTTTCCCAGGCTGCGGAACGACTGAAATGGTCTCCGCTGGCGGTGGAGAGCCATCTCCAGCGCCCCCACCGGCGGCGGAGTTGTCACTCCACCGCCAGCGAAATGCGGCAACCTGAACACAACCCATCCAACCCACAAGGAGGACTCGTGGACCAGAACCAGGTGAAGTACACTCTTTCCGAAGACGATCTGCCGCGCCAGTGGTACAACGTCCTCGCCGATCTGCCGTTCCAGCTGCCGCCGCCGCTGCACCCCGGCACGGGCCAGCCCCTCGGCCCGGACGATCTAGCGCCCCTGTTCCCGATGAGCATCATCCTGCAGGAGGTCAGCCAGGAGCGCATGATTGACATCCCGCAGCCGGTGCGGGACGTCTACCGACTGTGGCGGCCGACGCCGCTCTACCGCGCCCGCCGCTGGGAGCAGGCCCTCGATACGCCCGCCCGCATCTACTACAAGTACGAGGGTGTCAGCCCATCGGGCAGCCACAAGCCCAACACCGCCGTCCCGCAGGCCTTCTACAACAAGCAGGAGGGCGTCAAGCGCCTGGCGACAGAGACGGGCGCCGGGCAGTGGGGCAGCTCCCTCGCCTTCGCGTCCAGCGTCTACGGCCTGGAGTGCAAGGTGTACATGGTGCGCGTCAGCTACGACCAGAAGCCGTATCGGCGCAACATGATGGAGACCTACGGCGCGTCCGTCGTCCCCAGCCCTAGCCCGGACACGAACGCCGGCCGCGCCATCCTGGCCGTGTCTCCCGACTCGCCCGGCAGCCTGGGCATTGCCATCAGCGAGGCCGTCGAGGACGCCGCGACGCGCGACGACACCAAGTACTCCCTCGGCAGCGTGCTCAACCACGTCCTCCTGCACCAGACCGTCATCGGGCAGGAGGTCATCAAGCAGCTGGAGCTGGCCGACGCCGACCCGGACATCCTCATCGGCTGCGTCGGCGGCGGCAGTAACTTCGGCGGCTTTGCCCTGCCCTTCATCCCCGACCAGCTCGGCGGGCGCAAGCGCCGCATCATCGCCGTCGAGCCGACCGCCGCGCCGAGCATGACCCGCGGCAAGTACGCCTACGACTACGGCGACACGGCCAAGATGGCGCCGATGGTCAAGATGCACACCCTCGGCCACGACTTCGTGCCAGAGCCGATCCACGCCGGCGGCCTGCGCTACCACGGCATGTCGCCCATCATCTCGGCGCTGTACGAGAACGGCCTGATCGAGGCCCGCGCCGTCGCCCAACGCGCCATCTTCGAGGCCGCCGTCGGCTTCGCCCGCGCTGAGGGCATCATCCCCGCGCCGGAGCCGTCCCACGCCATTCGCGTGGCGATGGAGGAGGCGCTGCGCTGCAAGGAGAGCGGCGAGGCCAAGACCATCGTGTTCAACCTGTGCGGCCACGGCCACTTCGATCTCAGCGCCTACGAGCGCTACCTGACCAACCAGCTCACCGACCTGGACTACTCGCAGGAGGCCGTCGAAGCGTCGCTGGAGAAGCTGCCCCAGGTGTAGGCTAACATCAGTTCCGTGTCATAGACAAGCCCGGTTCCCGATGCGAGCCGGGCTTGTCCCCCCTCGGGCGCGTCCTTTGCCGAGGAAAGGCATTGAACGTAGAATTCAGCCGTGGCAATTGGGAAACGCTGATCAGGACACAGTGGGATCGGGAGGTAAAAGCGATGGTTCAGACATACGAAGCGGTCATTGACGAGACAGGTGTTGTGCGACTACTCGAATCCGTATCACTTCCCGGGCCGCGACGTGCGCTAGTGACCATCCTGGAAGATGAACCCGAGCCATCTGTTCTGGAAACAGCTCTACTGAGTCAGCCTGCTTTGAGCGTGGATTGGGACACTCCAGAAGAGGACGAGGCATGGTCACGCTTGGCCCAGCTTCCGTCGTTGTAGTCACTTTTCCCTTTTCTGACCTGGCTTCAGCGAAATTACGTCCCGCAGTCGTTCTTGCCGAGGCCGGACGTGATGACTGGATTCTGTGCCAGATTACAAGCAATCCTCATAGCGACCCCGATGCCATCAAGCTGACAGATGACAGTTTTGGCGAAGGCGCCTTGCGTGTGGTCAGCTTCGCCCGTCCAACCAAGTTGTTTACCGCTAACGTTAGTCTCGTCGAGAAACGAGTTGCTATTCTAACTCCTGACGCCTTTGCCACTGTCCTGAAAGCAACTATTCAGGCGCTAGAACGAAACCTACCCGATTAGGCATCGTACCCGAAAAGGCGAGTCAGGAGAACGCGCTGTGAGCCAATTATCGGATGGACCACATCCTTACCGAGGCCGTTCCGGTTTGAAACCTGAGCGAGACTTTAGCGACTACGTCAGAGAGATGCTCGACATAATCAAATGACTGCCAGCACTTCTCAGGTCGAGTTAGAGCGGAATACTCACGCGCTCGATGCAGGTCAGTCCCTTATCGCGCGCGTGTCCCTGCTGATGTCCACCGGCCTCGGCGAGGTCATGCTGGCGGCGCTTGTGTTCCTGGCCGCCCTCCTCATCCGCTGGCCCTACCTCCAGCAAATCCCTCGCTTCAACGACGAGGTCACTATCTGGCGCACCGTGCTGGGCGTCGTCAACGGCGGCGCGCGGCCGCTCGTCTTCGAGGACACCGGCTACAACGGTCCGCTGGTCATCTACCTGCTTGCCCTGGCGCGGCTGATATCGAGCGCCCTGGAAATGCCGCGTATCCTGACGGTTCTTCTGGGCAGCGCCGCTGTCGTCGCCGTCTACCTGTTCGGCCGCGCGCTCTACGGCCGCCTCGCCGGCGTCATCGGGGCCGCCCTGTTTGGCGTGACTCTCACGCCGGTCGTCACCTACAGCCATGTGCTGCACATGGGCGTGCTTGCCATCGTGCTCCAGGTACTCGGCTGGTGGGCAGCGGTGCGAGCGGGGTCGAGCGGGCGAGCCGCGTGGCTCATCGCGGCCGCCGCCCTCACCGGGCTGGCGGTCCAGACTCATCCCCTGTGCGCCGTCTTCGTACCAGGCCTGGTCATCTGGCTGTGGCGCCAGTCGAAGGGGCGGCGTCTGCTGTGGAGCCGCTGGGGCGTCCTTGCCCTGCTGACTCTGTTCCTCGCCTACACGCCTGTGATTCTCTATCACCTGCCGGCGCTGCTCGGCGGCTCGCGCTCGCGTGTCGTCGGCGCGTCGAGCAACGTCGCCGGGGAGTGGGGCGCTGTTCCGTATCCCACAGGGATCGTCAACCTGGCGCTGTCCTTCGTGGACGTTCTTAGCAGCGCGCGGCATGGGCCTGGCTTCCCCTGGCTGGCCGACGGCTTCGCCTTGCTTGTGGCGGCCGCGGCCGTGGCGAGTCTCATCTACACCGCGCGCCGCCAATCCCTGCCCCTATGGCTCGTCGGCTCGGCGCTGGTCTGCATGCCGCTGCTCGTCCGCGAGTACAACAACACATTGCTGGGGCGGTACAGTGGTCTTGCGCTCCCCGCCATTCAAGTTGCCATCGGCGGCGCAGTGGCTATGCTCCTCCTGGGCAGCGCCGGCCGGCGCGGGTGGTGGCCGACGGCCGGGCGCGCGGCCGTCGCTGTGCTCGTCGTCGTCATGCTGGCGGGCCTGACGATGCGCCTGGCGGGGTACTACGCTGTCGAGCAGGCGGCGGGCCGAACGAACGACGAATTCTTCGCCGTCGTCGCCGACGTGGAGCAGCAGGGGCAGCCCGTTGTCCTGGACAGCGCCATCAAGCGGACGAGCGGCGAGGGGACGGGGCCGAGCAGCGTCCTGGACGGCATGCTTGCCTGGCGCGGCGTCGAGGTCAAGCGTCTAGGAACGGCGGAGAAGGTAGACAACTACCTGCGGGCCATCTCCTGGCCCGCACAGGTCATCGTCTCCGACGCGACCCTGGAGCAGATGGCGACGCGGTCGAAGCTCGGCGCGGCGCAGGTGCGCGACATTGCTCCCCTCTCCGACGTCAACGCCTGGGGCCTGTACCAGTTCACGCCCTAGCCGGCGCAGTTGACTGAGTCAGGAGCGTCGGTATAGAATTCCACAATGGAGAGTTGGGCGGCCCTCTCGACATGAGAGGGCCGCTTCACGTTCAGCGCATTCACCAACTTTCTGTGTGTTCCGTATGTTCCGTGGCTCCTCTTCCCGCGCGCCCCTCAGCGAGTTTGCTGCTGCGACACAAAGGACAGGTATAGCGGATACTGCTTCGCTTCCGTCGTTGTCGTCGCCGCTGGCGTGGCCGTCGGTGTCGGCGTGGCGGCCGGGATCGCCGGTTGAACAACAATCGTGTCCGCCACCTTCTGACTCCCCTGGCTGTGCGCCACAACCTCCACCGACGCGCCAACCGCGGCCGGGCCGGCGTGCGCTTCGATGCGCGTCAATCGCGTCACGACGTCCAGCCCGATTTGGTTACGCGATTTATGCCCCCCCCGGTCAAATTGGCGTGGGGCGCAGGGCAAACAAAAGACCGGCGGCGAGGCTGCCGCCGGTCTTCGCCTAACCCAGTGTTGCCGCGATTGTCGCGTCATGCTGAGCGCAGCGAAGCATCCCGGCCTGGTCGGGGACTCTTCGCTGACGCTCAGAGTGACGATAGAGCGTTACGACAACAACGCCCTCCGGTTAGTACAGGAACATCGGCTTACCCATGACGTGGGCCACCTTCGGCCGATACGCCTCGACGTCGTACAGCTCGTGAACGTCCACGCGCTTGACGCCCTGGGTCACCGTTTGCAGCGGGATGTTGGTGTACTTGCCCTCTTGCAGCGCGACCAGGCGGCCCGTGACGCCGCGCGTGAGCAGCTGCGCCGCCAGGTAGCCGTAGCTCGTCGCCACCATGCGGTCGAGCGCGTCGGGCGCGCCGGAGCGCATCAGGTACGCCACCTGCTGGTAGATCATGTCGCTCTTGGTCAGCTCCTTGAGCACGTCGGACGTGAACTGGCCGATGCCGCCGAGCTTCTTGTGGCCGTAGGCATCCTCGATGCCGCGCTCGAACACGTCGCCGCCGATCATCTGCCCACCCTCGGAGATGGTCATGATGGCGTACTGGCTCGGGTTGCGCTTCTTGTCCTCTGTCAGCAGCTTCGCCAGCTTGTCCGGATCAAAGGGAACCTCGGAGATGATAGCGCGGTCCGCGCTGGCGAGGTAGGCGGCGATGAGGCTCGTCTCGCCGGAGTTGCGGCCGAACAGCTCGACCACGGCGATACGCTCGTGGGAACCGGCCGGGGTGCGCAGAGCGTGGATGAATTCGACGCTGCGGGTGACAGCGGTCGAGAAGCCGATGCAGTAGTCCGTGCCAAAGACATCATTGTCCATGGTCTTCGGGATGGCGACGACGGGAATGCCTTCTTTGTGCATGCGCACAGCGTAGCTCAAGGTGTCGTCGCCGCCGATCGGAATGAGCGCCTCGATGCCCAGCTTGCTGAGCACGCGCATGACGTGGGGCGTGAAGTCGTAGCGCTTGTCGGGGTTGGGTTCCTCGACGGTGAGGAACGAGGGGGCGTCCTTCAGCCGCACCCGCGCCGGGTTGGTGCGCGACGTGTGCAGGAAGGTGCCACCGGTGCGGTCAATGGTGCGCACGATAGCTTTGTTGAGCGGGATGGCCCACTCCTGTTGTGCCGACGGATCGTCCGGGTTGTAGTACAGCAAGCCTCCCCAGCCGCGGCGGATCCCAACCGCCTCATGCCCTTCGTCAATGAGGTGATCCACCACAGCTTTGATGGCCGGGTTGAGGCCCGGAACGTCTCCGCCGCCTGTCAAAATCCCTACGCGCATATTCTTCCTCCATTCAGGCTTTCACGATATCCGCGACCTGACCGTTTGTGAGTTCGATCAGGCGCGTTAGGGGGATCGCAAAGATCGCGTTGGACGCGCCCGCCGCCGCGTAAACCGTGACGTACCGCTGCAGGCTGGCGTCAATCACCACCGGCACGGGCGTCGCGTGGGCGACGGGTGGGACGCCGCCCACGCTGTAGCCTGTGACTCGCGTGACCGTCTCCGAGTCGGCAATCTTGACTTTCGATTTGGACACGCCAAACAGCGCGCCGAGCTTTCGGTCATCCGCCTTCATGTCCCCGGCGACCAGGGCCACGATCGGCCGACCGTCAATCACGAAGCACAGCGACTTGACAATCGCGCCGACCTCGCAGCCAACAGCGGCGGCCGCCAGGGGCGCCGTCGCTGTGCTGACATCATATTCGACAACGTCCAGGTCTGGCGCGGCGGTATGCAGATAGCCGCGCACACGATCCACAGGGTTTTCGGACATACTCCCCCACGACAACGCCTATTGTACCGCAAATCTCGCGGCAAGGAAACTCACGTGCGGACGCAATCCAATTCTCGGACTGTGCCTTCCACATAAACCTATGCTACAATGAACATTCGTCGTACACAACCTTCACCGAGACCATGGCATGGACCCCTTCGACGACAAACGCATCGAGGACGTTCGCGGCGAGCCGGCCGACGAGCTGCTGTACATCACGCGCTTCATTCTGGAAAAGCTCTTCACCGGCCTCCCGCGGGAGTTCTGGCGGCATCTGCGCGCCGCGCGCCGCGAGGTGCGCATGGCCGTGGTCGTGCTGCTCCGCGCCCTCGCCGACCTGCTCGAGCACATTGACGAGCTAGAAGACGCGGCGCGTCGCGAGAGCGTCAGCAAGCAGCGCGGTAAGATCAACCTCGACATTTCGTCGGAGCCACCCGATAGCGACGCCCGCCCGCCGTGGGAGCCGCCAACCCCGCCGCCGCCCGCCGCCCCACCGCCGAGCCGCCAGCGCGGCAAGATCAACCTCGACTAGCCGACACTTTGATTATACAGTCTGTCATCCCCCTTTGCGCCTTTGCGTTGCCCTTATCTCGAATCCCTGTGCGTTCATGGGCGGCTTTCCTGAGAACAAGCCTGGGCTGTCATGCCTCGCTACGCTGCTCAGAACACAGAGGTACGGCGTCGCTGCGAGGAGGACGATAGGACGACGAAGCAGCCTCACGGTGGGCGACAGGACACGCTTTCGCCGCATAGCCTGTCCTTTACAACATCGGGGGATTGCTTCGCTGCCGCTCGCAACGACTCCCCTATGCGCGTCCCGACTCGCTTAGCCCGTACAACGTCTCCCTGAGTTGCGCGGCGGCGGCCTCCCACGTAAAGCGGCTCGCCTGTCGCGGCCCGGCCTCGCGCAGCCGCGCCCGCAGCGGCTCGTCGTGCAGCAGGCGCGCCAACGTCGCCGCCAGGGCGGCCACATCCGTCGGCGGCGCCTGGAGCGCCGCATCGCCAACAACCTCCGGCAGCGATGAGACATTCGATACCACGGTCGGCGTTCCACACGCCAGCGCCTCCAGCGGCGGCAGACCAAACCCTTCGTAGAGCGAGGGGAAGGCGAACGCTTCCGCGGCGGAGTAGAGTGGCGGCAAGTCGGCATCGGCCACGAACCCCAGGAAGCGCACCCGCTCTTCCAGCCCTAGCGCCTTGACGCGGTCGAAGATCGGGCCGTAGAGCCAGCCCTGCCCGCCGACCAGCGCCAGCGCGTGCGGCTCGCCCGCCGCAGCCAGCTGCGCGAACGCCTCGATCAGTCGCACCAGGTTCTTGCGCGGCTCGATGGTCCCCAGGCCGAGGATGAACGGCCCGGTCAGGCCGTAGCGAGCGCGGACCTCGCTCAGCCTCGCCTCGTCCACCACCCGTCGAAAGGCCGGCGAGACGCCGGAGTATAGAACGCTAATCTTGTCGGCCGGGGTACGTAGCAGGCGCACGAGGTCCTGCTTCGTGTGCTCGGAATCGGCGAGGATGTGATCGGCTCGCGCCACGGAGCGCGGCACAGCGTCGGCCAGGTACGCCCGCAGGCCGGCGTCGGCCGCCTGCGGCACGGTCAGGAACGAGAGGTCGTGGACCGTGACCACGGCGCGGCCCCGGCGCAGCGGCGGCAGGATATAGTCAGGGCTGTAGTAGACGTCGGAGGGGCCGGCCAGCCAGTCGGCCGGCAGAGGCACGCGCAGCCGCCACAGGCGGGTCAGGGTGCGCTCGGAGAGGGGACTGCGCCGCACGCGGAAATTCGGGGGGAAACCGGCGAGGCTATCGGGGACGGTGGCGGCGCCGCGCACCAGGAGGGTGTAGGCCGTCGCGGTGTCCAGCCGCGCGAGCGCGCGGATAAGCTCTCGCGTGTAGCGGCCGATACCAGCGCCCTGGCGTGCGGCGGGGGTGTAGTCAATCGTGATGCGCGGGCCTACTGCGGAATCTCCTTCGGGCGGTGGCGGAACGTCCACAGGCGGTTGATGATGAAGTTCCAGAACAACACGATGATCGTCGCCGACGCCTTCGCCAGGTTGTAGCCTAGTACCGCGCCAAACAGCGGCTCGAACAGAAAGGTATCCAGGCCGATGAAGCACACCTCGTTGATGCCGAGACCGACAAGGTTGACAAGGGCGAACTGGCCGAGCTGCGGCCACATCGGCTGATGTCGGGCGTGCTCGAACGTCCACAGGCGGTTCCAGGTGAAGTTGCTCAGGACGGCGACGGTGAACGAGACGATGTTCGCTGCCGCCTTGGGCCACCCGAAGTGCAGCACCAGCAGGTTGAGGACGGTGAAGTCAATGATTGCGCCGAGCGTCCCGACGAGGGCAAACTTGAGGAACTGCTTGACCTCTTTGCGGTGCGTGTAGAGGCGGTATCGTAGGCGTTGGATGACTCCAGCGCCAGTATCAGGCGCGGGTACCGGCGGTATCAACCAGGCTGACAAGGATCGCAATGTAAACTCCCATAGCGTGAACGTACAGATTATCGAAGACATTGTGGACGCCGACGGCGACAAGCACGCCGATTGTCCCCACTGCCAACGCGCGCGTCAGCCAGTCGGGGTAGTCGGACGCCACGCGGATCGCGCGCCAGAGCGCGGCCACGATCAGGGCCAGGTAGGCGAGCAGGCCGATGAACCCTGCTTCCGCCCCCATGTTCAGGTAGTAATTATGGGCGTGACCGAGCGGGTCGCTCCAGCGCGGCACGTTGTACTGCGGGTAGGCCGCCGCGTAGTTGCCGATCCCGACGCCCGTCCAGAAGTGGTCGGCCCACATGTTGGCGGCAGCGTACCAGTGCGCGGCGCGCTCGACCACGGCGAAGTTGTCGTCGTTGACCTCGACATTCAGCACGTCCAGGCCGCCGCTGTACTCGGTCACGGTCGCCAGGCGGTCCGTCACGCTCGACGGGATGACGTTGGCCGCCCCGGCAAACACAAGCACTAGCGCCAGCGCGACCAGCGCCCACATCGCCGCCACGGCCCGCCGCCTCGTCTCGGCGGCCCTCTCCGCCGGCGGCCGCGCCAGGATAAGCACTATCCAGGCCACGACCATGACGGCCGCGCCCGCGACGACACCGAGCCACGCCCCGCGCGACCAGCTCAGCGCCAGCCCTAGCCCGACGACGGCGGCGACGGCCAGCAAAAAGAGCGCGACGAACGGGCTAGGCCGGTAGCCGTTCTCGGCCATGGGCCGCCAGCCGCGCCGCGTCATCCCCGCGCCCAGGGCGATGCCGACCAGGCCGCTGAGCGCCGGCAGCAGCGCCATGTTCATGAACCCGCCGAACGGGTTCGGCTGGCCGAACTCGCCGAACGCCCGCCACAACGCGCCGCCCAGGATGGCGTAACTTGGCGGCCCGATCCGCTGCACCGACTGCGCGATGCCGGATATCGCCTCGAGCGCCCCGGCCAGCAGCAGCGCCGCGCCCATCGCCGCGACGAACGCCATGCGGCCGCGCGGCGTCGCCTCGTCGGCCACCATCAGCACCGCCAGGTACGTGACCGCGAACTCCAGCCACTTCGCCAGCTCCTTGACGGCGGCGGGCAGGGAAAAGGCGCCGGGCAGGGACACCAGCAGCGCGCCGAGGAAGATGAGCAGCGGGATCAGCAGCGGCGCGCGTGGGATGACGAGGCGCTGCCGCGCCAGGCCGCGCGCCAGGAGCGACACAACGACGGCGGCCAGGACGACCTCCGTCCCGCCCACGGTCAGCCCGCCCAGGCTCGCGGTGCGCAGCTCGCCAAAGGGAACGACGAACGGCAGCACCAGCAGCGCCCAGCCCGGCCGCAATAGCACCGCCAGCCCGCCGGCGGCCGCCAGCAGGAGCAGCGCCGCGTTCTGCGGCGAGAGGGCGGCGACGGCCAGCCCTAGCAGGACAGCAGCCGCTAGACCGGCCAGGGGTAGGTCGAGGAGGGGCAGGCGTCGGCCGCGCAAGCCTTGCATCGCGCTATAGATTGGCCTGGGGCAGCGCCTGACGGAAGAACTCGATGGTGCGGCTCATCCCGTCTTCCAGCGGCACGCGCGCCTCCCAGTCGAGAATCGCCCGCGCCCGCGTAATGTCCGGCTGGCGCTGCTTCGGATCGTCCACGATACGCTCGTTGGGCGGCGTGACCAGGATGATGGGCGAGGCCGACCCGGTCAGCCGCTTGATGACCTCGGCGTACTCCAGCATCGAAATCTCGGCGGTGTTGCCGATATTGACCGGAGACACCTCGTCCGAGGCAAGCAGGCGGTAGATGCCCTCTACCAGGTCGGAGACATAGCAGAACGAGCGCGTCTGTGACCCATCGCCATACACAGTGATCGGCTCGCCGCGCAGCGCCTGACCGATGAAGTTCGGGACGACGCGCCCGTCGTCGAGGGCCATGCGCGGGCCGTAGGTGTTGAAGATGCGGACGATGCGCGTCTGAAGACCATGCACGCGGTTGTAGGCCATCGTCATGGCCTCGGCAAACCGCTTGGCCTCGTCGTACACGCTCCGCGGACCGATGGGGTTGACGTTGCCCCAATAGCTTTCGGGCTGCGGGTGGACCAGCGGATCGCCGTAGACCTCAGAGGTCGAGGCCAGCAGGAAGCGCGCCCCTTTGGCGCGCGCCAGGCCGAGGGCCTTGTGCGTGCCAAGCGCGCCAACCTTGAGCGTCTGGATGGGCAGATCGAGGTAGCCAATCGGGCTGGCCGGCGATGCGAAGTGCAGGACGGCGTCCACCGCCCCATCAATGTAGATATACTCAGTCACATCCTGCTTGATGAAGCGGAAGCGCTCATTCCCCGCCAGATGCTCGATATTCTGGACGCGGCCCGTCGAGAGATTGTCGAGGGCGATGACGCGATGCCCTTCCGCCAGGAACCGATCGCAAAGGTGAGACCCGATGAACCCCGCCCCACCCGTAATAACGACGCGCATAAAAAGCTCCCCTTGCAACCCGACTTGCGGCGCACCTAGAGAAACGTGGCCGCAAGCCCGAATTATACGCTGGTGGGGAGGGTCTTAGCAAGAAATCGGCCAACTGGCACTTGTCAAAGAGGGATGAACTCGATCTGATTGCGGAGGTCGGCTGTGTCGAGCAGCGTGGCAAGCATCTCAAGGTCACGAACCGCACGCCCGACCGTAATGTTGAGCTGATGCGCGTAGATCAGCCCGGCGAACTCTACGCCTGTCTCCAGCCGAGCGTGAGCGATGACCAGGAGGTCCCGATCCTGGCTGAACAGCACGCGGCCAAGCTCTGTCGCCCGGCTTAGTAAAGTGTCGTCGTCGAACCGAGCCGCGCCATCCTCGTGCGCGGTGAGCACATCCACGCCGCGTTTGCGCAGCCCGTCGGTGATCGCTGCGCTTACATGATGATCCATGTAGAGACGCAAGCTCAAGGCAGAAGTCCCTGCGCCCGGAGCTTGAGCCGTATCGGAGAGTCGCCGAGCCTGGACCGGATATCGGCGACATGGCGCAGCCCCTCCTCGATCTGCTCATCCATCTCAACCTGATGATCGTAGTAGTAAGCCAGCGCGCTGTGAATCTCAGCAAGTGTCAGATGGGGGTGCTGATCGTGAATCTCGTCGGCATCCCACTGATACGCGATGTGGTCCAGCACGATTTCCTCGACCTTTGTTTGCGTCTCTG
Source organism: Anaerolineae bacterium (assembly GCA_046328535.1). Taxonomy (GTDB): domain Bacteria; phylum Chloroflexota; class Anaerolineae; order Epilineales; family JAHCIE01; genus JBDHWG01. The sequence continues at coordinate 19,235 of JAXLWJ010000051.1, forward strand.
AGATAATCGGCACACCTGCGTCGTTGAAGCCGATATGCGCATAAACGAGCGCCGCCATTGGACTTCCTTTCCCTAAAACTCCAACCCGCTTGAATCCGCCCGCGTTGGAATTGTACCACAGCCGCCAGCATTCGTCAGGCCTTCACCGCCCGGACGATGAGGCGCGTCGAGTCGAAGCCGAACGCCTCGCCGTCCCACTCGCCCCACGTGTCCAGCGGCGCCAGCCCCGCCCGCCGCAGCATCGCGTGCATCTCCGTCGCCGTGAAGACGCGGATGTTGTGGTAGCGCTCGCCCTCGTTGCCATCCGCCGTGCGGTAGCGCTCCAGCACCGTCGTCCGCCCCTTGACGGCATCGAACAGCCGCAGCACCCACACCAGCGTCTCGCTGTCGGTCTCGTACCAGTCGTGCTGCTGGTACTCCCGCACGATGTAGTCGCGGTGCATCGTCTCGATGAGGAACTGGCCGCCCCCTTTGAGGACCCGCGCGACCTGGCCCAAGACCGCCTCGTTCTCTTCATCGGTGGGGAAGTAGCCAAACGCCGAGGTGATGTTGATGACCGCGTCGAACTCGTCCCGCCAGGGCAGGTCGCGCATGTCGCCCTCCCGCCACGTCACATCCACACCGGCAGCCGCAGATGCCCCGTGCGCGTGCGCCAGCAAGGACGGCGACAGGTCGAGGCCGGTCACGGTGTAACCCATCTGCGCCAGGGCTACGGCGTGCCGCCCCTGGCCGCACGCCAGGTCGAGAATCGTCGCGCCGCGCGGCAAATCGAGGAAGGCGGCGATGGCCGCCGCCTCGCGGGCGGTATGCTCCGCGGTGAAACTGTCGCCGAACACATCAAGGTAACGCTCGTCAAAGTAGCCCGTCCACCACGGCATAGTCCCTCCCTACCTGCTCGTCCCTCAGCCCTAGCCCCTCTCCCAGAACGGGCGCGGGAACCCATTATACCCGTGTGACGCCTTACCCCCAAAGACCGCTAGAACGCTGCGCGCCCGCCACGCCCCTGGACGTTGACCTTTGGCCGCGTCTCGGCTATCCTGCTCAGAACACAGACTGCGGCGTCATTGCGAGACCCCCATGCCCGTGGCGGCATGCGCCGACACAAGAAACTTCCGAATGTCACCCCGACGACAGGAGGGGTCTGGACTGCGGCCCAGATGCTTCGTTTCACTCAGCATGACAGCCCAGGCTTGTTTTCAAGGGAGGATAGTCATTATGAACCACACTAACCGCGTCGCCATTGTCACCGGCGCTGGGACGGGCATCGGGCGGGCGGTGGCGCTCGCCCTCCTGGCCGACGGCTACCGCGTCGCCCTCGCCGGCCGCCGCGCCGACCCCCTGGCGGAGACCGCCGCCGCCGCCGGCCCGAACACCGCGCATGCCCTGGTGGTCCCCACCGACGTCAGCGACCCTGTCTCCGTCGCCGCCCTGTTCGCCGGGACGGAGGCGGCGTTTGGCCGCCTCGACGTCCTGTTCAACAACGCCGGCGTCGGCGCGCCGCCGCTGCCCCTGGAAGATCTCTCCTTTGAGCAGTGGCAGGCCGTCGTCGCCATCAACCTCAGCGGGGCCTTCCTCTGCACCCAGGCGGCGTTCCGCCTCATGAAGGCGCAGACGCCGCGCGGCGGGCGCATCATCAACAACGGCTCCATCTCCGCCCACGCGCCGCGCCCCAACTCCGCGCCGTACACCGCCACCAAGCACGCCATTACCGGCCTCACGAAGTCCACCGCGCTGGACGGCCGCCCCTACGACATCGCGTGCAGCCAGATTGACATCGGCAACGCCGGCACGCCGATGACGCAGCAGATGTCGGTCGGGATGCCGCAGGCCAACGGGACCGTCGCGCCAGAGCCGACGATGGACGTGGCGTATGTCGCGCAGGCGGTGCTGTACATGGCGAACCTGCCGCTGGAAGCGAACGTCCAGTTCATGACGATCATGGCGACCAAGATGCCCTACATCGGGCGGGGGTAGACAGAACGACAATGGGGTAGAGACGCGCCATGTGGTAGAGACGCGCCAGGGCGCGTCTCTACCACGACCGGCCGGCTACGGCGCTGTCGCCTTGATCACGATGGGAACGGTGAACGTGGACGGCGCGACCGACGGGCCGAGCAGGACATCGCCTTGCAGCGTGTCGCCGGGTTGGACGGTCTTCCGATAGCACACCTGCAAGTGGGCCGGCGTGTTCGCCGCGAGCGGCTCGCTCGGCACATTGCGCACCGTCACGTCGAAGCCCTCCACCAGGTCGAGGGTGAGCTTGAACGTCGCGCTGCCGCCCGGCACATTGTAGCCATGCGCCAGAATCTCATACGCGCCGTCCAGCGGCCGAACCAGGCTGACCATCTCCTGCGCCGTCGCCGACGTGCTGGACGCGACGACCTCGCCGGGGTAGGTGAACTTGCCGTCGTTGTTGCTGTCGCGCAGCAGGTACAGGTCAAGGTCCGGGCCGCTGCCGCCGTCAATGCTCACCGTCAGGCGCGAGGCGTGGGTGACGGTGAACGCCCGCTTGTAGCTGCTGGTGCTTGGGTCGTTCGGGTTGTCCTGGTGGACGGTCTCCGAGTTGCGGATCTCCGGCTTGCTCAGCCCGAAGCCCGCCGCTGTCAGCCCCGGCAGATCTAGCGTCGCGCTGAAGGCCAGCGGTGTACACTCGCTGATGGTGGCGGTCGAGGTGACGTTCTTGGTCACGTTGATGGCCGAGGGGGACACGGTGGCCGCGCCAACGGTTGTCGTGTATGGCACGTCGAACTTGTCGCCATCGAAAAGGACGTTGTGCAGCCGGATGGCGTGCAGGCCGGCCTTGGCCTCGCCTGCCACCCACTCCTCCGCGCCGCCCGTCGCCGTCTGGAAGCGCCAGACGCCCGAGCCGGCGTAGGTGTTGGTGCTCCGGCCCACCCCGGCGAGGGTGTACGGGCCATAGTACGCCGGATTGGCCCAGTTGACATCGGCGTTGCCGGGGTTGTTCGGGTCGCTGAAGCGGTCGCTGGCCGGGCCGAGAATGGTGGTGTCAATGTCGGTCGGCGGCGCAGCGTCGGCCCAGACGTTGCGCGTCAGCAGCTTCGTGCCGCTGACCGGCGTCTGCGTGGCGTCCACGAAGTACATCCGCCAGTCGCCGGTGTTCTCCAGGCCGAAGGCCCAGTCGAAGTCGCCGCGCACCACCCCGTTGTTGTACAGGCTCGTCGGGTCGTTGGCCGGCGCGCCGCCGAGGGTGATGGCGCCGCTGAAGTTGTACCGCGCCGCGACGCTGGCGACGACCGGGATGGTGTCCACGCGGTCCGCTATCTCCAGCGCGCGTCCAGCGGCGGCGGGCGACGCGAGGGACGCCCTCTGAGCCAGCCTGGTGTTCGCCGCGACCAGGGGCAGGAAGAGGCCGTAGGGCGCGCGCCCGGCATAGGTGGCGTGGATCGCGCCCTCGTACTCGCCGACGGCGGTGTTGGACGGAATGGCGATGCTCGCCGTCGCGGTCGCCACCGAGTGGGGCGCAATCGTGAGGTGGTCGGACGCGAACGTCACCCACTGCCACGGCTGCCGCTTGAAGAACTCGATCTTGATCTGGAGGGTCGTCGTCGGCACGGCCGGTGTCTTGCCCGGGTGCCTGAAGCCCAGGAACAGACCGTTGTGCATCTTCTGCTTCGGGTTGAGCATCTGAACTTTCATCGTGTTGCCGGCCGAATACGTGTACGAGACGCGCTCGTACTCCCAGCGCTGGAACTCGGTCTGGCTCCAGTCCAGCGCCGCCCGCGTGAAATAGACCTGGCGCGGCGGGACACCGTCAATGTTCGCCGGCTGGAACGGAACGAGGTCTTTGTGGTTGACGACGCCGTTGCCGTTCGTGTCCGTCCAGAACTTGCCGTCGCCGTTGATGTCCGTCCAGTCGTAGATGAACAGGTACCAGTTGTTGGTCGGCGAGCCGGTTCCCGTTGGGTCGAACTGGCTCATGGGGTAGACGGCCGAGATCTGCATCATCTCGGTGTCGTCGGGGATGTTCTCCAGGGGCATCAGGTAGTCCGGCGCGAAGAAGTTACGCGGGCTTTCCTCGCTGATGGGCTTGCTGGTGAAGGTCATCTCCCGCTCGTCGAAGCGCCGCAGCGCGTCTGCCGACAGCGTCACGTCCACAGCGTGATCGCTCGGGTTGGTCAGGCTGAAGCTCTGGCTGTCGCCCGCGCCGGGGTAGATGATGTTGGCGAACGCCGGGTACTCCTGCCCATGATAGTCGCCCACCCGCCACTGAGTCGGCATGGCGTAGATGCCCTGGCGGCCCGACGCGATGTCCGTGGAGAGGTCGGCGTTGATGCGCCCCGCGCCGGCGGCGAACACGTCTGCGCCGGTGGTCACCGCGCCGGCCTTGAGCAGCGCCCGCGCCTCCTCGGACGTCGGCCAGCGGCCGTTCTTCGCCTTGAACGCCTGGTAGACCAGGGCCAGGTTGCCCGCCGCGACGCTGGATGATCGCTGAGGAGCGTCCCAGGTCTGCCAGGCGGAGTTCCCGTCGAAACCGAAATTGATCGGCAGGTCCCCCGAGGCGAAGCCGCCGTCCGCGACGACGTCCGCCCCCACCGTCCCGCGCGCATCCGGCCCGCGGCTGCTGAACGGCCCCATCGAGCCGAAGGTGATCTGGTCGGTGCGCGTGATAGAGTCCCAGCCGGTGGACCCCATCTCCAGCGACCCCCCGACCTTGATAGCGACGCTAGGCAGCGGGGACCAGGCCGTGCCATAGCCCGGACCCGTATTGCCAACGCCGAAAATGAAGCTGGTCGTCGGGTTGAGGCGGCGCTGCATCCGGTCCAGGAGGCGGCTGTAGAAGTCCCAGCCGGTGTTGGCGACATCCGAGGTGCGATAGCCGTTGCTGGTGATCTGCACGTCATCCGCCGTGTTGGGCGCGCCGTCATAGCCGAGTAGCGAAAGGTACCACGCCTCGCGCATCGAAGTCTCGAAGTTGTTGTAGATGTTCCCAATCGGAACAAGCCTGGCCTTCGGCGCGCCGCCCAGGGTCACGCCCGGCAGGCCGTTGGGTAGGTCCTGGAAGCGCGGCGCGTAGCCGTTGATGGCGCCCTGGCCCACGGCGTTCGACGCGCTCAGCGTACCGCTCTGCCCACCTTCGTCGAACGACCCCATGAAGGCGACCAGCGAGGCGTTGGCTGGCGGCGTCGCCATGTCGTCGTAGAGAACCGGGCTGCCGGGGATGGGGTTGTCGCCGTCGGCGATCCAGTAGATGCCGCCGCCGGAGATGTCCGGCTGGCCGTCGCCGTCCATGTCGCGGTACGACAGCGGCGAGGTCTTGGTCACCGGCTTGTCGTTGGTGAAGTCATTGTCGTTGTCCAGGTCCACGTAGACGGTGTCGTACACACCGGCCTTGTGCTCGTCCACCAGCAGCACCGCCGGGGACTGGCCGAAGACGTGGGCCAGGTTCACGTCGGGGTGGCTGCCGAAGTGGTACACCCCGCTCAGGCTGGTGTCCTTGAACGTGTACTCGTGGCTCGCGCCCGGCGTCTTGCCGCCGCGCCCCGGCGAGTCGGCGAACGTCGCGTACCGCGCCCGCGCGATGCCGTTCTGGACATCCTCCCAGGAACGGTACACCTGGGGCGTCGCCGACGTGTCGGCGTACCACGCCCCGCCGGTGGCGACGAAGTCCGTCCCCAAGTTGGCGTCGTTCACATACAAACTCATGGAGTACGGGTCGAAGGCTATCGGCCAGCCGTAGTACGGCGACGCGGCGTCCTCGACCGTGGCCCACGTCCCCCAGAAGTCCGGGTGCGCCATGTCCACGCCGCTGTCCAGCACGGCGATCTTGACGCCCTGCCCCTGGTAGCCCTTCATCCAGGCGCGGCGGCTCTCCTGGTTCGGGCCGACATCGAACCAGCCGCTCGGCTTGGCCGCCGCCGGCTCCTGCGACGCATCCCAGGGGCGAGCGATTTTGCGCAGCTCCGCCATGCGGGCGCGCTGCCCCTCCAGCGACGGCTTGCCCGGCGCGTCCGGGATCGGGGGCGGCTGGCTCTTCTCCGCCGCGCCCGGCATGACGGGGCTGATCCCGTTGACGCCGGGCAGCGAGGCGATCTTGGTCAGCGCGCTCCCCTTGACCTGGGCGAGGATAACCTCGGACTCCAGGCGGGGCAGCTTGGCCGACACCGCCTTGACGGCGTAGGGCGTGACGTCCACGCCCAGGTTGGCGTCAATGACGACGCTCATCACCGTCTCGCCGCCGGCCTGCGCGGCGTCGCGGACGGTGGGCGACATCTTCTCGTAAGCGGCATCCGTGGTGGTCGTAGTCTGCTGCGCCTGCTTCTCGCCCGGCTGGGGCGGCTGGGCGGTGGCGGGACGCAACAGGGCGAGGGAGAGCATCAGGACGGCGACGGTAGCCGACGCGGCCACAACGGGCAGCGCCAGGCGATTGAGTTTTCTCATTCTGAGGCTCCTTGCTGGGCTGACGTAGCCCTGCGACTCGGAACAGACGCGGTGGGCAAGGCGCGGGACTTTGTGACCTTCGCGGTCCAGGAGCCGACTCACCGCGTAACGTCCTTTCATCTTGTGAATGTGGCCGGGAACGGGGGGCCGCCGGGGGCGGCGATGCGGCGTCACGCTGGTCGTGTGGACACGGCGAGAAAGACGGCTATGGGGGCGAGCGGCTCATGCCAGCCTCCTTCGTCCAGGGGCCTGTCAATTTCGTTTTCTGTTCCCCCTCAAGTCAAAGTGAACGACAAATTGAACGCGATTTCCTCCCGCTTTGCGGGATAAAACAGCCACGAATCAAAGAGACTGCGAACCACGAAGATCACGAAAGGACGCGAAAAACGCGAAAGGCACGCGCTGGAAGACTCCCTTTCGTGCTTTTCGCGCCCTTTCTGTATTGTGTCCAAACATATTGCACAGGCCTTGAGCAGGCGCTTCGGGTGATCAGCGAGCAAGTACAGGGCGCTTTGCCACGGCGACGACTGCGACCTGTTAAGGTACAATACATTTTCGCGCCCTTTCGCGCCCTTTCGTGATCCAAATACCAACCCCACCGCATCCGTCCCCAAAATGGATCATCCCCTGCTCGGATCGTTCCAAGCAGGGGATGGGGCGTCGTGCGTCTATCGTTGTGAGGGGGTAGGGTTACTCCAGCGCGATGCGGAGGCGCTTGTTGATTTTGCCCTTGCTCTGGTAGTCTACGACGCGGATCGTTCCGACCTCGCGCGTGTTGGCGACGTGGGTCCCGCCGTCGGCCTGCAAGTCCAGCCCCGCGATCTCGACAATGCGCACCTCGGTGATGCCGGGCGGCAAGAGGTTGATCTTGGTGCGGATAAGGTCGGGAATCTGGAACGCCTCCTCACGCGGCAAGATGCGCGACGAGATCGGCCGCGCCGCCGCCACCTCGCGGTTAGTATGCGCCTCGATCTCGCGCACAAGCTCCTGCTGCATCCGCTCGAACTCGAAGTCCATGCGCGCCGAGCCAGGCTCCATGTTGCCGCCGGTCACCTGCGCGCCGTAGTCGCGGAACACGACGCCGCACAGGATGTGCAGGGCGGTGTGGGTGCGCATGAGGGTGTAGCGTCGCTCCCAATCCAGCGCGCCATGCACCGCGGTTCCGACGGCGGGCGGCTCGCCCTCGACGGTGTGCAACACATCGCCGCCGTCTTTCTTGACCTTCGTGACCGGCCACGTCTGGGGGCCGGCCGTCAGGCTCCCGACGTCGTTGGGCTGGCCGCCGCCGCCGGGGTAGAACGCGGTGCGGTCGAGGATGATTGCGCCGTCGGGGGTGTGGCCGGTAATGACGGCGTCGAACTCGCGGATATAGGCGTCATCGTAGTACAGAAGCTGCGTCATGGTGTATCTCTCCCTCCGGGGCATAGTGTAACTCTGCTCCCTGATTCTGTCCACCTGCCCCCGCCGCACCTTACAAATTGACTCTATGTTGGCACTTTGCTGTGCAGTGGGGGGTGATTTGGAGGGCGCAGCCCTCCAAGCCTCCCCACCAGACACAAAAGTGCCAACATAGAGCAATTGACTTGCCTGGCAAGGCGGTATAGCATAAGCGCACTCCACCAGACCGATCTCGTCAACTGAAACCCGGGGGGGTGACGATGACGCGCTCTTTGAAGTCGGCCGGCCGCATGCTCCTGCCCATCATCCTGACCATGCTCGCGTGTTGGACGCTGACAAGCGCCGCTCATGCCGCTCCGAGCGCCGTCGTCCCGCCGGGCGCCTGGCAGTGTGACACCCTCGCCGGGCCGGCGTGCGGCTACTCTCTCTACACGGTCGCCCTCGCTGGATCGTCCGGCTGGGCGATGGGCGCCGGCGGCATCGCGCTGCATCTTGTCAACGGCGCGTGGACGCGCGCTGCTGTGCCGACCGCCGACGATCTCAACGCCATCGCGCTGCGCAGCGAGACGGACGGCTGGGCGGTCGGCGGCAGCGGCGTCATTCTCCGCCTCAGCGGCGGCGCGTGGAGCGCGGTGAGTAGCCCCACGCAGCAAACTCTCAGCGGGGTCGCGCTCAGCGATGCGGCCAACGGCTGGGCGGTCGGCGATGAGGGAACGATCCTCCATCTGAGCAGCGGCGTGTGGACGGCTGTCGCCAGCCCCACAACCGCCTCTCTGTCCGCCGTGGCGTTGAGCGGTCCAAACGACGGCTGGGCCGCCGGACGCCACGGTGTCATCCTGCGGCTGGCGAACGGGACGTGGAGCGCGGCCGCCAGCCCGACCACGGAGGCTCTCACGTCGGTGGCCCTGAGCGGGGCAGGCGCCGGGTGGGCCGTCGGCGCCAACGGGACGATCCTGCGCCTCGCAAACGGCGCTTGGACGGCCGTCGCCAGCCCGACCACCGACTGGCTCAACGCCGTCGTGTTGAGCGGCCCGAACGATGGCTGGGCCGTCGGCGGCGGGCGGATGCTGCGCCTCATCGCCGGTTCGTGGAGCGTCGTCGGCGCCGTCACCAGCGGGTGGTGGACATCCATCGCGTTGAGCAGCGCGCCGAATGGCTGGGCGGTCGGGTGGGATGGCGCGATCCTGAGCATCAGCAGCGGCGTAGCGACCATCGCGGTACCGCCTGATGCGCCGAACCTTAACGCGGTGGCCCTCAGCGGACCGGGCGACGGTTGGGCGGTCGGCGATGCGAGCCGCATTTTGCGGCTGACAGCCGGCGTCTGGACGCCCGTCGCCCTCTCCGGCGCGGGAGCGATTCGCGGCCTAGCCCTGAGCGCGGCAAGCGATGGCTGGGCTGTCGGCGACGATGGCCTGATCCTGCGCCTGAAGGGCGGCGTGTGGAGCCGCTCCGCCAGCCCAACCTCGCTCTCGCTCGCGTCCGTCGCCCTGAGCAGCGACGGCGACGGGTGGGCCGTCGGCGACCAGGGTGTGATTCTGCGTCTCCAGGCGGGGGCGTGGGCTGTCGCCGCCAGCCCGACGACGGAGGGCTTGCTGTCCGTCAAGCTGAGCGGCGACGGCGACGGCTGGGCGGTTGGCGCGGACGGTGTGATTTTGCGGCTCCAGGCAGGGACCTGGAGCTTCGCGGCCAGCCCAACGAGTGAGTGGCTGACGTCACTGGCCTTGAGTGGGCCGAGTGATGGCTGGGCTGTCGGCTGGAACGGGATGATCTTGCAGCTTAGCGGCGGGGCATGGAGCGCAGTGGACAGCCCGATTAGCGAGTCGCTCACCTCGGTCACGCTGAGCAGCCCGTCTGATGGCTGGGCGGTGGGATCGAGTGGCACGATCCTTCAGCTCAGGAGCGGCGCGTGGAGTGTTGCGACCAGCCCAACGCCGGTATCGCTCATCTCGGTCGCGGCCAGCGGGCCGGGCGCCGCCTGGGCCGTCGGAAACGGCGGGATCATCCTGCGCTATTCGGGCGGCCCGGCTTACGGGACGGTGGCCGGCCGGATCGTGCGACAGGTCGCCACATCCCACATGGGTTCGACGATCGGAATCGGCGACAGCCAGACCTTCACGCTGCCGGACGGCTCCTTCGGCCTATCCGTCCCCGTCGGCGCCGCCACCGTTCGCGCCAGCTACCCCCGCTATCTCACGGCGCAGTCGGCGGTCGTCGTTGGCGCGCAACCCGTGGCGCTGCCGTCGGGCTTGCTCCTCGCCGGCGATGTCAACGGCGACGGTGTGATAGACCTCTTCGACCTGGTGACGCTCGCCCGCAGCTATGATGTCCAGCCGCCCCTTGATCCCAACACCGATCTGAACGGCGATGGCGTGGTGGATCTGATAGACCTTGTGGTTCTGGGCTTGAACTACGGCAAGGCGGCCCCGCAGCCCTGGTCCGGGTTACCGTAAGGCGCCGGGGGCGACTCCAGGTCGCCCCCCGGCCATTAGCCTAGCAGGTCCGCCACGGCGTCCTTCGCCTCAGCATATTTGAACGTGTAGCCCAGGGAGCGGGCCTTGGCGGGGATGACGTTCTGTCCGGTGGTGAGCATCTCGGCCGCTTCGCCGAGGGCCACGTTTAGGGCGAACTTCGGTACCGGGAACCACGACGGGCGGTGCAGCGCCTTGCCCAGGGCAGC
>JAXLWJ010000052.1:0-27401 GCA_046328535.1 Anaerolineae bacterium
GCCCCTCCGAGGCGCTGGAGATGGCTCTCCAGCGCCGGCGCGACTACGGCAAGGTTCATAAGTGGCGAGGTGCGAGGTGACGAGTGACAGGGGACAGGGGGCAGGGGAGGGACAAATGCCTGGCGTGTTACCCATACGCAATCTTGACAACAAAAGAGGCACGGAGGACGCAGAGAATTAGTCTATATCCTCTGCGTCCTCTGTGCCTCTGTGGCAATAGCTGATTCTTGGCGGGGGCGGCTTTAGGCGGCGATTTGCTCGCTCGCCTTCGCCTCGGCCTGGAACTGCTGGCGCCGGCGGCGCGGCGTCGGCATGATCATGCGCACGCCGCGATCATAGGTGAAGTAGTTCCACACCCAGCTCACGAAGACGCCCGCGCGGTTGCGGAACCCGACCAGGAACCACAGGTGCAGCCACACCCACGCGGACCAGGCCAGGAAGCCCTTGAGCTTGACGCCGCCGGGCAACTGGGCCACCGCCGCGTTGCGACCGATGGTCGCCATCGTGCCGGGGTCCTTGTAGATGAACGGCTCGCCGGGCAGCCCCTGCATGCGGCGCAGAATCTGGCGCGCAGCGTGGACGCCGCCGTCCATCGCCACGCGGGCCAGCTGCGGGTAGATGGCCCCGTCCGGCCCCTTGCTCGCCGCCAGGTCGCCGATCACGAACACTTCTGGATGCGCCGGCAGACTCAGATCGTCGTTGACGACGACGCGCCCGCCGCGCCCGACCTCAACGCCCAGGGCATTCGCCAGGGGAACGCCGCGGATACCCGCGCCCCAGACCACGGTGCGCGTGGAGATCGCCTCGCCGCTCTTGAGGTACACCGCGTCCTCGGCGACGCGGGTGACCGCCTCCCCTAGCCGCACATCCACGTGGCGCTTGTGCAGCTCGTCGAGGGTGTAGCTGCGGAGGTTCGGCGCGAAGGGCGCCAGCACCTTGTCCGACGCCTCCAGCAGGATGACCCGCGCCTGGGTGACGTCGAGGCGCGGGTAGTCCTTGCGCAGCACCATGTGGAACAGCTCGCTCAGCGCGCCCGCCATCTCAACGCCCGTCGGGCCGCCGCCGACGACCACGAAGTTCAGCCAGCCCTCGTCTATCAGCTCCGGGCAGGCGCTCACCTCTTCGAACACGGTGATGATGTGGTTGCGGAGAGCGTTGGCCTCGTCCACCGTCTTCATCGGGAACGAGTACTGCTCCGCGCCGTCAATCCCGAAATAGTTTGTGGACGCGCCCGCCGCCAGGATCAGGTAGTCGAACGGCGCCGGCGGCTCATCCTCCAGCAGCAGCGCCTTGTTCTCCCAATCCACCCCGACAACGTTGCCCATCTCGAACGAGAAATTCTTCTGTTTGTGAAAGATGCCTCTCACCGTCGAGGCGATTTCGCCCGGCTCCAGCGCCGCCGTCGCCACCTGGTACAAGAGAGGCTGGAAGGTATGGTAATTGAAGCGGTCCACCAGGACCACTTCCACGGGCGCTTTCTTCAGCGCCTCCGCCGCTTTGATGCCTCCAAAGCCAGCGCCAACGATAACCACACGCGGTTTAGCTTTCACGGCGCAACTCCTTTAGTTAATACTGCTTGCAAGCGCCGCACCATCGCACGCGCGAATCCTTTGTGAACGCCCCAATGGTATAGACGCCATTATGGCGACATATCATACCTTTGGGGTTGACGGGCGCGGCGTCCCCTCACCGAAGGCCAAAGCATTTCGCGTGCCGTCCACCATTACCCCCGTTTTGCACCTTTTGGGCTAGTGCATTGGGCGCGGTTTTGTGGTAAGCTAGAGATAGGTCCATTATCCATGCGGCGCGCTCGCGCCGACGCGCCCAAAAGGGCGCGACCACCATTCGCACTAAGGAGGCGTATTATGGCTACTGCTCCCGCCGGCACCGGCCACCGAACCTGGGCGGTCTGGCTTCTCGTCATCATGGCTGTCCTCATGGCAGCCTGGGCGCTCGTCATGACCTTCCAGTACTTCGGCCTTATGTTTGTCAACTTCGGCCCGATGAACTTCTTCGGCCAGGCGCTGTTCGGCGCTATCATGTGGGGCATCCTGGCCCTCATCTGGCTCGCGGTCGCTTACTGGCTCTACTCGCTGCAACCGTCCGGCTGGTTGTTCGTCGTGATCATCACGATATTCAACCTGATCCTGAACTTTGTGTCCTGGCTCGGTGGGACGCCCGGCCCCCTCCTCGGCGTTTCGAGCCTGCTCAACCTGATCGCTCTCGGCCTCGCGTTCCTGCCGGGTACGCAGCGCGCCTTCGGACGCCGCTAACCGCTTCGAGATCGAGAACAGAACAACTCCATAGGCAGCCGCCCCGTCCTGGCAAAGACGCCTGGCACGGGGCGGCTCGCTTTTCCCCTTCCAAGCTCCTTCCTCTCTGCCTGAATTTGCCCCAGCGCTGGCATTGTAGTACCATAGAGTAGTCTCATTTAGTGATAAGTTATATCATCAGATGATACACAACGCGCTGTGTCTGGCCCCTCCAGAAACACTCGGCCTGAATCCTACTCCGACTGAGGCCATGGTCTTCCGACGACAATCCAATTCCACGCACCACAAGGAGATCAGGTATGAACAACCTACGAAGACAACCAGGAAGATGGGCGAGCGTCCTGGTCTTGATCACGCTCGCACTCTGCGTTGCGGCCTCGCTGCCGCTACGCGCGACGGCTCAGGGGCCGTCTGGTCCGCCGAGTGGCGCGGCGGGCGGGATGGGTGGCTTCCCGCCGATTCCCGCCGGACCCTGCGGCGCGCTGCAATCGAAGGACTTCTCGCAAGTCCCCGATGCCCCCACAGCGATTGTGTCCACGGCGATTGTCGCCGCCAGCGGCCAGCAGCCGGAATACTGCGACATCAAGGGCATGATTTCCCCCCAAATTCAATTCGAGCTTCAGCTCCCCACAAATACATGGAATGGGCGCTATCTTGAGGTCGGCTGCGGCGGCTACTGCGGCAGCGTGCAGCCATCCTCGGAATGCGCGGCGGGGCTGGCGAAGAACTTCGCGGTGGGCTTCGACAACTCGGGCCACGTCGGCACGATGGGCGGCGACGGCAACGCTTTCTGGGCGTTGAATGAGCCGGGCCTGCGCCGCGATTTTGGCTATCGCTCCGAACACGCGATGGCCGTCGCCGCCAAGGCCATCATGGCCGCCTTCTACGGCAAAGGCCCCAGCTACTCGTACTACCAGGGCTGCTCCAACGGCGGTCGTCAGTCGGCCCAGGAAGCGCAACGCTGGCCCGACGACTTCAACGGCGTCATCGTCGGAGACGCGGCGATGATCCAGGCGCCGCTGAATGGGGAGTACGAGGTTTGGAACGGTCGCGTGAACACCGACGCGCAGGGCCAGCCCATCATCACCAGCGACAAGCTCGCCCTCATCAACAACGCTGTCCTGGCGAACTGCGACGGCCTCGATGGGCTGGTGGACGGACAAATCACTGATCCGCGCCTGTGTACCTTCACCCCGGAGTCGCTGCGCTGCGCGCCCGGCAGCAATCCGTCCGCCTGCCTGACCGATGCCCAGGTGGAGGCCGCCAAGAAGCTCTACTCCGGCCCGGTGGACGCGGGCGGCGCTCACCTCTACCCCGGCTCGGAGCCGCCCGGCTCGGAGCTGGGCTGGAGCGGCTGGGTTGTTCCGTCGCCGCCCGGCCAGGGCTTCCCTGGCGTGATGTCGCAGGGCATCGGCGATGGCTACCTCAAGTACCTGGCGTTCGAGCAAAGCCCGCCGCCGTCCTACTCCTCTAAGGACTGGCAGTTCACCCTCGACGGCTTCAACCAGCTGCGCCCGATGGGCCTTGTCTATAACGCCACGAACGCCGACCTCAGCGCCTTCCAGAAGCGCGGCGGCAAGATGATCCTGTATCACGGCTGGGCCGACCCGGCGATTCCGCCCTACGGAACCGTGGCGTACTACCAGGCCCTCGTGGATACAATGGGCGGGCTGCCAGCCACCCAGCAGTTCGCGCGCCTGTTCATGGTCCCCGGCATGTTCCACTGTAGCGGCGGCGACGCGCCGACCCAGTTCGACATGCTCACGCCGATTCAGCGGTGGGTCGAGCAGGGCATCGCGCCGGACCAGATCATCGCGGCGCAACTGTCCGGCGGCCAGCAGTCGGGCGGGTTCAGCGACCCGACCGCCGGCGGCAGTTCCGGCGGAACGATCGTGCGCACCCGTCCGCTGTGTCCCTACCCGCTCCAGCAGCGTTACAAAGGCCAGGGCGACATCAACGACGCCGCCAACTTCACGTGCGAGCTTGTGCCGGGCTTGGTGGACGGCCACTACGACTGGGTCGGCAACGACCTGTTCGGGTCGGCCGCGGCGGCGGCGAGCGCCGCCGTCACCAGCGCGCGCCCCGGCGACGCGCTCCCACCGGCGGCCCCCGAAGCCGCCGATGCGCAGGCCCCGCAAACCTGTCAGTTCCAGCTCGGCTTCGCCGCTCTCCACGCGCAGATCGCCGCTGTCGTCGGCGCGTGCCGTGGGAGCGAGAGCTACGACGACGCGGGCAACGCCAGCCAGATGACAGCGAATGGCATGCTCCAGTGGCGCAAGGCCGACAATCTCACGGCCTTTACCAACGGCGCCCAGACCTGGGTCAGTGGCCCCTGCGGTGTCGAGCAGCGTCTCAACACAGAGCGCTTCGCCTGGGAAGCCAACCCCGACAAGCTCCCGCTCGCCCCGAGTGCGTGCCGCGCCGCAGCGCCCTAGCCGCCTCACAATGACCCCGCGCCGGATGATCACATCCGGCGCGGGGCTTCCTCGGTGAGTCTAGATTGGGTTTCTGTCTGTCAGCCTACGGCGTCCAGCCTAGCCGCCGCGATACCGCCTGCGCGCTGTCCACGAGCAGCGCCGCGATCTCGGCTGCCCGCGCGCGGGTGATGCGGCCGACTGGCCCCGGCATCCCCAACACGGCGATCAGATCGCCGGCGCTGTTGCGAATCGGGGCCGACACCCCACGCACGCCGACCTCATACTCCTCCTCGTCGAGGCCATACCCCTGTTGGCGAATCAGCGCCAGGTTCGCGCGCAGCGCATCCGGCGACGTGATCGTGTAGGGCGTGTAGGCGGCCAGGGGCTGCCGCAACACCGCCTCCAGCGCATCGGGCGCGAAATGCGCCAGGAAGAGCTTACCGCTGGCCGTGGCGTGCGCCGGCAGGTGCAGGCCCACGGCGCTGGCGGGAGCCAGGACATGGCGGCTGCGCACCACTTCGATGCACAGCGCCTCGCCGCGGTCGAACACGCTCAGGTCGCACGTCTCGTCGCACCTTTTCACCAACTCGGCCATGTAGGGGAGCGCCTCGCGGCGCAGGTCCAGCCGCCGAATGGTCTGCAAGCCGAGCGCGGCGAGCTGCATACCCAGGCGGTAGTCCTGGCCGCCCGGCTCGCGTTCCAGATAGCCGTGGTTCGCCAGCGTGGTGATGATGCGGAAAGCCGTCGCCTTGTGCAGCCCCGTTGCCTCAGCGATCTGCGTCACGCTGCGCGTCGGCTTCTCGTCGTCAAAGCACTCGAGGATCTGGAGCGCACGCTCGATGGCGCGGACGTTGTATTCGCTCGGATCTCGCGGCCCTCTCACGTCCATAGCGTCCCCGTCTAAGGCCGTCATAGCGCCTGGCACGCCTGCGCCATCATCCCCGCCGTGTTGGCGCCGTTCGCCACCTGCTTGAGCGTAGCCTTCTGGATAGCAACAGGTTGGAAGGGCGGGACGGCCTGGGCCGACGGGCTGCCCAGGTGGAGCTGGTAGCAGCCGACGAACGTCTGCACCGTGCCATTGGTGAGTTGCGACACGAGGGTCACGGGAACCCGATAGTACGTCTGGCCCGCGCCGATGTCCTGCGTCGGCGTCCCCGTCGTGAGCTGCACCGACCCCGTATTGGCGTAGCCCTGCTCGAATTGATCGAACGGGGCGAGCTGCGGCGCGCCTGGCTCCCAGTAGCCATAGGCGCGGGCATACTCGCGCCGATTGACGGCGTTGAACAGCGAGCGAATCACCGCCACCCCATCACTGCGATTGTCCAGGTAGCGCTGGGCGCTGATGTCAGTCGGCGGGTAGGCGGGCGTGGGCGGGAGTGGGCTGCCTGCTCGCCCGCCAGACTGGTTGCACGCGGCGGCCATCGCGGGGCCGGGGTCAACGCCGGGCGCAACCGTCTGCACCACGGCCGAGCGGATGCTGAGCGATTGGAACGGCGGCGCCTGGATGCCGGGGTTGGCGAGGTGCAGCGTGTAGCAGCCGACGAAGGTCTGGATCGCGCCGTTCTTCTGCTGCGACGATAGGGTGACCGGCACAGTGTAGAAGAAGTTGCCGGCGCCGGCGTCCCCATAGATCTCCCCCATCGTGATCTGCACCGTGTCGGTATTGGCGTAGCCCTGCGCGAACCCGTTGAACGGGGGCAGCCCGGCCGCGTCTGGCTCCCAATACGAGTAGGTGCGGAGATACTGGCGCTGGTTGATAGAGTTGACAAAGGAGAGCATCAGCGATTCGGGCGTGCTGCGGTTGTCGTAGTACAGAGCGCCGGGCGAGCCGTGGCCGTCGTCCAGCACCGGCAACCCTTCCAGGTTGGCCTCCCAGGGAAAGCGCTGCGTGTTGGGCCGGTTCTCGACGCCGTATGGCCCGTTGATCCAGGTTCGCGCCCCGTTGGTGAACGCCGTCCAGTTGTCGGCCTTGCGCCACTGCATCAGCCCGTTGACCGTGTTCTGGTAGCCGTTGCCCACGCCGTCGTGATACTCGTTGTTGACACACTGCCCGACAACGTTGGGAATCAGACTGTGCAGCGCCGCGAAGCCCAGGACGAACTGGCAGTTGGCGAAGGCGCCGGCCGAAGAGGCCCAACCGAGGCCCAGCGCGAGCGCGAGCACGAGGGAGAGGGACTTGAGGAGACGGAGCGCGTTCATCGTCGCAACCTCCTGAAGCAGCGAGTAGACAGGCATCCAGGCCGTGGGGCAATCGCCACGTCAGTCTAGTGACGCGCAATTGTACGCCTCACTTTCCCTGAAAGCGAACCCGGCCGGTGGGACGGTTGCGCGTCGGCTGACATTCTCCTATACTATTGCCCCTACATCTGGAATGGCCGGCGCCCGCGCCGACGTCTCCCCAACAGACCGGCCGTTGCAACAATACGCGAGGATGGCTAGCATGAGCCTGGGCCTGACCGGGGAGAACCAGATTCTACTGCTCATGATCTGCATCGTCAGCATCGTCGTCGTGCCGCTCGTCTTCTGGGGCCTATCGCTGGTTACGTGGCTGGTGCGCCGCCTGTTCCACGTTGACCTGGGCGCGGTGTGGGTGTTCGGCCTGTGCGTCGGCATTCCCCTCGCCATCCTGGGCGGCTCCCTCGCCATAGACAGCCTGGGCCAGACGCGCTCGGCTCAGGTCATCCAGAAGAGCGAGCCTGTCCGTCTCCACACCTCGGACGGGACGTGGAGCCAGGGTCTTAGCATGGTGGTGCGCTACGACACCAAGGGCGCGCCCCTGCCGCCGTACAGCGAGTACATCACCGCCGTGATGGATGCGCAGCGCTCCGGTGGGACGCAGGAGATCGCCACGCTCAGCCCGCCCGCCGAGGACTTCGACAGGCTGCACGCCGGCGACGCCTACGACGTGCGCTTCTTCCGCCTCGCCGACTTCGCCAGCCTCGTCCGCCCCGCCGACCAGTCCACCTGGACGGTGATCCCCTGGCTCTGGGTCGAGGGCGCGGTCATGGTCGGCGGGGCGATTCTCATCGTGTACCTCTTGCGCAAGACGCCCCTGGGCTACTGGCCCCTGGCGCTGCTGATCCTGGTCGCCCTGACCATCCCGCCGCTGCAAGGCTTCTATCTGTGGCGGCAGCGCGACGACCTGAGCGCGGCGACGGAGCGGGCCACCGCCCAGGTGAAAGACGTGACGCGCATCAACCGCATCACCCTGGGGCGCGGCAGCCGCGACTCGACCTACGACCTGTCGCAGCCGTTCGACATCGTGCAGCTCGCGTTCACCCCACCCAACTTCCGTGACCCGGTCACCATCGTAGACGCCGTGGACGCCGATGGGGCGCGTCCGCCACGCTTCGAGAAGGGCGCCACCGTCGCCATCCTCTACGCCCCCGACGACCCGCGTGAGGGGCGCATCGTCGGGCAGACACGCACGCATCACCTGCGCACGCCGCTCCAGGTGTACAGCGACAACGCCCTGATCCTGGTCGGGATGGGGGCGCTGATCGTCGGCCTCAGCCTCGGCGGCCGCTGGCTCCGCAAGGCCATCGCCTCGCGCCGCCCCACACCGCTTTAGAGGAACCTTTATGAGGGGCAACGCAAAGGCGCAAAGAAAGAGTACGGTCTGATCTCTCCCCTTTGCGCCTGTGCGTTTCCCTTATCTCGAAGCCCTGCGCGTTCTCTGTATGCTCCGTTACGCGGATTGCGCCGCGCGGTACTGGCGCGCCGGCTCCGGCCGCGCCAGGCTCTTCAGCACGTCCGCCGTTCGCTGGACGCTCGTCCGCAGGTCGAACAGCCGCTCGACACGCTCCCGCGCCGCCCGCCCCATCTCTGGGAGGCGCTCCGGCGACGCCAGCATCTCGACGCACCGCCACGCCACCGACTCCCAATCCTCCTGGAACGCGATCAGCCCGGTGCGCTCGTTCTCGACGACCTCGCGGACGCCGCCGGCAACCATCGCCACCGCCGGCTTGCCGCACGCCATCGCCTCCAGCAATACGAGCGGCATACCTTCGGTGCGCGATGTTTGGACCAGAATGTCCAGCGCAGGGTAGACCGCCTCCGGCTGCCGCGAGACGCCGGGAAAGTGAAACACCTCGCCCAGGTGAAAGTCCTCCACCATGCGCAACAGCTGCCCACGCATCGCCCCCTGGCCGACCATCGCAAAGTGAACGTCGGGGCGCTCGCCGTGGATAATCTGCGCGGCGCGGACGAAGTGATCCGCCCCCTTCTCGTGCTCCAGACGGCCGACGAAGCCGAGCAGCGGCGCATCGAGCGGGATGCCGTTGGCCTCGCGGAATGGCGC
This sequence comes from Anaerolineae bacterium, assembly GCA_046328535.1. Classification (GTDB taxonomy): domain Bacteria; phylum Chloroflexota; class Anaerolineae; order Epilineales; family JAHCIE01; genus JBDHWG01. The sequence goes on from JAXLWJ010000052.1 coordinate 8,991, forward strand.
GCCGTCGCCGCCGGGGCGGAACCGTTCCAGGTCCACGCCGTTGGCGATGCGGAACACGCGCTCCGGCGGCACGCCCATCGCCAGCGCCTGCGTGTATGTCTCCTGGCACACGGTAATCATGGTCGAGCCGACCGCGCGCCAGATGCCATACTCGTGCGTCGTCACGTTCATGCTGTGCAGGGTCACAACGACGGGGATGTCGAGCAGGTTCCCGGCCAGGCCGGCCAGCACGTGGGCCTTCGGCATGTGGGCGTGCATGACCTCGATGTTGTGCAGGCGCGCGACCTCCAGGGTCAGCTGGATCGAGCGCCAGCGCGGGTCGTCCTCCATCGGCGCGACGTACACCGTGCAGCCGCTCTGGCGCAGCGCCTCGGTGAACGGGCTTTCGTAGGGAACGATGCACGTCACCTCGAATCCGTCGGGCGGCAGATGGTGGATCATGTTGCGGACGTACATCTCCATGCCGCCCACCGTCGCATTGCCCACAATCTCCAGCACTCGTATCGGGCCGTCCTCGCTCGCGCCATTCCGCAGCCGCAGCTGCCGCTTACGAGCATCCATGTCGTTCATCTCCTGCGGAGGGTGAGTCGTCTCCGCTGTCAGTCGGCCGCCGTTTCGACGCCCATCGTCGGGCGCGTTGTCGGCAGTCCGAGCCACGCCGCGGCCGTCCCCCCCATGATGCGATCCCGCCCGGCCGCGTCCACATTCAGGTCGTCGAGCAGGCGGTGTACCTCGTCCACCATCTCGCGGATGTGCGGGCCGGAGCAAGGGAAGAACCGGTCGCTACCGAACTGGATGCTGTGGGGGCCGAGAACATCGAGCGCCTTCCGCAGCACCTCATGGCGATAGATGGGCGGCGGCCCGAAGGAGATATCGAAGCGGAACTGCGACTCGTCCGGGCCCACCCCGTTAATGAGGTCAATGACTCCGACGGCGATGGCCTCGTCACACCACGGCCAGCCCAGGTGCGCCAGCGTCACCCGCAGACCGGGGTGCTCGCGCACAGCCTCGTAGAACGTCGGGCGGCAGAACCGCCCCGCCCGCCCGTTGATGAAGATGCCGCTGTGGAACAGCACCGGCAGGCGGAGCTTGTTGGCGCGGTCGAACAGCCGGTGGGCCAGATCGTCGTAGGGATACCAGCCATCCGGCACGAGCTTCAGGCCGCGCAAGCCCCAGCGGGTGACGGCGTCTTCGAGATCATCGGGCGCGCTCGGGTGCAGGGGATTGACAACCGCGAAGCCGATCAGGCGGTCGGCGTGACCCTGAACCAGGCGGCCGAGGTGTTCGTTCCCCGCCCGCAGCGAGTCGCGGTCATCGAGACGGTAAGGGTCGGTCAGGAACGGCGCCAGTAGAACGGCGATGTCTACCTTTGCCTCGTCCAACGAGTGCAGCACATCGTCGGCGCGTTCCCGGCCAGAAAGATGCAGGTGTGCGTCTATGAGCATAGCTTCGCTTCTCGCCGCCGTCGGGATTGCCGTCCGGCAGCCGCCTCCCTTGAAAATAAGCCTGGGCTGTCATGCCGAGCGTCAGCGAGGCATCTGGGCCGCAGTCCAGACCCCTCACTTCGTTCGGGGTGACAGCGTATTTTCATGCGTCTGGTGGTGGACACAAGGCCATGAGGAACTCCTATGTTTTGCCTCATGCAAGTCGTGTGCCAGTCCGTCTTACGTCACGCCCGCGCAGTCTCCACGCTCGCCCGCTGCTCGAAAGCCTCCTCGATGAGCCGACGCATCTCAGCGGCGATGGTGTCCCAGGTGTTGCGGTCCACAATCGCATCGTACGCCGCCAGGCGCGCGGCCCGCGCCGCCTCGCTCTCCGCGCCGATCTCGTCCACCGCGCGGATGACGCCAGCCGCGTCGTCGGCGATGTAGACGGCGTGGCCCCAGTTGGCGACGACGTCCGGCACGGGGGTGCTGACGATGGGCTTGTGGGCGGCCATGTACTCCAGCGTCTTCGTCGGGCTGATGTACCGCGTCGCCTCGTTCATGGCGAAGGGCATCAGGCACACGTCGAAGCCCTTGAGGAAGTTCGGCAGCCGGCTATACGGCTGCTGGCCGACGTAGTGGATATTGGGCAGCAGCGGCAAGGCGTTGACGTCAATCTTGGCGACGGGGCCGACCATGACGATAGACCAGCCGGGACGCTCGGTGGCGACCTGGCGCAGCAGGTCAATGTCGGTGCGCTCGTCAATCACGCCATAGTAGCCGAGCACCGGATGCCCGCAGCCGACGATCTCCGGCGCAACCGGCGTCTGCGGCGCGAGCGCCTGGGCGAAGTGGGCCGGATCCACGCCACTGGCGAACAGGTGCAGGTTAGTGTGCCGTCCGAGGCGCGCCTCGTAGATGCTGCGGCCGCCGGTGAAGACGACATCGGCGTACTGGAGCAGGCGGGCCTCGCGCTGAGGCAGGTCCTTCGCCGCGCCCTTGAAGTTGGCGAGTTGGTCCATCACATCGTAGACCACAAGGTCATGGGGCAGGCTATCCAGGGCGTATACCGGAATCGGCGTGTAGAACCACAAGATGACCGGGCGGGTGAGCGTCTCGCGGTCGCCTTCGACGCGCAGCCAACCGTGGCGTAGCATCGCGTCGCGGGCGAGAGCCACGAAGACCTCGCGCCAGTTGTCCAGCACGTCGGCGCGGTCGGGGAAGCGCGGCTGGTAGGCCGTCAGGCCGCCGTCCTCCGCGACAATGCGCAGTTGCGGCTGACCCTCTGGCGTCGGGCTGACCTGCGGCTCGTTGATGTAGATCACGGGGTAGTGGCGGGCGAGGCGGGACAGGATGTGCTGCGGCCGCTGCCAGACAAAGTCCCAGCCCAGGTGAGCGAGAACCAGGATACCTGGCGTCTGACTATTGATAGACAACATAGGGATGCTCCATTCATCTTTCTGGCTCCCTCTCCTTTTTGAGTCAAGGGCGGACAAGCCATGTTGGGGTGGGGCGGCGGCGTCCCCTCCATCCCCGCCCCTTCCTCCCCCACAGGTGGGGGAGGAAGGGGGTGGCGAGCGCAGCGAGGCGGGGTTGGTGGGGGATGAGCCACCGCCACCAATCTCCGCTCGCGGTGGAGTGCCAACGCCACCGCCCTTCGGAGGCGCTGGAGATGGCTCTCCAGCGCCAGCATCAGTGCGGCGACAACTCGACAAGATTCCTTACATGCAACTCACCTGTAACCCACCGCCAACGCGCTCGAAGCGCCGGTCAGTGACGCGACGCAGGAACGCCACCAGCTCGTCAACGTGCGTGTCGAAGGCGAACTCATAACGCGCGCGGCGCATGTTCTCCGTAAGTTGCGCCATCCGCCGCCGATTGCGAAGCTGCTTGCCCAGGTCGGCGAAGTCGTGGAACAGCACGCCGACATCGTGGCGGGTAGCGAGATTCTGGATGGCCGTCTGCGACGGGCGCGCATCCTTGAGGATCCAGGGCAGCCCGGCGGCGGCATACGTCCCCAGCCGCGCTGGCAAGTTCAGGTCATCCCAGTTGGCGCGGCGCAGGTCGCCCCGGTTCTGGCCGCCGAAGACGTGGAACCAGGCGGCGTCGTACTGCGACAGCTCGCGCACCCAGTCCGCCGGCTCGACGGTGTCGTGGAGGTGCATGTAGCCGGTCGCCAGTCCGTTGCGCGTCCAGTTCGGGAACTGCTGCTGGAAATGCTTGCCGTAGAAGTGGACGTGGATGCGGGCGCGGGCGATGTCTTCAAACGGATCGAGGCCGAGCGGGCGGCCGGTGCAGACGGTATGCGCCTCACCGTCGCGCGCGGAGAGCTTCGGCGCCCAGTCGTCGGTGAAGTAGTCGCGCTTGGGCAGATCGCCGTCCAGGATCAGCGTCGTTGCCGGGTCGAACTTGTGGTCGAGGGCCATCTCATACCACGCCTGATTCTCCGGGCTAATGAAGATACGCCCGTCGCTCTCGCGCAGGGCGCGAGTCAGATGCGGCCACAGCCCGCGCTCCAGGCACACGAACGGCCCTTCCTTGAAGTGGAACACGATGGGGATGCCCAGGTCGGCGTCGAGCACGTCGTCAATGAGGCCCAGCGCCTGCCAGTTGAGCAGGGCGTAGACCACGTCCGGGCGGACGGCCAGGGCGCGGTCGCGCCAGCGCTCGTCGTTGGGGATGGTCTCGATGTTCCCCCAGGCGAACGGGCCGACGGCATCCCACGACTCGGGCGTCTTGATCCACAGCCCGTAGACCTTGTGGCCGCGTTCCTCCAGGGCCAGCAGCCGCTCCGGATTGAAGCCCAGCTCACCCACCACCAGGATTTTCAGCCCGCCCGGCCGCGGCAAAGCCCGCGCCTGCGCGAAGTGGCCGTAGCGCTCGCGCTCATCCACCGCCGGCCCGCGCGATGGGCGATAGTTGAGGTACTCGCCTGCCGGCACATCGTAGTAGGCGCGGTAGCGGGACACGCCCCCCGGCAGAGCGATAATCTTGTGCCGCTGCTCCGGGTGATCCACCCACTCGCACGTGATGTCGCCGGCGTAGGCGAAACGAGCGTCCCGCGCCAGAAGCGCGCGCCAGAAGTCATCCTCCAGCAGGTCGGACACAACCTCCTTGCGCGTCGGCCAGCGCACCTCGCCTTCCAGGTCCCGGCGGTGCATCACCTGCACCAGCGCCAGGATGTTCCCGCTGTTGAGGGCTTCGCCCTCGCGCCCGACCGCCTCGCCGCCCTCGAGCGTCGCGCCGACCTTTTGATACTGCCAGCGCACGCCGCCGTAGGCCAGGTAGACCTCCGGCTGCGCGTCGAGCACGGCGACGAGCTGGGCCAGGTGATCGCCGTAGTACACGTCGTCGGACGGCAGATAGGCCAGGTACGCGCCGCGCGCCTGGGACGTGGCGAGGTTGAGCGCCGCGCCGAGGCCGCCGTTGCGCGCCAGGCGCGTGTAGTGGATGCGCGGGTCGGCCAGGTAGGGCGCCACAATTGCCGCCGTGTCGTCCGGCGAGCCGTCATCCACGATGACCAGCTCCCAATCCTCGAACGTCTGCGCCCGCAGGCTCTCTAAAGCGCGGCGTATGAAAGCGCCGTGCTTGAAGGTCGGCATCAAGACAGAGACACGCGGGAGCGGTTGGTTGACGATGCTGTGCATCTGAACTCCTGTGCAATGGTTCGGCGATCGGGAACGTGGGCGATGATTAGCTCCAGGCCGTCCGGCGCCAGCCCACCGGGCGCTTCCGGCGCGGGCCTCAGGCCGACGGCGGCCATCTGCGCTACCCACCACGCCCTGGGGCGCATGGTGGTGTGACCTTGCTTGGTCGGGTCGGCGCAGTCTACGGCGGCGACAAAGTAGCCGCGACAGACGCGGGCCATCTCGCGCAGGCTGCGCTCGACGAACGGCTCCGGGATGTGCGCCAGCACGTCGGCGCAGAGGACGACGTCGAACGCGCCCTCGCCGAATGGCAGCCGGTCGGCCGCGGCGCGGACATGGAACGGTTGAATGCGGCTCAGGGGCGGCAGGTACGGCGACGGGTCAACGCCCCACGCCGCGACCCCCTGCTCGCGCAACGCCGCCACGGCCCAGCCGCGGCCGCAGCCCACGTCGAGGACGCGGCCGGCGCCCAGGCGCAGCGCCGCCTCGACATACGGACGCCAGCGGTCGGGGTTGTCGAGCCACGCCGCATTGCCGAGGTAGTAGTCGCGGTCGTAGCGCCGGAAGTTGAGCCAGTGGGTGTTGAAGCGGTTGCCGTCGTGGATGTAGTAATCCGACAGAACCTCCCCGACCCAGACGAGGCCCACCGGGTGGCGCTGCCGCAGCCGCGCCCAGAACTCCATGTCCTCGTTCGTAAAGTTCGTCTCCGTCCACATCTCCGGCATCAGGGCCGTCACATCGCGGCGGTGCAGGCCGTCACCCGTGTCAATGCCGTGGTTCGGGTCTACGATGTCCTCGGTTGTGCCGTCGGGCAGGTGGTGGCTGCGCCCGCCATACGCGCCGGCCGCCGCCGGGTCCGCTTCCGCCGCCGCGACGAGGGACGCCAGGTGGCTCGGCCGCCAGGCGTTGTCGTCGTCAATGTAGGCGATGTAGACACCGCGCGCCAGCGTCCAGCCCATGTTGCGCGGGCGCGACGGATGGCCGCAGTTAATCGGCAGACGCAGATAGTAGACACGGGGGTCGTCGAACGACGCCACCACCTGTGCTGTGTGATCGGTGGAAGCGTCGTCCACGACTATCAATTCCCAGTGCCGATACGTCTGATCAAGAACCGATTGAATCGCCCGGCTCAGTAGCCCCGCTCGGTTGAACGTAGGCAGGATTACGGAGACGAGCGGTGTTGAACGTAGTTCGTCGCTCACAGACACCACCTGCAACAGAACCCCGGCGCCTCGCGTGTCTTGTGGCGCATCATGTAGCGCCGACTTCAGTCGGCTTTCGAGATGCCGACTAAAGTCGGCGCTACACCCTCTTCGCCTATCGCTGAGGCGCGCTCAGCTCGCAGCGGCAATACTCTTGTTGGCCGCCGCGCGGAAGCGCTCCGTGGCGAACATCGTGTTGACCGTCTCCGCCGCGCGCTTGCCGGCCAAGATAGCGTGGTCGGAGTTGTAGTACTCCCACTCGGCGAAGCGGCCCGACAGGACGATGTCCACGCTCTCCAGCCAGTCGCGGATCGTCTTGACGCTCTGCTCCTTCCACGTATCCGGGACGACGTAGGCGTAGGGCAGGTCAGCCTCGTTGGCGACCAGCACCTCGTCGCCCTCGCGGATCATGCCGACGCGCTTGCAGTCCTCGATGCAGCGCTCGATCAGCCCGTCCGCCGGCAGCGGCTTGTAGGCCGAGTAGGTAATCTCGCACGTCAGGCCGGTCGTACCGGGCGGGGCGCACTCCTTGCTGGCGTTGCTCTGCACGAAGATGCGGTGGAACACCGTGTCTTCGGGATAATAGATCCAGTGCTTGTCGGTGACATCGCCGCGGTTGATACCGAGGTTGACGCAGCGCACCGACACGTGGCGGAGACGGGCCGCCGCCGCCTTGACTGCCGCCGGGGCGCTCGTCAGCAGCTTGTTCACCAGCACCGGCAGCGGCATGGTGACAACCAGACGCTTGTAGCTGATGCTGCTCCCGTCGGCCAGGGTGACCTTGTGCTGGGCCGGGTGGATAGCCGTAATCTGCGTGTTGAGGCGGATGCGGCGCTCGTCCAGGTAGGGCAGGAAGCCGCGCACCAGCGCCTCGAAGCCGCCCTTGATCGGGTAGCCGAAACGGGCGTTCGGGCCGAGAGGCTTAGGCAGCGGCCGCAGGCCGCCCATGATGATCTCTTCCAGGTTGGGTTGTGGCACGCGGCCGCTCAGCCACGTGTGACTCATTTCATCGAGTGGCACAGCCCAGAGCTTCTGGTTGTAGGGCATCATGAAGTGCTTCGCAATACCCTCGCCCCAGAACATCTCGATGTACTCCTTGAAGTTCTGCGGCTCCTTGCCGTGGTCCCCCTCGTAGCGGGCCTTGACCGCCCCCATGATGCAGTCCTTGACCACCTCTTCCGGTAGACCGTAGGTGCTGGCCTGGAACGGGTAGCGGGTATAGACGCCTTTCGAGTAGACCCACGCTTCGCGGTCCTGCCAATGCACATTGTCCCCAAGCAGCTTGGGATACATCACGTCTTTGACGTAGTCGCTATTCGTGAACATGATGTGCCCGGCGTAGTCGAACGTGAACCCCTGATCCTCGATGGAACGGCACAGCCCACCAACGCGCTCGTGCTGCTCCAGGATCAGCCAGGACGGCCCATTCAGATGGTAGGCCGTACTCAAACCTGCCGGTCCCGCACCGATGATCACTGTGTCCTGCATAACTGTACGCTCCTTGCAAAGACCACCACATAGCGCCAGAACGCGGAAGCCCTATGCTTCCGCACGCCTTGACGTTCTGGGCCGTGTTTAGGTCGGCTGTCACCCCCGCAAAAAGCAAGAACTATGCCATGCTGTTCACGTAACGACAGGACAACATGGGCAATGACGCTGCGGAGGTTTCAGAAAGCAGACAGATGGTCACGCGCTAGCGGTGGGGTTGGGCGCGAAGAGGTCTCACGACGTAACAGGTTCGTGAAAATGGCGTGAAGAGGTATAAAGAGCTTGACCTGACACGTGAAAGGTGGTATACTGTGATTACGAACGCTTATGCGTTCGGCGTAGGCGCGGATCGACCTCCCCCCCGGATCCGCGCCTTTGCCATTTCCGCCTACTGGTAGGCCAGCACCTCGCGCACCGTCAGGCGGGCCGCGTTGCGCGCCGGCAAGAAGCTCGCCACCGCCGCCAAAATCACGACCAGCACGAGCCAGGCCGCGACGCCCGTCCACGAGAAGGCGTAGCTCAGCGGCATCTGGAACAGCAGGTTGCCGAGCAGATCGGACAGCAGCCGGCCCATGATGTAGGCCAGGACCGCGCCGGCGACCCCGCTCAGCCCACCAATCAGAATGCCCTCGACCATCACGATGCGCTCGACCGCCCCATCCGACGCCCCGACGGCACGCAGCACGCCGATCTCGCGCATGCGCTCGAGGACGTTGAGACTCATCGTCCCGGCCAGGCCCAGGCCGCCGACGACAGCCATCAGCACCGCCATGACCATCAGCAGCGCAACGATGATATTGAAGAATAGCTCATTGGAGGACCGAATCTGGCCGCTGGTGATGCCGCCCGCCGACACCTTGATGCCCAGCGACTTGAAGTGCTCCTCCACCGATTTCTTGACACGTTCCTGGTAGGCCACATCGTGGCGGTCGGTGGTGACCTGGAGGCTGCCGGCGCGGCCGACTTCGCCCATCATTCGCTCGTAGTAGGGCAGGTTGACGTAGCCGAGGCCGATGCCCGAGCCAAAACGCCCCACCACCCGCGCCAGCCCAACGACGCGGAACGTCTCGTCCTTGCCGCGTACCTTGAGCGTGATGTCGTCGCCGAGCTTGATGTCCTTCTCCTGCTTGAGCACGTCCGTGCTGAGAACGATGGCGTTCTCGTCCTCCGGCAGGAGCCAGCGGCCGGCGATGATCGTCGGGTCGAGCATGGCCGTTCGGGCTGGCGGCGCCATGATGTCTATGCTCTCGCTCTCGCTGTTGTCGGCCCGCACCCGCCGCAGGCTGCCGTAGCCCCACGTCTCGACGCTGGTCACGCCCGGCACCGCCAGCGCCTCGCGCGCGATGACCTCGGTGCGGTACGGGCGGTTGAGCGGCAGGATGATGTCCATGCCGAAGTTCTTGAGGGCGTCATCCAGCGTCAGGAGCATCGAGGCGCGCACGCTGAACACGGTGATGAAGATCGCGCCGCCCAGGACGAGCGCCGACAGGGTCAGCAGCAGGCGCGTCTTGCGGCGGAACGTGTTGCGGAGCGAAATGAGCATGGGCCGCGAAACACCGCGCACGTGTTCCAAGAGGCGGTCAATGATGTTCGTCCCGTATCGGCCGCGCCCGAGACCGTACTCGGTGATGGCCTCCCGCACCGTGACCCGCGTCCCCATGAAAACCGGCACGACCGCCGCTACCAGGGGGACGATCAGGGAGATGCCGGCCATCAGGGCAATGACGACGGGCAGAACGCGGAAGGCAGGCATGTCCAGGTTGACGAAACCGGCCAGGTAGCCGACGAGACGGCGCGACGAGAGCATCGCCAGCGGCGCGGCGACGAGGAAGGCCAGCCCGCCGTAGATGAGCACCATCACGGTGTACATCCCGACGACCTGCCGCCGCCGCGCCCCAATCGCCTTCATGATCCCGATCTGGCGCACCTGCTGGCTCAGCAGGGCAGCGATGGTGTTGACGATCAAGAAGGCGCTCAGGAACAGGGCCAACAGACCGAGGGCGTTGAGCAGCAGGAGCAGCGCCTGGAACAGGTCCTGCAGCGGGTGGCGGCCCGGCTCCGGCACGCTCATGCTGCCCACCTGCCGGCCGCTGTTCTCGATCTTGTTGCGCACCGACTCGGCCACCTCGGTGACGTGCTTCTTGTCCAGCTTGTCGCCGGACACGAGGATGTTGAGCTGGTTCATGCCCCGCGACCCGGTCAGCCACTCCAGGGTGTCGAGGGTGATGTAGCCATAGGCCATGTTCATGAACGTAGCCGGCAGGTTGCCGGGGTCGCTCACCAGTCCGGCGGCGCGGAGCATGCGCTGCTTGCCATCGTTGGTCTCGATGAGCATATCATTGCCGACTTTCAGGCCGGCCGGCACGAGACCGGGGATGAGCAGCGACGAGCGTTCGAGCAGGACGCCATGTTCGGGCGGCGGCCAGACGCCGTCCTCAGCGCCGAACTCGGCGGCGGCGGCGTACGCGCCCTGGCGAAAGATGCGGTTGATCTGGACGTGCCCGTAGTCGGGGATTGCGTACAGCAGGAGGGACTTCCACTCGTCGCCGACCTTGACCTTGACCGCCGCGATGCTGCGGCCTTCCGCCGCCTCCACTCCGGGCATGCGCCGCACGGTCTCCACAAGCTGGTCGTCGAACTTATCGGTTGTCAGGGTGGCGCTGGCAAAATTCGTTTTGGTAAATGTCTCGGCCAGCACATCATTGACAAGGCTAAACGTTTGCGTCACAAGGCCGACGACAAACACGCCGACGGCGATAGACAACACCACCAGGACGGTTCGTGTCTTATTGACCCCGATATCGCGCACGACCTTGCGCCAACGCGGGCTAAACACTGGACAGCCTCTTTAGGTGATGACTACGGAGTTATCCGACCCTTTGTCGTTCGGCACGTATTTGTCGGCGGCGCTGTCATTGTGCCAATGGACTCCGTCAGCGATATAGCGAAATTGATATTCCTTGCCGGTCTCCAGCTCCAGCATGACCCGCCACTCGCCTTCCGGGCCGCTTTGGATCATCGGCGTCGCTTCCATGTTCCAATCGTTGAAATCACCGACAAGGTACACTTTCTCGGCCCAGAATTGGGCCGGCAGCTCGAACAAGACACGGATGGTGCCTGGGCTGAGACCCGAGACGGCGTATCATGACCGCCCTCCTGCGGCGCGAAAGGAAACGGATGAGTCACACGCGGTCCGGCCTGCCGACGCGCGTCGGCGGGCCACCGACCTCATTTACCGCTTGATGTTGTAGAACGCATCCCGTCCCGGATAGCGGGCCGAGTCACCGAGGGTGTCCTCGATGCGCAGGAGCTTGGTTGTACTTGGCGGTGCGCTCGCCGCGGCCCGGCGCCGCGGCCTTGATCTGCCCGGCGTTCACGGCCACGGACAGGTCGGCGATGGTCGTGTCGTCCGTCTCGCCCGAGCGGTGGGACACGACGCCGTCCAGCCGGCGCGCTGCGCCATTGGATGGCGGCCAGCGCTCCCGCTCAGCGACCCAATCTGGTTGAGCTTGATGAGGATGGAGTTGGCGGCGTCCAGGTCAATGGCCTTCCGCAAACGCTCCACGTTGGTCACCAGGAGCCGTCGCCGACCAGCCGCACCTTGTCGCCGACCCGCTGGCGCAGCGCCACCCAGCCGTCCCAGTCGTCCTCGGCCATGCCGTCTTCGAGGGAGACGATGGGGTAGCGGCTCAGCCAGTCGGCCCAGAAGTCCACCATCTCGGCGCTGGTCAGCTCGCGGCCCTCGCGCTCCAGGACGTACTTGCCGTCCTGATACAGCTCGGTGATCGCCGGATCGAGGGCGATGGCGATGTCGCGGCCCATCTCGTAGCCCGCCGCCTCGACGGCCTCGATGATGAGCTGGATCGCCGCCTCGTTGCTCGGCAGGCTCGGCGCGTAGCCGCCCTCGTCGCCGACGGTCGTGCTGAAGCCGCGCTTCTTGATGACCTTGCCCAGCGAGTGATAGATTTCCGCGCCCCAGCGCAGCCCCTCGTGGAAGGAGAGCGCGCCGACGGGCATAACCATGAACTCCTGGAAGTCGGTCGAGTTGAGGGCGTGCTTGCCGCCGTTCATGATGTTCATCATCGGCACCGGCAGCATGTGGCCGAACGTCCCGCCCAGGTAGCGGAACAGCGGGATACCGAGGGCGTCGGCGGCGGCGTGGGCCGTCGCCAGCGAGACGCCGAGGATGGCGTTCGCGCCGAGGCGCGCCTTGTTCGGCGTGCCGTCGAGGCCAATCATGAAGTTGTCAATGCCGACCTGGTCGAGGGCGTCCCAGCCGGTCAGCTCGGCGGCCAGCTCCTGATTCACGTGCTCGACGGCCTGGCTGACGCCCTTGCCGCCCCACTGGCTGGCGTCGCCGTCGCGCAGCTCCAGCGCCTCGTGGGCGCCGGTGGACGCGCCCGACGGAACGGCAGCCCGGCCCTGGGCGCCGCCGACGAGGGTGACCTCGACCTCCAGCGTGGGGTTGCCGCGCGAGTCGAGAATCTGGCGAGCGTAGATGTCGTCTATGAGTGTTTCGTCCCCATAGCCCAGTGATTGAGGCATATATTCTCCTTTTTGGTGAGAGGAATAAGCGTTTCGGCCGCTCAGGGCCTGGCAGGTCCCACAACCCGCCCGGCCCGCTGAAGCTCGGTTCTCATTATATCCTTGAATGCCACGGCTGACAAAGGCAAAGGGCAAGCTAGACTCCGAAGCCCCGGTCGCGGTATCATTGGTGCGCCGCCCCGCGCGGCCCACCTCCGTTGATAGGGTACCAATTGCCATGCACGTTATCTCTGCGCCCGACTTGCGCCGCCTCGTGACCGATATCCTGGCCGCCGCCGGCACGCCGCCCGACGTCGCCGCCCTCGTCGCCGGCTCCCTCGTCGAAGCGAACCTGTCCGGCCACGACTCCCACGGCGTCATCCGCGTCGCCCAATACATCGAGGGCATCCGCGACGGCGAGGTCCTCCCGGCGGCGCGCCCGGCGGTCGTGGCCCGCTTCGGCGCGACCGCCCAGGTAGACGCCGGCTGGGGCTGGGGGCCGCCGGCCGCCCTGCTCGCCGCCGACACCGCTGTGGACCTGGCGCGACAGTTCGGCGTCGCCGCGGTCACGGTGCAACGCTGCAACCACATCGGGCGCGTCGGCCTGTACACCGGTCGCATCGCCGAGGCGGGCATGGCCGGCATCGCCCTGGCGAACGTCCGCGCCTGGGTCGCCCCCTACGGCGGCCGCGAGCGCATGATGGGCACCAACCCCCTCTCGTGGGCCGTCCCGCGCGCGCCCGGCCAGCCGCCCCTCGTCCTCGACTTCGCCACGTCGGTGCTGGCCGAGGGCAAGGTGCGTGTGGCGCGGGACAAGGGCGTCCCCATCCCGCCCGGCGTCGTCGTAGACAAAGACGGTCGCCCGACCCAGACGCCCGATGACCTCTACGGCGGCGGCGCGCTGCTGCCCTTCGGCGAATACAAGGGCTACGGCATCAGCGTGATGATCGAGCTGCTCGGCGGCATCCTGTCGGGCCTGGGGCCGAGCGCGCTGCCGGGCTTCTCCCACGGCAACGGCACGCTCATGCTCGCCCTCAACATCCCCGTCTTCGCGCCCCTCGATCAGTTCATCGAGCAGACGGAGGCCTACGCTGCCCGCCTCAAGGCCAGCCAGCCCTCGGAAGGGTCGGGGGGCGTGCTGTTGCCGGGCGAGCCGGAGCAATTGTCCCAGGCGCAGCGGCTGGCCGAGGGCATCCCCTTGCCCGACCAGACGTGGGCCACGCTCGAAGCGACGGCGCACAGCCTGGGGGTCGAAGTGACGGAGTGATGGGGTGACGAGTGACGAGTGACGAGGTGGCGGGGTGATGAGGGATTGGATATGGACTACAGCGCGAGTTACGACGTGGTGATCGTGGGGGCGGGGATTGTCGGGCTGGCGACGGGGCTGGCGCTAAGCGAGGCGCACCCCGGCCTACGCCTGGCGATTCTGGAAAAGGAGCCGGTCGTCGCCAACCATCAGACCGGCCACAACAGCGGCGTCATCCACTCCGGCATCTACTACAAGCCCGGCTCCCTCAAGGCGCGGCTGTGCGTGGACGGCGCGCGGCAGATGAAGGCCTTCTGCGACGCGAACGCCATCCCCTACGACCCCGTCGGCAAGGTCATCGTCGCCACAAGCGAGGCCGAGCTGCCGCGCCTGGCCCTGCTCCACGAGCGCGGCGTCGCCAACGGCGTGCCAGGCGTCGAGCGCATCGGCCCGGAGCGGCTGCGCGAGATCGAGCCGCAGGCCGCTGGCATCGCCGCCCTCCACTCGCCCTATACCTCCATCGTCAACTACCGCCAGGTCTCGGCGACGATGCAGACGCTCCTCGAGGGGCGTGGCGTCGCCGTTCGGACATCGAGCGGCGTGACGGGCATCGAGACGCGGGGCGACGGGCTGCGCGTCCACACGCGCCAGGGCGATGTCGCGGCGCGGCGGCTCATCAACTGCGCCGGCCTCTACTCCGACAAGATCGCCCGCATGATGGGCCTCGCCGTGGACGTGCGCATCATCCCCTTCCGCGGCGAGTACTACCTGCTCAAGCCCGGCAGCGCCCACCTGGTGCGCGGCATGATCTACCCCGTCGTGGACCCGGCCCTGCCGTTCCTCGGCGTCCACTTCACCCGCACCCTCGACGGCCACGTCGAGGCCGGGCCGAACGCCGTCCTCGCCCTGGCGCGGGAGGGCTACCGCATGACGACGCTGCGGCCGGGCGAGCTGGCCGAGACCGTCGCGTTCGGGGGGTTCTGGCGCATGGCGGCGCGCTGGTGGCGCACCGGCATCTACGAGGTCTACCGCTCGTTCAGCAAGGGCGAGTTCGTGCGGGCGCTCCAGCGCCTCGTCCCCGCGCTCCGGCCGGACGACGTGGTGCGCGGCGGCGCGGGCGTGCGCGCGCAGGCGGTGACGCCGCAGGGGACGCTGGTGGACGACTTCGCCTTCGCCGAGACGCCGCTATCGCTGCACGTCCTCAACGCGCCGTCCCCCGCCGCCACCGCCTCCCTCGCCATCGGCCAGTACATCGCGCAGCGGGCAGGGGAGGTATTGCGGCTGAGCGCGTGAGGCTGTTCTCAGTCTTATCAGTACCGCGCCCAGATCTTCCGAAGCTGAGCCGCGAGCGCGTTGGAAATGAGACTCAGGTCCTCGTCGCTGAGATCGCCCTCCAAATTCGGGAACTCCAGCATGAAGCGCGCGAAGCCGGCGGGCCACGAGTAGCGCAGATCATTCAGATCGGTCTGGCATCCGCAGCAGGGAGTTTCGACTGCTCGGTCACGAAAGTGAGAAGCCTGATAAGATAGGCTCATCTGCCCACCCCACCATGTGACATCTAGCTCGCGGCCACAGCAGGGGCACGAGACAATCTCAAAGTTGGCCCCTTGGTCTACAAACTCGATCTCGTCCCAGGTCATCACTTGCAGGGAAATTCCAGGATGACGTTCCTGGAGTGCGAAGAGCATCTTTTCGATTCGCTGTTGAGCCGGTACGTGACCAGGGTCAACTGGTATCAACCGCAAGTAGTTGTCGGACAAGTTGCCTCTGAAGAGGATGAGTCAGGAAGTGAGCGGGCCAATGAGCGCAAAGCGGCTGGAAAGAGGTTGGCTTCTTCCCAGACCATAGTCTAAAATTGGGGAAACACATGCCCGAAGTGTCACGGTTCTATGGCATCATTATCTTCATGAACTACAACGATCACGACCCGCCGCATTTCCATGCGCGGTACCAGAACCAGGAAATCCTCTTCGAGATCGAGACAGGCATCGTACAAGGCAGGATGTCAGGCCGAGCGATTCGAATGCTATTTGAGTGGGTGGACATGCATCGAGAGGAATTGATGCAGAATTGGAAACGCGGGCGCGAACGACAACCGTTCGAGAGAATCGCACCGCTTTCCTAGGGAGGTGGGCATGTTCTTGCATGTTGTAAACGTCTCGTATCTGGGCAACTATAGGGTGCGGCTGATCTTTAATGATGGGGCAGTCAAAGATGTTGACCTCGCCAACGAGCTATATGGCGAAGTGTTTGAGCCGCTGAAAGATCCTCGCTTCTTCGCCCAAGTGGCGGTCAACCCGGACACAGGCACGGTGGAGTGGCCGAACGGCGCCGACTTCGCCCCCGAATTCCTATACGAGGCCGGCACGACCGTTCAGCCATCAGCGCAGGCGGTGGCCTGACTTTAGAGAGCGGCGGCGCCAAATACCGAGCGGATAATCTCGGTCATTGCCCCCACAGCCGCAGCCAGTCCTCGCGCAGCAGCTCGTACTGGATGATGTCGTGCCAGCGGCCCGCGCGGAAAATCTCGCGGCGCTCGATACCACTCTGCCCGTAGCCCGCCTTCTCCAGGCTGCGGCGGCTGCCGCTGTTCTCGGCGAACGCCGACGACTTCAGCTTCTCCAGGCCGAGCTGGTGGAAGGCGTAGTGCGTGCGCAGACGCATCGCCGCCGAGCCGACGCCGCGCCGCCAGTAACGCTTGTCGCCGATGATGGTGCCGCTGGAGGCGTTGCGATGCTGCCAGTTGATCCCCTCCAGCGATGTCGCACCAACGTGAGCGCCGTCCACGAAGATGCCCCAGTAGACGACCCGCTCACTCGTCGTCATGCGCTCGAACCACTCCTGCTCCTGCTTCAGCGCCGGCGGCAGGGTCATGAGCAGGTAGCGCGTCACCTCCTGGTCGGCGAACCAGGCGCAATAGTTATCCAGGTGCTCGGGGCCGATGGGGCCGAGCGTCAGCTCGCCTTCATGGATGTATGGGCCTAGCATATACTCCTCGCCGGTGAATCGTCGTCCCGACAACGATAGCGCCAACAGCACGTTGTGTCAATTCACCGCCGCTACTCCAACTTTGCCCGGCGCACGCGGCGGGTGTACAATGGCGCGCAGATACCCCACAGGAGACTCGCATGACGACTGCAGAGGCGGCACGTACAATCAAACAGGATGGCATCATCGCCATCATCCGCGGCGACTATCCCCTGCCGCGCATCCTCGACACGGGCGATGCGCTGCTGGCGGGCGGCGTCACCATCGTCGAGGTCACGCTGAACAGCGCCGGCGCCCTCGACGCCATCCCCAGGCTGCGGGAGCGTTTCGCCGGTCGTCTCCTTGTCGGCGCTGGCACTGTCCGCACCCCAGAGCAGTGGGATGCGGCGACGGACGCGGGCGCGCAGTTCACCGTCGCGCCCAACTTCAACCTGCCCACCGTCACCCGCGCCCTGGCGGAGGACATCCTGCACGTGCCCGGCATCTTCACGGCCACCGAGGCCCAGGATGCCTTCGCCGCCGGCTGCCGTATGCTCAAGCTGTTCCCCTCCGACGTCGTCGGTCCCGCGTACCTCAAGGCGCTGCGCGCCCCGCTCAACGACGTGGATTTCGTCCCGACGGGCGGCGTCTCATCGGACACGCTGGGCGCATTCGTGCGCGCCGGGGCCGTCGCGGTCGGCGTCGGCAGTTCCCTGGTCGCCGGCGCGAGCCAGACCCTCGACGACATCACCGACCGCGCCCGGAAGTTGCGGGCCGCGTGGGAGGACGCCCATGCCTGAGCCTCGCCACGATGTCACGGGAATTGGCGAGGTCATGCTGCGGCTGAGTGTCCCCGTCGGCCGGCGTCTCGAAACCACCCACCGCCTGGACGTCGCCCCCGGCGGCTCCGAGGGCAACGTCGCCTACGCCCTCGCGCGGCTCGGCCGGCGCACGGCGTGGGTCAGCGCCCTACCGACGAACCCGCTCGGCCGCATCATCGCCAACCACCTGCAAGGGGCGGGCGTCAACCTCGACGGCGTCGTCTGGTCCTCGACGGGCCGCGTCGGCACGTACTATGTCGAGTTCTCCGCCCCCCCGCGCCCGATCCAGGTCGTCTACGACCGCGCCGACTCGTGCATTTCAAAGCTGCGCCCCGATCAGATCAACTGGCCGGCGTTCCTCAACACCCGCGTCATCCACATCTCCGGCATCACCCCGGCCCTGTCGCCCTCGTGCCGCGCCATCACTGAGCAAACCATCGCCCAGGCCCGCGCCGCCGGGGTCAAGGTCAGCTTCGATGTGAACTATCGGCAGAAGCTGTGGACGGAGGCCAAAGCGCGGGAAGTCCTGGAGCCGCTGATCCGCGGCGCCGACCTGCTGCTGTGCAGCCAGATTGACGCCCGGCGCGTCTTCGAGTGCAAGGGGACGACGGAGGAGACGGTCATGCAGCTCGTCGAGCGCACCGGCGTGCGGAACGTCGTCGTCTCCTGCGGCGATCAGGGGGCCAGAGCGTGGGATGGCGCGCAGATGCTGTCCGATCAGGCGCTGCCCGTCCACATCGTAGACCGCCTGGGCGCGGGCGACGCCCTGGCCGCCGGCGTGTTGCACGGCTGGCTGAACGGCAGCCTGGCCCAGGGCCTGCGCTACGGCGTCGTCCTGGCCGCCCTCGCCCTAAGCCAGTTCGGCGACATGGTAGACACCACGCCGGATGAAGTCGAGTCCCTCGTCGCCCGCGTGACGGGCGGTGTCATCCGCTGATTTTTGCTTGCGAAAGGACCCTCTGTCATCATGAAGATCGCTGTTTCCTCGTGGTCGGTGCGCCACTACATCAACCGCGAGTTCGCCTTCGACCAGTTCCCCACCGTCGTCCGCCAGCGGTTCGGCGTGGACGCCCTGGAGCTTGTCTCGCGCCA
>JAXLWJ010000053.1:0-26676 GCA_046328535.1 Anaerolineae bacterium
GCTCCATGACCAGGGCCGCCGCGCGGTGTCCCTGCCCCATGCCGCCGACATCCGTCGCGCTGACCAGGCCGAGCAGCCCGGCCTCCCCCAGCGCCCGCATGGCCGCGCTCGGGAACTCGCCCGTGCGGTCAATCTCCACGGCCAGGGGGGCGATGACATCGGTCACGATTGGCTCTAGCCGCTCTAGATAGGTTGGATCGGACACACTTGTTTGCGCCATGCTTGCTCTCCATTCGTTCTTGACTACGAGACTGCCATGCCCGTGACGGCATGCGCCAACAGAAGAAACTTCCGAATGTCACCCCGACGAAGGAGGGGTCTGGACTGCGGCGGCCCAGATGCTTCGCTTCGCTCAGCATGACAGCAGGGCGTGAAGTGGTAGAGACGCGCTATAGCGCGCCTCTACGCTGCTGCCGCCTGCGGGGCATCCCACGGATGAAAGTTGCGTTCCGACCTCCGGTAGCGCCGACTTACAGTCGGCTCTCCGCAAGGCACGGCATCGTTGTCGCCCGCCGTCGCCGCCGATTGAAACCCGAACCAACATTCATAGCAGATGTCATGCGGCTGCGGTAGTTGGTGTGTCAGCTAATGTACACCGAACGCGCCGCGCCTGTCAATCGCTGTTGCCCCCTCGGGGCGCGATGCGCGCCACTTGTAACACTCCTGTAATGGCGTATACTATGCTCCCCGCGAGTTCGACTGCGCTGGACGGCGACACAAGGATGGCGCTATGCAGCAGAGAGGGGCAGGGACCGACGAGCATCCGCTGGACGTGAGCGACCCGCCGCGCATCCGGGCGCTCGGCGACGTTCTGCGCCGCCACAACTACACGCCCGACGGGCTGCTCGCGGCGCTGGGCGAGGAGGAGGGCGCGCCCTTCCGCCGCGTCGAGATCCCCATCTACCTGCGCCGCCTGACTAATGCGCCCCTGCACCACCTCATCCGGCTCTTCCTGCTCGGCGTCCCCGTCGAGCGCGACGCCCTGGCGGAGGCTCTCGCGCCCCTGACGCCGGCGGACCTGGTCGCGTTGGGGCTGGCGCACGCCGACGGCGGCAGCCTCGTCTCCCCCTACCGGCTCATGGTCTTCCGCGACCTGTACCTCGTGTGCGACCGCTACCTCGTCGGCGCGGCGCTCCGCCCCGACCACGTCACCGGCGTCAACAATAGCTCCATCACGCTGGCGACGCTCACGGTGCGGCCGTCGGGCCGCGCCCTCGACCTCGGCACGGGCTGCGGGGTGCAGGCGCTCCTCGCCAGCCGCCACTGCGCCGAGGTGATTGCGACCGACGTCAGCCCCCGCGCCCTGAACATGACCCTCTTCAACGCCGCGCTCAACGGCGTCTCGAACGTCGCGTGCCGCCTCGGCAGCCTGTTCGAGCCGGTGCAGGGCGAGCAGTTCGACCTCATCACCTGTAATCCGCCCTACGTCATCTCGCCGCGCAACGACTACATCTTCCGCGACGCGGGCTTGCGCGGCGACGCCGTCAGCCGCCTCGTCGTCGGCCAGGCCGGCCGCTACCTGCGGCCAGGCGGCTACGCGACGGTGCTGTGCGACTGGGTCCACGCGCCGGGGGACGACTGGGCGGCGCCCCTCGCCGATTGGGTGGCCGATACGGGCTGCGACGCCATCGTGCTGCGCCACCACACGGCCACGCCGCTGGACTATGCCGCCACGTGGGTGCGGCAGCCGCTTCCGCCCGATGAGACGGCGATGGCGCGCCTGCTCGACGAGTGGCTGGCCTACTACGCCGAGCTGGGCATCGAGGCCATCAGCGGCGGCGCGGTGATCCTTCGGCGCTCCGATGGGCCGCACTGGCTCTACGCCGAGTCCCTGCCCCGAGATAGCACCGGCTCGGCCGGCGACCACCTCACGCGCATGTTCGCGGCGCAGGATTATCTGCGGAGCCTGCCCGACGCCGCCGCGCTGCTCGACGCGGTGCTCGCGCCGACCGACGAGCGCCTGCACCAGGCTCTCATCTACGAGGGCGGGACGTGGCAGGTCGAAAGCATGCGCGTCGAGATGTCGCGCGGGCTGCGGTTCGAGGGGCCGCTGGATGAGTTGGCGCTGCGCCTGCTGATGGCGTTCGACGGCGAGCGGCAGCTTGGCCCGCTCATCGTGCAGGCGGCGCGCGAAACCGGCCAGGAGCCGCACGATGTCCTCGGCGCTGCTCTCGACGTTGTGCGGCGCTGGCTCGAACTGGGCCTGCTGGAACTGGCGGCGGACCACGTCGCATAACTCCCTCGGCGGCCCCCAATTGGAAAGTCACCCATGCCTTCGACCGTCCTGTCTAGCGAGAACCGCTCCTGCGATTGACAACGCGCTCGTTTGTGCGGGCAGGCCCCGTGCCTGCCCGTGGTTCCGTGCCTGGTGCATCCAACTCGATTGAGCTATAATCAGGTTCAGTGAAGAGCGAGCGGGTTGGAGGGGACATGCGCGTACAACTGGCGTACGGACGCGACGGCCTGACGGTGGACCTTCCGGCGACTACCCATGTCATTGTGTCGCCGTGGGTACCAGGTGTTACCGACGAAGCCGAGGCGCTGCGTGCGGCCCTTCGGCGCCCCATTGGCTCGCCGCCCCTTGCCGCCAAAGTGAAACCGGGCGACCGGGTCGTCATTACTCACAGCGACATTACCCGCGCCACCCCCAACGACCGCATCCTCCCTGTGTTAATTGCCGAACTCGAATCGGCCGGCGTGCGCCGCGACGACATCACCCTCCTCAACGCCCTCGGCACGCACCGCCGGCAGACGCCCGACGAGTTGCGTCGGCTGCTCGGCGACGTCGTCTTCGACAATTACCGCTGCCTTCAGCATGATGCCTTCGACGAGGCCAACCTTGTGCCGCTCGGCGCGACCGCGCGCGGCCACCCGGTGCGCATCAACCGCGCCTACATGGACGCGGATGTTCGTATCCTGACCGGCTTCATCGAGCCGCACTTCTTCGCCGGGTACAGCGGCGGGCCGAAAGCCGTCCTGCCGGCGCTATCCGGCTGGGAGAGCGTCTTCACCAACCACGGCTACGCCATGATCGCCGACGCCAACGCAACCTGGGCCGAGCTGGACAAGAACCCCATATGGCGGGAGATGGCCGAGGTGGCTCAAAGGACGAACCCAACGTTCCTCCTCAACGTGACCCTAAACGCGCAGCACGAGATCACGGGCGTGTTCGCCGGGGACCTGCTTGAGGCGCACCGCGTTGGCTGCGAGTCTGTCCGCGCGCATAACATGGTCGCGGTAGACGACCTCTTCGACATCGTCATCACGACGAACAGCGGCTATCCCCTGGATCAGAATCTCTATCAGACGGTTAAGGGGATGAGCGCGGCGGCGCGGATTGTGCGGGAGGGCGGGGCGATCATCATGGCCGCCGGCTGCGAGGACGGCGTGCCGAACCACGGCAAGTACGCCGAGCTGCTACGGCGGGGCGGCTCGCCCCAGGGCGTGCTGGACATGGTGGCGGCGCCGGGGTTCAGCGAGCACGACCAGTGGCAGGTGCAGCTCCAGGCCATCATCCAGCTCAAGGCCGACGTCTACGTCTACAGCGACGGCCTGACGGACGAGCAGATCGCCGAGGCGCTGTTCATTCCCTGCCGCGACATCGCGGCGACGGTGGCGAGCCTGCTGGATCGTTACGGCCCCGACGCCCGCATCGCCGTCCTCCCCGAAGGCCCGCAGACTGTGGCGTACCTTCATCATGGCAACTTGACCTCGGTCGGGCAAGCCCTGGACTGAAAATGGCGATTCGCCTTTCAGTTGAGCAACCACTGTGACTGATAAGGAAAACGCCCGTCGGCGAGAGGTTGAACTCTACATCCAGCACGCGCAAAGTATGCTGAAGGTGGCACAGCGGAATCTTGAAGACGCCTTCTATGATTCGGCCGTCAACCGAGCCTACTACGCCGTCTTCTATGCGACGAGCGCGTTGTTGGCGACGGAGCAAGCGACGCCGGGTAAACACAGTGGCGTCATCAGTCTATTTCGCCAACATTTCATCAAGACGGGACGTATAGAAGACGAGTATAGCCGTATCTACGGACGTCTGATGGATGACCGCCATGTTGCCGATTATGAGGTGGATGAAGCTATCGAGGCTGACCGAGCGCAAGCTGATTTGAATGACGCTCAGCAATTCGTCGCCCGGATCGTCGCGTATCTTGGGCAAGAGGGGTTGTTATGAATACTAGTCTCGATGCGCATCTTGGGCAAAGTGAGCAAGAGGCTGTGCGTGCATTCCTAGATCGCGTCTGGACTAGCTGTGGAACGCATATCCTGGATGTGCTGTTGTTCGGGTCAAAGGCGCGTGGTGACAGCGAGCGCGACTCGGATATTGACGTCCTGCTGATCGCCGACACGGATGCGTGGCAGTTCAAACACACCATCAGCGGCATCGCTTCCGACATTGGCGTGGACTATGACGTGCTTATTGACGCCCGCGTTATCGGCATTGAGCGTTGGCAGCACATGGCCGAAGAAGGTTTCTCCCTCTACCAGAATATCGCCCACGACGGCATTCCGCTTCCAACTGCTGCTGATGTGCAAATGTCTAGCGAGACATAGTGCTTAAGGAGACCCTTGTGACCACCCGCCTGTATCTCATCCGCCACGGCGCGACGCCGGCCAGCGCCGAGGACCGTTTCTCCGGCTCCATTGACATTGACATCTCCGACGAGGGTCGGCGACAGGCCGAGGCCCTGTCGGCGCGCCTGGCCGATGAGCCGCTGGCGGCCATCTACTGTAGCCCGATGCGGCGCACCATCGAGACCGCCGAGATCATCGCCCGCCCCCACGGCTTCATGCCGTCGCCTAATCCGGCGCTGAAGGAGATTGACCACGGCCACTGGGAGGGCCTGCTGCGCAGCGAGGTCGAGACGAAGTACGCCGGCGAGTACGCTGCCTGGTCCGAGGATCCGTTCACCTTCGCCCCCGGCGGTGGCGAGTCCGGAGTCAGCGTGCTCGCCCGCGCGCTGCCGGTCATTCGCGAGCTTGTCGCCGCGTGGCCGAGCGGGAACGTGGCCGTCGTCTCCCACAAGGCCACCATTCGCCTGCTCATCAGCAGCCTGCTCGGCTTCGACCCGCGCGGCTACCGCGACCGGCTGGACATGCAGCCGTGCTGCCTCAACATCCTCGACTTCAAGGACCCGGTGCGCGCGCGCCTGATGCTGTTCAACGACGTCTCGCACTACGTGGGCGAGCCGACGCGCAGCACCAACCGTCTGTCGAAGTGGTGGGACACCGCCCCGGCGGATTAGCGAGGGTGAAAATGTAGTGACGACTTCAGTCGTTCTCAGCAGACGCACGAAGGGCTTGCACATTTGAGCTACACCGGCTAGACTTTCGACCAAGCAACCCTATCTCCTCGTCTGGCGAGGCTGCCCGTGCCGCTGTCGGAAGTCCTGTCTGAACTACGCGCCGCGTACAGCGCCCAGGTTGCCGCATGGCGGCACTTCCCGGAGCGCCCTGCTCGGCGCGCGCCTATGCCGGCGGCGCTGCACCCGGCCCTCACCGAGGGTCTGCACCGACGCGGCATCACGGCCCTGTACACTCACCAGGCCCAGGCCGTGACAGCGGCTCTGCGGGGCGAGAACGTCTGCATCGTCACGCCCACGGCCTCCGGCAAGACGCTGTGCTACAACCTGCCCGTCCTCCAGGCCCTCCTGAGCGACCCGGCGGCCCGCGCCCTGTACCTCTTCCCGACCAAGGCGCTGGCCCAGGACCAGGTCACCGAGTTGGGCCGCTGGCAAGCGACGCTAGACGCCCCCGTCGGCGCGGCGACCTACGACGGCGACACGCCGACCTCGGCGCGCTCCCGCGTCCGCAAGAGCGCCCGCGTCATCGTCACCAACCCCGACATGCTGCACACCGGCATCCTGCCGCACCACACCCGCTGGGCCGAGCTGTTCGAGGGGCTGCGCGTCGTCGTCCTGGACGAGATGCACACCTATCGCGGCGTCTTCGGCAGCCACGTCGCCAACGTGTTGCGGCGGCTGCGGCGCATCGCGGCGTGGCACGGCGCCAGCCCGCACTTCATCCTGTCCTCGGCGACCATCGCCAACCCGGCCGACCTGGCGGAACGGCTGGTCGAAGCGCCGGTGACCCTCGTGGACGACGACGGCGCGCCGCGCAGCGAACGCCACTTCATCCTCATCAACCCGCCCATCGTGGACGCCCGCCTGGGCATCCGCCGCTCCGCCGCCGCCGAAGCGACCAGCATCGCCCGCCGCTGCCTTGCTGAGGACGTGCAGACCGCCGTGTTCGCCGGCAGCCGCCTGACGACAGAGGTCATCCTGCACAGCCTCCAGAACGGGGCCGGGGCGCGGGTGCGCGGCTATCGCAGCGGCTACCTGCCCCAGGAGCGCCGCGCCACGGAGGCGGGGCTGCGCGACGGCTCGGTGCGCGGCGTCGTCAGCACCAACGCTCTGGAATTGGGCGTGGACATCGGCGGGCTGGACGCGGTCATCATCGCCGGCTACCCCGGCGCCATCGCCAGCACGTGGCAGCAGGCGGGCCGCGCCGGGCGGCGCGGGAGTCTCGCGGCGGCGATGCTCGTGGCGCGGGGCCTGCCGCTGGACCAATACCTTGTGGCGCACCCGGAGTATATCCTGGGCGGCGAGGACGGCGCGACGCCGTCGCCGGAACACGCCCTCGTCAACCCCGACAACGCCCTTATCCTGACCGACCATATCCGCTGCGCCGCGTTCGAGCTGCCCTTCGCGGCGGACGAAGCGTTCGGAGAGCCTGTCCCTCACCCCCTTCTGGCCGTTGCTCCCCTAAATATGCCGTCGGCTGAAGCCGAGCCACGGGACCCCTCCTCCATCCCCCCACCCCCCTTCCTCCCCCCACAGGTGGGGGAGGAAGGGGGAGCCGAGCGGGGCGAGGCGGGGGTTGGTGGGGGTGAGGGACAGGCCCGCGTCCAACTCACCCAGGACATCCTGGCGTTCCTGGCGGACACGGGCGAGGTCTACCGTAGCGGTGGGCGATGGCACTGGCTGGCCGAGGCGTACCCGGCCGAAGCCGTGGGCCTGCGCACCGCTGGCGCCGACCGCGTCGTCATCCTCGATGAGACCGCGGCGCCGCGCACCATCGGCGAGGTGGACCGCGCGAGCGCGCCGGGCATGGTCCACGCCGGGGCCATCTACCTCCACGACGGCGCGATGTACCACGTCGAGCGGCTGGAGTGGGAGGCGGGGCGGGCGTTCGTGCGCCCGGTGGCCGTGGACTACTACACCGACGGCATGGGGTCGGTGGACGTGGAGATCGTCAGCGAGAGCGAGCGGCGGGGTGTGCCGGGTGGGGCCATCGCCCACGGCGAGGTCGAGGTCACGTCGAAGACGACCGGCTACCGGCAGGTGCGCTTTACGACGGGCGAGACGCTGGGGTGGGGCGAGGTGGACCTGCCGGCCCAGACGATGCTGACGACGGCGTATTGGCTCCAACTGGACGAGGCCACAATTGACCGCTTCCGCACCGAGGGCTGGTGGCGCTTCGACCCCAACGACTACGGGCCGACCTGGGCGGCGCAGCGCGACAAGGCGCGAACGCGCGACGGCTACCGCTGCCGGGCGTGCGGCGCGCCGGAGCGGCCGGGGCGCGGGCATGACGTGCATCACCTCCAGCCGTTCCGCTCCTTCGGCTACGCGCGCGGCCACAACCGCCACGACCTGGTCGCCAACCGCCTGGAGAATCTCGTCACGCTCTGCCCGTCCTGCCACCGCCGCGCCGAGGAGCGCCAGGTGGTACGCGGCGTGCTGAGCGGGCTGGCCCACGTCCTGGGTAACCTCGCGCCACTGTACCTCATGTGCGACCCGCGCGACCTGGGGGTGCTGTCGGAGGTAAAGGCCGTCGGCACGGGGCTGCCGACGCTGACCATCTACGAGCAGATACCGGCCGGCCTCGGCTTTGCGGCCGCCCTCTACGAGCGCCACGCGCATCTCATGGCCGATGCCCGCGACCTGATCGCTGCGTGCGCGTGTCCGCAGGGCTGCCCCGGCTGCATCGGGCCGACCACCGACGCCGACCCGCAGGCGAAGGCGTGGGCGCTGCGCCTGGCCGCCACGCTCATGGGCGAGCCGTCGTGAGCGGCGAGCCGATGAGCATGCGCGACCGCCTGGAGCGCCTGCGCGGCCTGGGGGTCCGCCCCGGCGCGGAGGTATTCTCCGCCGCGTCGCCCGACGCGCCCGCCCCTCCGCGCCCGATCCGCCGCCGCCACGACATCGCCGAGGTCGTCGTCGGCCGCGACATCGAGACGCCCCACGGCGCGTGCTTCGTCGCCGAGACGCGCTACGCCGAGCACGGCGGCCTGCCGGTCGGCGCGCCGCTGCCGCTGGCCGCGCTCCTGCCGCGCCTGCTGCGGGACGACGCCCTCGGCCGCGTGGACCTGCGCCGCGCCGTGTTCCTCGACGTGGAGACGACCGGGTTGAGCGGCGGCACAGGCACGTTCGCGTTCCTGGTCGGCATCGGGACATTCGAGGGCGACGCCTTCCGCGTGCGCCAGTTCTTCATGCGCGACCCCGGCGCCGAGCCGGCGCTGCTCCACGCCCTGTCCGACGCCGTCGCCGGCTACGAGGCGGTCGTGACGTTCAACGGGCGCTCCTTCGACATGCCCCTGCTGACGACACGCTTCCGCCTGCAACGGCGCCGCGCCCCGCTGGCCGACGCGCCCCACCTGGACCTGCTGCTGCCTGCCCGCCGCCTGTGGCGCGCGCGCCTGGGCAGCTGCGCCCTCGGCTCGCTAGAGCGTGGCATCCTCGGCGTCGAGCGCGTGGACGACGTACCGGGCATGATCATCCCCTACCTCTACTTCGACTACGTGCGCACCGGCCGCGTCGAGCGCCTGGAGCGCGTCTTCTACCACAACGCCCTGGACATCGTGACCATGGCCGCGCTGCTGGCGCGCATGAGCGCCATCCTGGACGACCCCGACGGCTGCGGCGTGTGCCACGGCGCCGATTGGCTGAGCCTGGCCATCGTCTACGAGGCGGTCGGTGACGAGGCGCTGGCCGGCCAGGCCTACCAACGCGCAATGGCGACGGCGCTCCCGCCAGAGCTGCACGAGCAGGCGAAGGAGCGCTACGGCGCGCTGTGCAAGCGGCAAGGGGCGTGGGATGAGGCGGTCGCGGGGTGGGCGGCGGCCGTCGAGGCCGGGACGACGCGGCGGCTGTACCCCTACCTCGAGCTGGCGAAGTTCTATGAGCATCGGCGGCGCGACTATGGGGCGGCGATGGATGTCGTGCGGCGGGCGATTGGCCTGGTGGAGACGACCGGCCTACGCGACGGCAGCCTGTCCCAGGCCGCCACGCTGGCCGACCTGCGCCACCGGCTGGCGCGGCTCGAGCGCAAGTCGGGGTCTCATAGCGCCTGATGCGGGTCCTCGCCGTGGCGGACCGCGTTGACCGCCGCCTGGAAGCGCCGGATGCCCACGAGCGCACGGGCGTGGTAGACCTGCTCCTGGGCGCGGGCGATCTCCCCTACTCGTACCTGACCTTCCTCGCCGACAAGTTTAGCTGCAACTGCGTGTTCGTCGCGGGCAACCACGACCGACCGCTGACGTGGGACGAGTTCGGCGAGCCGGTGAGCGCCCCACGCGGCTGGGTCTACGGCGCTAACCGCGTGGTCGAGATTGGCGGTGTGCTGGTCGCGGGGCTGAGCGGCTCCATCGCCTACAACCCCGGCAAGCCCTTCCAATACTCCCAGAACAGAATGTGGGAGCAGGCGCTGCGACTGGCCGTCCGCATCGCCTGGGCCACGCGGCAGCGCCGCCGCCTCGACTTCCTGCTCACCCACTCGCCCGCCGCCGGCCTCAACGACGGCCCAGACTACGCCCATCAGGGGTTCGTGGCGCTGCGCTGGCTGTTGGACCGCTTCGAGCCGCGCTATTTCGTCCACGGCCACATGCACCGCTACAACCCGCGCCTGCCGACGCGGAGCGCATACGGCAAAACCGAGGTCATCAATGCCTTCGACTTCCAGATCATTGACGCCGACGTGGGCGCACCCCACGAGTGACGCGGCCGCGGCCGACGGCCCCTTCGACATCATCGTCGTCGGCGCGGGCGTGGCTGGCAGCGCCGCCGCCACCCACCTGGCGCGGGCCGGCGCGCGCGTCCTGCTGCTCGAAGCCGACGCCTTCCCCCACGACCGCATGTGCGGCGAGTTCCTGTCCCCGGAGTCCGCGCCAATGATCGAGCGCCTCGGCGCGTCGGCCGCCGTCGCCGCCGCCGGGCCAGGCCGGATGACGGCGGCGCGTGTCACCTCGCCGGGCGGCGCGACGTGGACGAGCCATCTGCCCGCGCCGGCCCTCGGCCTCAGCCGGCGGGCGCTGGATGCTCTGCTGTTCGAGAACGCCGCCGCCGCTGGGGCCGCCACGCTCGCGCCGGCGCGGGTGACCAATGTCGTCACGGCGGCGGACGGCGCGCAGCGGGTCACCTACCGCCTGCGCGACGGCGAGACACGCGAGACGGCGGCGCGGCTCGTGCTAGGCGCGTGGGGCAAGCGCTCGCCGCTGGATCGTACCCTGGCCCGCCGCTTCCTGTACCGGGATCACGCGACGTTCGCGCTGAAGGCGCACTACCACGGCCCGCGCATCGGGCCGCGCGTCGAGCTGCACACGTTCGACGGCGGCTACTGCGGGCTGGCGGATGTGGAGGGCGGCAAGGTCAACCTGTGCCTGCTGGCCGAGACGCGCCTGCTGCGGGCGCACGGCGGCGACCCGGACGCATTCGCCCGCGCCGTCCTACCAACGAATCCGGCGCTGGGCGCGTGGCTCGCGGGGGCAGAGCGCATCCACTCGCGTTTCATCGCCATCAGCCAGATTCCTTTCACGCCGAAGGAGCAAGTGGTGGATGGCGTCCTGCTGCTCGGCGACGCGGCCGGGCTGATTAGCCCGCTGGCCGGCAACGGCATGGCGATGGCCCTGGCGGCAGCGGAAATGGCCGCGCCGCTGGCCCTGGCCTATCTCGATGGGACGCTGTCGCGGGCGGAGCTAGAGGGGGAGTACACGCGGCGCTGGCGGGCGCGCTTTGGGCGGCGGCTGCGGCTGGGGCGGGTGTTGCAGCCGCTCATGTTCCAGCCGCGCACGCTGGCGGTGGGTCTGCGGCTGCTGCGCGCCGCGCCGTTCGTGGGCCGCGCCCTCGTCGCCGGCACGCGCGAAGCGCCGACCATTCGTCCGGTGGGGGCGAACTAAGAGAAAGGGAACGCAAAGGCGCAAAGACGCAAAGGGGAAGGCCCTCAATGGGGTTCGAGGGTGGCGCGGTGGAGGTGGACGGATTGGGCGACGGCGCGGCCAATGCTGCGCTCGACGTTGTCCACGCGCACGGTGAGCGGCCCGTCGAACGGCGCGATCTCGCGCAGCTCGACGCGGGCGCCCGGCACGAGTTGCAGGTCGCGCAAGTGGACTAGCAAGGCCGGGTTGTGGGAGGCGACGCGGTAGACGACCGCCGACTGGCCCGGGGTGAGCGAGGCCAGCGGCACCTCGGCGATGTCGGGCATCTCCCCGTTGGGGCCGGGGATCGGGTCGCCGTGGGGGCAGGTCTTGGGGTAGCCGAGCTGGGCCTCGAGGCGATCCACGAAGTCGGGCGAGAGGACGTGTTCCAGCCGGTCGGCCTCCTCGTCCACCTCCTCCCAGCCGTAGCCCATCCACTGTACCATCATGACCTCGGCCAGGCGGTGCGCCCGCATCACCCGCAGCGCCTCCCCGCGTCCGTGATCGGTGAGCGCCATGCCATGATAGGCGGCGTAGCGCACCAGACCGGCGACGTGCAGCTTGCACGACATGGCCGTCACGGCGGAGGGCGACACGGAGAGCGCGTCGGCCAGTGCGGACGTCGGGACGGGCGACTGCTTCTTTTCGAGACGGAGCAGGGCTTTGAGGTAGTCCTGCATCGTGGCGGTCGCGGTCGGCTTCTCGGTCATAGGCTCTCTAGGCCTGGTACGGGTTATGCTAGGCACAGCGAATTATACCGCCGCGCGCGCATTTGCGCAACAATAAAGATGACGTTGCTCTTAGAAAGTGAGGTCCTATGCCAGACGCGCCTTTTGTCTACCTGCCCGATGTCGCCGCGATGGTGAACATCGTTCCCGACGGCATCCTGAGCCGCACCGTGTCCCGCACCGACAAGGTGACGGCGGTGGTGTTTAGCTTCGGCGCGGGGCAGGAACTGTCGGAGCATACGTCGGCGAAGGCCGCCATCATCCAGGTGCTCCAGGGCAAGGCAGAGGTGGGCCTGGGCGGCGAGACGTTCGAGGCCGGGCCGGGGTCGCTCATCGAGATGACGCCGAACCTGACGCACCGCGTCCTCGCCCTGACCGACATGATCATGCTGCTGCTGCTGCTACAGTAGTGCGACTCATGCGGTCGAGGAGATGGTGGACCGCGAACAAAGGAACAGGCTTGACCCGTGCTTTTGCAGCCTTTCGCCGTCTTTCACAGCCTTCGTGGTATAATTCCCGGAATACAGAGGGTCCTCTTGGAGGAGACTATGCGAGCGAAAGTCACCGAGCAGGGTGTGCTCATTCCGAAGCAGTGGTTCGAAGGTGTTGATGAGGTGGAGATTCGCCAGGAACAGAGCGTCATCGTGGTTGTGCCAGTGACAGACGGCGACCCGATTTGGGAACTCGGCGCCGACCCGGTGATGATTGACGTTGAGGACGCCTCTGTGAATCACGATCGCTATCTGTACGACTCATGAGATCTGTTTTCGTGGACACAAGCTACTGGCTTGCCCTGGAGCTCGGCAACGATCAGAATTACCAGAGTGCCACTCGGCACTGGGAGGGAGTACGCGCCGCATTGCCCCCTCTGGTGACAACATCATACATCCTTGATGAAGTCGTCACGTTTTTCAACAGCCGCGGCTACCATGCGAAAGCGATCCAGGTGGGCCGCAGTCTGCTGCATAGCCCCTCGATACAACTTGTTCACATTGACGAAGCCTTGTTCTTTGAAGGCTGGGCCTATTTCCAGCGCCATGACGATAAGCGCTACTCGCTTACGGATTGCATTTCGTTCACCGTGATGGAGCGACTAAACATAGCTCGAGCCTTCACGTTCGACAAGCATTTTGCTCCAGCAGGTTTCCAGATAGAGCCGTGATTTCACAGGGGGGTATTCTAGGGTGTCGCGTTCGCGTTTGATTCTAGTGACTGCGTCTATCATGTTGGGCCTGGCCCTCGCCGCCATCGAGGCGACCGTCGTCAGCACCGCCATGCCCACCATCATATCCCAACTCGGCGGGCTGGCCGAGTACGGCTGGGTGTTCTCGGTGTACGCGCTCACCAGCGCCGTCATGACGCCCATCTTCGGCAAGCTGTCGGACCTGTACGGGCGGCGGCCGGTGTTCCTCGTCGGCATGGCGATCTTCCTCGTCGGCTCGGCCCTCAGCGGCCTGTCGCAGTCCATGACCCAGCTCATCATCTTCCGCGCCATCCAGGGCGTCGGCGCGGGCGCGCTCCTGCCCCTCTCCTTCACCATCGCCGGCGACATCTTCACCGTCGAGCAGCGCACCCGCGTCCAGGGCCTGTTCTCCGGCGTGTGGGGCGTGGCGAGCCTGATCGGCCCGGTCATCGGCGGGCTGCTGGTGCAGTATGCCTCGTGGCGCTGGGTGTTCTACATCAACATTCCCCTGGGCTTGCTGGCGATGGGCATGGTCTGGTACGGCCTGCCCGAGATGGCCCCGCGCCGCGACCGCGTGCAGATTGACTACCTCGGCGCGCTCACCCTGAGCCTCAGCGTCGTGGCGCTGCTCCTCGCCGTGATGGAAGGCGGCAACCTGTGGCCGTGGGCGTCGCCCCAGACCGGGCTGCTGCTGATCGTCGCCGCCGGGTCACTCCTCCTCTTCCTGCGTATCGAGCGGCACGCGCCAGAGCCGCTCATCCCGCTGACGCTGTTCCACGACCGCGTGTTCAATGTCGCCTCGAGCCAGGGCTTCGTGACCGGGTTCGCGCTCTTCGGCAGCTCGGCGTTCATCCCGTTGTTCGCCCAGGCCGTACTCGGCAAGACGCCGGCGGAGGCGGGCCTGATCCTGACGCCGCAGATCATCGGCTGGGTCATCTCCAGCACGCTCGGCGCGCCCTTCATCCTGCGCCTCGGCTACCGCCCCATCCTCCTGATGGGCATGACGACGATGACCGTCGGCGCGTTCATGATGACGCGCCTGAGCATTGATACCCCGGTCCCGTACCTGATCGTCGCCCAATTCCTCGCCGGCGCCGGCATGGGCATCTCCGTCACGACGCTGCTCATCGCCGCCCAGAACCGCGTGACGCGGTCGCAGATGGGCGCGACGACCTCCACGCTGACCTTCAGCCGCAGCCTCGGCGGCACGATTGGCGTCAGCATCATGGGCGCGGTGCTGGCAGCGCTGCTGCTCGGCGGCATGCAGAGCCTCGGCGGCAGCCTGTCCATCACGCCGGAACAGCTCCTCGACCCCATCGCCTCCAAGACCATCCCCCCGTCGGCCCTGGAGCCGCTGCGCGAGATCCTCGTCCTCGCCATCCAGCCGGTGTTCGTGATTGCCGCCGTCGCCACGGCGCTCGGCCTCGTGGTGTCATTCTTCATGCCCGGCGGCTCGGTCAGGGAGCTGGCCGTCGAGCCGACGGGCGTGGAAATCGCCGCTCCGCTGGAGTGACGGATGCCCCTCGATGCCTTGACTCTGGCGGCGCTGGCCGAGGAGCTTCGCGCGCCCCTTGTCGGCGGCCGTGTCCAGGCCGTCGTGCCGGTGGATGCGCTGACGGTGGCGCTGGAAGTCTACCACGGCCGGCGGGAGTACCTGCTCCTCTCGGCCGACCCCCAGACAGCGCGCGTCCACCTGACGGAGGCGAAGGGGCGGCGCGGCGTCGAGAAAGAGACGCCGTTCCTGCTGATGCTGCGCAAGTACCTCAAGGGCGCGCGACTCACCGCGATCTCGACGCCGAGCTGGGAGCGCATCATCGTCTTCGGCTTCGATGGCGCGGAGGGGCCGGCGCGGCTGGTGGCCGAGATCATGGGCCGCCTCAGCAATCTCATCCTGCTCGACCCGTCGAACACCATCCGCGACAGCATCCGCCGCATCACGCCGGAGATGACCCGCGCCCGCGTCGTCCTGCCCCGGCAGCCGTACATCCCACCACCGCCTATCGAGCGGCCCGCGCCGGACGAAATCGCCGAGCCGCAGCTTGAGTCGCTGCTGGCCGGAGCCACGGCAGACCGCCCCCTGTGGCGGACGCTGCTAGGTGGCCTGCGCGGCCTCAGCCCCCTCGCGGCTCATGAAATCGCGTATCGCGCCCTGGGCGACGCCGAGGCGCACGTCGGCGACGTGGAGCGCCTGTCGCCGATTCTGGCGGCCATGCGCGATATCTGCGGCCCGCTCGTGAGCGGCGCGTGGGCGCCGAGCCAGGTGCGCGAGGACGACGCCGTGGTAGAGTTCGCCCCCTACGCCCTGACCCACCTGGGCGGCGAGCCGGCGCCGAGCCTGAGCGACGCGATCGCGGCGTACTTCAGCAGCCAGGTCGGGCGGGACTCCTACGCGGCGGCGCGGCGGCGGGTGCAGGCGATTCTCGATGGCGCGCTGGAGCGGGCCGAGCGGCAGCGCGCCGCCCTGGAGCGCGAGGTGCTGCCGCCGGATGTCGTCGAGCAGCGGCGGGTGTGGGGCGAGTGGCTGCTGGCCTACGCGGCGACGGTTCCGCCGGGCGCGCGCGAGCTGACCATCCCCGACACGGGCGACGGGCCGCTGACGATCCCCCTCGACCCGACACTGACAGCGGTGGAGAACGCGCAGCGCATGTTCCGCGACTACGAACGGTCGAAGCGGGCCGCCGCCGACATCGAGGCGCGGCGCGAGAGCGTAGACATCGCCCTGGCGACGCTGCGGCAGCTGGCTACGGACCTGGCGCTGGCCGAGAACCGACCGGAGATTGACGCCGTCCACGCCCAGGTCGCCGCCCTCGTCGGCGAGCGCGGCCCGACGACACGCGGCGGCGCGCGGCCTGCCCCGCCGATAGAGGTCACATCGCCGGACGGCTTCACCATCCTCGTCGGGCGGAACAGCCGCCAGAATGAACACGTGACGTTCGAGCGCGCCACCGGCCACGATCTGTGGCTGCACGCCCGCGCCGTCCCCGGCGCCCACATCATCGTCAAGACCGAGGGCCGCGCCACGCCGGAGACAACGGTCGAGGCGGCGGCGAGCCTGGCGGCGTACTACTCGGCGTCGCGCGGCTCGACGAGCGTGGCGGTGGACGTGACGGAGGCGCGGCGGGTGCGGCGGCTGAAGGGCGGCGGGCCGGGGCTGGTCACGTACAGTGGCGAGCGCACCCTGCACGTTGCGCCGCGCTCCGCCGACGAATTTGAGTAAAATTAGGGGCGGGACTTATCCCATCACTCTTGCTGTTGCTGTCATCGAGGAGGATGCATGCAAACTGCCGAGCGAATGAGCCGGCTGGGGACCGAGACGGCGTTCAAGGTCCTGGCGAAGGCGAAGGCCCTGGAGGCGCAGGGCCGCGAAGTGATTCACCTGGAGATTGGCGAGCCGGACTTCGATACGCCCGCCAACATCATTGACGCGGGTGTGCGGGCGCTCCAGTCCGGCTACACCCACTATACGCCGGCGGCGGGAATCCCCCAGTTCCGCGAGGCCATCGCCGAGTACATCGGCCGCACGCGGGGCATCGCCGTCGAGCCGAACATGGTCGTGGTGACGCCGGGCGGCAAGCCGGTCATGTTCTACGCGCTGCTGGCCCTGACGCAGGCCGGCAACGAGGTGCTGTACCCCAACCCAGGCTTCCCCATCTACGAGTCGATGATCAACTTCGCCGGCGCGACGCCCGTGCCGATGCCGTTGACTATCGAGAATGACTTCCGCCTCGATCTCGACCACGTCCGTGACAGCATCACGCCGCGCACGCGCATGATCATCCTCAACTCGCCGGCCAACCCGACCGGCGGCGTGATGACGGAGCAGGATGTCAAGACGCTGGCGGAGATCCTCGCCGACCGGCCGGACATCCTCATCCTGTCCGACGAGATCTACAGCCGCATCATCTACGACGGCGGACACCACAGCATCGCCACCCTACCGGGCTTTCAGGACCGCACCATCATCCTCGACGGCTTCTCCAAGACGTACGCCATGACCGGCTGGCGGCTCGGCTACGGCGTCATGCGGCCGGACATCGCCGAGGTCGTCACGCAGCTGATGATCAACTCCAACTCGTGTACCGCCGCGTTCACCCAGGTGGCCGGCATCGAGGCGCTGACGGGGCCGCAGGAGAGCGTGGACGCGATGAACGCGGCGTTCCTGGAGCGGCGCAACGTCATCGTCCAGGGGCTGAACAACATCCCCGGCGTCCGCTGCGCGATGCCCCAGGGCGCGTTCTACGCCTTCCCCAACATCGAAGGCACCGGCCGCGCGTCAGAGCAGCTGGCCGACGACCTGTTGCAGAAGGGCGGCGTTGCCTGCCTGTCGGGGACGGCGTTCGGCCGCTACGGCCAGGGCTACCTGCGCCTGTCCTACGCCAACTCGCTGCCGAACATTTGCAAGGCGCTGGACCGCATCGCCGAGGTACTGAACGGTTAGCGTGGGCGAGGCGCGGACTCTGCCCCCTCATCCCCTACCCCCTTCTCCCACGAGGGGAGAAGGGGAACCAGAACATGCTTCTCGTCCCCCCTCTCCCAGAACGGGAGAGGGGCAGGGGGTGAGGGGTGTGCGTCCGCTTCTTGCAACGCTCCTCGTGCTCGCCGTCCTGTTCGCCCTCGCCGTCGCCCTGTCGTGGCCGTTGGCCCGCGACTTTACGACGCAGGTCCTCAGCGATGGCGAGATGGACGTTCCCCTCAACATCTGGGTGCTCTGGCACGCCAAAGAGGCGCTGCTCGGGCGCCAATCCTTCTTCTACGCCGATCTTCTGTATTACCCCCTTGGCACATCCTTGCTGACGCAAAGCCCCGGCCCGCTGCTGGGGCTGTTGGCGTTGCCGTTTTGGGGCTTCGGTTTCGCGGCGGCGTACAACGCCACGCTGCTGCTGGCCCTGTGGCTGTCCGGCGTGAGCATGTATCTGCTGGCGCGGGACCTGGGGCTAGACCGCCTCGTCGCCCTGTTCACCGCCGTCGTCCTGATGACCGCGCCGATGGTGCTCGGCGGCCTGCCCGTTCACATGGACAAGGTGTTCATCGCCCTGCTGCCCCTGGCGCTGCTGACGTGGCGGCGCGCGCTGGACCCGGCGCGGAGCCGGGGGTGGGCGGCCGCGACCGCCGTCGTCGTTCTGGCGACGACACTCCACGGCGGCTGGCACTTCATCCAGGTGATGCTGGCGATTGTGTTCTTCGGGGCCGTCGCCTGGCTGGCGCCGCCGGGCCGGCGGACGGGCCTCGCGCAACGGCAGGCGCTGTTCCTGATCCTGACCGGGGTTCTTGTCGGGCCGTTCCTCGTCGCCACGCTGCGCGCGTCGGGGAATCCGGTGCTCGCCCTCAACCGCAGCGGAACCTCCGTCTACTTCCAGCCGGATGCGGTTCAGTTCATCTTGCCGTCGGGCTTTAGCCGCCTATTGGGCGCGCCGGCGATGGACCTGCTGGCCGCCCACAAGCTGCCCTGGACCATCGAGAGCGCCATCGGCCTGGCGTGGGTTCCGCTGGCGCTGGCCGTCGTCGGCGTGGTGACGGCGTGGCGGAAGACGCGACCGTGGGCGGCGCTGCTGGCGCTGTGCATGCTGTTGGCGCTTGGGCCGCAACTCAGCCTGCTCGGCGAGCGCGCCTTCACTAAGTACAACCTGCCCGTCGCGCTACCCTACGCGTTCATCAGCAGCCTGCCTGGCCTGTCGTTCATGCGCACGCCGGGCCGCTTCATGATGCTCGGCGCGGTCGTTCTGGCCGTGCTGGCCGGCTACGGGCTGGCGTGGCTCGCGGCGCGCCTGCCGCGTTGGCGCGCGAGCGTCGTTGCCCTCGCGGCGCTGCTGACGCTCATTCCGGCGTGGCCGCAGCCCTGGCCGCAGGAGGCGCTGCGGCCGCCGCCCGCGTTCTACCAGCAGATCGCGGCAGACCCCGACCGCTACGGCGTGTTCGACCTGCCGCTCCGCACCCGCGAGCCATATCCGGAATGGTGGATTCCCTACACCGTGCGCTACCAGCTCGACCAGATGACCCACGGCAAGGGCATCGCGTCGGGCTACCTGTCGTTCGTCTACCACGAGCACCCGCTGTTCCCGTGCTGGTTCGCCGACGATCAGACGCCGGGCGATGTGACCATCAACGGGGCGAAGGTGAGCTGCTTCACCAATGCCCAGTATGAGCTGGCGCGCAACGGCTACCGCTACGTTGTCCAGCACAAGGCGCGGCCGGAGTTCTCTGATTTCAACGACACGAAGCCCGGCTCATGGATGGATAAGGTGTCGCGCGCGTTCGTGAGCGCGGCCCTGCCGGGCGTCCCGCCCGTCGCCGACGACGACGTGGCGACGGTGTACGCCGTGCCAGCGAACGCCGCGCCCATTGCGGTCACGATGGAGTTGCGCGACGGGTGGGAGGAGCGCGACAACGGCGAGCGGTGGGCGCGATCACCGGCGGCGGTCTACATCGTCTCCCCGACAGCGCAGCCGGCCACGCTGCAAATCGCGGTCTGGCAGACCCACGACGCGACCGCGCCGGGCGGCATCGGGACGACCGGGCGGCTGCGGGTCCAGCTTGGCGACGAGACGCAGGCGGTGGACATGGCGGCGGGGGCGACGGTGGATGTGCCGCTGAACCTGGCGGCGGGCGGGCAGACGGTGACGCTGGCGCTGGAGGCGGGGAATTTTCGGCCGGCCGACGACGGCATGGCGGACCCGCGCACGCTGAGCTTCTCGGTGCGCGGCCTCAACCTCGTCACATCAGGGCGCTAAGAGATATCTGCCACCTGCGTCGTCGCTATGCCGTTCAGGAACCAGCCGCTGATGGCGCGGAACTCGTCCGGCTGGCTCCACATGAGCGGGTGGTCGCCCTGGCTGGCGAGAAAGACGTAGCTCTGCTCGATCTGCCGCGCCATGCGCTCTACCCCCTCGGCCACCTGGGGCAGCAGACTGTCGCGCAGGCTCGCCGTGAGCAACACAGGGCATCGAATCGCCGACAGGCCATCGGCGAACCAGTCCACCCCGCCGCGCTCAGCCCACCGCAGCAAGAGGTCGCTGTCGGCGCTCACCACCTCGCGCCAGTCGTCGCCGTGGGCCGCCCGCCAGAACGCCCCGCCGTCAGCCATCTCCGGCTGCCGGCCAGCGACCGAGGCGCGCAAGGCAGCCGCGTCGAGACCGGCGACGCAGCTATCGGCGACGATGGCCGCGACTCGCCCCGGCGCCCGCAGCCCCATCATCAGCGCGATCACGCCCCCGCCGCTCGTCCCCATCACGAACGCCCGGTCGCAGCCTAGATGCTCGATCAGAGCCAGGGCGTCCCCCGCCCCATCCTCCCACCAATTCAGCGGCCACTGGCCCACACGGTCGGATTGCCCCGTGCCGAGGAAGTCCAGGGACACCGCCTGATAACGCTGGCCGAAGTGCGCCAGCTCTCCCGCGTGCAATGCCGAGGACGCCGTGTTGCCCGGCAGGATGAGCAGGAGCGGCCCGTCGCCCTGGGCGCGATAGTGGAAGCGATAGCCGCGGTGCGTGAAGTAGGGCATTTTGCTACTCCGGTGTCGCCACGGCGTCGGCGAGCGCCTCGTCCAGGGACATCGCTCGACCCTCGGCCCACGCCGCCGCGAACTCGTCCTCGGTCATCTGCGCGCGAGCGACGGCCACGTTGTGGCGGTACTCGCCCATCTCAGTGTTCGGCACGCTATTGCCGACCCTCTCGCGCACCCGCTCGGCAGCGCCAAACAGCCGCGCCGCGTGATGCGCTCGCCCCTCGGCCGCAGCGATGGCGCCGAACGCTTCACACGACGCTGCGAGGCCACCTTCGTCGCCCAACTCCCCACGGATAGCCACGCCTTCCGCCAACGCGGCGCGGGCGGCGGCCAGGTCGCCCAGGCGTACCGACACCAGGGCCAGCCAGCCGAGGGAATAGGCGAGGAAACTTTTGTCGCCGAGCCTGCGCCGGATCGCCGCGCTCTGCTCGAAGTGAGTGCGCGCGGTGGCGTAGTCGCCCTGCGCCGCCGCGACAAGGCCGAGACCATTGCGCGAGAACGTTTCGCCGCGCTCATCTCCAATGGCCTGGAACAACGGAAGCGTCTGCTGGTGTAGCGCGTAGGCCCGCGCCAGGTCGCCCTGCTCCGTCACATTCAGCGCCAGCAGGTGGAGCGAGTGGGCCGCGCCGCGGCGGTCCCCCAGTTCCATGAAGATCTGCGCGCTCGTTTCGGTATACCCGACCGAGCGGCCGTGGTAGCCTTGCAGGTCAACGAGCCAGCCCGCTGCCCAGAGCGCCTTCGCGGCGGTTGCCGTCCGCGCGCCAGGTCCGGCAATCGCCAGGACCTCCTCCGCGAAGCGGCTGCCCTCCCTGAGATCACCGCGAAAGAACCAGAATTGCCACAGCGCCCCGACGAAACGCAGCGCCCACTCCACCTCGCCGCTCGCCAGTGTCCAGGCTTGGGCGGCGCGGAGGTTGTCCTGGTCCGCTGCCAGGCGCGCCAGCCATTGCGCCTGCTGCGAACCGGGCAACTCTGGCTCGGCGGTCTCGGCCAGCGTCAGGAAATAGCGGGCGTGGGCGCGGCGGATGGCTTCCGTTTCGCCGCGCGCGGCGAGCTGTTCCAGGGCGTACTCGCGGATCGTCTCCAGCATCCCGAAGCGGAGCGCGCCCGCTTCCTCTCTGGCCGGGGGGAGCAGGCTCTTGTCCACCAGCGACCCCACGCCCTCCGCAACATCGTCCGCCCGAATCTCTTCCCCGTTGCACACGGCCTCAGCGGCGTCGAGCGTACACCCGCCGACGAACGCGCCTAGCCGCCGGAACAGCGCCTTCTCGGACTCGGTCAGCAAGTCGTAGCTCCAGGCGATCCCATCGCGCAGCGTCTGCTGGCGGGCGGGCGCGTCGCGCGGCCCCAGGGTCAGGGTCTTGAGGCGGTTGTCGAGGCGCTGGAGCAGCGCCGACGGGGAAAAGACGTTGACGCGCGCCGCCGCCAACTCAATGGCCAGGGGCAGGCCATCCAGCCGGTAGCAGATGCCGGCGACGGCGGGCGCGTTGTCCTCGGTCACCGCGAAATCGGGCCTGACGCTGGCGGCGCGTTCGGCGAACAGCGCGACTGCCGCGTACTGCGACAGCGCGGCCAGCGGGGGCAGGCGCTGTGGGTTGGGCAGCGGGAGCGGAGGAACCGGGAACTCCTGCTCGCCGCGCAGGCGCAGCGCGACGCGGCTGGTCACGAGCGCCTTGAGGCGCGGGGCGGCGACAAGGAGCTGCGTCACAATCGGCGCGGCGGCGAGAACCTGCTCGAAGTTGTCGAGCACGAGCAGCGCCCGCCGGTCGCGCAGGGTATCCTTGAGCGTATCGAGGGGCGAGCGCGCCCCCTGAACTCGGCTGCCGAACGCCTCGGCAATGGCGGTCGGGACGAGGTCGGGGTCCGTGATGGGCGCGAGGTCCACAAAGTATACGCCGTCGTCGAACTCGTCGAGCGTGTTGGCGGCCGCTTCGAGAGCCAGGCGCGTCTTGCCCACGCCGCCCGGTCCCGTGAGCGTTACCAGGCGGGTCGCCTTCCGTTTGAGGAATACCTCGATGGCGGCCAGTTCGTCCTCGCGGCCGATAAACGATGTCAGCGGCGCGGGCAGGTTGGGCGCTGTCTGGGATTTCGGCGGCGTAGTCGCCGCGAAGGCCAGCGCGACGTAGGTCGGCCGGGCCTCGCCCGGTATCCGGAGGGCCTCCAGGAGCGCGTCCACTACTTGCCGGCTCGGCCGCCGCCCGCCGCCCTCGATCTTCTTGAGATAGTCGGTCGAGCAGCCCGCCAGTCCGGCCAGCGTTTCCTGGGTCAGCCCCCGCTCCCGTCGCGCGCGCTTCAGCCACGCCCCAAACGTGCGGTCCGTCTGCATGGTGATACCCTAGAGATCTTGGAGGCCACAGGCGTCTTCCTCCTCCAGCGCGTAGGCGACCGCCTGCTCCAGCGTCATCGCCTGGCCCGCCGAGAAGGCCGCGGCGAAGGCAGCCTCGCTCAATGCAGCGCGCGCGCCATCTGCATAGCGATCGTA
The DNA here is from genome assembly GCA_046328535.1 of Anaerolineae bacterium. Taxonomy (GTDB): domain Bacteria; phylum Chloroflexota; class Anaerolineae; order Epilineales; family JAHCIE01; genus JBDHWG01. The sequence continues at coordinate 23,095 of JAXLWJ010000053.1, forward strand.
TTCTCCGTATGCGAAAGGGAATAAAGAATCCCAATGGGGGTGGCTCACCTCCTTAGTAGCACCCAGGAGGCGCGCAGCCGGCTCCGCACGACCTTTCGCCAACCAGACGCCGGCCATGCCGATCAGGCCAGCGCTGATAGTCGCCGAGCGAACTGGCTCCTGCCCGCGGAACAATCGCTCTCTAAAGAGGGTTTCGGCCCGGTCGATCTCACCCTGGCGCAGGCTAACGTAGCCCAGAAGGGCGATGGTCTCCGCCGTCTGGCCAGCCATGCCTAGCTCTCGCTTGAGCCCCAGGCCCTCCTCTCCCAGCGCTCCTGCACGAGCGTAATCGCCCTGAGCCAGAGCAACCATTCCTAGCAATGAAAGCAACTTCGCCATACCGCTCCTATCGCCCACTTTCCGCCGAATATCCAAAGACTCCTGCCAATAACGTCCTGCGGCGGCGTAGTCGCCGCAGGACATGGCCACTTCACCCAAACCCATGAGTGGGAAAGCGGGTCCTAGCTCGTCGCCGGTCTCCCGAAACAGGGCGAGGCTCTCCTGGTAAATTGCGTCCGCCCTGGTATAGTCGCCCTCTTGTACGGCCAGGTTCCCGAGAAAGCGGAGCGCCATGGCCGTAGGCCACTTCTCCCCGCGCTCGCGGCCAACTGAGAGGCTCTCCTCGAGAACGGCACGTGAGCTCGACAGATCGCCAATCAAATATGTCACAAAACCCAGTCTGGCCAGAGTTATGGCAAATCCTGCTTTGCGGTCGATAAGGCGATATATGGCTACGCTCTCCTCCATCCTCTCGCGCGCTGCGGGCTCGTCGCCCTGCCAGTGAGCCAGCCATCCAGCGCCGGCGGCTAGTCTTGCGCTCAGCACTGGAAGCCCGAGGGCCGTGATGTTCGGACGCAGCGTTTCCAGCAACTGACGTCCCTCATCCCAATAACCTCGAGTCCCCCAAAAGTCCACGAGCGCACACGCCATACGCGCGCCCACCTCGAACTCCGTCATCTCCTCTGCCAGGCGGATCGCTTCTCGGAGATTAGCATACTCCGCCTCCAGCCTGTCCAGCCACTCGCCTCGGTCTGGCCCGACGAGCTTGCGGTCGGCTTCCTCGGCGAGTCGCAGAAAGAAGGTGCAATAGGTCCGGCCCACGGCATCCATTTCTCCGCTTTCGCGGAGGCGCTCCCGACCATACGCTCGGATTGTTTCAAGCATCGAAAAGCGTGGCTCGCCACTATAGTGCTCTTGCCGCAGCAAGTTCTTGTCCACCAGCGAGAATAGGCTGTCCTCAAGGTGGGTCGTTCGCGCTTCGTCTGAGCACACGGCGTGCGCAGCCTCCTGCGAGCAGCCGCCCACAAACACTGACAGGCGGCGAAAAGCCGCCTTCTCACGCTCGTCTAGCAAGTCATAGCTCCAGTCAATCGTGGCCCACATCGTCCGCTGCCGCGCGGGGAGATCGCGCGCGCCGCCCGCCAGCGACTTCAGCCGATAGTCGAGCCGGGCTAGCAAGGCTTCCGGCGACAGCGACTTAATTCGTGCCGCGGCCAACTCAATGGCTAGTGGAAGGCCGTCGAGCCGACGGCATAGCTCGGCTATGGCGAGTCGATTCTGTGCATTCAACCCGAAATCGGCTCTGGCTGCCTGCGCGCGGTCAACGAATAGCTGAACGGCGGCGTATTCCATCAGTTGGTCCACGGATGGTGGCGGCTTCAGATGGGGCACGGGCAGCGGTGAGACTGCAAACTCATGCTCACCGCGCAGGTGGAGCGCCTCGCGGCTAGTCACCAGCAATCGGAAGTGCAAGCCCACGACCAGCAATTGCGCGAGGGTTGGCGCCGCTTCCAGAACCTGCTCGAAGTTGTCAAGCAGAAGCAGCAGATGCTTCTCACGCAGGTAGTCCTTGACGCAATCGAGAAGGGGACGGTTTCCCTGCTCACGCACGTTTAGTACCTGGGCTATGGTCGAGATGACGAGGTTGAGATCACTTATCGGCGCGAGATCGACGAAGAACACGCCATCGGCGAAGTTATCGAGGAGGTGCGAAGCGACTTCGAGACCGAGGCGTGTCTTACCCGTTCCACCCGGTCCCGTCAACGTGACGAGGCGCACACTTTCGCGGCGCAGCAGGCCGGTGATGGCGGCGACTTCCCTGTCGCGCCCAATCAGCGGCGTAGGCGGGATCGGCAGGTCAGCTGCGCGCTGCGATAGCGGCGCGATGGAAGTCACGCTGCGAGTCGGGATGGAGGGCAGCGACTCGTCATCGGTCTGCCTATCTCTCGCAAAACGAACAAAGGCGGCGCGGTCGGCGGGCGGGATGCCCAGCGCCTCAGCTAGCCGCTCGGCAATTTGCCGGGAAGGCCGTAGCTCGTCTGCCTCGATCTTGCGGATGGTGTCGCCGGAGTAGCCCACCTGTGCGCCGAGTTCGCTCTGGGTCAGGTCGAGACTCCGCCGGCGACGCCGTAGCCACCGTCCGAAGGATAGTTGGCTGTCCATGCACTGCTCCCACGCTGTCTTATCCGATTTTTCTCCGCTTCCTATGCCGCTTGGCGGCTTACCTCTGCCGTCGCAATGTGGTTCAATGCTAACACATCAAGAATGCGGCGGAACCTGCCAGGCATATCGAGAGACAGAACAAACAAGAGGAGTAGACACCCATGTACACGAAGAACGCTTCGACCTTTGGCTGGCTGCGACAGAGAGCATTGGCCCTGTTAGTCCTCTTGGCCCTCGCAGTTGTGTGGACCACGATCCTCGTCGGCATGCGCGCCGAGGCCCGTTCGTCCCACATGACCGCTCTTGCGACAAGCGGCGCATGGGCCTCGGCATCGCAGGGCGTCGTGCCGAGGCATTTAATCAGTTCCTTGGCGAGCCTATCCCTCGACAGTGACTCCGATTATCGTGCTGATAGAGCGTATTTCCGTGCCATTGCGCGTGATACCGCTTCTGACTATCGGGCTGATCGCGCCTATCTCCGCACCTTGGGTATCGAAATGTCCATGGCCGGGGCGTCGTCGTCCTCGACGACACCCCTGAGCCTGCCAAGAGAGAGGCAGCCGGATTGGTGACAGTCCTGGTGGATTCGAGGCGGATAAGTGCAAATCATTATATCACAGATAGGCAAGCGTTGAACCGGCAGCGCGCCGCGAACTGTCCCCCTTTTGTCCCCCTGTAGTCCACGGGACGCCCTCGGTGTGGTCGTACACTGCGATACATATTAGAAGTGGTCGTCCTGAGAATGGCGAACGGCCTTCGGATCGCCGGGGGATGCTTCGTTGCACTCAGCATGACAGCCGCGGCTTACTTCAGGAGGGACATGATGGATACGCAGCACGTGGAGAAGGACGCGATGACTCGTTCGCGCAGGGCTTACATCGGGTGGTGGCTGAGTCTGGGACTCGTGGTTGTGCTGGCGGTCGTCGTCCATTTCGCCTATCATCCGACGCGGAGCACGACGGCCACGCCGCCGCCGGAGTCCATCGTTGCGGTGACACAGGACGAGACCGCGAGGGCGGTGGACACCGTCGCGCCCCGTGCCGTCGGCCTCGCCCTGCCCCGCGAGCTTGTCGAGATGGAGGCGGCGGGGGCCGTCACGCT
>JAXLWJ010000054.1:0-24069 GCA_046328535.1 Anaerolineae bacterium
GGGGTAGTTTGGAGGGCTGTGCCCTCCAAGCCTCCCCACCAAACACAAAGTGCAAACATAGAGCCCGCTATTATACCGCTATGGTACCGCTATTATATCGCAGATCGGGTACGACTTGCATCTCCCATCTGGTTTAATGCTGTCATCGGTTTAGTCGGACGATCACAACCCTCACGTGATAGGTGAAAGGAACACAGAGCCATGCACACTATCCTCAGTTCGCGGCCGTCCTCGTACCGTCTGACCATTCTCGGAGTACTGCTGGTGAGTCTCGTCATTGCCACGGTCGTCGTCGGCCTCGCCACCTCGCGGGCCGTGGCTTCCAGTCCGCAACCGGCCACGCGTACCGTAGCGGCCGCAGTGGCCTACACCCGCTATGCAGACATGAAGGAGCGGCAGGCCGAGCAGCGGGACAGCCTGGGGGTGGCGCGTGCTGCTTCGATCACCGCGTTGGCGGCACACGAGCGATACCTGGCGATAAAGGAGCAGCAGGCCGAGCGGAGGGACAACTCCGCCGTCGCCCTCGTCGCTGCGGCGCCGTCGGCTCCACACGAGCGATACCTGGCGATGAAGGAGCGGCAAGCCGAGGCGCGTTGAGGTTGAGAGGCCTGGTCAAGCTTACTGAATTGCACCGCGCGCAAGGCCAGCTTGACCAGGCCACCGCCGCACGATTATCACGTCGCAGTGAAGGCCGGTATGATTTGAGGCCGACATACTGCCCTGTTACCCCTCGTCCGTGAACTTGTACCCCACACCGTAGACCGTGAGCACATACGTCGGGTTGAGCGGGTCCGGCTCGATCTTGCGGCGCAGATTCTTGATGTGGCTGTCAATGCTGCGGTCGAAGCCGTCGTAGGCGATGCCGTGGGCGCGGTCTAGGAGCTGCTCGCGCGTGAACGTCTGCCCCGGATGCTGCGCCAGCGCCGCCAGCAGGTTGAACTCCGTCGGCGTCAGGCGTAGCGGCTCCCCGCCCCGCCGCGCCGTGTGGCCGGGTAGGTCAATCTCCAGGTCGCCGACGCGGATGTGGCCCGGCGGGCGCACGCCGCCGCGCACCCGCCGCAGGACGGCGCGCACGCGGGCGACAAGCTCGCGGGGCGAGAACGGTTTGGTGATGTAGTCGTCGGCGCCCAGCTCCAGCCCGATGAGGCGGTCGGTCTCCTCGACACGGGCGGTGAGCATGATGATGGGGACGTCGGACTCGCGGCGCAGTGTTCGGCACACGTCGAGGCCGTCCAGGCCGGGCAGGTTGAGGTCGAGGATGATGATGTCCGGGCGCTCGTGGCGGGCGGCGGCCAGGCCGGCCGGGCCGTCGCCGGCGGTCATGACGCGAAAGCCGCCGTTCTCCAGGTAGTCCCGCGCCAGCTTCGCCACCTTCGGCTCATCCTCCACCACCAGCGCCAGCTCGTTCACCGCTTTCCTGCCTCACTCTTCGTACTGGGCGTAGAACGCGCCCAGGCGTTTGCGGATCCGCCGCTCCAGATACCCGGTCTCTAGCCCCCGCTCGATCACGGGGATGGCGAAGGCGTAGGCCTCCTCGAGGATCACATCCTGGGTGACGCCCATTTCCTCCAGCAGCGCGCGCACGTCGCGCTCGCCATACCGCTCGAAGAAGCCCTCGACGATCTCCGCGACGAGCGCGTGGAACAGCTCGGTCTGGCGGTAGTGCAGCCAGAATTGCCGCGCTACGTCAATCGCCGCGTCCACCGCTGCGGCGTCAATGTCGCCGCACACCTCGGCCATCGTCCTGGATGCGTTGGCGTCCCACACCTCGCCGCCGAGCTTGCGCATCGTCGGGGCGTCGAGCGTGTTGTCGAGGAACGTCTCGCTTTGGGCGATGGTCGTCTGGATGTTGGCGTTGATGAACTTCACCAGTTGCTTGTCTATGCCGGTTTCGAGCTTGGGCGCGGCGACGTTCAGCGACTTGCGGCCGAGCTTGACGAGGGAGGAGGCGCCGGGGATGTTCTTCGCCAGCATGTTCTCCGTGAGTACGAAATCCTTGATGCCGTGGTAGAGCACATCGGAGATGAGCATCGAATAGACGGAGTTCGAGACGATCTGGTGGGTGATGCGCAGGCGCAGCGCCTTCAGGCCGATGAGAATCTCGATGACGCTGTCATACACCTCGCGCGGCACGACCTCGTCGGATCGAGTCGTGTCCTCCGCGAGGAACTGGTAGACGAGCCTGGCATTCTCCTCGATGTAGGCTACGAACTCGTCGGGCAGCGGCCGGTCTATGACGTTGCGGCGGATGGCGGCCATGACCTGTTCCGCGCTGGCAAGGTCGTTGACCTTGATCTCGGCGAGCCAGTCGAGCGCGGCCACCACCTCCTCGCGGATCGTTCGTTTCACGTTGCGGCGGCTTAGCCGCTTCAGCTCGTACTGGACGTGGGCCTCGAGCATCGCATCCCTGGGCATAGCGGGCATCCTGTCTGGACAATGGGCAAGCGGCGGGAACCATTGCCCGTAAGTGTAGGCCAGAGCCGCGCCCGGCGCAACCGCCCTCGCCTCGCTGCGCTCGGCTCCCCCCTTTTGGCCGTTCGCCTGTATCTGCGATCGGTGGTTGGGGCGAACGGCCAAAACCTTCCTCCCCCACTTGTGGGGGTTCAAGGGCGGACAGGCAGGCGGCGGCGGCGATTCGTCCCCCACCAACCCCCGCCTCGCTGCGCTCGGCTCCCCCTTCCTCCCCCCACTTGTGGGGGGAGGAAGGGGGTCGGGGGGATGGAGGAGGGGCGCTGTGGCCCCACCCCAAAAGAACCTGTCCGCCCTCTCCCGTTTTGGGAGAGGGGCAGGGGTGAGGGACTACCGCCGCCGGCGCGGCTCGTCCAGCGGGCTGTGGCGGCGCTGGTAGACGAGGAGCGCGCCGGAGCCGAGCAGGCCGAGCGCCAGCAGCGCCGTCAGCCCCAGCGGCACGGACGGCGACGGCCCGCCGACGACCAGGGCATCCACGTTGCAGCGCGGGCCGGAGGCGCCCGGCGTCGAGCCTTCGCTGACGGTTAGCTTGAGCGTATGCGTGCCGCGCCCCAGGTGGTCGGCGAGCGGCTCGCGCGCCTGCCATTGGCTCGTGCGCTGGTAGAGCTCCACGTAGTTGCGGCCCTGGCTATCCACCGGGAGGCCGGGGACGCCGCGCTCGTCCACGGTGACGAGACAGCGGCCCGCCTCAGGCCCGCGATACGCCACCAGCTCGACGCTCTCGCCTTCGAACTGGAACGTGGCGCTCGCGCCGGGGCGTTCGCTATCAATGTAGCTGCCGCCGCTGGCCGCCGGGGCCAGCACGATCTGCCAGCCCGGCGACGAGACAACGGGCGTGCTCGTCTCCTGGTAATACCCGGCGCGGGCCAGGCGCAAACCCGCCGCCGCTTCCTTGAGCTGGGTATACAGCTGGCGCGGCGTGAAGTCCACGTCCACCATGCGGAAGTAGTAGTCGGATTGCTGCGGCGACTTGTTGCCCACCTGGCGGAAGTACCACAGGTTGAACACGCCGGCCCACGGCCAGTTCTCCCGCGCCAGTTTGATGCCGTCGAGGGCGTATTGCGCCTGCTGCGCCTCGTCCACGCGCTTCCAGATCAGGTCGTCTTTGGCGAAGTCGGCCGGCGAGGCGTTCCAGCCATACTCGTTGAACCAGACGGGCTTGTTGCTGTCACCGTACTTCTCCATGATTTGACGCTGGAGCAGGACGCGCTGGAAGTTGAGCTTGCTGGGGTCGGGCGGGGCAGACGGCGGCTCGTCCATGCCGAAGGCGTTGGCGGAGAGGATGTCGAAGTAGTCCTTCGCGCCAGCGCGGTACATCCGCTCCAGGTAATCCAGGTCGGACATATTGCGGCGCGTGGGCGAGTTGTCCACGGTCATCGCCAGCGGCGCGGAGAGGACGACGATGTTCGGGTCGGCCTCCTTCGCGCGCGTGTAGGCGGTCTTGAGCATGGCCGTATACGCTTCTGGATCCACCGGCTGATTGCCCCACTCCGGGAAGATGTTCGGCTCGTTCCAGATCTGGATGTAGCGGATGCGGCCCTTGAAGTGGTTGACGAAGGCGTAGACGAAGTCGCCGTAGTCGTCGAGGTTGTCCGGCGGGCGCTGCGGGAGCTGGTTGTCCTGGCGGCTCCATGACGGCGGCCGGTCGAGGCGGGCAATCACCTGGATGTGGTGCTTGTTCAGGAGGTCAACGATGTCGTCGTACTTCTGCCAGGTGCTGCGGCCGTCGGCCTCGATGAAGCGGCCCTTCTGCTTCAGCTCGATGGCCTCCCAGGGGAACGACTGCTTGGCCCACCCGATGCCGGCGGCTTCCGCCATCTGCGCCGTCTTCTCGCGCTTCCACGCCTCGACTTCCTGGTCGAGGAAGAAGTTCGCGCCGTAGGGGTTGACGTCGGTCTGGGGGACGAGGCGCGGCGGGGCGCTCTCGACGGTCGTCACGCGCTCCGTCAGCCCGTACATGACGAGGATCAGGGCCAGGCCGGCGGCGCACACGGCGACGGCCAGACGCACAAGCCACTTGGGTGTATTGAGTAAACGGGTTTGCATAAGCTCTCAAGGCGTAGGCGGGCGGCCGAGCGGGAGAATCATCTCGAAGACCGCCTGGTAGGCGCGATTGACGTTGAGCGGCCCCTTGCCACCCATCGCGTACAGCTTCGGGTGGACGGCGGCCAGGCCCAGGTTCTGCCACTCGCCCGTGAAGGGGGTGGCTTCGGTGGCCCAGGTGTTGTCGGCCAGGTCGAAGCGGGCCAGGCCCAGGTTCGCGCCGCCGCCCAGGACGTAGACGCGCTGGCCGACGGACGCGACGCCCGGCCCGACGCGCGGCTCCGGCAGGGAGGCTGCCGAGCGCCACGGCGTCCCGCCGGCGTGGTCCTGGTTCGGGTCGTATACTTCGGTGATCGCAAGGGGCGTGCCGTTGGCGCCGCCGACGATGACCACGCTCTCATCACTGAGCGCGGCCCCCATGTAGGCGCGGGGCGTGGGCATGGGCGCGGCGGCCTGCCACGCGGCGCTGCCCGGCGTGTAGACGAGCGTCTCGGAGCGATACCCCTGCCCGTCCCAGCCGCCAAACAGATAGAGCTTGCCCTCGACCGCCGCGAGGGCATACCCGCACAGCGGCCGTGGCAGGCGCGGACCTGTCGTCCAGGGCGAGCCGCCGGGGCGGTCGAGCGTCGGATCGTAAATCTCAAAGGCATCCGTCGGCCGGCCGGTAGCGTCGCAGCCGCCGGGGACGTAGACGCGGCCGCCGAGCACGGCGGCGTTGACGTCGCGCACCGCAGTGGGCTTGCTCGTCATCTTGGTCCACGTGCGGTCGAGCCAGTTGAAGCGCTCGACGACGCCCGTGACGCCGTCGGCGGCCTGGCCGGCGATGGCATAGATGCCGCGTGTCTGGGAAATGCCTGTGGTGTAGGCGACGACGGCGAGATTGCCGCGCGCCGTGGGCAGCGGTGGGTACTCGACCCAGCGCTGGTTGGCCGTGCTGACGGCGCCGCCCTCGGCCGTCGCCGGCACGACGGTCGGCGTAGCGGCGGGGGCGGCCAGAGTGTTGCGCCAGATGAAGGCGGCGACGATGGCGACGATGGCGAGGGCAATCAGCGGGCCAGCCCAGGCCACGAGCCGCGTTTGCCGGCGCGGCGGCGCGACGGGGACGGCCTGCGGCGCGGCGCTGGCGACCGGCGCGGCTGCGGCGCCATTCGTGGGCGGCGTTTCACTCGGTGGCGCGGGGGAGAGGGTGGGCAGGCCATCCTCAGTCGTCGGGTTCGGCGTCGCGCCGAGGTCATCGGCGACGGCCGTCTCCGCAGCTTTGCCCTGCGGTACGGCGACGAGTCCCGTGTGGATAGCGTAGAGGGTGGCTTCCGTTCGGCTTTGCACACCGAGCTTATCAAAGATGTTCCGCACGTGGACCTTGACGGTATTGACGCTGATGACCAGCTCTTCGGCGATCTGCTGGTTCGTCGCGCCTTTTGCCAGCAAGCGCAGCACATCTGTTTCGCGCTCGCTGAGGGTCCGTGGGGCCTCAGTCATGCAAAAGCTCCAGGCAAAAGTCTGACCTATCTGTCTCGAAGCACAATAACTCTATCTTTGGCTGTTCGTATCAGGGTGGCTTGGAGGGGCTTGCCCCTCCAAATATCCCCTTGCTGCACAGACAGAGCACAATTATAGGCTTCCGAGCGTCGCGCGGCAAAGGTAAGGAAAGGCCCGCCTCGCCGCGCGAGAACGGGCCTTTGACGACAGTACCCCCGGTAGGACTCGAACCTACGACACCCTGTTCCGAAGACAGGTGCTCTAATCCACTGAGCTACGGGGGCGCGTAGCGTATGACGCTGCGACACGGCCAAATCATACGCCCGTCGCGCCATCGGGGCAAATTCGCGGCCCGCCGTTTGGTGGAACGGGCCACGCGCCGGTATACTTCGTTTACGCGCCGCACGCTCTTCCCGCGGCGCGAATTCCTCCGGAACAGGTCCCATGAACGTTGCCTCCGTTGATCAGCTCGTGCTGCTCGTCAGCCACCAGGGAAACCGCTTCATCGTCCGTCTTGTCGAAGGCGGCGAGTTCCACTCTCACCTCGGCCGGGTGATGCACGCCGACATCATCGGGCAGCCGCTAGGGCGCGAGGTCGTCTCGAACCGGGGCGACCGGTTCATCGTCCTCCAGGCGAACCTCTACGATCTGATCATGACGGTCGAGCGCGGCGGCACGATCATGTACCCCAAGGACATCGGCTACGTGCTGCTGAAGCTCGGCATCGGCCCTGGCTCCCACGTCATCGAGGCCGGTACGGGCAGCGGCGGCCTGACGACAGCCCTGGCGTACTACGTCCGTCCGACGGGGCGCGTCTACTCCTACGAAGTGCGCACCGACATGCAGGACCGGGCGCGCAAGAACATCGAGCGCATCGGGCTGTCGCCGTGGGTGAACTTCGAGGTGCGCGATATCGCCGAGGGCTTCACCGAGCGGGACGTGGACGCGGTGTTTCTGGACGTGCGCGAGCCGGAGGACTACCAGACCCAGGCGTGGGAGGCGCTGAAGTGGGGCGGCGCGTTTGGCGCGCTGGTGCCGACGACCAACCAGGTGAGCGAAGTGCTGGCGGCGATGCAGGCCGTCGGCTTCGCCGATATCGAGGTGGCCGAGATATTGCTTAGGCTGTACAAGACCGTTCCGGCGCGTCTCCGTCCCATGGACCGCATGACGGCGCACACGGGCTATTTGCTGTTTGGGCGGAAGACCCTCGGCTTCGCGCCGACAGAGGAGGAGTCTGCCGGCGGCGAGACGGAAGAGGCCGTGGATATCGTGGAGGTAGAGGCATGATTGCGTTTGTTCTCAGCGGCGGGGGGAGTCGAGGCGCGTTGCAGGTGGGCGCGCTGCGCGCCTTGCTGGAACGCGGCATTCAACCGGATATGCTGGTGGGTACGTCGGTCGGTGGGCTAAACGCGGCCTTTGTGGCGGCAGACCCGTCGCCGGATCGGGTCGAGACGCTGGCGTCGCTCTGGCGCACGGTGCGCCGCACCGACATCTACCCTGACAGTAAGCTGCGGGTGGCGTGGCGACTGGCGCGGGGCCACGGCAGCCTGTACACCAACGAGACGTTCTACCGCTACATCCAGCGCCAGTACGCCGGCGTCGAGACATTCAGCGATCTCAAGGGCGCGCGATGCTATATCGTCGTGACCAACCTCGATACCGGCGCGATGCGCGTCATGGGGGACCGGCCCGCCGACAAAGTCGTTGACGCGATCATGGCGACGACGGCGCTGCCGCCGCTACACCCGCCGTACCCGCTCGACGACGGGGAATACGTGGACGGGGGCGCGGTCGCGCTTCTACCTATCGAGGTGGCGCTGGAGCGGGGCGCGCGGGAAATCTATGCCCTGCATATCGTGGACGGCCCGATGCCGCCGATTGCGCGCCGCACCGTGCTGCACGTCAGCGGCAAGGCCATCGGCGCGCTCGTGCAGCGCCAGTGGCAGACGAGTGTTGCCCTGGCGGGCAGCCGCGGCGTCCGCCTCCATCACATCCAGCTCAGCCCGCCTGTGCCGTGCAGCGTGGCGGACTACTCCAAGACGGACGTGCTCATCCAGGCGGGCTACGAGCAGACGGTTGCTTTCCTGGCGACCGTGCCGCCCATCGAGACCTGGCGGCAGCAGGCCTGGCGTCGGGTCAGCGGCCTCATGCCGCGCAAGCGCATTCAGGCGAGCGCCGCCGACGCGAAGGCGTAGCGGCGCGTTGCTGTACCCGAAAGGTTTGGGAGGAAGGAAACGCAAAGGCGCGAAGACGCAAAGGAAGACAAGAGGCGCGGTAGCTCCGCACAATAGCGTGGCAACCCCTGCTGGCGGTGGAGTGTCAACTCCACCGCCCTTCGGAGGCGCTGGAGATGGCTCTCCAGCGCGAGCGCGATAGCTCTTCCACGTCAAACTGCGGAGCTACCTCAGCGGACCACGAAGGTCACGAAGTCCACGAGAGACGCGAAAGGCCCCCGCTGGGCGACTCTTTTTTCGCGTTGTTCGTGGACTTTTCGCGCCTTTCGTGATCCACAGGCTCGTCACTTCGTCACATCAGTCACGCCGCTACCGCCGGCGGATGCGCAGGTAACGCAGATAGCCCGCGAGTCCGGCCAGGCCGCCGCCCATCAGCAGCAAGGTCGAAGCCTCGGGGATCTCCGGCGGCGGCGAGCCGGGGAACGGCGTTGGGGTCGGCGTTGGGAAGACCGGTGTCATCGTCGGCGCCTTGCCGCCCGAGTCCGGCGTCTTGTTCACGGCGACGTTCGTCGGTGTTGGCGATGGGCTGGGGGTGGCGGACGGGCGCGGCGTGAACGTCGCGCCGGGCGTGGCGGGAACGACCGGGGTCGAGGGGTTGCCGCCGGAGTAGCGCATCAGCCCCATCGAGGTGCCAATCCACAGATTGTTCGCTGAATCGACGGTCAGGGTGTTGATGTGGCCGCTCACCAGGGGCGAGTTGTCCGGCGTGTACATCGTCCACTGATTGTTAGCGTAGACGCGGAGACCGCCGAGGGCGGCGTATTGGTTGGTACGCAGGTCACGCAGCCGGGTGGGAATGTCCTCGATATTCTGGCCACCGCGCGTCGTGCCGACCCAGATGGCGCCCTGGCGGCCGACGATGGCGCTGACCCAGCCGTCGTCCGGGAAGGTCACCGTCTGGAACTGCTGCTGACCCTGGGCCAGCCACGCGATGGCGGCGTCGGATAGCGTCGGGCCGACGGTCGGGCGGCGGGTGAAATACCCGCCCACCCAGAGTGTCCCATCGGGGGCCATGTAAATCGCGCGTGGATCAGAGTTGCTGAGGGTGAGGCCGTTGCTGCCGACGGGGTAGGTCTGCTGTAGCTGCGTCCCCTGGAAGCCGCTGGCGCCGCCCGATCGCTGGCTGGCCTCTACGCGGGAGTTGGGCCAGGTGTTGGCAATCCAGGCCTGGCCGTTGCCGACGCTGATCTTGCTGATCTCGGTGTCAATCAAGTCCGGCTGTTTGATTGTCGTCACCCACACGTCGTGCTGGGTGTCGAACACCGGGACGCCGGTGCCGGCGTCGTGCGGGTCCGGCCAGTCGTTCCCCGTGCCGAGGTAGACCTGGTTGAGGTCCTGGGACAGGGCCAGGGTGGAGATAGAGTTGGTCTGGATCGCCCCGCCCGTGTTGTCCTTGTTGTAGTACGTAAGGGTGCTGCCGGCGGAGATGGCGAAGCCGCCGTCGCGCGAAGTGCGGTCGGGGAGCTGCTGCGGCAAGAGGCCGATGAGCAGGCGGCCGCGCGCGTCCAGGCCGAGGCTGCTGACGGCGCTGCTGATCTTTGTCCCCGAGTCGCTGATTCGAAGATGCTCCCACGTCTTGCCATCGGACCTGAGATGATCCACACCAGCGCCGCCCCATAGGTCGCTTGTGCCGCTTGGGTAAGCGTTGCCGACCCACAGCGTGTTGTCGGCCTGGAATGCCAGCGCGTTGATATGGTTGCTGGCCGGGGAGATGCCGGCTGCGGCCGTCGAAAGGACGGTGTCCACCGCCTCCGAGAACACCTGGATGCCGTGGCCGTCGGTGCCCTGGGGGAATTGCGACGTGTCAGCGGCGGGTAGGCGGCCGGCCGTGCCGAAGTAGACGGCCTGCGCGGCGCTGTTGCGAACGATGGCGCGGACAAGGTTGCCGGACAGGGGGCGGTTCGACGGGCCGCCGGTGACATCATACACGTTCGTACACGAGGGCGCGGTCGTGCTATCCCAGCCATACCAGGCAAGCTGGCAGACACCGAGACCGCCGTCGTAGGCTGCATAGGCGTCAGTATCGGCGAGGCTCAGCCAGACATCCTGGCGTTGCGTGGTCGTCGCGCCCATGGTGATGTTGATGAAACGGTTGGCGTTGGCGGGCAGCGAGGGGATGGGCGTCAGGCCCGTGCTGGTGGTGATGTTCCCGCCGGTGTAGCCCTTCCACTGGGCATTCGCGGCCGTGTTGCCCTTCATGACGTGGAACCCGTTGCCGCCGCTGGTCAGGTCGCCGGTGCCAAACCACTTTAGCCCTGTCGGGTCAACGGCCACGGTCAGGAGGCTGGCGTACTTGGGCCAGGAGTTGACGTTGTTGATGTCTTGCTGGAACTTCTCGAGGCTCCCATCCGGATGGATGACGGTGATGCCGCCGTAGCGCTGTTGGAAATAGATATTCTGCTGCTGCTGATCGGGCGGCGCATCCATCAGATCGGTGCGCATTGTGATCCAGACATCGCCCTTGCCCCCGTTTACGGGCGAGGTGGTGTCCACCGCGATGTCGGTGACGTTGTTAGACGGCACGCTCTGGTTGTTGTAGGTGTTCCACACCGTCCATGTGGGCGGGTCCACGCTGATGTCGGCGCGCGCGATGCCGCCGCCGAGGAACTTCTTGTCGGCGATGCTCCAGTACTGCTGCGTTCCGACCCACAGGTAGCGGTCGTCCTGAACGGCCAGGGCGGTGATGACATTGGACGGCAGGCCGTTGCTCGTGTTCGCCATCGTGTAGCTCGTCCACGAGCCGTCTGACTTCAGGCGCGTGAGGCCGCGCTCGGTACCGAACCACTTCGTGCCGCGCCCATCAACGGCGACGGCGCGGACGTAGTTGCCGGCAAGAGGGTCCTGAGGCGCCAGGTACTGCACCGGTTTCGGGGTGTTGATATCAGACAGGTCCCAGGCGACGACCCCGCCGCCCCGCGTGCCGGCCCAGAGGATGTTGGAGCCTTCTAGGGCGAGGGACCAGATGTCGTCGCCGTTGGCGTATGTGCGCCACTGGTCGCTCTGGCTGGCCGGTGAGGCGCTGACGCTAGACGATGTCGGCGCCAGAAACGCCTGGACGATGAGCAGCGTGACGGCGAGCAAGGCTCCGCAAGCGACGAGCGCGACGCGAAAGGCGTTCGCGGCAGGCCGCCGCGCCAGGCGCCGGTCACGCAACGAGCGAAAGATCATGAGAAATGCCTCCACAGGGGAATTCTTGCCCGCGGCGAGGACGTGCGAGAACCACTATGATAAACGGGCTAACTCCCGAAAGGGTATGGCTCAAACCGACAAATGTTAATGCAAGCGCGTCTGGTGTGCAAAAGTTGGCGTGGGGTGCGTCATAACTGCGCGCTACGGCCCTTTCGCGCCGCTCTGGCGGGCGATATGCGGGAGATAGACGCGCCGGGTCTGGGTGTCCGTCGGAACCGTGGGGTAGGGTGTCGGGGTCACGGCTGGCGTCGGCGACGGTGTGGGCGTGGGCGGGGCGGGCGTGGGCAGAGGCGCGACGGCCGGGTTGTAGCGGCTGAGTCCATGATCCAGTGTGCCGATCCAAACGCTGCCGTCGGACGCTACGGCGAGACTCTGGACATTCTTGTCTGTCAGCCCGGCCGGGATGCTGACACGCTGCCAGGACCGCCCATCCCAGACCCACAGCCCGCCCTCGCTGGCGTCAGTCCCGGTGTCGCCGCGGCTCGTCGCGGCCCACAGTCGCCCATCGGGGCCGGCGGCCAGGGCGGTGATCCAGCCGTCGCGCGGGAATGTCCAGCTGGCCCACTCACCGGCGGCGAAGCGGTTGGCGACGGCGCTGACCAGCGGCCACGCGGAGCGCAGGGTGGGACCGTCAAAGTGCCACGCGCCGGCCCAGATGGCGCCCTTGCGGTCGCGGCCCAGGCTGCGCACCTCGTCGGCGTCGGCGATGAGCGCCGACGTGGCGGCCGTCCACGTCGTCCACATCCCGCCCCGCAGCATGGACACGCCGCCGCCGAGACGCTTGCCGTCGGACCAGTAACTCGCGCCGGCGGCCCAGACATCGCCCTCCGGGGTCGCCAGGACCGAGGTGATGTTGTTCGACGCGAGGCCGTCGCGCGCGGTGTAGGTCGTCCAGCTCCTCCGCGTGGGGTCGAGCACCGCCAGGCCGCTGCCACTCGAGTCGCGCAGGCTGCCGGTCCCCACCCAGACTCGCCCGTCGCCGCCCACGGCCACGGCGGAGACGTTGTTGGTGGGCAGGCCGTTCCCCGGCGGGTTGGCGCTGTGGTACACTTGCCAGTGGGCCGCTGAGCCGGTCATGTCCACGCGGCTGAGGCCGCCGTCGGCGAAATGGGTGCGATCCGCCGTCAGGTTATCGCCCCGCGCTGCAACCCAGGCGGTTCCATACTTGTCGAAGGCGATGCCGGCAATGGTGTCGCTGGCGACCGTCTGCACGAGCGGGAAGAGCGCCGCGCCGGCCGGATAGTCGCGCGCCAGCGAGGGCTGGATGAGGAGCAGCCCTTCGGCGCCGATCGCGTACTGGTTGTTGATGGTGTAGCGCGTGGAGTCGCCGGGCAGGGTGAACACCGCGCCTGGAAAAGCCGCGGCCAGAGCGGCCGTGTCGTTGAGCGCGACATAAAGCACCGCATCGCCGCGGGCGGCCGGGCGGGTGGTCATGGTCGCCGCTGCGGTGGACGGCACGTTCGCGCGATAGTGACTCCAACTGCCGTCCGGTCCGCGAATGTCGAGGCCGTGCCCGCGCCCCAGGGTTTCTGTCGCGCCGGTGCCGATCCACAGCGCGCCGTCGGGCGCGACGGCCAGGGCGCTCACGTAGTTAGAGCTGAGGCCGGCGGTCAGGCGCTGCTCTGTCGCCGCGCCGGTGTCGCTGACGCGGGCAAGACCACCGCCATTGCCGGAATGCTCCTGGAGGCCCAGCCAGGCCTCCGCGCCGCCTGCGACCGGCAGGATCGCCCGCACCGTCTCGGCCGGCAGGTTGGCGGCAGGAATGTTGCGCCACGTATCGTTATTGTGGTCGTAGGGGTCGCCGTGGGTGTCCAGGATTGAGAGGCTCAGGCCGAAACCGCTGGGGTCCATGACACCCAGCCACACGCGCCCGTCGTCGCCTACACCGACCGACGTCACCGGGTTGCCGGCCGAGCCACCGCCCGTGACCGTCCACTGCGCCCAGCCGCGCGGCCCGTACATGAGCAGGCCGGCGCTCGTGCCAAACCAGACGTTGCCGAAGCCGTCGGACGTCACGGCGTAGAACATGTTGGTGTTGGGGAGGCTGGTAGCGACGCGGTCGTTGCGCTCGTACCGCGTCCAGACGCCGTTGCTCAGCACGCTCGCCCCGCCGTTCTCAAGCTCCCAGTGGCCGGGCGTCGTGTCCGAGGCGGGAACCCAGACGCGGTGAGGTTGGCCGACGGCCCACACGCGCGCGCCCTGATCCACCGCCAGCCCGACGATGTTGAACGAGGGTATGCCATCCGTGGGGGTATAGACCCGCCAGCGCCCGTCCTGGAAGCGAGCCAGCCCGCCCCCAACCCAGTTTGTCCCGTCCCACACCTGGCGCGTGCCGACCCAGAGGCTGCCGTCTGGACCGGCGGCCAGGGAGGTCACGTCATCCGACGGCAGGCCGCCGCCCGTGGTGGCCGCCGTGTAGGTGGTCCATCGCCCATCGGCCCCCAGGCTGCTCAGGCCGCGGCTGGTGGCAAACCACAGCTTGCCGTTGTAGGCGGTGATGGCGCGGACGTCGTTGGCGGCCAACCCGTCCTGCGGGTAGAGATACTGGCGGTAGCGGCCGGCCCCGTCCCACCGAACAGCCCCGCCCGCCTCTGTGCCGGCCCAGAGCACGCCGTCAATTTGCGCCAGGAAGCGGATGTTGTCGCCGTTGGCGATGGTCAGCCAGGCTGAGCCGGAGGCCGCCGCTGATTGCGGGTTGGCGGCGGAAACCGGGCAAGGCAGGGTACACGCCGCCGGCTCGAAACCGGCGGCGTGCATTGTCAGCGCCACGACCCCGAGCAGGGCGGGCAGCGTCCAGCGGGCCATTTGCCACAGCCGCTGCACCTTGACTCCTTCCTGCCTAGTTCGAGTACTTCAGAATCATGCCGTTCTGCCCGACCGCCCAGCCGGACTTGTTCGACAGCATACGCACGCTGTAGATCGTCGGCCCAGAGGCGATATCCGGTATGCTTCCAGCCGGGATCACCGTCCATTGGCGCCCATCCCAGTGGGCCATGGCGTTGCCGTCGCCCACCGCCCAGCCGTCGTTCTTGTTGAGCAGGTAGACCGAGCGATAGTACGTGTTGGCGGCGTTGAACAGCCCGGAGATAGCCGTCGCCCAGCACGGTGACGTGCGCGTCCCGGCGCCCTCGTTGCAGCCGCGGTCGTTCGGCGGCGTGTTCGTCTGGTAGAAGGCGAAGTCCGTCGTCAGGCCGACGTACCAGCCGTAGTACGGCGCGCGCACGCCGGTCGGGTCAGCGATCACGTGCAGGCCGTAGGTGTTGTTCAGACCGATCAGGCCCAGGTCACGCCAGTAGGGTGTGCCGAAGTTGTCGAACTGGAGATCGTACAGCCCGCCGCCGTCGCAGACAACCGTCCCCCAGCCGCCGTCGGGGGCCAGGCTCACGGCGTTCGGGCCGTGGCCGTTGTCGCTGTTCCAGCTGCCAGGCGAGGCGGTGCGCCAGGAGTTGTTGGTCCGGTCGAAGTAGAAGAAGCCGCCTTCGTGGGCGACGGCCGCGCCGCCGAACCAGCCGGACTGGGACGACGGGCCTTTGAGCATGTCAATGCTGATGACGCTGCGATGCTGCGGCAGCACTGCCCACAGATCGTCGTGGTAGCTCTGCCACGTCGCGCCGTTCCAATGCAGGAAGGTGTAATTCTCGCCGACGGCCCAGCCATCCGTCGCAGAAATCATGGAGATCGCGTTGAGCCGTTCCGATGATCCGCTACTCTGCGGCGTCCAGGATGTCCCGTTGTAGAACAGGATCACGCCGCCGTCGCCCACGGCCCAGGCGTGGGTGGCGTCAACGATGGACAGGTTGCGCAAGGTGACCTTGGTCGGCGATGACACGTTGGTCCAGGTTCCCAACGCGCCGGCGGTGGCTGTCGGGCTGACGGTGGGCGTCACCGTCGGGGTCCGTGTCGCGCCCGCTGTCGTGGCCGTCGGCGTCGGCGTCGCGCCCGCTGTCGTGGCTGTCGAGGTCGGCGTTGCGCCCGCTGTCGTGGCCGTCGGCGTCGCGCTGGGCGTACTCGTGGCCGTCGAGGTCGGCGTCGCGCTGGGCGTACTCGTGGCCGTCGGCGTGGGTGTCGAGGTGGCGCCTGTCGGCGCGGCCAGGGGCAGGGTTGGGCTTGGCCCGGCGGTGGGCGTGTTCACGGGCCGAGCGCCTGGCACGCGGAAGCGGTAGATCGCGCCGTTGTCGCCGACGGCCCAGCCTTCCACGTCGCTAATCATGAAGATGCTGCGCAGTGTTGTCCCCGTGGACGTTTGCAGGCTCCACCGTGCGCCATCCCAGCGGATGATCGCGCCGTTGTCGCCCACCGCCCACGCCTTGTTCTGCCCCAGCAGCGAGACACCGTAGTAGCTCACGTTGGGAACATCGCCGCCGATCAGGCTGGCGTCGGCCTGGCGCCAGCACGGCGCGCTGCCGCGACAATTGTTGGTGTAGTACGCCAGGAAGCGGTTAGAACCGACGACCCAGCCGGCCGGGAGAGCGTTGGAGGCGTAGCGGTACAGACGGGCGCTGTAGAGCGTCGCCACGTCCCCGAAGTTGAGGCCGCTGTCGTCGAACAGCCAGTTGCCGTAGCCGTCGTACTCGAGGACGCTGGAGAGGTCGCCGACGATCGCGCCCATGCTGCCGTCGCCGGCGATATACACGCTATTCATGGCGTTGGCGTTGGAGCCAGACGTGTTGCTGAGCCAGAGTTCGCTCGAGCGATCCCAGTACAGCAGCGCCCGGTCGCCATTGGTGACGCGGGCCAGGATGAAGCCGCCAGGGTTGAAAGCGGGCGCGCCGAGGCTCATGCTCACTGACAGGTAGTTGCCGTTCGGGGCGTTGACGATGCTGCTGACAGGGTACGCCGACCAGGCGGAGCCGCTGTAGCGGAGGATCGTCTTGTTGTCGCCGACGGCCCAGCCATCGGTGCGCGAGATCATGTCAATGCCGTTGAGCCGCGGCGTCCCGAAGGGGACAGTCTCCTTGGTCCAGGTCTGACCGTTCCAGCGCAGGATGGTTCCGCCGTCGCCGACGGCCCAGCAGTTGACCGAGTCGATACAGTCAACGGCGCGGAGGGTGTTAGAGTTCGGGTCGGGCGATGAGACGGACTCCCACTGGGCGATCGGTGTCGGGGTGGGGGTGCGCGTGGGGGTGCGCGTCGGCGTGCTGGTCGCCGTGTTCGTCGGCGTGCTGGTGGGCGTGGCCGTATCGGTCGGCGTCGCTGTATCGGTCGGCGTCGCCGTATCCGTCGGCGTGGGTGTGTACGTACTGGTCGGCGGGAGCGTGGCCGTTGCCGTGGGCGTCAGCGTCATGGTGGGCGTCGGCGGTGTGACGCCTGGCGGCAGCGTGGCAGTTGGTGTGGGGGTGCGCGTCGGCGCCCCCAGGGTGGCCGTCGGCGTTGTGGTCGGCCCGGTCGGGACGATCGCGCCGCCGCTAATGTAGGGCAGGAAGATGCGCATGGCGACAGGGCGCGTGGCCGTCGGGGTGGCGGTTTGCGTCCGTGTCGCCGTCGGGCCGGGGCTGGTAGCGGTCGGTGTGCTGGTCAAGGTTGGCGGCACACTCGTCGCCGTCGCCGTCGCTGTGGGCGAGGCGGTGGCGCCGGGCGGTGGCGTCGCGGTCCGCGTCGCCGTCGGCGTCTTTGTCGGCGGGGTTGTCGCGGTCAACGTTGCGGTCGCCGTGGCGGTGCTGCTGGCCGTGGGCGAGGCGGTCGGTGTCGGCGTTGGGTCAGCCTGGCCCGTGTTGCGCCAGTGAACCACGCCGGAGTTGGGCGTGCCGAACCACATGTCGCCATTGGGCGACTGGGCAATGGAGGTAATGTTGTCGTCGGTGAACGGGTACTTCGGGTCGCGGATGTCCAGCGTTGCCCAGTCGGTTCCGTCGAGGACGTGGACGGCATTGAACGTCAGCGGGTACGACGTGGCGTGCTCGATGAGCGGGTTGGACGAGCTGAGAATGTCGGCCAGCCAGCCATGCGAGGTTGCGACCCATAGCCGCCCGGCGCTGTCCTCCTGAATGTCCGCAACCGTCCCCTCGTAGAGCCACTTGATGGACGGCTGCCAGCCATTGTTCTGGTAACGGTTCAAGACGGCGTCGGTGTGGTGCTGAGCCACGATCCACATGCCGGTACACGCCGGGTCGTAGCAGAGCTGCGGCGGTGATGTCAAGGTGGTGCCGTGTACGGTGTACGAGCCGGCCCACACCCGACTTTGGTCGTCCACCTGGACGGCGGTCATGTCGGTGTTCCAGCCGTCCAGGCCGGCTGTGTTCACGTCCTGGCCGAACGCAGTCCACGCTTTGGTGGACTGGTTGTAGCGCCCGACGCCGCCATTCACCCGCTTGTAGCCGTTAATGCTGTCATAGCGGTAGGACGGGTAGAACGCGCCCCACGTATCGCAACTGGCTGGGTCGAGGGCAAGCGCGGCGATGCCTGGTGAGGGCGCATCTGAGGTGTTTAGCACAGTCACGAGCTTCGCGGCCGGGTCCACGGCGTCAATCCCATAGCCCATAGGGTTGCCCATGAGATCACCCTGGCCGACCCATATCTTCTCCGGCGTGTCGCACGCGCCGCGCGGTAGGACGGCCATGACCGGGCCGCCGTTCAGCACCGGCCCGGTGGGTGTCACGCCCTTTTGCTTCGGGGTATACGACTGCCAGTTTGTGCCGTCGTAGACGCTCGCGCCGCCGTCGCCGTAGCCCGTCACGGCGCCGTTCTGACCTTTCTGAACCGCTTCTGAATGGAGGCCAACCCAGACACGGTTGGCTGCATCAACGCGGATGTCGGCGACGTTCGAGCCATTGATCCGCTGCACCAGGCGGGTGATCGCCGTGCCGGCGGGGAACGTCCGGCGGAACGCCGGATTGGGGTAGATGACGCACAGTTGCTTCACGGGGTCCCACGCGGCCAGGCTAATGGCGTAAGGGACGGTATCGTCACCAAACTGAAACTTGGACGTGTCCGTGAGCGCGGCGAGGGTGTTGCAGTTGGCCGGGCTGTTACCTCCGGTCAGGTTGAGGTAAACGTAGGCGTTGCCCTGGGCCGCCTGGGCGTTGAATGTCGCCACCTGCTCGGCCTTCGCGGGTGTGCTATCTATGTTTTGCCACGCGGCTGGCGACTGCCAGTCGGCCTGCGGGTTGAGGACGCTGACGCCGCGTCCATAGAATGGGGCATCGTCGCGGCCGGTGCCGATCCACACCTCGCCATTCTGGCGCGCGGCGATCTTAGTGATGTTATTGCTGGCCGGCCCACTCGTCAGCAGCCGCGCTGTGACCTGACCGTCGCTGTTGACAGCGTTGATGCCCATGCCGTTGTTGCGGATATCCGACGTGCCGGCCCACATCGTGCCGCCATCCGTCAGAAGGGTGCGGACGGTATTGGCGCCCAGCCCGGTGTTCGACCCATCCGCCCTGAGGTGGAGCCAGCATGTCGTGTCTTTGTAGTTGGCAATGGCGCAGTCGGGCGTGCCGACACTGACGTCCCACCCGACGCCGGTATCCGTCGCCGTCGCCGCCCAGATGCGTCCCTGGCTGTCCGTCGCCAGCTTGTAGATGCGCGCCTCCCCCAACGCTTCCTGGACGGCGCCGGTGTCAGGGTTGTTCGTGAAGTACACCGGGATCTTGGGCCAGCTCCCGCTGGTCTTGACCTGGAGACCCAGGCCATAGACGGCGAACCACGGCCGCCCCTGCGCGTCAATCGTGACGGCCGAGACGGAGTTGACCGTCGGCTGCGTCCCGTTCTGACAGAGCGCCTGGTTGTCGGTCTTGTCGCACGTGTAGTTTTGATATGTCGTCCAGTTCGTGCCATTGAAGGAGCTGACACCGCCGTCGCCGCCGCTGTGCCAGTCGCCTTGTTTGCTGTCGTTGCCGCCGGTGCGGTCAGGCTCCGCCCACCGCCATTGCGGCCAGAACGTCACCCACAACACGCCCCCCTGATCAACGGTCATATCGGTGACGTTGTTGGAGGCGACGTTAGACGTCGTGTAGTAGAACGGCGTGGCGGCGCTGCTCCATGAGCGCCACTTGCCCGTGGCCGGGTCGTACTCGGCGACACCGCCGCCCAGGTACTTCGTGCCGTCGCACAGATAGTTGAGGCCGCCGCCACCCGAGAAACGGGTGGAGATGGGTGTGTCACACTCACCCTGATACGTCTGGATGCGGAACTGCTGTGTGCCGACGTAGATGCGGCCATTGGTGCCGACCGCCAGGGCGGTGACGTTATTGGACGGCAGGCCGAAGTTGACCGGGTAGACCAGGCTACCACCGCTGACAGGTTGCTGGAGCGGCGGGTCAATGTAGATGAAATTGCCGTTGACGCTCACATCGGCCCAGGCGTAGCGGTAGATCGTTGGGTCGCTGCCGATCTGAAAGTACGGCGTGGCCGCGAAGTTCTGCTTGATGATGCTGATGTCGTAGGTTTGGAGTGGGAGGCTTCGCTGCCCTGCGGCTACGTCGTCGGGTACGGTGTCTATCTTGGTCGTGCCGAGCGTCAGCGTGTTGCTGAGGGTGAAGGTCGTCCACCCGTTGTCCGCCCCCAGGCGGGCCAGGCCGCGATCCGTGGCGAACCAGCGATTCCCTTGGCCGTCCACAACAATCGAGCGCACCTCGTTGCTGGGCAGGCCGGTCTGCGGGTAGAGGTATTGTTGGTAGGTGGGGTGGCCAAGATCGGAGATGTCCCACTTGACGGCGCCGCCGCCACGAGTACCGGCCCACAGGGTGTTAGGCCCCTCTTTCGCCAGCGCCCAGATGTTGTTGCCGTTGGCGATAGTCTCCCACTGTCCCCCCGACAGGGGCGATGTGGTCTGAGCGGACGCGGGGTGAGATGCGACGAGGAACAGGGCCAGCGCAGGCACGATGAGCGCACGGAGCGCCTGAAAAGCGAATCTGCCGACTTGACGCAACATGAAACCTATCCTCCTAGAAAATGAGCACGCATCAAGAAAGACGCCCGACTTGGGATATGGATACGTGCTCTGCCCCAAAAGCGTGCGAAGCCATATCTACGGCGCGCTCGGGGCGTTGTAATCTCTCGATCTTTGCACTTTGCTGTGCAGCGGGGGCATGGGGGCCGCAGGCCTGTCCCCTACTCCCCCGCGTCGTTTGGGGCCGCAGGCCCTACTGAAGAAGGGGAGAGGGGGTGGTTGGAGGGCGCAGCCCTCAAGCCTCCCCACCAGACACAAAGTGCAAACATAGAGTAATCTCTTAACGCGCGGCTGAGTAGCGATGTGGCGGTAATCTACTAGAGAAGACGCCGAAAAGGCCGCAGTGATGCGTGAAAGGTATGAAATTTGTGACGCCATTCCTTCACGCCGAATTGACCGGCGCAGGGTTGGGCTTATAATCCAGGAGGACACTTTCCCGGAGACCACCTGTGCCTGAATACGTCGGCGTCATCCACGCCCACACCACGGCTTCCGACGGCCGCGCTTCGTTCCCGGCGATCATGCGCGCGGCTCGCCAGGCCCGCCTCGATTTCGTCATCACCACGGACCACAACTGCCTTCCGCAGCAGGAGGCCGGCTACCGCGACGGTGTGCTGCTCGTCGTCGGGCAGGAAGTCCACGACGTGGCGCGCGATCCGCAGTGCAACCACCTGTTGTGCCTCGGCGTGTCCGAAGACCTGACGGCGCTTGCCCCGTCCCCCCAGGCGCTCATAGACGCCGTCAACCGCCAGAACGGCCTGGCCTTCCTCGCTCACCCCATCGAATCCGCCCCCGCCTTCACCAATGAACCAGCGATTCCCTGGGTGGACTGGGACGTCCAGGGGTTCCACGGCATCGAGCTGTGGAACTACATGAGCGAGTTCAAAGCCCACGCTACGAGCTTGCGGCAGGCGATGCGCCTGATCTACTGGCCCACGAGCGTCATGGTCGGCCCTTTTCCGGAGACGCTCGCGCTGTGGGATCGCCTGCTCCAGACTCGCCGCGTCGTCGCCATTGGCGGCCCCGATGCCCACGGGTGGGAGATGCGCCGCGGCCCGATGAAGGCGACAATTTTACCTTATCCTTTTCTATTTCGTGCAGTCCGGACACACATCCTCGCGGCCCGTCCGTTGGTGGGCGATTCTGCCGCCGACCGCGACACCGTGTTGCGCGCCGTTCGCGCCGGCCACCTGTTCATCGGCTACGACGCTATCGGCCCCACGCGCGGCTTCGAGTTCGCCGCTTACCAGGGGCGGGGCCGCGTCGCGGAGATGGGCGACGCGGTAGGCCTGGCGAAGAGGCTGACGCTGCGGGTCCGCTCGCCGCGCCGCGCCGACCTGCGCCTTGTCCATAACGGACAGGTCATCAAGCGGGCGCGCGGCTGGTCGCTGCGCCACGAGGTCGCCGAGCCGGGCGTGTACCGCGTCGAGGCGTACCGCCGCCACGTTCGCCGCGAGCGCGGTTGGGTGTTCACCAACCCGATCTACGTGGAATAGGGACAGGCGGCTGGATCTCGCGGAGGGGCAAGATGTCGCCTTATCGTAAGATCGGCCTTCGGCGACAATCCTATTTGAAGAGACAGAGTTTCTGCGGTGAAGGGGTGAGGCCATGAAACTGGGACTACTGCATCGCCGAATGGATCGAGATGCGGAACAGGCCGTTCGTGTCGCCCGGGAGCTTGTGGCTCAGGCCCATCACATTGTCGCTTTCACCGGCGCGGGCATCAGCACCCCCTCTGGCATCCCTGATTTTCGCAGCCCGGAGAGTGGGCTATGGGCGTTTTCGGACCCGATGGAGGTCGCGTCCATCTGGGGGTTTCGCCGCCAGCCCGAAGCATTCTTCGAGTGGGTGCGGCCACTGGCGGAAACGATTCAGTCGGCCCGCCCCAATCCGGCGCACAAGGCGCTGGCGCGCATGGAGGAGCTGGGCAAGCTGCGGGCCGTCATCACCCAGAACATTGACGAGCTGCATCAGCGCGCCGGGTCGCGCCGGGTCCTCGAGCTGCACGGCCACCTGCGCGAGGCGACGTGCATGCGCTGCTTCACCATCGTCCCGGCCGGCCCGGTGCTCAAGAAGTTCCTGACCGAGGGCGTGATGCCGCGCTGCGCGTGCGGCGGCGTCCTGAAGCCCAATGTCATTCTGTTCGGCGAGATGCTGCCGCAGGATGTGGTCGCCGAGGCGAAGGCGGAAGCGCGCTCGTGCGACCTCATGCTCATCGCCGGGTCTTCGATGGAGGTGGCGCCGGCCTCCGACCTACCGCTGCTGGCCCGCGAGACCGGCGCGCGGCTCGTCATCGTGAACTATCAGCCGACGCCCCTCGACCGCGAGGCGGATGTCATCATCCGCGAGGACGTGGCGAAGGTCTTGCCGGCGCTGTTGAAGTAGCGTGGCGCGCCTCACGCCGCTTGCCAGGCGAAGGAAACCCAGAGACGCAAAGGACTACGACTCAGCCCCTTTCGTTGTAGGAGAACATGACCTTGAGCGAACGTGACGAGCGCGAGATGGTAGACATCGAACAGGGCGACGAGTTCGACGGCGACATGGCGGACGCCGAGGACTTCGACGCCTATTTCGACGATGAGGTTGACGAGGGTGACCTCGACGCGGACGACTTCGATGGCGTCGCGCTGGACGCCGCCCGGTTCGAAGCGCCGGAGGGGTTTCGCTCTGGCTTCGTCGCCGTGATCGGGCGGCCCAACGTCGGCAAGTCGTCCCTCGTCAACGCCTATGTCGGCCAGAAGGTCGCCATCGTCTCGCCCAAGCCCCAGACGACGCGCCGCCGCGTGATGGGCGTCCACACCGACGCCAACGCGCAGATCGTCTTCGTGGACACGCCGGGCATTCACAAGCCGCTGCATAGGCTCGGCGAGTTCATGGTGGACGCCGCCGTCGCCGCCATCCCCGACGCCGATGTGATCGTGTTCGTGGTAGATGTCTCGGAGCGCCTGCGCGACGAGGACCAGGACATCGCGCGCCTGCTGACGGAGAAATCGTCTGCGCCGATCATCCTCGCCCTCAACAAGGCCGACCGCGTCCACCCCAAGTACCTCAAGGAGAACTACGCGGCCTACACGGCGCTCGTCCCGAACGCCCCGGAGATGCTCGTCTCGGCGCTGCGCGGCGACAACCTGGGCGACCTACTCGGCATGGTCGAGGATGCCCTCCCCGAAGGCCCACCCTTCTTCCCGCCCGACCAGGTGACGGACCAGAGCGAGGCGGTCATGGCGGCGGAGCTGATCCGCGAGGCCGCGCTGCACCTCACGGAGGAAGAGGTGCCGCACTCGCTGGCCGTCGTCATTGACGAGTGGGAGGACCGCCAGCGCGAGGACCAGGACCGGCCGGGGCTGACGGTCATCTCGGCGGTCATCTACGTCGAGCGCGACTCGCAGAAGGCGATTGTCATCGGCAGGCGCGGGGCGATGCTCAAGGAGATTGGGGCGCGGTCGCGTAAGGAGATCGAGGCGCTGCTGGGACGGCGCGTGTTCCTGGAGATTTTCGTGAAGGTGCGCGAGCACTGGCGCAGCAACCCCACGCAACTGCGGCGGCTGGGTTACAGCGGGGAGTAGCGGCGTGTTACACGCAAAATGGGGGGAACCTGCTATGAGAGTTGGTCCTGGGCCGCGTCGTTCCCCGCCGACGCCACCGACTCAAGTCGGTGGCTGAGTGGACGAAGCCTGCTGAAGCAGGCTCGGATGGGAATGACGGCCAATAGCCAGCTTGCTTGAGCAGGCTTGACCGTACCAGACGCCGATTTATGAACTTTAACAA
>JAXLWJ010000055.1:0-22624 GCA_046328535.1 Anaerolineae bacterium
TGCCGTAGTCGAGGATCTTGCATACCGGCGGCACGGCATTGGGCGCGACTTCGACAAGGTCGAGGCCCTTGTCCCGCGCCATCTGGATGGCTTCTCGGACGGGGAAGATGCCGAGCTGCTTGCCGGTATCGTCAATCAAACGGACTTCTTTGGCGCGGATTTCCTCGTTAATCCGCTGACTTGTCGTGCTGATAGACCTTCACCTTTCGTGAATATCGGGTAGCCGCGCGATAGAGCGCGGCGAACGGCTTTTAATTGTAATCTAATCTAGCCGCCCCGTCAAGTTCACAAGCCTTATGTTGGCGACTTTCCGTCACCATCTGGCATCACCAGCGGCCGCGACTCACCCCGTCACCTCGTCACTTCGCCACCCCGTCACTTCGTCACTCGTCACCACGTCACTCGTCACCTCGTCACTCGGCTCCCGCCACTTCTTCACCTCGTTACCTCGCCCCCTCAGCGCGTGATGTGCATCGGCATGACGATGTGGGTGAACTCCCCGCCGCCGACGGGCTTGAACACGCCGGGGCTGGACGGCGTGCCGAGGTCCAGGCTGACCTGCTGCGTCTCGATGACGCCCAGGGCGTCCTGGAGGTACTTGGCGTTGAACGCGATCTCGGTAGATGGGCCCTCGACGGCCGCGTCGAGCTGCGAGACGTTGTCGCCGTACTCGGTGGAGACGGCGCTGACGCTCACCTGTCCCAGCTCGCCGGCGGCAGCGCCCGGCTCGACCTTGATGCGCACGATGTTCGCGCCATCGCGGGCGAAGAGCGCCGCGCGCTTGGCAGCGGCCAGGAAGGCCCGCGTGTCCAGGGTCAGGCGGGTGTTAGAGGACTTGGGGATGATGGTGTTGTAGTCGGGGAAGTTGCCATCAATGAGCTGGCTGACCAGGTCCACGCTCTGAAGGTGGAAGAGCACCTGATTGCGGTTGCGGGCGATGTGGACGCTGATTGGCTCGCTCTGGTCGCCGGCGACGCGGGCCAGCTCGGCCAGGGCGCGGGCCGGGATGATGACGTTGAGCGGCTGGACGCTGCCGTCTTCGAGCGTCGCGGTGCGGACGGACAGACGGAAGCCGTCGGTCGCCGCCAGGGTCAGCTTAGCCGGCTCGAATCGGGCGGCCACGCCGGTCAGGATGGGGCGCGATTCGTCCACCGCCGCCGCGAACGTGACCTGGTTGATCATCTGCCGCAGCGTCTCCGGCGCGAACTCCATCCCGGCGTCGTCGTCCACCGTCGGCACCGTGGGGAAGTCCGCGGCGTCTATGCCCTTGATGTGGGCCTCATCGCGCAGACATTTCAGGTTCAGCGTCTTGTTGCGCTCGGTATAGTCTAGCGCGACCTGGTCCGGCGGCAGCGACTTGACGAGATCGGTCAGGAGCCGCGCCGGCACGGTCGTCGCTCCTTCCTCGTCCACCCGCGCCCCAATCCAACAGTTGATGCCGATCTCCAGGTTGGTCGCCGAGAGCTTCAGCCGCCCGTTGTCCGTGGCGATCAAGACGTTCGAGAGGATAGGCAGGGTGCTGCGGGACGGCACGGCCCGGCTCACGATATCGAGACCGCGGGCCAGGTGCTCTTGCTTGCAGGTAACGCGCATGGTCAACCTCCAGGGCCGCACGAACGCCCTGTTTTGTACTACAACAATTAGTGCGTGGATTGGCTAAGTATACACAAGGGCGGGGGAGTGTGCAAGGCGATGCCGAGGCGGGCGCGACGTGTCAACCCTCATCGGCATCGTCGTCGTCGTCCTCGACATCGGCGAGGACCTGGCGGGCGTGGTCGGCGAGGGGCGCCGGCACGAGGATGTCCACGCGAGCCAGCGGGCCGATGAACAGGCCATACGCGGCCCCAAGCGTCTCGCGCCGCTGCCAAGACGGGATGCCTTCGACCCGCAGCTTGCCGGCGACCACGTCGGCCTCGAACTGATGGGCGGCGGTGTAGACCAGCACCGGCTCGGGGCTGGGGCCGCGGCCGCCGCGCGCCACGGGAATGCCCAGGGCGCTCAGCAGCTCGCGCCAGGGAAGAGGGAAAGCCTTGCTACCAGTCATCGCCATACCTTCTAGCACTCAGAAATCCAGAGTCTGGTCCGATTATAGGCCGCCGCGCGAGCAATGTCAACGGGTTACCAGCCGCTCTAGCTCGACGCGGTGGGCGCGCAGCCAGGTCAGGTCGCGCAGCATGGCCTCGCCGTGGCCCTCGCGCCATAGCCGCTCGAACGCGGGTAGCCCCGACTCGGCCCACGCCGCCAGCGTGCTGTAGTGGACCGCTTGCCGCCACTCGATGACGGCGAGCAACCCACGGCGGTCCGCCAGCCCGTAGGCGTCGCAGAACAGCGTCATGCGTCGGGCGCGCTCGGCCAGCGTGCCGAAGTTCTCAGCGGGGTACAGCGGCGCGAAGCGCCATAGGGCGTAGGCCACGTCCCAGATGCGGCGGCCTGGCGCGGCGAAGTCCCAGTCAATGAACGCGACCGGCGCCCCGTCGCGCACGACGGTGTTCCACGGCGCGATATCGTTGTGGCAGATAACCTCGGCGACGCCCGGCGCGCCGACGCCGGATCGCCACGGGGCGGATGGGGCCGGCCGGAAATCGGCGGTGGCATCGTGGCAGCGGCGGAGAAGCACGGCGACGGCCGCGAGAACATCATCGGAATGATAGCCCGCCAGCGACGGCGGAATCGTCTGGCCGGGGATGAAAGTCAGTATCTCGCGGCCGCGCGCGTCGAAGCCCAGAACGCGCGGCGCGCCCTCGAATCCGACCGTTTCCAGGTAACGCAACAGGGCATGCACCGCCGGAGTCCAGAAGCCCGTCGTGCGCCGGACCGTGTCGCCGACGCGCACGACCACCGACGTGTTCGCGTCGGCGAGGGGGACTTTCTCATCCCCGTCGAGACTGGGCATTGGTCGTCGCGCTACGCCTGGGGCAGCTCGGCCAGGAAGGTGCGCACGGCGCGCATGAACTCGGCCGGGCATTCTTCCTGGGGCAGGTGGCCGCAGTTCGGCAGCATCACGAGGCGGGCGTTGGGCATCTCGTTGGCGACGCGCACGCTCTGCTCGGGGCGGACGATGCGGTCGTCGTCGCCGGTGATGACCAGAGTGGGGGTGGTCACATGGCCGAGGCGTAGGCGGCCGAGGGACTGATTCGCCGCCGTGATCTCCCACAGGCCGCGATCCCAGTTCTCGGCTTGCAGCGGCCGCGTGTACCCGGCCCAGACATTCGCCGCGATTTGCTCAGGATTGTGCCAGGCGGTGCGGGCGAAGTCGAGGCCGCTGCGCTCGATGGGGCGCACGAGCAGCGGGCCGAGATGCCGCATCTGGGGCGTCGCCAGCAGCCAGCGCACGAGGGTCGGGATGCGGAACGTGCCGTAGACGGCGGGCGCGACGAGGACGAGCGCCTGCACGCGGTTGGGGTAGAGCGCCGCAGCCAGGACGGCGAGCGCGCCGCCCGCCGAGTTGCCGACGAGGACCGCCCTCTCGACGCCGAGGGTGTCCATCAGATGCACCAGCAGCCGCGCCTGGCGCCGCACGCCGTAGGGGCTGTCGCCGCGCCACTCGCCTGGCATCGGCCGGCTGGTGAGGCCAAAGCCCGGCCGGTCGTAGGCGATGACTGCGCCGAGCGCAGCGAACGGCGCTATCACGTCGCGCCAGGAAAAGGCGCTGGCGGCGAAGCCGTGCAAGAGCACGAAGGTCGGCTGGCCTTGCCCCTCCATCTTGTAGAACACGCGGATGCCGTCCACAGCCACGAATCGCCCGTCGGGGTCGGCCAGGCGGTCGGCCGGCGCTGTCCCTGCAAGAGGTGGCACCGGCACCAGGAACGGGCCAAGCAGCGCCGCCGCCGCCACCGCCCCCGCGCTGATCCACGCCGTATTGCTGATGCGTCCCATAAGTTCTTGTCCTCTGTACCTGGCCTGAGAATGAGTGCGGGCTGTCAGCGCGTGTTTCACCTCGCGTGAGATTGCTTCGACGGCAAAGCCCGCCTCGCAATGGCGCCGCCTATACGGAAAGCAGCGTTCGCACCGCCTCGGTCAGCGCCGCGCATGCCAGCGGAAATCTGTCGGGCGGCGCGCCGAGGTCCACCCCTAGCGCGTACACAGTCACGCCGGTGTGTCGCACCACAAGCGGTGGCGCGGTGGTTGCCGCCGGAAACACGAGGCCGCCGACCGGCGCGCCCAGGGCGTGACAGTAGGCGAGAATCTGGTACAGGTCATCTGGCCGGGGCGGGCCGGGCAGCTTGTACTTCGTATCCAGCGCCAGGCGCGGGGCGCGGCGGTCATACACAACCACGTCCGGCCGGAGCGGCACTTCGCCGGCCTCGTCTAGCGGCAGCAGCGGCTGAACCGCTACCGACAGCCCCGCCGTCGCCAGGGTTTCCTTGAGAACGGCGGCCACGAACTCCTCGAACAGCCGCGCCATGTCGAGGCGGAAGGCCGGGAACGGATGCGGCCCCGGCGCGAGCGACGGCGCGCAGCCCAGGCTGACCCAGCGCGCCAGGAGCAGCGCGGGTCGCGCTTCGGCGTTCTGGCGCGTGAGGGGAACGCTGTCGAACGTATCCGGCCCATGATCCGTGTCGGCGACATCGGCCAGCGTGGACATTGCTCGCGCCAGGCGCGGCCGAGTGTCAGCAGGCAGGTCCAGGCCGAGAAGCGCTCTGGCCGCCTGCTTGAGCAGCTGGTTGACAAGGGTGTTCGCGCTCCACTCGCTGCGGCGCATGACGGGCAGGTGGCGGCGCGTCGGCGGCTGGCGCAGCGTCGCGCCGAGCAGAAGCCGGCCGCGCACAAACGGCGACTCGTCTGTCACATCGGTCCAGGCGCGAACCCCGCCGTGCGCCAGCAACTCATCGAGCGTGCGAGCATAGAGGTCGGCGATGCCCGCCAGGATCGGCTCACCCGCGTCGAGCGCCGTCACGTCCGGCGCAGTCTTCACCTGGCCGGTGACCTGCGTCAGCATGGCGAAGACATTTCTCAGCGGGACCTTCGGCTGCACGACAACGCGCCTGGCGGGCAGGGCGGCGTGGCCGACGAGACTGCGGGTGGTCAGGCTATAGGTCCCCGTCGCCCAACCGGGCGCGACATCCAGCAGATCGCACGCCCGCAGCGCGGCGACTTCGTCCGGCATCAGGGGGACATCCTCGCGCCGCTCGCCCTCGGCCAGCACGATGTCATTCACCGTCGCCACCTTCCCCCTCATCGGCCTGACCCAGATACTCGGCGGCGATGCGGTCGTAGGCGTCGAGGGCGGATGGCCGCGCGTAGAAGATCTCCGCCAGCGTGGGCCGAACGGCGTAGCGCCAGGCGCGCTCCACCGCGCCGGCGTCGAGGTCGGCGCGCAGGAAGGCGGTGTGGCCGATGTGGAAGTCGGGCGAGATGCCGTCGGCCGTCAGGCGACGGTTCAAGGCGGCGAGGAAGTCCGCCGCCCACGCCGTCCCTGGCGCGTTCGCGGCCAGGAAACGCCGCAGCAGGTCAGGGTCGGGCGCGAAGGGTACGAAGGCGAACCGCCGCCGGAGCGCCTGGTCCAGCAGGGCCACAGCGCGGTCGGCGCTGTTCATCGTGCCGATGAGCAGGAGATTGGGTGGGACAACGAGCTTACCGCCGGAGTAGGGCAGCGCGATGGGCTGTCCGCGGTACTCGAGGGCGTAGAGCAGCTCGCCGAAGACGTGGGGCAGGTTGGCGCGGTTAATTTCGTCCACCACAAGCACGGTGTAGCCGTCCGCGCGCGCCGCTTCGGCGCACAGGCGCACGAAAAGGCCGGACTGGACGGTGTAGGTCAAGTCACCACCGCGCAGCACCTGGGGGCGGATGCCCTCGATGAACTCCTCGTAGCTGTAGGAGGCGTGGAACTGCACGAGGTGAACGCGGCCCTTCGGCGTCGCCAGCAGCCGCGCCAAAAGCTGGGCGACGTGGGTCTTGCCCGTGCCGGGCGGGCCGTGGAGAATGATCTGCCGCCGTTCGAGGGCCAGGTCTCTCAGCTCGGCGAGTCGTGCGACCGGGAGCCAGGCTTCCTCGGCAGCGCTGTCGAGGGTCAGCGGCGCGTCCGCCGCAGCGTAGGCGTCCTCGTCGGCCGGCCACTCGGTCGCCGCCTCGTCCCGGTAGACGGCGCGATCCTCGCTGAGCGTCAGCGGCGGCGGCAGCGAGTCCGTCGTGACCGCCTGGTCCCACGCGCGGAGCGTGTCGGCGCCCACGCCGACGACGACGAAGCGCATGAGATGGTCAATCTGGAACAGGTCCAGGTCGGGGTGAAGCCGCGCCAGGTCCAGGTAGGCCGACTGGATCGCCAGGTAGCGGCCGCCCGGCGAGTCCGACGCCTGCCAGCGATTGAGGCCCAGGGCGCGCAGACCGGCCTCGGTGCGGTTGTTCCACAGGGGGTTGCGCTCGGGGTCGAGGGCCTGGAACAGCGGGCTATAGAAACTCTTGCCCAGCCCCGGCTGATGCAGCGGCGAGGACGGCAGCAAGACAGCGTCAACGCGGGCGGCAAGGTCAGCGTCCTCGTCTAGGAGCGTGCGGAGCGCCAGGCGCAGTCGGCCCGGCGCAGTTTCGATGGCGCGATAGAGCAGCGGCACGGCGACCACCTGCTTGTAGTACGCGGTCAGGGCGCGCACAAGCTCGGCGTCGGTGGCGCGCTCCAGGAAATCGGGGTTGAAGAAGGCGGCGCGCACGGCCTCGACGCGCTCCCGGGCGCGCAGCGTCCACCCGCTGAGGTGGGCGCCCTGATCGAAGTATTCCTCGATCAGCGCGAGCAGTTGTTCGTCTGTCAGGCGGGTGGACAGGGTCATGCGAGAGTTCCTACTTGGAAACGCTGTCATGCCTTGATTCTAGCACGCCTGTTTCGAAGACTCAAGCGGAGTTAGGATTTACCGCTATGTTTGCACTTTGTGTCTGGTGGGGAGGCTTGGAGGGCGCAGCCCTCCAAACCTCCCCCTTCCCCTTCTTCAGTGGGGACTGCGCCCCCGAACGACGCGGGGAGAGGGGGTCATAGGGGCCTACGGCCCCCACACCGCCGCTGCACAGCAAAGTGCTAAGATAGAAATTTACGCAGTTGGCGGGTCATTTGGCCGCGAAAAAGGAAAGACCGCGAATGGCGCGACAAGGAGCAGTAGCTCCGCACAATCGCGTGGGGGCACTTTGCTGGCGGCGGAGTGACAACTCCGCCGCCTCTGGGAGGCGCTGGAGATGGCTCTCCAGCGCCAGCGCGATTGCGGCGACGATTGGGAAACGACCAAAGTCGTTACAACGTTCTCCTCACTTCGCGTGTCACAAACGACTACGGAGACACGGTCAGGGGGACGAGGGGAATCGTCGGCCAGCCGCCGTCAGGCCCGTCGAGCTGCATGGAATAGCGGCCAGGGGCGAGGTCCGCCGGCAGTTGGAGGATGTGGACGCTGCGGACGATTTCGCCCGAACGCCACTCGGCCACCGGGTAGCCCGGCGTCCCCGGCGCGGCGTCGGCGGCCGCGATCGGCGTCGCGCCGTCGAGGATGGCGACGCGGTAGCCGCTTTGAGCCGGGTCGGCGGGTAGAGTCGGCGCGTCTTTCGACGCCTGCCAGTAGAGGGTCACCTGGACCTCATCGCCCGGGTGGATGGGGGTATCTGGCGCGTGGTCGAAGCCGCGTTTGAAGACGTCGTAGCCGGCCAGGGTCAGGTCGCCGACCCTGGCCCCAGAGCGATGCGACAGATTGAACACCTCAAGGGGCGGGGGCGCGGCGGGGCGCTGGATCGTGACCTGGCCCAGGCTCAGGCTGTCCCGGCCATCGGGCAAGGTGAGGCGGCGGCCCGTGGCCGGATCGTACAGGCCAACCTCGACGCTCGCCACGCCGGGCGGCGTCCCGAAGGGGACCAGGATGCCGTGATTGTCGTCGCGGGTCGCGCCGGCCGTCCAGCCGCGCGTCGGCGCGCCGCCCGGTGGCGCGTCGTGCTGCCCGATCACCGCCCCGGACGAGTCTACCAGGTGGACGAACACGCTGTAGTCGGCGGGGATGGCGGCGTTCGCGCGCCAGCGCAGGCCCACCGGCAGCACGTCGCCGGCCTCGACACTGTCGCCCAGCCGGACGCTGTCGAGCGTGACGTCCGGCCCGAAGGTGGCGTTCGCCGTCTGCCACTCGCCCGTGAGTTGGGGCAGGGCATATAGCGTCAGGCGCAGGTTGCCCACCCAGCTATCCATCGCCTTGAAGCCGTTGCGCCCCAGCCACCCCTCGACGATGCCGTCGGGGTCGCTCTCGTTCGTCGCCCAGAACAAGCCGTAGATGCGCCCGTGATCCGCCGCCAGCTTCGCCAGGGCGGCTTCGGTCTCCGCGCGATCCGCCGGGCGGCGCTGCGGCAGCGGCACAACGGGGAGGCCGCCGGTGTAGTACAGCCCGAAGACCTCGGCCTGGCTCGGCGCATTGAGTATAATGGCGTCGCCAGGCCGGCCGGCGGCCATCAGATAGTGGGCGATGCCGCGATAGTCGTCGCGCGCCTGGCGCGGGTCGAAGTAGTAGCCAAGCAGGCCCCACACCGAAATCGCCAGCAGGCCCGCGAGAAGGATGACCGACACGAACCCGCCCGCCCGCCGCCATACCCGTAGCGGCAGGAGAGCGCCCTGGGCCACCAGGAGGCTAAACGGCGGCGCGATGAGCAGCAAGAACTTCGGGTTGTACATCGGCTTCCGCAGCGACAGGACGTACATCATCAGCAGCGGAACGACGAGGTACAAAACGGCAGCGAGCGTCGCTTCGCCGATCCCCCATCCCCCATCCCCTTCCCCCACCTGGGGAGAAGGGGCATCCGAGTCTTTCCCCCTCGCCCCATGTGGGAGAGGGGGTAGGGGGTGAGGGGTGCGGCGCAAGACGAGCGGCGCCAGGATCGCCCCGACGGCGAGGGCGGCGGCGAAGGCCCAGCCCCAGGGCGACCACGCCGTCCCGCGCCCCAGGCTGAACACGCGGAGGCTGTCGGCGAGCAGGAACAGTAGGGTGAAGGGCGCACTGACGGCGGGCCAGCGGCGGATGGCGTCCAGGGTATAGAGCAGCCACGGGAGGAACAGCGCGCCGACGACAATCTGCGCCACGACCCACGCGCCAACCGCGCGCCACCGCCGATAGCGCAGCGCCCACAGGGCGACAACGATGTTGGCGACGAGGGGAATGGTGAAGGCGAAGTAGTGGGAATACAGCGCCGCGAGCGCCGCGATGGTGTAGAGAACGAGGGGGAGGTAAGAGCCGACTGAAGTCGGCGCGACACGGGGCGAAGAGGGGCCGACTGAAGTCGGCGCGATACGGGGCGAGCTTTCGATGAAGGCCAGCATCGCCAGGAACGCGGCGGCGCCGAACATGGCCGCCTGGGTGTACATGCGCGTTTCCTGGGAATAGTAGATCGCCACCGGCGAGACGGCGACGAGGAGTGCGCCGGCCAGCGCCGCCAGCGTGCCGAACAGGCGCTTGCCGATGGCCCAGGTCAGCAAGACGAGGGCGACACCCATGAGGGCGCTGAGGCTGCGCACGGCGGCCTCGCTCTGGCCGAACAGGCCCTCCCAGTAGTGCAGGATGAAGTAATATAGCGGGGGATGGATGTCGGCGGCCGCGCCCTGGGAAATCGTCGCCAGGTCCCGCGTCGCCAGCACGACCGACGTACCCTCATCGTACCAGAAACTCTGGGCGTCAATGCGGTAGAGACGCAAGGCAAGCGCCAGCACCAAGATGCCGACGAGGGCGAGGGCCGGCAGGAGCCGCGACGCGCGGACACCGCTATAGGATTGGCGAAGAGGAATATCTGTCACGCCGAAATTCTAGCATAGACAGGGCCAGGCGCTAAATACGCGCGGCTTTTGTGCCACGGCGCGGCAGGCGCTATAATGAGCGGCGGCGCGCGGTGGAGTTGGCACTCCACCGTGAGCGGGGTGTGAGACTTGCTGAAGGTTGCTACATCCGTCTGCACCTCCGGGCGCCAGAATAAGCGTGGGCTATCATGTCCTCTCCGCAACGCGCGCGTGTTCCTCTTCTCCCCATCTTCTTGTTAGCCGGGCTGATACTGCTCGGCCTGGCGCTGCGTCTCTACCGGCTGGACACCGTGCCGCTTGGTCTGCACCACGACGAGGGCTACAATGCCCTCGACGCGATGAACATCCTTGACGGCTGGCGGCCGGTCTTTCTGCCCGGCAATTTCGGGCGCGAGCCGCTGTTCATCTACGGCATGGCCGCCGCCATCGCCCTGTTCAGCCCTATCGCCTGGTCCATCCGCCTGCCGGGGGCGCTCTCCGGCGCGCTTGCCATTCCCGCCCAGTTTCTCTTCGCCAATGCCCTGCCGCTGCCGCGGCCTCGTGTCACGGCCATCCTGAGCGCGGCCCTCATCGCCGTCTCATTCTGGCCCATCACCAAGGCGCACCAGGGTCTGCGGGCGGGCCTCTTGCCTGTCTGGGTGGCGCTCGCGCTCTGGGCGTGGTGGCGGGGCGTTCGGCGCGACGCGGGGAGGCAGTCGGGCGGCGGGGGCGATTTTGCCTGGGCGGCGCTGGCCGGTGTGTTCGTCGCGGCCGGCAATTACACGCACCTCAACGCCCGCCTGCTGCCCATCGTCCTGCTCGGCTCGGCGCTGTGGATCGCGGTCCGCGAGCGGCGGGCGCGCCCGCTGGCGCTGTGGCTCACGGCGTTGGCTGTTGCCCTGGCGCTGTGTCTGCCACTCATCCAATACTTCGCCGCAAACCCGGATCTGCTCGGCCTGCGGTCGAGCCAGGTGTCCATCTTCAGCCCGCAGGTCAACGGGGGCAACCTGGCCGCCGCCCTGGCCCACAACACGGCCAACATCCTGCTGATGTTCACCGTGCGCGGCACGTCGTCGTGGTGGGAGAACATCGCCGGCCGGCCCATCTTCGACCCCCTCCTGGGCCTGGCATTCCTGGTCGGCCTCGGCTTTCTCGTCCGCGACCTGATCGGGCGGCGCGGCCGGCCGGCGCAGGCGGCCGCCGTGCTGCTCCTCTTCGCCTTCGTGGCGATGCTGGTCCCCTCGTGGCTGAGCGAGGAAGCTCCGAACTACGGACGGCTCACCGGCATCTGGCCGGTGCTGTACCTGCTGCCTGCCTGGGCCATCGAGCGCGGCGGCGCCTGGCTCGACACCCGCCGCGCGTCACTCGGCCTTGTCGGCATGGCGCTGATCGTCGCAGTGAGCGGCGCGTGGTCGGCGTGGGACTTCTTCGGGCGCTACGCGACCGCCCCCGAAGTCCACGATGTCTACCGCGGCGCGGCGTTCGACCGGGGCGCGGCCGTCGCCGCCGAGGTGGCGCAGGGGCCGACGTATGTCTCGCCCGGCGTCTGGGATCAGCCGGTCATTCGCCTAATCAACCGCGCCGCGCCGCCGCGCTCCTTCGACCCGCGCCACGGCATCGTTCTGCCACCGCAGGGCGATGCGCGCTACGTGATGGAGGGATGGGAGGCGAAGGACGGTGAGGCTTTCCGCCAGCGGTGGGGCTTGACCCCTGACGTCGTGAAGGATGCGAACGGCGCGCCGGCGCTCCTGGTCTACCGCCTGGACGCGGCCCGCGAGCCGGGCGTCACGGCCATCTCGCCACTGACCTTCGGCGAGAACATGCGCCTGGTCGGGGCGGAGATCGCGCCGGACGCGGTGCGGCCCGGCGGCAGCGTGGCCGTGACGCTGGCGTGGCAAGCCCTCGCGCCGACGCCCACGGACCTCAACTTTTTCGTTCACCTGGTGCGTCTCGATGGGAGCCTGGCCGGGCAGTTCGACGGGCCGCCGCTGGGTGGCAGCTACGCGACCACGGATTGGGCGCCAGGCGAGCGCATCATCGGGCGTGTCGAGGCGAAGGTGGCCGACGACGCGCCGCCGGGATCACTGAGTGTGCAGGTCGGCTGGTATGACTGGCGGACGGGCGAGCGCCTCCCGACCAGCTCCGGCCGCGACGGCGCGGCGGAGATAGGGACGGTGACTGTGCAAACCAGGCGCTAAGATTTGGCCCGGTAGGCGCCGATGGCGAGCGCCACGTAGGCGGCCAGGCTTAGCAGCGTGATGAGCAGGCCGAGCCGCCACGCGGCCGGCTCGAAACGCAGGGCGACGCGGTGCGCGCCGGGCGGCACGCGCACCGCGCGGAAGGCGAAGTTGGCGCGCTCGATGGCGGCCGGCCGGCCGTCCACCGTCGCCGTCCAGCCTGGGTAGGCAACCTCGCTGAACACGACATAAGCATCGGTCGCGGCGGTGACATCGGCGGCGATGGATTGCGGCTCATACTCGACGAACGATAGGCTCGTCTCGCCGTCCGTCGTCCCGCTCAGGCTGTCGCCGCTGCCCAGGATGACCTCGCGGGCGGGGTCGAAGCCGGGCGCGCGCAGGGCGGCGAAGGCGGCGGCCGGGTTGGGGATGACGCGGCTGCGGTAGATGACCTGGGCGCGGGGCAGCGCACGCGTGTTGAGGTAGATGTTGACCGACGGATCGCCGTCAAAGACCGGCGTGAACTTGTCCCACGGCAGCGCGAAATCCTTGGGTGCAACGATGTACTTGGCGCTGAGGAAGTCATACAGCGCCGTCGCGCGGTCGGTCAGGCCCTCCCAGTAGAGCTGATAGTCGGCGACTTCGAGCGGATTGTAGATGCCCGACACGTCGTTCAGCCGCTCCATCAGGCTCAGGTTGGGCGCCCACGCCCCCCAACTCTCGCCGCGCACCTCGATGCGGTACAGCGACGGGTCGCGGTTGAGGAAGTCCACCGCTGCCGCATGGTCGTAGTTCGCTGTCGGGTCTTCTCGCCCCACGTCTACTCCGATGCCTTGCCCCACCAGGTCCACCGCCAGCAAGCCCAGTAACACGGCGACTAGCGCCGCGCCGCGCAGCCGACGATACGCGCCGAGCAGGATGACCGCCGCGCCCAGGACCAGCAGCCCCAGCCCGGCCCACACAGCGTATCGCGCGACGACGGCTTGCGCGGCGCTGGCCTTGCCGGCCGCGCCAAGCGCGCTGTAGCCTATCAGCAGCGCGGCGGCGAGAAGGCTGGCGGCGACCGCCGCCGACCAGCCCAGGGACGGGCGCGGTCGGCGCAGCAGGGTGTCGAAGCCCAACGCCGCCAGGCCCGCGAGGCCAAAGTCGGCCACAAGCGCCAGGCGAGCCGGGGCGCGGAGCTGCGCCATGCCCGGAACCCACTGATAGAACAGGCTATGGAGCGGCGTGGCCGGGCCGAGGGCGAGCAGGAGGGCCAGCACGGTAAGGACGGCCCAGAAGACGGCGCGGCGGCCGCGGGTCAGGCCGACGACGGCGAGGAGGAGCGGCAGCACGCCCAGGTAGCCGACCTCGACACGGGGCCA
The DNA here is from genome assembly GCA_046328535.1 of Anaerolineae bacterium. Classification (GTDB taxonomy): domain Bacteria; phylum Chloroflexota; class Anaerolineae; order Epilineales; family JAHCIE01; genus JBDHWG01. The sequence goes on from JAXLWJ010000055.1 coordinate 13,257, forward strand.
GCTCGCCCAGAAGCCGGCCGGGCCGCGGCCGTGCAGATGCGGCGCGATGATGCCGACGAGCGCCTGGAGGGGCAGCGAGAAGGCGGCGGCCTCGGCGTAGGTGAGGCCCACGCGGCGCGTGAGTCGCGTCAGCTCGAAGGCCGGCAGCAGGACGAGCGCGGCCATGCCCAGGCCGAGCAGGGCGATGCCGGCGATGGTCAGCAGGGTGCGCGCGAGGCGCGGACCAGTGTCGGCGAGGGCGCCGCCGGGCCGGAGCCGCCCGGCGAGCCAGTCGCCGACGGCAAGGACGCCATACACGGCCAGGGCGAGCAGGATCATCACCAGCGGCTGGGTGTGTCCGGCCAGCGCGCTCAGCGCCAGCGCCGCCGCGCCTAGCAACACGCCGCCCGGCCCGCCGAGGCGCGCACCGAGGAGGACCAGGGGCAGCCAGCTCGCGCCGGCGATGAGGTTGAGGTTGCCGAAGTGGGTGAAGAAGACGTCGGAGAGGGCGAAGGCGGCCGCGCCGAACAGGGCGGCGGGGCGCGCCAGGGCCGGGCGATACCACCCGCGCAGGGTGATGTACATGGCCGCGCCCGCCCACCAGAAGTGAAAGACGCTCAACATCTCCAACTGGCGATAAGTCACCTGGATGGGGAGGAGCGCCAGGAGGAGCGTGGATGGGTAGAACACCGACGATTGGATGTCGGCCAGGAATGGCGCGCCGCTGTAGAGGTAGGGGTTCCACAGGGGAACGCGGAGCGCGCGCAGAGTCTCGGTGGCATAGCGTATGTAAGGGTACATGAAGCCGGACAAGTCGCCGCCGCCGGCCGGCATCCAGCGGTCCGGGAGGAAGAGGATGGGGGCGAAGAAGACGATGACAAGGGCGGCCAGCGCCGCCAGCGCCAGCAAGTCGGGGAGCAGCGCGCGAAAACGGCCGCCGCGCCCTTGTGGTTGTTCCGTCTGGGTCTTCTCTCGCGCCAACACGCTCTCCTTGTTACATACGCTCTCCATTGTACGCGCCGGTGAGAAGGGGAGTCAAGCAGCTTCACGAAGCCATCGAAGCCATTCTATGCGCCCTTTTTGCGCCTTATGTCGTGAGGGTGTAGAATGTGAGACGATGCAATTTCTAGGAGACGCGCCGTATGCCGACTTATCAGGATAACGATCAACTTTCTCGCGTCTTCGCGGCGCTTGTGCGCCGCCTGAACACGAAACCGGACCAGGCTGAGCAAATCGCGGGCCTGGGGTCTGTTCTGCGGTTCTATGTAACGGAGCCGGAAGCCACAGTGACATTGAATTGGACCAAGCGGCCGCTGAAGGGCGAGATGGGGCCGTCAAAGCTGGCGCCGACCGCTGAGGTCTGGACCTCGGCCGATGCCTTGCACAATCTGTTCGCCGGCCAGCTGTCGGTCGGCGATTTCCTGGCCCAGAGCCGCGTGGAGGGCGACACGGGTCGCTGGCTTAACTTCGGCGCGTGGCCAATGGTTGTGGATGCCTACACCCAAACGGCGACTCGTCTGGGTGTGATTGCCCCCGCCCCCCGCCAACGCGCCCCGCGCACCCGCCGCGCCCCGGCCGAGGAGACGGCGCCCTCCTCCATCCCCCCAACCCCCTTCCTCCCCCCACAAGTGGGGGAGGAAGGGGGCGCCGAGCGTAGCGAGGCGGGGGAAGGTGAGGGAGGGGTAACTATTGCTGCGCTAGAGGCCCCTGCCGAAGCCATTGCGCCGACAGAGGTTGTCGAAGCGCCGGTGGTGGAGACGGCCCTCCCCGAAGCGCAACCGACGCCCCACGACGGCGGCGCTGAGCAAGACGCCCCGCCGGCCGCAGCGGCGCCAGCGGAAGAGATCGCCGCACCGGAGAAGAAGGCGAGTGGGCGCGGTCGGCGCGGACGCGGTAAGGGTAAGGCGGCGGAAGCGCCGGCCGAAGCATCTGCGCCCGAGCTGCCGCCGCAGGTTGTCGAGGCGCAGGCTTCCGACGTTGTGTCTCAGCCCGAAGCGCCCGTGCCTATGCCGGAAGACGCCGCGCCGCCGGTCGAGCTGCTCGCGCCGCAGAACGCCGAAGCGCAGCCGCCAGTTGTCGAGGCCGAGGCGGCCCGTTCGGAGTCGCCACCTGTTGCGCCCGACGCTGCGCCGCCCGACGTTGCCCCGGAACCGCCCGCGCCGCCAGAGGCCATCGAGGCCCAGGCGGCAGCGACGGCTGACGCGCCTGCGCCGGAACCGCCCGCCCCGGCGAAACCAGGCGGACAGAAGAAGAAACAAGAGCGCGGGCGCAAGGACGGCAAGGGCAAGCCGGCTGAGGCGGCTGCCGCGCCGCCCCCCAGCCCCGTGGAGCCGACGGCGCCACCGGCGGCCCCGAAGACACGGCCACCGGATCGGGGACGCGAGCGAGGCCAGGCGAAGCAGGGCAAAGCCGGGCCAGCGCCGTCGGCGCCGCGAGTTCAGGACACACCGTCCCCCGCGAAAGCGCCGGGCAATGGCCGACCCGTTGCGCCTCCACCGCCCCCACCCGCGCCTGTCACCCGGCCGTTCCATCCCGAGGCGCTGCCCCACACGCCGATTCCCCTGGTGGAGGGCGAGCCGCATCCCCGCCAGATCGAGCGCCACGACCAGGCGCTGCCGGTCGACGAGGCGCCGCTGCGGCTGGAGATGCTGCGGCGCATGACTCTGATTCGCGCCGTCGAGACGCGGCTGGCCGAGGAGCTGGCCGCCGGCGCGCTGCCGCTCAGTGACCTGGACTTCTCCCAGGGGCAGGAAGGGGTGGCCGTCGGCGCGTGCTTCGCGCTGCGCCCCGACGATCACGTCGTCACCACCCATCGCAGCCTGGGCATCTTCATGGGACGCGGCAGCGACGTCAACGCGGTCGTGGCGGAGGTCTATGGCAAGAGCACGGGGCTGGACGGGGGCAAGGCGGGGCCGGCGAGCATGGCCGACCGCCGCGTTGGCGCGCTGGCGAGCAGCGTCGTCGGCGCTTCGACGATCCTCGCCGCCGGCTGGGGCCTGTCCGCCCGCCTCCAGGGGACGGACCGCGTGGCGCTGTGCTTCCTCGGCGAGGGCGCGTCGAACCAGGGGATGTTCCACGAGAGCCTGAACTTCGCATCCGTGCGCGACCTGCCCCTGGTGTTTGTGCTCATCAACAACGGTGTCGCGGGCGCGACGCCGTCCGGTGAGACGAGCCGGCTAGAGAACGTGGCGCAGCGCGCCGTGGCTTACGGCATCGGCAGCATCACCATTGACGGCGCGGACGTGTGGGCCGTGTATCGCTCGGTGCGGGCAGCGGTTCGGCTCGCGCGCAGTGGCGGCGGGCCGACACTCATCGAGGCACGGGTCAGCCGCCTCGTGGCCGACGAGCCGGAGCGCTACGACCCGGTGGTGCGCCTGTACAACAGCCTTGTGGAGGGACGCGCCCTGACACCGGCCGACGCCCGCGAGATGGCGGCGGCGGCGCAGCTCCAGGCGGATCGGGCGATTGACCGCGCCCACGGTGCGCCCGGACCTTCGCCCGAGGCCCTGATGAGCTACATCTACAGCCCGGACTCGGCGGCGCTCTACCGCCGGGGCGCAACCCCGCCGGGCCACCGCACGACTTACGCGGGAGCGGTGAACGAGGCCCTGGCCGCGGCGCTGACCTCCGACCCCACGACCTACGTCATTGGGTCGGGGCTGGCCGGCGGCGGGCGCTTCGGCACGCTTCACGGTCTGCCGGAACGCTTCGGCCACAACCGGGTGATTGACGCGCCCATCAGCCCGAACGTCATCGTCGGCAGCGCCGTGACGGCGGCGGCGGCAGGCCAGCGGCCCATCATCGAGATGGGCATCGCCGAGTTCCTGACGCTGGCGGCGGACCCAATCGTGAACGACGCGGCCAAGCTGCGCTACGCCTCCAACGGCCAGTATCGCGTGCCGCTCGTCATCCGCGTGGCGAACGGGCCGGGGCAGGGCTGGGGGCCGCACCAGTCGCAGAGCCTCGAAGCCTGGTTCAGCAGCATTCCCGGCCTCCTGGTCGCCGTCCCGACGACGCCCTACGACGCCAAGGGGCTGCTGACGGCGGCGATCCGCTCCAACAACCCCGTTCTGGTGTTCGAGTCGAAGGCGCTCTACCCGATGCTGGGGCAGGTGCCGCCGGACGGCGTCGTCGTGCCGTTGGGTGTGGCGGACGTGAAGCGGCGCGGCGACGATTGCACTGTCGTCGGTATCGGGGCGGCGGTCCACGAGGCCCTGGCGGCGGCGGAGATGTTGGCCGAGGAGGGACTCGGCGTCGAGGTGATTGACCCGCGCACCCTCGTCCCCTTCGACTGGACCACCGTCCTGGACTCTGTCGCGCGGACGGGGCGGCTTGTCGTGGCCGAGGAGACGCCGCCGCTCCTGGGGTGGAGCGCGGAGATTGCGGCGCAGGTGTCGCGCCACCTGCACGGTGTCCTGCGGGCGCCGGTCGAGCGCGTCAGCGCCGCCGCCGTCCCGCTGCCCTACAGCCCATCCCTGGCGCGCCTGGCGCTCGCCGGCGCCGATGGCATCGCCGAGGCCGTACGCCGCGCGATGGGGAGGTAGTGCGTCGTCAAGGGACATGTTCGACGTAGTGCGCCCGCGCGACGCTCGAAGCGTCGCGCTACTGGATGGAAGCCCAAGGGGCTGAGAGGCAGCCTCTCAGGCTTGCATGTCGTAGCCTGCCCGTTCTACGGGCAGGCGGGCTTGCTGTCGCCCGTCGCCTCTGCGAGCGCAATGAGCGCCGCCGGAAATGATGAGATTTAGCAAATAGCGGCGCGGCTACCGGGAGACCGATAGCCGCGCCGTGTGCAGTGCGGGTACAAGTTCCTCTTACACGGCCGGCTTGATATTCTGGTTGACGTGGAACACGTTGTTCGGGTCGTACTTCGCCTTGACCGCGGCCAGCCGTCCATAGTTGTCGCGGTACGCGGCCTGCACCCGATCCTGCCCCTCTTCCATGATCATGTTGACGTATGCGCCACCCGACGAGTGCGGATGCAGCGCTGCCCAGTAGTCCTTCGACCACTTGATGATCCGAGGGTTGTCGGCCGGGTCGGGGCTGACGCCGACAATGACCTGCGCGAAGTTCGCCTCGCGGTAGCTCCACGCGGTGTCGTGACGGCCCACGCGGTGCGCCGCGCCGTTGATCGGGTACAGGTGCATCGCCGAGTTGACGGTGGGGACTTCCGGCCCATGCTGCAGATGCAGATCAAGCGCCTCGTCGCTCAACTCAGTCACGAAGTCGGCGTTCCAGTGCCACTGCATGCCCGGCGGATACAGGGCGTCGAACATGCTGTTCATCGCGGGCATCGGGATCGGGCCGCAGAAGTCAATGGCTGGCGGCGCAACGGCGCGGATTGGCTTGAAGACAGCCTCGGCCTTGGCGAGGTCGCCGGTGTAGCACCAGTCTATGACGCACATCCTCTTCATGTGGTGCTCTTCGGGGAACGGTGGTCCCGGCGGCACGATGTGGAAGCCAAAGAAGCCGCCGAGGCCCTCGGGATCGGACAGGATCAGATCGCGCCAGTAGCGGAAGACGGTGGGCGCGTGCTCCAACTCCCAGAAGATCGGCCCGGCATAGACGGTGCTGACCGGGTGAGCCTGGAACAGGAACGAGGTCACGACGCCAAAGTTGCCGCCACCCCCGCGGACTGCCCAGAACAGGTCTGGGTGCTGGTCAGGGCTGGCGGTGACGAAGCGGCCGTCGGCCAGGACCATGTCCACGGCCAGCAGATTGTCAATAGTCAGGCCGTAGCGCCGCGTGAGATGGCCCACCCCGCCGCCGAGGGTGAGGCCGCCGACGCCGGTACTGGAGATGATGCCGCAAGGCACCGACAGGCCGAAGGGGTGCGTGGCGTGGTCGACATCGCCCCAGGTGCACCCGCCCTGGACTTGCACAGTGCGCGCCTCAGGATCGACGCGGATGCCCTTCATGAGCTTGAGGTCTATGACCAGACCGCCCTCGACGGTTCCCAACCCCGGGCCGTTGTGTCCGCCACCACGGATGGCGATGTCAAGGCCGGTGTCGCGGCCGAAGTTGACCGCGGCGATGACGTCAGCTACGTCAACGCACTGGGCGATGAGAGCCGGGCGCTTGTCAATCATGGCGTTGTAAATGGCGCGCGCCTCGTCGTAGGCGGCGTCGTCGGGCGTGACCAGCCGCCCGCGCAGAAGCGCCCTGAACTCCTGGATTGCGGTGTCCATCGTGGTGATTGCCATGCTGTGCCTCCGTTTTGTGATGGCTGATACGGTTAGGCATTGTTTGGACTGACTCGCGAGCCTGATCACTGTCGCCTAGAACAGCGGGGATACTGACTCACGCGCCTGTGGTCCGAGAGTCATAGAGAGCGACAGATCAGCGATACGAGCACCAGCATGCGTTGAGCGAACCGTGTGGACAGGGACGAAGTCCTGAACATGGGGGTTAGCGCTGGAACGCCAGGCTCACCTCGATGCTCACTGCCTGATACCCCAAGACTCACGGATTCGACCGCCCTGACCAACTCAGCCTGCCGCTCTCGCGCCAAAAGCTCCACGTGAAGTGACAACATTGCATGCGCTCCTTTCCGCTCTCAGATCTAGCTCCCATCTTGTGGACACCAGTGTACAACAGCTACTTCGGCGCTCCGTATACCTGGGGGTATACAGAAAGGTATACAAGTCATCCTACATATCGGCCTCAACTTGTGTCTATTTGTGGTATAATGGTTCTTCTCAAGCGTGGCCTCACCAGACAATTCAGCTTGTTGCCGTCGAGTTTTGGAAGGGGATCTGCATGCAGACCGATCTCACCTTCGCCGCGTGGCTGAAGAGGAAACGCAAGGAGCAGCGCCTCACGCAGGAGACGCTAGCCGGGTTGGCGGGCTGCTCCACCATCTACCTGAAGAAGATCGAAGCCGGGCAGCGGCAGCCGACGCGCCAGGTCGTCGAGGCGCTGCTAGCGGCCCTCCGAGTGCCAAAAGAGGCTTACCCGGCCTACATCGATCTGGCGTTCGCCCCTACCTCGGATGCAAACGCCGGGCAGGTCACCAACTTGCCGATCCCGCTGACGTCGTTCATCGGCCGGGAGCAGGAGCTTGCCGCCGTTGATGGTCTTCTCGAACGCAAGATGGTGCGCCTGGTCACCCTCACCGGCCCGGGTGGCGTCGGCAAGACCCTCCTCGCATTGCATGCAGCGGCGCAGATGGACAGTTTCCGCGATGGCCTCTATTTCGTCAACCTCGCGCCAATTACGGAACCGACGCTGATTGTCTCAACGATAGCGCAAACCCTTCATGTCCGGGAACAGAGCGGCTCTCCCATTCTCGACGTGCTCAAGGACTACCTGCGGGACAAGAGTCTCCTCCTCATCCTCGACAACTTCGAGCAGATAACCGACGCAGCGCCGCTGGTCTCTGACCTGCTCCTGGCTACATCCAAGCTCAAGGTCATCGTCACTAGCCGCGAGACCTTGCGCGTGCGCGGCGAGCATGAGTTTCCCGTCCCGCCGTTGGCCGCCCCGAACCCGAGGAATTTGCCGGAGGCCGGCGCCGACCTCGTCCACGCCCTCTCGCGGTTCGATGCGGTGCGCTTGTTCATCGAGCGCGCGACAGCCGTCAAGCCCGACTTCAACGTGACCAGCGAGAACGCCCCGCTCGTGGCGCAGATCTGCTATCGCCTGGACGGCCTCCCACTCGCCATCGAGCTTGCCGCGGCCCGTGTCCGGTCGCTCCCGCCCCAGGCGATGCTGCAGCGGTTGAGCAACCGTCTGAAGCTGCTTACGGGAGGGCCGCGCGATTTGCCCGCCCGGCAGCAGACGTTGCGCGGGACGATTGAGTGGAGCTATGACCTGCTCGATGAAGGCGAGAAGGCTCTTTTCCGATCGCTCGCGGTCTTCGTCGGGGGCTTTACTCTCGAAGCAGCCGAAGCGATCTGCGGCGCAAGCCAGCTTGAGGGCGACATCCTCGATGGTGTCGAGTCACTGGTGGCCAAGAGCCTGGTGTGGCAGATACCCTTCGGGGTCCAGCAGGCAGATGCGCAGGCTGAGACGCGCTTCAGTATGCTCGAGACCATTCGTGAATACGCGAGAGAGCGCCTGAGCGACGCCGAGGCGGCTGTGCTCCGACACCAGCACGCGACCTACTACATGGCTCTGGCCGAACGGGTCAACGCACAGCAAGAGAGACTGGAGCGAGTGGCAGGCTTCATTCGACTGCAGGCTGACCAGGATAACCTACGCGCCGCCCTCGACTGGGCCGTGGCACAAGGGGATGTTGAGACCGGACAGCGTTTGGCGAGCGCCCTGACATCGTTTTGGGAGCTAGCGGGCAAGGTGAGTGAAGGGTGGCAGTGGCTGGAGCGGATGCTGGCTCTCCCTCAGGACACAGGTTTAGTTGAGTTGCGCGCGAGATCCCTCCGCCTGGCGGGGTACTTGGCGTGGCTGCAGGGCGATTACGCGGCCGCTCGGACACCGGCCGAGGAGAGCGCTGCGCTATGGCGGGCAGCCGGCGACCAGGTCGAGCTAGCCCGCGCCCTTAACACCGTCGGACGCGTGCGATTGCTTCAGGGCGAGAGCGCTGCCGCACGCTCTGCCTTTGAAGAAAGTGTCGCATTGTTTCGGATGACAGAGGCACAGCGCGGATGGGCATTCACGGGCGCGCTGCAGGGTTTGGCGTTCGTTGCTATCGATCAAGAGGACTTCGGTACGGCACAGGTCCTTCTCGAGGAAGCCGGCGCTATTGTCCGTCCACAGCAAGATGTGTACTTTATGGCGGTGTTGCTGAGTACTCTGGGAGACGTAGCGCGGTGCCGCGGCGACTACGAGCGAGCGGGGGCACTCTACCACGAGAGCCTAGCCTTACTAAGGGAACACAATATTACAGGCGAGATTGCCGCTGTCCTGCATAACCTTGGCTACGTGGCGTTGGCTCAGGCTGACCGAGCGCAGGCGCGGGCATTGTTCGCGGAGAGTCTGGCGCTGCAGCGCGAGCAAGGGAATACGCCGGGTATCGCCGAGTGCCTGGCAGGCTACGCGGCTTTAGCGGGAGCGGACGGGCAGGTTGAGCGGGCAGCGCGGCTATTTGGCGCTGTCGAAGCATGGCGGGCGCGTGAGAATGCGCGTATGTGGCCGGCGGAGCGAATCGAGGTGGGGCGACATGTGGCTGCGCTACAGGAACACGCCGACGCCAACGTCCTTACTCAGGCGTGGGCCGAGGGGCGGACGATGACGCTGGAACAAGCGGTGGCGTATGCGTTGGAGGAGATGCCCGGCGGCAATGGCGCTTGAGCAGTTCATTGGGGAACAAACAACACAACAGGAACCCGTTTTCTCACGAGAACGGGTTCCTGGACACTTACTTGCGGCGTTGACTGCTCGATCAGGCGGGGGCGGCAGTCTCTTCTGACGGGGCGTCGCTCTTCTCGCCCTTC
>JAXLWJ010000056.1:0-20448 GCA_046328535.1 Anaerolineae bacterium
CGCGAGCGTCGAGACGAACTCGAACTTGCCGTTCTTGACCTGGCCGCCCGACATCGTGGTGAGGGTGGTGTCACCATTCTGGTCGAAGCTCCACTTGCCAAGCACGCCCTCGTAGTCCTTGGTGGCGAACACGGCGTCGCGCATCGCCTTGCGGTCGGTTGGGTTCGCGCAGATCTTGTTGAGCGCGTTCAGGAGGACCTTGGCCGCCTCGTAGCCGTACACCGCGTACACTTCAGGCTCGGCGTTGTACTTCTTCTTGTAGGCGTCGTACCAGTCCTTGGCCTTGCCGGTCAACTTCTCAGCCGGAACGCCACCGAAGGTCACGTACGTGCCCTCAGCTGCGTCCTTGCCGGCGGCGTCGATGTACGCCTGCTCGTAGATGCCGTCGGGACCCATGATCTTGACCTTGTCCGGGGTCATGCCGACGCTGCGGATGTCCTTGACGAGCTGGCCGGCGTTGTTCTGGGTGATGCCGCCGTAGTAGATCAGGTCGGGGTTGGCGCCCTTGATCTTGTTGGCGAGGGCCTTGTAGTCCGACGCCTTGCCGTCAATGCCCTCGTGGCCGAGAACGTTCAGGCCCAGCTTCTTGGCGCTGGCCTCGAACACGTCGGCGAGACCCTTGCCGTACAGCTCCTGGTCGTCGAGGATGTAGACGTTCTTGGCGCCAAGCTGCTTGGCCCAGTTCGCGCCCGCCGCGCCCTGGAGGTCGTCGGCCGGCACGACGCGGGTGTAGTTGCGGGTCTTGGTCGGGTAGTACACGTCAGGCTCGCCCTGGGCGGCGCCGGCGGTCTTGGTCAGACCGGGGTAGGTGTTCGCCGGGGAGACCATGACGAGGGGGCCGGCCTGGTTCAGGATCGGGATCGAGAGCTTGGCCGCGCCCGAGTTGAACGTGCCGATGTAGGCGATGATGCTCTTGTCGGCGGCGGCCTTGTTGGCGTTCTCGGTCTCGGCCTCGGGCGTCCACTTGCCGGCGGCGGCGGTGGCGTCATCCCACGGCTCGTAAACGATCTTGACCTTGCCATCGCAGGCGGTGAAGTTCGTCTCTTCCAGGGCCTGCTTGACGGCGTTGACGACCGTCTGAGTCTGGCCGAGGGAGCTGCCCGTCATCGGGAGGCTGGACACGATCTTGACGGTCGCGGCAGGCGCAGCAGCGCCACCGGCCGCAGCGGCAGCGGTCGGGGCGGCGGCAGCGGCTGTCGGGGCAGCGGCCTTGACGGCGGCGGCGACGGTCGGGGCGGCTTCAGCGGCCTTCTGGGCTGCCGCGGCGACCGTGGGCGCGGCCTGCTGGACGGCAGCGCCGCTGGGCGCGCCACCGGCGCACGCCGAGATGGCAATCGCCAGGACGGCGATAACCGCCAAAACAGTGAGGAACTGCACACGTTTCATTGGGCTTCTTCTCCTTCAAGTGTCACGTGGTATTGTTGGACCTGTAAGTCCGCTGATGGCGCGGGTTGGCGCGTCATTGTAGCGAAGACCCCGGAATTTGTCAAGGCGAAACTCCGCCGCAATCGCCCTGAAATGCAAATACGCGCAGGGTGTTAAGAGAATCTTCACACCCTGCGCGCTCATCCAGGAGCACGCGCCCCGCTATGACGTTCGTCTCGCGCCAGACAAGATTGTACACCATCTGACGCAACGCGCAAAATTCTTTGGAGACCCTCCCCCCCCCCCTCTCCCAGAACGGGCGAGGGGGGGCGCCAAACTTTGCCCGCGCCTGAACATATGGTATACTTCGCTGACGTCAGTATCCGGTTTGAGGAGGAATACCTATGGCGCGCAACAGCCAGCCCCGCAAGCGCTCGCGAAGCGAAACTATCATGTTCGTGATCGGCATTCTTGTCGTCGTCAGCATGATCGTCGCGATGATCCTGCCCCTCTTCTACGGCCGCTAAGCCCGCGCGGCGGTCAATGCAGCCTGGCACTCAAGTGCCAGGCGAATAGGGCGAAGCCCACTCAAGTGGGCTAGGGAGCCTGCTTCAGCAGGCTTTGTTGTATTAGCCACCGACTCAAGTCGGTGGCGTTGGCAGGCAACTTCGTCCCGTCGGCATCAGGCCGAACAACTTACGTTGGCCGCATTTTTACCAGCTCGCGGTAAGCGCGGGCGTAGCCGACGTAGCGCGCCGCCGAAGCCAGGTTCCCGGCAACCTCGTCGTCGCTTAGCGCGCGCGCCACTTTGCCCGGCACGCCTAGCACGAGGGAGCGCGGCGGTATCTCCGCGCCCTCCCGCACCACAGCCCCCGCGCCCACAATCGAGCCGGCCCCGATGCGCGCCCGGTTCAGCAGAATGGCCCCCATGCCGATGAGGCAGCCGTCCTCGACCGTTGCCCCGTGGATAATGGCGCGGTGGCCGATGGTGACGTCGGCGCCAATCGTACACGGGACGCCGGCGTCCACGTGGATCATCGTCAGGTCCTGAATGTTGGTGCGCGGCCCGATGCGAATCGCGTCGGTATCGCCGCGGATCACCGCGCCAAACCACACGCTCGCATCTTCACCGAGCGCCACGTCACCCAGGATCGTCGCGCCCGGCGCGACGAAGGCGGCCGTGCCGGTGTCCGGTGTCTTATCGAGCCGCAGGGGCATGTTCGCCTCCATTTCGCCTGGCGTCAAAGAGCCTACCCTGAAAATAGCCTTCAATTGTCATGCTGAGCCGAAGGCGAAGCATCTGGGCCGCAGTCCAGACCCCTCGCTGCGCTCGGGGTGACGGCTATTTTCATGCGCGATGGTGAACTACAGGTTCATGTATAACTTCGCGTTTCCAATGCCGAGTCTTAGCTCGCGGCCGAGGGCGCGACCTCGTCGGCGAGGCGGGTCGCCCAGTGAACGAGACGCGCCAGCTCGTCGAAGCCCTTCTGCCAGAACGCCCGATCGCGGAAGTCAATGCCCAGCGGCTTGACCAGGTCGGCCGGCGCCGCGCTCCCGCCCCGCGATAGAAGCTCGATATAGCCGGGGACGAACGCCGCCCCCTGCTCGCGGTACATCCCGTACAGCGCCAACACCAACAGCTCGCCGAACACGTAGGCATAGGTGTAGAAGCGCGTGCTGATGAAGTGCGGGATGTACGACCAGCCCCAGCGGTAGCCGTCGGTCATCTGGAGCGCATCGCCGTAGTACGGCGCGTTCGCGTCCCACCAGAACTCCTTGAGCATCTCCGGCGTGAGCCGGTCCGACGCCCGCGCCGCGTACGCCTTCTGCTCGTAACGCGCCAGAACAGTCTGGCGGAACGCCGTGGCGAAGATGTCCTCGATGGTGCCGGCCAGCAGGGCGAGCTGGTCGGCCGGCGACGCCTGGCGCTCGACAAGGTAGTCGAACACGGTCATCTCCGCGAACACCGACGCCGTCTCGGCGACCGGCAGGCTCGGGTGATAGTTGAAGATGTTCTGACGCTCGCCGGACAGCACATCGTGGATGCCGTGGCCTAGCTCGTGGGCCACGGTCAGGGCGTCGCGCTGCGTGTCGGTGTAGTTGCACAGGATGTACGGGTGCAGGCTCGGCGTCACGCCGGCGCAGAACGCGCCGCCGCGCTTGCCGGCGCGCACCTCGGCGTCAATCCAGTTGCGGTCGAAGAAGCGGCGGGCGATATCGGCGAAGCGCGGCGAGAACTGCCCCAGCGCGTCCAGGACGATGGCCTTGCCCTGGTCATACGGCAGACGGCCGGATGCCTGGGGCAGCGGCGCGTACTGGTCGTAGATGGTGAGGCGGTCAATACCAAGCAGCCGCCCCTTGAGCCGCCAGTACTCGTGGGCCAGGCCATAGTTCGCCTCGACCACATCGAGCATCTGCGCCACGGCCTCCGGCTCGATTTCGTTCGCCATGTGGCGCTCGGCCATCGGGTCGGCGAAGTGGCGCAGGCGATCCATCGTCAGGCGGTCCTGAATAATGGTATCGTAAATGAAGGCGCGCATCTGCTCTTGTTTGGCAAGCTCAGCGTAAATGGCGTCGTGGGCGGCCTTGCGCGTCGCCCGCTCCGGCGCGCGCATGAGCGTCAGCGCCGCGTCAAGGGGCAGGCTCTCCGTCTCACCGTCGCGCTCGATAGGGATGACCAGGGCGCCGGTCTGCTCGGCGAACAGCCGCTGCCAGGCGCGGACGCCAGACACGTCCTTCTCGTTGACGACCTTCTCCTCGGCCTCCGTCAGCGTGTGCGGCCGGACTAGGCGCAAGACGTGGAGATAGTGGGCGTACTCGGCGAGGCGAGGGTCGGCGATGAGCGCCTCGGCGGGGCCGTCGGGGACGGCCTGCCACTCCAGCCGGAAGAACAAAGTTGCGTTCTCGACCTGCGTCAGGCGCTGCTCGACGCGCTGAAGCAGGTTGCGGATGCCGCTGTCCTGGGTGTTAGCCTCAAACGCGAGGTTCGCGTAGTAGCCGATGCGCGACGACAGGTCGTCTAGCGCGCCGAGCGCATCGAGGGCGGCCAGCAGAGTCTCGGCGCTCGGCCCGTTCTCCGCGCCGATCTTGCCGCGATACGCCGCTGCGAAGGCGTCCGCCTCCCCGGTAACACGGTCGAGGTCGGCGGCGAGGCGCGGGTCATCCGGAGCGGAATACAGGTCGCTCAGATCCCAGCGTATGCCGGCGGCGCTTGACGTTGGAACTTCGATTGCCATGCTGCGTCATCTCCTTTTGCGTCTTTCCTATCTGTCGTGTCCTACGCGATCCAAACTTTCACCTGCCCTACGTCACCGATCCGGCTCCCAGATGCGCTCCAGCTCCAGAGTGAAGCCGGGCAGAACGGGGTCGCCGCTAATGCGCTCGGCGTTGCTCACCACCTCCACCTTCACGTCGGGGCGGTAGACATAGACGCGGCGGTCGAACGGGTCGAGCAGCCAGCCCAGCCGCGCCCCATTGGCGATGTACTCAATCAGCTTGTCTTGCAGCGTTTCCAGCGCGTCGGTCGGCGACCGCAGCTCGGCGACGAAGTCCGGGCAGAGCGGCAGGAATCGCTCGCGCTCCTGCAACGTGAACTCTGCCAGGCGGCTTTTGAGTACCCATGACGCATCCGGCGCTCGAATCGAGCCGTCCGGCAGACGAAAGCCGCCAGATGAGTCATAAGCTTTGCCACTCCGCTCAGCAAGCGCCCAGGCGCGCAATTGCATAGTCAGGTCGGCGTTGCGGTCGCTCGAGTTGCTACCAGCTGGTGGCATGATGATGATCTCCCCCTCGGCGTTCATCTCTAGCTGCAAGTCGGGGTTCGCCCGGCACATGTCATAGAACTGCGCCGGCGTCAGGGCGATGGTCGGCCCCAGCCGCAGCACGCGCGTAGCGGACTCGATCACCTTCAGCATAGCCTCTACTCCTTCCCATCAATTCGAGGTCGCCAGAGGCCCGTCAGCGGGCGCGGGCCTGGCGTCAGCGGCCGCCGCCTCTGCCACGTGGAGCGGTTCCAATCGGCGCAGGGCTTCGTCCAGCTGCGCAATCGCCATGTCGCGGTCCTCGGGACGCAGCGGCTCCGCCGAATTCAGCAAAGCCCGCACCTCAGTCAGGTCTGTTGAGATGTCGGCGGCGGCATGAGTTGGCCCGTCAGCCGGCTTGGCCGCTTCACGCTTGTAGTAGCCGGCATCCCGCGCCGTGACAATCTGGTCAATGATGATCTGGCCGATAGCAAGTAGCGGGATGGCAAGCAGCGTCCCGACAGGACCGAGGATGCTCCCGAAGACGAGCAAGCCAATCAGGATGGTCATGGCGCTGACCCCCATCGCCTGCCCCAGGACGCGCGGCACCAGGAAGAAGTTGACCGCATTCATGATGACCAATGTCCAGATGACGGCGATGATGGCGAGACCGAGACCCTGCTGAACAGTCAGCGTGAACACAAGGATCGCGCCAAATAAGGGCGCGACGCCGGGAATCGGCACAATCTGAAGTAGGCCCATGAGGAGCGCGAGGACGGTGCCGAAGCGGAGACCCATAACCAGGTAGCCCAGGCCAGCCAGAATTCCGACCAGGAACACCAACACCAGGAGGCCGCGGAGATACGCGCCCAACTGGCGCTCGATGTCATCCCAGATGTCGCGCGCGCGCGGCCGATCAGGCGGCGCTACGAGCCGTACCACCCATTCGCGCACCCGCGGCGCGTCGGCGAGCCATAGGAAGGCAATGGTCACGACGAACACGAAGATGAACGCCGAGCTGACGATCGTCGAGGCGAACCCGACAACGGTCGTCGCGATTGTGTCGGCGTTGTCGCGCAAATAGGTGATAATGTTGACGGCTTTGGCCTGTTCAGCAATCTGAGTGACAATCTGACGCACAACGGGGTTGGAAATCTGAAGCTGCTCTGGCGTGACCACAGTGCGTTCGTACTGGTCCACCAGCGTGCTCACCAGGCCCGGGGCTTCCTCGACCAGGGGCGGAATCAGCAGAGCAATGACCAGGGGGATCAGGGCCAACAGAACCACGAGCACGACGATCATGGCGACGCGGCGCGGCATGTGATGGCGCTCCAAGAAATCAACCGGCGCCTTCATCGCCAGCGAGAACAAAACGGCCACAAACACCGTGACCAGCGTGCTACGGGCCAGATAGGCTGCCCCCACGATAACCAACGCCGCCACGATCGTGAGGGTGGCGAGGAATATGCGCCCATAGGACCAGGTCCGCTGCATAAGATGTCTCTCCAGGTCAACCGCCGCGAATTGCTGATACGATGTATTCTACAGCATTGTACCACTCTGGCAAGCGACGCGCCGCCCCCCTTGCAGTTTGACAACAAACCGCGCGTGGCCTATCCTGCTCTCAATGTTTGCACTTTGTGTCTGGTGGGGAGGCTTGGAGGGCGCAGCCCTCCAAACCACCCCTTTCCCGTTCTTCAGTGGGGATCGCGCCCATGAACGACGCGGGGAGAGGGGTTCGTGGGGCCTGCGGCCCCCACACCCCCACTGCATGCAAAATGCGAAGATAGATCCTGCTGGTATTCGGTCAACGTCGTCATACAATATGCATCCGCTGTATTTTCGGGAGAAACATATGTCACTCGACCGCCAGAAACTCAGCGAGTACATGGACGAGATGGTCCGCCATGAACAGGACGCCCTCGGCGAGGCCGGGGTCGCCGACCTCCTGGAGCGTGGGCGACAGTGGTCCCTCGGCGACACGCTGCGCCAGGGCGGCTCCATCGTTTTCGCCCACGCCGGTATCGCCGACTGCGGCCATCAGATTGCCGCCGCCGCCCAGGCCTGCCTCGACTCGGGCGCTGACCGCGTCCTGGCCGTCGGCGTCCTTCACGCCCTGACCGACGAGCTTCAGGACGCTCGCGTCCGCGTTGCCAACGGCGCCGACGTCACGCAGGAGAAGTACTGGGGCATCCAGGGGCCTGGCCTGCCCGGCCACGACAACTGGAAGACGGAGTACTCCTTGCGCCACTTCCTCTTCTTATTGGACGAGGAGGTCAAGCGGCGCGGCGCACGCGCACCCCAGGTCATCCTGCGCTACCCCTACCTGGCCGGCGGCAAGCCCGACATCCTGCCCGGCATCGGAGAGCTGCAAGCCATTGCGAAGGACGCCGTGGTCGTCTCCACTGCCGACGCCTTCCACCACGGCATCGGCTACGGCGAGCCGCCGCAGAGCGCCCTCTACCCCGACCAGGGCGGGCTAGACCTGGCGCGGAAGACAATCCAAGACGGGCTGGACATCCTGCGCGACGGCGACTACTGGGGCTACAACGGGCATTGCGTCGTCGCCAAGAGCGACGCCCGCGACGCCGGCCAGGTCGTGCGCTATCTCCTGGGGCCGCTCCAGGGCTACATCCTGGACATGACCTACACCGACACGACGGACATGTACAACTCGCCGCCGCCAACGTGGGTCGCTGGCGCGCTGATCGAGCAGCGCCCGGCGCGCTAAACGTCATGGACGAGACACCCGTCGTCGGCAAAGTCCTCGCCTACATCACCCGCGGCCGCCGCCTGCTCGTCTTCCGCCAGCCGGCGTTTCCCGAAGCCGGCATCCAGATACCGGCCGGTACGATGGAGGCGGGCGAGACGCCGCCGGAGGCTCTGCTACGCGAAGTCGAGGAAGAGACCGGGCTGCGCGACCTGCGCATCGTGGCCTTCCTCGGCACGCAGGATATAGACTTGCGGCGCTGGGGCCGCAACGGCATCCACCGCCGTTATTTCTTCCACCTCGCCCTGGACAGCGATGCGCCCGAGACGTGGCGGCACTGGGAGACCAGCCCATCGGATGGTGACGTGCCTGAAATCGAGTACGAACACTTCTGGGTAGACATGCCCGACGGCATCCCCCACCTGGCCGCCGAGCAAGACACGTTCCTTCACCTGGTCGCTGTTGACGGAGAGAGCGATGGCGCCGCCTGAGACAAGGCGATCATGAGCGGCGCTATCCTGCGCAACGTCGTCGTCCCGATGCGCGACGGCACGCGCCTGCACGCCGACGTCTACCTGCCGCGCGGCGACGACCCCGTCCCGGCCCTGGTCGAGCGCACGCCCTACGGCAAGGAAGCCTCCATCGAGGTGCAGATAGACGCGCCGCGCTTCTTCACCGACCACGGCTACGCCGTCGTCATCGAGGATGTGCGCGGCCGGTTCGGCTCCGAGGGCCGCTTCTATCCCTTCAAAGACGACGGCTGGGGCGCGAACCAGGACGGCTACGACACGGTGGAGTGGATCGCGGCGCAGCCGTGGTGCGACGGGCGGGTCGGGACCATCGGCGGCTCGTATGCTGGCGCGACCCAGTACCGCATGGCCCCGACGCGCCCGCCCCACCTGCGGGCGATGGCCGCGCGCCAGTCGGCCTCGGACTACTGGGCCGAGTGGGTGTATCACGGCGGGGCGTTCGAGCTAGGCTTCATGCTGCACTGGACGCTGCGCTGGCAGCTCTTCAACCTGGCCCACCTGGTGAGCGAGGACGAGAGCGCGTTCGAGCGCCGCCGCGCCGCGCTGGCCGACACCATCGAGGACATGGACGCGCTCTACCACCGCCTGCCCCTCGCCCCTGACCCGCTCGTCGTCGGGCTGGAGGACTGGTACAACGAGTTCCTGGCCCATCCCGCCGACGGCCCCTTCTGGCGCCAGTGGAGCATCGCCCGCCAGCACCCCGCCATTGACACGCCCATCTTCCACATCGGCGGCTGGTTCGACATCTTCATCGCCGGCACGCTCAAGAACTTCATGGGCCTCCGCGCCAACGCCCGCAGCGGGGCGGCGCGCGATGCCCAGCGCCTCCTCGTCGGCCCGTGGATCCACAGCCCGGCCAACATGCTCAAACCCATGCAGGGCGAGGTCAACTTCGGCCCGGCGAGCATACGCGACTACAATGAGATGCGTCGGCCGTGGTTCGACCACTGGCTCAAGGGCATTCCGAACGGCGTGATGGACGAGCCGCCGGTGCAGTTGTTCGTCATGGGCGAGAACCGCTGGCGCAGCGCGGACGCCTACCCGCTGCCGGAGACGCGCTACCAGAGCTGGCGCTTCCGCGCGGGCGGCGCATTGACGGAAGCGCCGCCGACAGGCGATGAGCCGCCGGACAGCTTTGTCTACGACCCGGCCGACCCGACGCCCACCCGCGGCGGCTGCACGCTGTATATTCCCGCCGGCCCGCTGGACCAGACGCCGGCCGAAGCCTGGGGCCTGACCTACACGAGCGCGCCGCTGGCGGCTGACCTCACCATCGTCGGCCCGGTGACGTGCGTGCTGCTCGGCGCATCCTCGGCGGTGGACACCGATTGGGTTGTGCGGCTGACCGACGTGGACGAGGCCGGCTTCTCGCGCCTCCTGTGCGACGGCATCCTGCGCGCCCGCTACCGCGCCTCCCACACCGACCCCACGCCGCTGACGCCGGGCGAAGTGTACGAGTTTGTGGTGGACATGTGGGCGACGGCCAACACGTTCAAAGCCGGCCACTGCATCCGCGTCGCTGTCTGCGCCAGCAACTTCCCACGGTTCGACCGCAACCTCGGCGCGTGGGGCGTACCGGCCGCCGGCGGCCCGTTCCATAGCCACCGCAACACCGTATTCCACGACGCCCTCCACCCGTCGCGGATCGTCCTGCCCGTAATCGGGCGCTAGTCAAGGAGACGCCGAATGCCCCTACACCCCGACGCCATCGCCTTCCTGGAACTGCGCGAGCAGATGGGCGTCCGCCCCGCCAACGAGCTGACCGTCGCCGAGGCCCGCGCCCAGGGGATTCGCACCTGCCCCGTCGCCGGCCCCGACGACGCTGTCGGCCACGTCCACGACCGAACGGTCCCCGGCCCCGCTGGCGACATCCCCGCCCGCATCTATGGCCCGCCCGGCGTCGGCGCGGGACACCCGCCCCTGCCGGTCATCGTCTATTACCACGGCGGCGGCTGGGTCATCGGCAACCTGGACACGGATGACGTGCGCTGCCGCCAGCTCTGCCGCAGCGCCAACGCCGTCGTCGTCTCGGTCAACTACCGCCACGCGCCAGAGGACCGCTTCCCCGCCGCCGCCGAGGACGCCTACGCCGCCGTCAAATGGGTGGCGGAGAACGCGGCGCAGATGGG
Organism: Anaerolineae bacterium; assembly: GCA_046328535.1. Taxonomy (GTDB): domain Bacteria; phylum Chloroflexota; class Anaerolineae; order Epilineales; family JAHCIE01; genus JBDHWG01. The sequence continues at coordinate 10,475 of JAXLWJ010000056.1, forward strand.
CGAAGACCCGCAGCGCATCGCCGTCTGCGGCGCGAGCGCGGGCGGCAACCTGGCCGCCGTCGTGTCGCTGATGGCCAAGGATCGCGGCGGCCCGGCCATCGCCTACCAGGCGCTCATCGTGCCGGTCACCAACGACAGCTTCGACACGGTCTCCTACCAGGAGTGCGCCGAGGGCTACGGCCTCACCCGCGACGCGATGAAACTGTACTGGGGGTACTACCTGGCCTCGCCCGACGACGGCGCGCACCCCTACGCCTCGCCGCTGCGCGCCGCCGACCTGTCCGGCCTGCCGCCGGCGCTGGTGGTCACGTCCGAGTACGACCCGCTGCGCGACGAGGGCGAGGCGTATGCCGCGCGCCTGCGCGATGCGGGCGTGCCTGTCACGGCGATGCGTCTCGACGGCATGCTGCACGGCTTCCTCGGCGCAGATGCCATCCCGGCCATCGGCCGCGAGATTGGCCGCGCCCTCGCGGCAGGAAACCTGTAGCGCCGACTTCAGTCGGCATCTGTGGCGCAAAGGCGCAACGCCGCCGACAGGCTGAAGACCTGTCTCTCTTTGCGCCTTTGCGCCTCTGCGCCTTTGCGTTGCCAAACATTTCTTCCCGGGATAGAAAGTGGGATGACGTGATGCAGCCGACGGATGTGGTGATCATTGGCGGTGGAATCAGCGGCGTGGCGGCGGCGTATGAGCTGGCCGGGGCTGGCGCGTCGGTCACGCTCGTCGAGAAGGGCGACCTGGCGAGCATGGCCTCCGGCTGGACGCTGGCCGGCGTGCGCCAATCCGGCCGCGACGCGGCCGAGATGCCCCTGGCCGTTGCCGCCGTGCGGCGCTGGGAACGCCTGGCCGACGAGCTAGACGCCGACATCGAGTACCGCCAGGACGGCAACCTGCGCCTGGCGCGCACCGAGGACGAAGTCGCGGCCATCGCCCGCGTCGTGGCGGACGGGCGAGCGGCCCGCCTGCCCGTGGAGTATCTCGACGGCGATGCGGCGCGCCGCTTGGCCCCGGCCCTCGCGCCATCCATCCTCGCCGCGTCCTACTGCCCCACCGACGGCCACGCCAACCCGCTGAAGGTCGTGGGCGCATTTGCAGCGGCAGCGGCGCGAAGGGGCGCGACGATTATGACACGCACCGAGGCGCTGGGCATCGAGGTCGCGGGCGGCCGAGTGGCAGGGGTGCGGACGCCGTGCGGCCTCTACCCGGCCGATGTCGTCGTCGTCGCCGCCGGGGTCTACGCCGACCGTCTCCTGGCGCCCCTTGGCATCCGCCTGCCCATCACCGTCCGCCACGTCTCCGCCATCGGGACGACGCCCCTGCCGCCCCTGCTCCGCCAGGTGCTCGGTGTCGGCGCCGGCGACTTCGCCGCGCGGCAGCAGGTAGACGGACGTTTCCGCATGACGGGCAGCGGCGGCGACTGGCAGTGGCCGACGAGCGGACTGACGGCGGACGCGGTGCAGCCGCCTATCGCCGACGTGGCCGCTGTATTGGGCCGCGCCACGGCCGTGCTGCCGGCGCTGGCCGACGCCCGCATCGCCCGTGTCTGGGGCGGCCTCATTGATATGACGCCCGACGCCCTGCCCATCCTGGAACGCGCGCCTGAAATTGACGGGCTGGTCATCGCCGCCGGTTTCTCCGGCCACGGCTTCTGCCTGGGGCCAATCACCGGCCGCATCATCTACGAACTCGCCACGACGGGTGAATCGTCACTGCCGCTCGCGCCCTTCCGCCGCGCCCGCTTCGACGACCCCATCGGGCAGACGCCCATGACACTACACGGCTGAGACAGCATGCTGGCTAATGCTGAGGAGTATGCTGTCGCCCTGAGTGCAACGAAGGGCCTCCAGACGACCGGGCGATGCTTCGCTCCGCTCAGCATGACGACATCGCTGTCACCCCGACGATAGGAGGGGTCTGGACTGCGGCCCAGATGCCTCGCTGCGCTGCTCAGAACACGGGCGGCGTCGCTGCGAGGAGGACGATAGGACGACGAAGCAGCCTCACGCGAGGTGAAACACACGCTGGTGCTACACAGAAAGCCTTTCACAAGGGCGGGGGATTGCTTCGGCGGCAAGGCCCGCCTCGCAATGACGGCTTGACAGTGTTCTCGTGTTGGCGCATGCCGCTACGGGCATAGGGTTCTCGGCATGACAGCCCAGGCTATTTTTTGAGGAACTTCATGGACAAACTAGCGATTGACGGCGGGGCGCCCGTGCGCACCCACCCCTTTCCGACCTGGCCGATCTGGGATGAGCGCGAGGAGCGTGAGCTTCTCGACGTGCTCCACTCCGGCAGGTGGGGCATGTTCGCCGGCAGCAAGGTCAAGACGTTCGAGGAACGCTTCGCTGCGTTTCAGGGCGCGCGCTTTGGCGTTTGCGTCCCCAACGGTACCCTGGCCCTGGAGCTGGCCCTGCGCGCCCTCGGCATCGGCCCCGGCGACGAGGTCATCACCTCGCCCTACACCTTCATCGCCACGGCCAGCGCGGCCCTGACCGTCGGGGCGCGGCCGGTGTTCGTGGACATCGAGCCGGACAGCTTCCTGATGGACCCGTGCCTGATCGAGGCGGTCATCACCGAGCGCACGCGGGCCATCATTCCGGTTCACGTCGCCGGCCGCCCCGCCGACATGGACGGTATCCTGGCCGTCGCCCGCCGCCACAACCTCGCAGTGCTGGAGGACGCGGCGCAAGCGTGGGGCGCGGAGTGGCGCCAGCAGCGCGTCGGCGCGCTCGGCGACCTCGGTACGTTCAGCTTCCAGAGCAGCAAGAATATCACGGCCGGCGAAGGCGGCATCGTCGTCACCAACGACGACGACCTGTCGGAGATGCTGTGGTCGCTGCACAACGTCGGGCGCGTGCGCAGCGGCGGCTGGTATCAGCACGAGCTGCTCGGCGGCAACCTGCGCATGGCCGAGTGGGAGGCAGCGATCCTGCTGGCCCAGCTCGACCGTCTCCAGGAGCACATGCCCATCCGCGAGGCCAACGCCCGCGCTCTGGCGCAGCTCCTGGGCGAAGTCCCCGGCCTGCGCCCGCTGCCCGACGACCCCCGCGTGACGGCCCACGGACGGCACCTGTTCCTGGCCCGCTACGACCGCGCTGCCTTCGGCGGCCACACCCGCGAGGAGTTCATCGCCGCCCTGCGCGCCGAAGGTATCACCCCGGTCAGCCCCGGCTACGTCCCGCTGTACCGCCAGGGGACCATTCGCCGCGCCGTACCCGACACACCGCCGCCCGATGCCTGGGCCGCGCTGTACCCCGTCACGGAGGCCGCCGCCGAGGACGGCATCTGGTTCTTCCAGTTCGCCCTGCTGGGCGACCGCTGTGACATGGAAGACATCGCCACCGCCGCCGCTAAGATTCAGCGCGCGTGGGCCAACGGAGCTTAACAAGAGGAGCCTATCGCTATGACTGATGTTTCCCCCCGGCCGGTGACGCCGGAAGACCTGCTGTCCCTCAAGGCCGTGAACGACGTCCAACTATCGCCCGACGGCCGCCGCGTCGCCTATACCCTGGCTGAGATTGACGCCGACGCCGACGACTACCGCATGAGCATCTGGGTCGTCGCGGCCGACGGCGGAACGCCGACGCGGATCACGCAAGGCCCCAAGAAGGACATGTACCCGCGCTGGTCCCCGGATGGCACGCGCCTCGCCTTCCTCTCCGACCGCGACGGGGACCGGCCGCAACTGTACGTGCTGCCCCTGGACGGCGGCGAGGCGCGCAAGCTCACGTCCCTCGATTGCGGCGTGGGGCCAGCGGCCTGGTCGCCGGACGGCGCGCGCCTCCTGTTCACCGCCCGCCCGCCCTTCGACCCCGCGCCAGGGGACAAGGACGCCCGCAAGCGATGGGAAGCGCGGCCCAAGGTCGTCACCCGCGCCCACTACAAGGACGACGGCAGCGGCTACACCTTCGACGCGGCGACGCAGCTTTATGTCATCTCAGCCGACGGCGGCGAGCCGACCCAGATCACCCACGGCCACCGCGAGCACCTGACGCCGGCGTGGTCGCCCGACGGCGCGCAGATCGCCTACGCCCAGACTCGCGAGGGCGCGGGTGACTTCCGCGTCAGCGACATCTGGGTGGCCGACGCCGATGGCAAGAACGCCCGCTGCCTGGAGCGCAACATCGGCCGCGCCGTCTCGCCGACATGGTCGCCCGACGGCCAGACCGTCGCATGCTATGGCTCCCACGAGCAGATCGAGGGGTTGGGCGACCCGGACTGGCTGGTGTGGACGATGTCGGCTGAGGGCGGCGGCGCGCGTAAGCTGACCGCCGAGCATGACCGCAGCGTGGCGCAGTTCCCGCCACCGACCGTGACGGCGGGGCCGACGTGGTCGCCAGATGGGACGACGCTCACCTACCCCCTCGCCGACCGCGGCAACGTCCACATCGGGCGGGTCAACGTTGCGACGGGCGAGGTGAGTATCATCGTCGGCGGGGTGCGCCAGGTCACGGCGGCGAGCTACGCGCCAGAGGCCGGCCGCCTCGCCTTCGCCGCCGCCGGCATGGAGTTCCCCAGCGACGTGTTCGCCGCCGACTGGGACGACGGCAGCGAGCGGCGGCTGACGGAGATCAACGCCGCGCTGCTGTCGCAGCTCCAGCTGCCCCGCGTCGAGCGCCGCGACTTCGCCACCCCCTACGGCCACACGGTCGAGGGCTGGGTGACGTACCCGACCACGGGCGACGGCCCAGCGCCGCTGCTCGTGGACATCCACGGCGGCCCGCACGCCTTCCACATGCCCTCGTTCTTCGTCGTCACCTTCTACCGCTACGTCCTGGCGTCGCGCGGCTGGGCCGTCCTGACCGTCAACCCGACCGGCTCCGGCTCCTACGGGCGCGATTTCGCCCTGGGTATTCGCGGGCAGTGGGGCGAGTACGACCTACCGGAACAGAACGCCGCGATTGACGACCTGGTCGCCGAGGGCGTGGCCGACCCGGCGCGCCTGGCCGTGACCGGCTACTCCTACGGCGGCTACATGACGTCGTGGATCGTAGGCCACAGCGACCGCTTCAAGGCCGCCGTCATCGGCGCGCCGGTGACCAACCTCGAATCGTTCCACGGCACGTCGGATATCGGGATGTGGTTCGGGGCGTGGGAGATGCTGGGGACGATCACCGAGGCGCGGGAGACGTTCCGCCGCCTGTCGCCCGTCAACTACATTGACCGCATCACGACGCCGTGCCTGATCCTGCACGGCGAGGCCGACGACCGCTGCCCCATCGGCCAGGGCGAGGAGTTCTTCGTCGGGCTGGTGGCGGCAGGCAAAGTTCCAACCGAGTTCGTGCGCTACCCCGGCGGGAGCCACATGTTCCTGCGCAACGGCCGCCCCAGCCACCGCCTCGACTACAGCCGGCGCGTCGTGGCGTGGGTGGAGAAGTACGCCAACGCCCCGCAGGGCGAGGCCCTGGAGGCGCAAGCCGCCGACGGGGACTAAACTGGTCCCACGGTGAAATCTCCATGCTCGTGAGGTCGTCGTTCTGTAGCGCCGACTGAAGTCGGCACAGTCGCCCTCACAAGAGCCGACTGAAGTCGGCACTACAGGGCTGTCGCCGGACGTGTGACATATCAGGTGTCTGCGGGTTTCACCGTGGAATGAGTACAGTCGAAAAGACTCTGGACCGCGAAGGACGCGAAAGGTTCTCCATAACGAAACCCTTTCGCGTCTTTCGCGGTCCTTTCGTGCTTTTCGCGGTCCGAATCCCTCGCCGACCCAGCGATTACGTTGGCGGCCGCGTCGGCGACGGGTAGTTCACGATGTTCTCCCACTCGGAGGCGTCCGAGCGGGCGACGACGGCCACCACCGGCTCGGTGTCGCTCAGATTATAAACCTCGTGGGGTACGCCCGGCTCGATGAAAATGAAGTCCCCCTCTTCGTTGTCCATCGAGTACATCAGGTCGGGGCCGAAGATGTGGCGTACCCGGCCGTGGAGAATGTAGAGCATCACCTCGAAGCCAACATGGATGTGGGCGTAGGCGATGCCGCCCGGCGGAACCGTCGCCACGTTCATGGACAGGCTCTTTGCGCCAACATTCTTCGCCGACAGCCCCGTCTTGTAGCGAATGTTGTTCCAGCCCCGCCACGTCCCGCTGCCGCGCACGGACAGGATACCTTCGCCGCGGTCCACGCCGTCGTTGATGTCGTGCGCCTGCGCCTCGACCTGTGCCTCGGCCGCCATGTCCGTCATCCTTTCTACACGCGAATCATCTATCGCAAGTGAGATAAGGCGTTTTGTAGTGACGACTTTAGTCGTTCCTAGAGTCACAGAACGACTGAAGTCGTTACTACCTTCACCACCCTAGACCAGGAACTGGAGCCGCGACTCGCGGCCCTCCCGGAGCGCCCCGATATGCTCATCAAAGTTCAGCATGTCCAGCAGACTCTCGCCGCCTTCCATCCGCGCCAGGAGTTTCGCCTCCCGCGCCTGAATCGCCTCGGCCAGCGGAATCAGCGGCTCGAGCTCCGCCCTCGTCGCTACGATGACGCCGTCGTCGTCGCCGAAGACGATATCGCCCGGCGAGACAGTCACGCCGCCGCAGCGGACGGGGCGCTGCGTCGTGAACAGCCGCGTCGTCGTCCCCGCCATCGGCGTGATCGCCCGCGCGTACACCGGCAGGTCCAACGCGCGCACCTGCGCCGTGTCGCGCACCGGGCCGTCAATGATCAGCCCGGCCAGCCCCTTGCGCTGCGCCTCGGTGGAGAATAGCTCGCCAGCGACGGCGCGCAGGCTGCCGCGCGTGTCCACGACCAGCGCCTCACCCGGCACGGCATCGCGCAGCGCCTTGATCACGGTGAGAAAGTCGTCGTGGCAAGTCGCCGTGTGGGCCACGCCGATGAGCTTGCGCCCCCGTCGCAGCGGCCGCATCCCCGCGTCCATCACGCGCAATTCCTTGTTCGCATCGCACAGACTCGCCGTGTCCAGCGCGAGCAGCCGCGCCCTCAGCTCTGCCATGTCCATAGCTTACGCGGCCCCCAGGTCGGCCATGCCCGCCCGAATCGCCGCAACGAACGTGTCCAGGTCGGCGTCGGTCATCGGCGTCGAGAGGCAGCCCATGCCGCGCCCGGTGAAGGCGACGCCGTGGTTGAGGGCGGCCAGGTACAGCTGCGCCAGGGATTGGCGGTCGCCCGCGCTCGCCGCCGCGTAATCCGTGACGGGACGGTCCGTGAAGTGGATGTTGAACACCGAGCCGATGTGCGTTACCTGCGCCGGCACACCCAGGTTGGCGAAGACGTCACAGAGCTGGCCGGCGAGGCGGCGCGTCATGCTCGCCAGGCGGTCGTACTGGGCGGGCGTCATCTCGTCGAGGGTCGCCAGCCCCGCCGCCATCGTCAGCGGGTTGGCGTTGAACGTCCCGCCGTGGCCGATGTGGTCGGCGCGGCGCGGGTCGAAGCGGCTCATGATGTCCGCGCGCCCGCCGACGGCGCCGACCGGCAGCCCGCCGCCGATAATCTTGCCCAGCGTCGTCAGGTCGGGTGAGACGCCGTAGAGGCCCTGCGCGCCGTGGTAGCCGACGCGGAACGCGATAATCTCGTCGAAGATGAGGACGATGCCGTGGCGCTGCGTCACCTCGCGCAGCGCGCGCAGAAATTCGGGGTGCGCCGGGATGACGCCGCCGGAACCGAGTACCGGCTCGATGATGACCGCCGCCAGGTCGTCCTTGTGCGCCTCGATGATCGCCACCGCTCGCTCGGCGTCGTTGAACGGTAGCATGACGATGGTGTCGGCCACGGCCTGCGGGATGCCGGCGTTCTTCGTCACCGTCCCCGCGCCGACCGCCCCACCCGCCGCCACATCTACGGCGGCGTAGTCGTGGCTGCCGTGGTAGCTGCCCTCGAACTTGCCGAGCTTCTCGCGCCCGGTGAAAGCGCGAGCGGCGCGGATCGCCAGCGCCGTCGCCTCGGTGCCGGAGTTGGTGAAGCGCAACAGATCCATGCTCGGCAGGCGCTCCTTGAGCCGCTCGGCCAGTTCGACCTCCAGCTCGGTCGGCGCAGCCACCGACATGCCCTGGCCGAGGCGGTCCTGGACGGCGGCGACGACCTTCGGGTGGGCGTGGCCGAGGATCAGGGAGGTGTAGTTGTTGATGAAGTCGAGCCGCTCGTTGCCGTCCACGTCCCACACGCGACAGCCTGCGCCCCGCTGAAAGTAGAACGGGTAGGGCTGGATGAACACGGTGGTGCGGGTGTTACCGCCGGGCAGCGCGCGCACCGCCCGCTCGTACAGCGCCCGCGACAAGGGTGTCGCGTCAATGTAGCGCTCGATCATCTCCTGGGCGTAAGCCATCGGCGTGGTCATGGGATTCTCCAGCATGGTGATTTCAACATAGCACCAGTTTAGTGTAGCGCGGACGGGTGGGCGAGTCAACCGACCGGGCGGAGCCAGGCCGTGACGTTGCATCATGGGCGGAAGGTGTTATACTTGCGCTCCCATCGGCGTATTCCCGGCTCATATCGGTGTAGCGACACAAGCGTGGGAGGTTTAGGATGGACAGCGCGGATACCCCCGTCAACCTCGACGGCGAGCAGCGGCAGAAGCTCCTGGAGCGCATTCGGAGCAAGCGCCAGCAGGTCGCCGGCTGGCTCAAGCAAAACGAACGGCGCACGTCGCGCATCTCCAACGCCACCATTATCGCCTCGTCCATGGCCGCCGTGTTGATGATCGGCCCCGGCGTCGGCGGCGAGAAATTCACGATCCGCATGGCCCAGCTCCTTAGTGTCCCGGACGACTCCCTCGTCTGGCGAGCCTTGTGCCTGGCGGCCCTCCTGATCTCGGTCGGTATCGCCATCCTCAACCGGCTCAACCAGTCGCCCGATACTGCGATGCGCCTCGCCACGGCGCGGCTGTGTCTGGCGCGGCTGGAGGGGCTGGAATCGGCGGTCGAAGTCGGCACGATGAGTGTCGCCGACGGGCTGAAGCAGTACCAACAGTACATCAACGACGTGCCGTTCATCCGCGACGCCACCTGACCCCTTTCTGAAGTTGACACACGCTGCCCCCGGCGATATAGTCAGGCCACGCAAACCACCTCTATCTTTGCACTTTGCTGTGCAGTGGGGGTGTGGGGGCCGCAGTCCCCACTGAAGAAGGGGAAAGGGGGTGGTTTGGAGGGCTGCGCCCTCGGAACCTCCTCACCAGACACAAAGTACAAACATAGAGATCGCGATAGGAGCTGCGCATGTCCGCTGAAGCCAGGCTCAAAGAATTGGGATACGATGTTCAGCCGGCCACCCTGGGCGGGGGGAAGTTCGAGCCGGCCGTCCGCACCGGCAATCTCGTCTACACCTCCGGCCAGGTGTCGAGCCGCGGCGACCTCGCCTATCTGGGCAAGGTCGGCAGTGATCTGACCGTCGAGCAGGGCTACGAGGCCGCGCGGCTGTGCGCCCTCAACTGCCTCAGCGCCGTCAAGGCCATCGTCGGCGACCTGGACAAGGTCACGCGCGTCGTCAAGGTGCTTGGCATGGTCAACGCCGCCGAAGGCTTCAGCGGGCCACCGGCCGTCATCCACGGCTGTAGCGACCTGCTCAACGACGTGTTCGGGCCGGCCGGCCGCCACGCGCGCTCCGCCGTCGGGGTCTATCAGTTGCCGGCGAACTACGCCGTCGAGATCGAGATCATCTTCGAGGTGCGCGACTAAGCCGCCGCCATGCCCGGCGACTACCGCATCTTCGACGGCGCGTTCCCGACCGGCGATCTGGCCGAGCGCATCCAGGCCGTTCGCCAGCGCCTCGACCCGGCGACGGCGCGCATCACGCCGCCGCACGTGACCCTCGCCGGGACGTACTGGCGGCGCGGCGCGGCGACGCCGGAGAACGAGGCGGCGCTCATCGCGCGGCTGCCGTCGGTCGGCGCTGACGTCGCGCCGTTCGCGCTGCGCCTGGGCGGCGTGGAGTCGTTCCTGCCGCAGACGCGGGTGATCTACCTCGCCGCCGCCGCCACGCCCCAGATGCTGGCGGCGCGCGAGGCGCTGCTGCGTGTCCTGG
>JAXLWJ010000057.1:0-18116 GCA_046328535.1 Anaerolineae bacterium
TATACTTGGGGCGAAAACCGCGCCGTGGTGTCGTCTACTCTCAGTGCGCCTGTCAGTCGCTGCCACTGACATGCCCTTCGCTGTGCAATGTCCCAGACACACCAATGGTTCGGGTCTTGCTTTAGAGACACTGTTGGAGATCGCCGACTGCCTGGCAATCTCCGTGGTAGGCTTGGAGCGGTAAAAGCAATCATTCTCCTCCAGGCCGGTCTAGTGGAGGTTCTTTATGGGGGTTTCGGATCTACGCCGCTGGGTCTTTGGCCGTGAGATACCCACGGTCGAAGCCTCGCACCAGGCCATCAGCAAAACCGTCGGCCTGGCCGTCTTCGCCTCGGACTCGCTCTCCTCCGTCGCCTACGCCGGCGGCGAAATCCTCCTCGTCCTGGCCGTCCTCGGCGCAGCCAACTACTGGCTGGCCGTCCCGATCACCGTCGCCATCTGCGTTCTCCTCATCCTCCTCACCTTCTCCTACCGCCAGACCATCTTCGCGTACCCTAGCGGCGGCGGCGCGTACATCGTGTCCCGCGACAACCTCGGCGAGACGCCGGCCCAGGTCGCCGGCGCGGCGCTGCTGACGGACTACGTCCTGACGGTGTCGGTCAGCATCGCGTCGGCGGTGGACCAGATCGCCAGCGCGTTTCCGGGGTTGTTCAACTACAAGGTCGAGATTTCGCTGCTGCTCATTCTGCTGATGGCGCTCATCAACCTGCGCGGCGTGAAGGAGTCGGGCAACGTCTTCGCCGCCCCGACCTACTTCTTCGTGATTATGATGATGATTATGATCGGCGTCGGCTTCTGGCAGGCGTTTAGCGGCACGCTCGGCACTGTCAAGTTCGAGTCCGGTCTAGAGACGCCGACCGCCCTCTCGATGAGCGGCTTTGCGTTCTTCTTCCTGCTGCTGCGGGCGTTCAGCTCTGGCACGACGGCGCTGACCGGCGTCGAGGCCATCTCCAACGGCATCACCGCCTTCAAAGAACCGCGCTCGCGCAACGCCGCCACGACGCTGCTGTGGGACGCGACCATTCTGATGATCATGTTCCTGGGCCTGGGCATCCTCGGCTATCTCGTCAACGCGCGGCCCTCGGAAGCCGAGGTGCTGATCTCGCAGGTGGCGCGCACGATCTACGGTCCGGGCTGGATGCAGCTCCTGACGCTGGCCTCGGCCACGGTGATCCTCATCATGGCCGCCAACACCAGCTTCGCCGACTTCCCCCGCCTGGCGGCGTTGGTCGCGGGCGACGGCTTCCTGCCGAAGTGGTTCACGTTCCGCGGCAGCCGCCTCGTCTTCAGCTGGGGTGTTATCATGCTCGCCGGCCTGGCGAGTATCCTGGTCGTGCTGTTCGCCGGCAGTGTGAGCCGCCTGATCCCGCTGTACGCCATCGGCGTCTTCCTGAGCTTCACCCTGTCACAGAGTGGCATGGTGGTCCGCTGGCGCAAAATTGGCGAGATGATGAAAGCGGGAACCCTGCGCCCCGGCGACGAGGTTCCGACGCTAGGCAGTATCCTGCGCTACGACAGTCACTGGCACTGGAAGCAGGCGCTCAACGCCGTCGGCGCGGTCGTCACCTTCATCGTGGTCATCGTCTTCCTCGTTACGAAGTTTGCCCAGGGCGCGTGGATCACCGCCATCCTCATCCCGTCCATCATCTGGGTGTTCTTCCGCATCCACCGTCACTACCAGGAAGTGCGGCGGGTGATGAGCACGGCGGGCCAGCACGTCGCCTATGCCCCGCGCCCTATCCAGGCGATTGTTCTCGTCAGCGATGTCCACCGCGAGACGCTGCGTCTGGTCGAGTTCGCCAACTCCCTGGGCATCCCCTGGAAGGGCGTCCACGTCGCCATTCAGGAAGAGAAGGTCGAGAGCATCCGCCAGAAGTGGGCGGAGCGCGTCAATGTGGCGGAGTTGGATATCGTGCAGTCACCGTATCGCAGTCTCAGCCGGCCGATTCGAGAATACGTGCTCAATCTGCTCAAGGAGACGCCGAACGGCTACGTGCAGGTCATCCTCGGCCAGCTCCAGACGGGCAATCCGTGGAGCCAGGTCCTGCACCAGAACGCCCACTTCATCGAGCAACTGGCGCTCCAGGACCTCGACCGTGTCGTCACGACTGTCCTCCCCATCCAACTCTATTCCCTGCTTGCGGAAGAGGATGGCGGTGACGGCCACGGCGAGGTTTCCCCTGGGCTTCCCCAAGCAACGGCCCCCCTGCCGGACGAGACGCAGACTGCGCCCGGCCAGGAAAGGAGAGTGTAGGGCATGTCCGAAGACCTCCTGGCTATCGTCATACCCGACTTCCTGTTCGTTTTGATTGTCGTCGGTTGGGGGATTCTGATCGTCGCTGGCATTGAGCCGGACAAGCCGTTGAGCGGCGGCATCCCCGGCCACGTGGACCTCTCGCACCTGGAGGCGTCCACCTGGAGCCCGATTGACCGCCTCGGCTCGATGCTGGCCTGGCTCCTGTTCGGAGCCACGGCCCTGTCGCTGCCCCTCATCCTGTTCTGGATCTTCACGACCCACGGCCAGTAACGGCGCGCCCTGGAATACACATCGTCGGAGGCGGGCTGGCCCGACCTCCGACGTTTGATTCAGTACGTCAACGCCACCGCCAGCGGGAGGCGCTGGAAATGGCTCTCCAGCGCCAGCACGATAGGCTCTTCCACAAAACTGCTGAGCTACTCACATTTGAAACCTGCCCCGAAGGCTATTTGCTCACATCGCTGCCACGAGCGCCCGCACCAGGCGGCTGAAGCGCGGCACGGCGGCCGCCGCCGCAGCCAGCACCCCTTCGTGTTCTGTCTCCCCCACGCTCGCCGCGCCCTCGGAGGTGTCTACACAGATATTGGTCATCAGGGAGATGCCGAGGACACGCAATCCGGCGTGGCGCGCGACAACAACCTCCGGGCAGGTAGACATGCCGACAGCGTCGGCGCCCATCGCCCGCAGGAAGCGAATCTCGGCGGGGGTCTCGAACGACGGCCCGGCGACCATCGCGTAGATGCCCTCTTCCAGCATGATGTTTTGGTCGCTGCCGACGCGGTGCGCCAGACGCCGCAACTCGCGGTCATACGCGCCGATCATGCTCGGGAAGCGCGGGCCGACGGCAGGGTCATTCGGCCCCCTTAGTGGGTTATGTCCCGCCATCCCGGGTAGAAAGACATGGTCCCGAATGACCATCAGGTCGCCGACGTTGAACACCTCGTTGACCGCGCCCGCCGCGTTCGTCACCAGCAGCGAGTCAGCGCCGAGCGCGCGCATCAAGCGGATCGGGAAGGTCACCGCCTGGAGCGAGTGGCCCTCGTAGAAGTGCAGCCGCCCGCGCATGACGACGACGGGTTGCTCGGCGAGCCGCCCGAACACAAGGTGGCCGCTATGCCCATCCACCGTCGTATCCGCCATGCCCGGAATATCGCCATACGGGACGCTGACGGCGTCGGCGACCTCGTCGGCCAGCCCGCCGAGACCGGAGCCTGTGATGAGGCCGATGCGCGGTGTGGGGAGCGCGCGCGAGCGGAGGGTATTGACGGCATTGAGCAGAATGTTGTCGGTGACGAGGGGTGTGGTCATCCATGCCTCACGGCAGCATCGGAGTACTCGGCAGCCGCGTGCCGCCCGCGGTCGCTGCTGACCTGGGTGTAAATCTGGGTGGTTGAGATGTTGGAGTGGCCGAGCAATTCCTGCACGTTGCGCAGGTCCTCGCCGTCGTCCAGCAGGTGTGTCGCAAAGGAGTGGCGCAGGGTGTGAGGCGTGACCTCAGTGTCAATCTCGGCCGCCTCCACGTAGCGCTTGATGATGAGCCACAGCCCCTGCCGCGTGAGCTGCGTGCCGCGTGGGTTGAGGAAGAGGGCGGCGGCGCTCGTCCCTTTGGCGAACACGCCGCGCCCGCGGTCGAGGTATTCTTCCAGCGCGTGCATAGCGCGGGGCGCGACGGGGATCGTGCGCCCGCTCTTGCCGTCGCGGCTATTGACGCGCACGAGGCGGGCATCCAGGTCCACATCCGAGACTTTGAGCGAGACGATCTCGCTGACACGCATTCCCGTGGCGTACAGCAGCTCCAGCAGCGCCCGGTCGCGCAACGCCTTGTGGGAGTCGCTCTCGCCGGGCGCGGTCAGCAGCAGCTCGACCTGCTCGCGCGTCAGAGTGTGGGGCAGGCGCTTGTTCACCTTGGGCGAGTCTAGCTCGCTCGTGGGGTCTTCGGCCACCTGGCCGGCGGCGCGGAGGTAGTGGAAGAAGGCTTTGATCGCCGCGACCTTGCGGGCGACCGTGGCCGAGGTGTAGGCGCGATCCCCTTTGAGGTAGAGGATATATTCAATAAGCGTTCCCTGGCCGACCTCGGCCCAGCTATTGATTGTCGTGCTGGTCTCCAGATAGGTCGCAAACTGCGACAGATCGTTGCGGTAGGCCATCAGGGTGTTGTCGGTATAGCCTTTTTCGACGGCGAGATATTGCAGGAACTCTTCGACAGTGCCAAACATGGTTTCCTCCTCGTTTCGCCGTACTCGATGTTCGACGCCGAAGCGTACCCGGGGCGGCGACAGTCGCGGAAAATAGTGTATCAGCTTTCCATAAAAAGTGCAAACTTGGCTATAGCCGCCCGGGCGAGTACACTTTCGACAAGACTCAACCCCTGTGACGAGGATTTGGTGCGTTTCGCTCGAATTCTGCTGCTCCTGCTGGCCCTGCTCGCCCTTGCCCCCGCCGCCGTCGCCGACGGCCCCGATTGGCAAGAGCTGAAGACGGCGCATTTCACCATCGCCACGCGCGGCGACCCGGCCGAGGCGCAGCGTTACGCCGGCTTCGTGGATGGCGTGTACGACGACATCACGGCGGTCTACGGCTATGCCGTTCCCACGCCGATCACGCTGCGGCTCTACCCCGACGACGCGGGCTACATCGCCGTCAACCCCCTGGCGGCCCATTTGCCCGGCGTCGTCGCCCACGCCACATCTGGCGGCGGCCGCCACGACATTTCGATTGATGTGCAGCGCACCCGGTCCATGACGGCCGAGGGCGTGGTCAACAATGTCCGCCACGAGCTGACCCACCTCATCCTCGCCGACCTGTCCGACGACCATCTGCCCGTCGGGTGGCACGAGGGCATCGCCCAATACAGTGAGAAGCCCGTCGCGGGCGAGATGGGGCAAAACGTGCGCCAGCTGAAGCGGTCCATGACCGTTGACCGCCTGATGACGTGGGACGAGCTGAACGCGCCGGGCGGCGCATACAGCAATCCGGCCGTGGCCTACCCGCAGGCGCTCTCAATGGCCGCGTTCCTGGTGGATCGCTACGGCTTCGACCGCCTCATCGTCTTCGTCAAGGCGATGGCGAAGACGCCGGACTATCGCGCCGCCCTGGAGAAGACGTACAACACGCCCGCCGACAAGCTGGAGGCGAACTGGCGCGCTTACCTGCCGGACTACGTAGATACGCGCTATAGCGCCCATGCGCTGTATGCCTACGACATGGCGCCGATGCGGGGCTTTCTCGACGCGCACAACTACGCCGCCGCTAAGCGCGAGGCCGAGGACGCCCTGCCCCTGCTCCGCGTCACGCGGCAGACGGACCGTCTCGTCGAGGCGGAGTCGATTTTGGCAAAGGCGGCGCAGGGAATGGCGGACCAGTTGGCGGCCCAGCAGAAGGGGACGCGGAGCCTCGACAACGCGCGCGCCGGGGCGGCGGCGGCTCCGACCGCCAACAGCCGCCCGTCCGAGGCGGCCAGCAGCGCGGCAGGCGCGCCGAAGGATGTAGCAGCGGCGGACGCGCTGCGGGCGTTGGACCGGCTCAAGCAGGCCGAGGCGGCGGCAGGGCGCAACGGCGGCCCGGACGGCGCCGCGAGTCGGGCCGCGCGTGTGGCAGACGCAGGCCGCGGGCAGCAGGTGTTCTTCGTGGCGCTCGGCAGCGGCGTCCTGCTCCTCCTCGGGCTGGGCCGCCTCCTCGTCGGCGGCCGCCGCCCAGGCGACCTCTCCGAACACGCCCCCTCCTCATCGCGAGACCATCGCGCCCCGTAATGGCACGCGCCGACGCGAGAAACGTCCGAATGTCACCCGACGCAGGAGGAGTCTGGACTGCGGCGGCCTAGATGCCTCGTTTCACTGCTCAGAACACGGGCGGCGTCGCTGCGAGGAGGACGATAGGACGACGAAGCAGCCTCACGCGAGGTGAAACACACGCTGGTGCTACACAGAAAGCCTTTCACAAGGGCGGGGGATTGCTTCGGCGGCAAGGCCCGCCTCGCAATGACGGCTTGACAGTGTTCTCGTGTTGGCGCATGCCGCTACGGGCATAGGGTTCTCGGCATGACAGCCCAGGCTTGTTTTCAAGTGCGACACACGCCGGCTATTTCTTTTCGCGTCTTTCGTGTCCTTTCTGTATTGTGTCCAAACATATTGCACAGGCCTTGAGCAGGCGCTTCGGGTGATCAGCGAGCAAGTACAGGGCGCTTTGCCACGGCGACGACTGCGACTTGTTGAGGTACAATACACTTTCGTGTCCTTTCGCGAGTTTCGTGATCCAAGCGCCTCCGTGATTGACTGTTCCCTATGCCGAACCTGATCATTCTCTCCCATTTTGCCGTTAAGCCTTTGCTGGACGCGCGCCGCGCGGGCCAGGCCCTTGCGCGGACGAGCCTCGACCTGGCCCTGACTGAGGTGGATGTCGCCCTTGACGCCGAGGGTGTGACGCTGCCCGACGGCCAGGGCCTCCCGTGGCCGGTCGTCGAGGAGATCGCGGAGAACGAGGTGGCGTGCTACCGCATCGAGGACGGCGAGGCGTACAAGATTCAGCGCTTCTCCGAGGCGATGGGCCGCGTCTACACCCTGATGCCGACGCGCCGCGCCCCGACGATGCTCATCTCCGGCATCCCGATGCACCGCGTCAAGGACGTGGACCCGACGGAGGACACGCGGCGGAAGATTCGCGCCGCCGCGCCGCGCGGCCGGACGCTGGACACGGCGACCGGCCTGGGGTACACGGCCATCGCGGCGGCGCGACGCGCCGAGACCGACAGCGTCATCACCATCGAGATTGACCCAACGGGGCTGGAGATTGCGCGGCTGAACCCGTGGTCGGGGGAGTTATTCGACAACCCGAAAATTCAGCAGGTTATCGGCGACAGCTTCGACGTCGTAGAGACGTTTGACGACGATAGCTTCTCGACCATCATCCACGACCCGCCGATCATGAGCCTGGCCGGCGACCTGTACTCCACGGACATGTACCGCGCGCTGCACCGCATCCTGAAGCGCAGCGGCCGCCTGTTCCACTACATCGGGGGACCCCGAAGGGAAAATGGGGAGCAACGTCACGCGCGGGAGATGATGCGGCGCTGCAAGAGGCCGGGCTTCAGCCGCATTGACCGCCGCCCCGAGGCATTTGGGGGCGTCGCCTACAAGTAGAGACGCGCCATGGCGCGTCTCTACTCCCTCGCCATGGCGCGTCTCTACTCGCCCGCCACGGCTTGCAGGGCGCGCTGGCGGTCCACCATCCCCAGGAGGCGCCGCTCCTCGTCCACCACGACCAGCCGCTTGACCCGCCGCGCCACCATCATCTCGATAGCATCGAGGATGGGCGCGTCGGCGCGAATGGCGTACACCTCGCGCGCCATCACGTCGCCCGCGACCGTCGCGGGACGCGGCTCGCTGCTCCCGCCCAGGCCGAGCCAGTGGCGCACCGCGCCCCACGCGCCGGGCTTCTCCTGGGGCAGCGCCCGCGTCAGAAGCATGGCATCGGCGACAAGGCCAACGACGCGGCCGCCATCGTCCACGACAACCACCCGGCGCAGCGGGCTATCCACCAGACGCGGCAGAAGCTCGTCGAGGGGCGTGTCGGCGCGCGCCGTCGGCACATCGGTCAGCATGATGTCGCGCACCTCGAGGTTGACGCCGGACGGCGGGGGCAGCATCGGCGCGGCCTGGCGCGCTGTCTGTCCGGTGGCGCGCAGCACATCCAGCCGGCTCACGATGCCCACGAGCCGCTCGCCGGCGTCCACGACCGGCAGCCGCTTGATGTGGCGCTGCGCCATCAGGCGCGCGGCGTCGCTCAGCGGCGCGTCCATCGGAACCGTCGCCGGCGCCGTCGTCATGATGTCGGCCGCCGTCTTGCCGCTCTCTTCGAGCAGGCGCAGGTGATGCGCCGCCATGTCGGGCGGCAGGTCCTTCTGGAGACTCAGGCGCACCGGCAGCCCACCCCGCGCGAGCAGGTCGCCGCCGGTGATAATACCCACGACGCGCCCCGCCGCGTCTACCACCGGCGACGCCTTGACGTCGCGGTCCACCAGCAGGCGCGTCACATCGTGGAGCGGGGTATCGGGACGGACGCTGACGACATCGCGGCTCATGGCGTCGGCGACGCGGCGGCCCGCCGCCAGCCGCGCTTTCTGCGCAGCGGTGGCGATGACCGTCACGTCTTCGACCGTAATCAGTCCCTCGCCGACCATGGTGGTCATCGTCGCCAGGACGGCGGCGATGCGCTCCGGCGTGTCTATCACCGTGATGACCATTGGGAGATCGGCGCTGATGTCGGCGAGACGCGCCGTGTGGATGCGCCCGTGCGCCCCGAACCCGGCCAGCCCCCGCGTGAGCGTCGCCCCGGCCATGCCCGCCTCGCGCAAGGCGTCGAGGAGCGCCGTGTGCAGGGGCCGGCCCTGCCAGCGGTCCGCCTCGCCGAAGTAGATTGTCAGGCGCTGCGCAGCGCGTCCCGGCTCCATGCTTTCCTCCCGAGCTACCGCCCCACGGCGCGCGCCGCGATCACGCCCAGGACCGTCGCCAACATCCCCAGGACGGCGCTGCCGCCGATATTGACGAGCGCGAGCCACCAGCCCGACGCTTGCCCCACCGTCCACGTCTCGTAGGTCAGCGAGGAGAAGGTGGTAAACGCGCCGCAGAACCCGACGGCGATGAGCAGGCGGTAGTTGGGGTCGAGCGCCAGGCGCTCGGTCGCCAGGGTGACGAACAGCGCCAGAATGAACGCGCCGGTGACGTTGATGAGCAGCGTCGCGTAGGGGAAGGCCGTCCACCCGCGGTCGCTAAACCATGTCTGGATGATGTAGCGCAGGTTCGCGCCGACGATTGCGCCCAGGCTGATGATCAGGTAGCGTGTCATACCAGGTATCCTACCACAGAGGGCGGTGGTTCGCAACTCGATAATTCGAGCGACTGGGGGTATTATTAGGGGACCGCCAGAGGCATCTCTAGCTCGATCTCATCGCGGATCGGGATGCCGTGGTCGCCGACGAGGGGAATCTGCGGCTTGAGCCGCCGCGCCGCCTCGACCGCGCCGGGATAGAGGGCGGCGAGCCGGAAGCCGCGCCGTTGATAGAAGCGCAGCGCGTCCAGGTTGTCGTTCGTCGTGATGAGCCAGAGGCGGCGGCAGCCGGCCGCCCGCGCCGCGCCGACGACCGCCGCGATGAGCGCCGTCCCGACGCCGCGCCCGCTGGTCTCGCTGTCGAGCGTAACGATCTCGCAGGCGTCGTCGGCCAGGGTGTAGGTGACGAGTCCGACGGTCTGGCCGTTATCGAACGCGGCAAAGCCGGGCAGCGCGTCGGGGGCGTAGGTGGCGCCGTGGACGACGACGAACGGCGCGCCCCAGTGGTCGGCGATCCAGGGGCGGACCCAGTTGGCGTCGGGTGGGCGAAGGGCGCGAATGAGTAGGTTTGGCATAGACGCTCCAGCGAGGAGTCTGGACGGTGGCGGCCCAGATGCCTCGTTGCACTCGGCATGACAGCGAGCGTGGACTTCTGGAGTGAAGGCGCATGTCCCAGTTTGAGTGGGAACGCGAAGAGGGCATCCTCACCAAGACCGGGCGACAGGACGCACTTTCGCCGCATAGCCTTGCCCTTTGCCACGGCGGGGGATTGCTTCGCTGTCGCTCGCAACGACGGCTTGGCAATGTTCTCGCGCTGGCGCATGCCGCTACGGGCATAGGGTTCTCGGCATGACAGCGAGCGTGGACTTCTGGAGTGAAGGCGCATGTCCCAGTTTGAGTGGGAACGCGAAGAGGGCATCCTCACCGAGACCGGGCGGAAGGTCGAGAAGCCGCGGCTCTACAAGGTGCTGCTCCACAACGATGACTACACAACAATGGACTTCGTGGTCTATATCTTGCGTACCGTCTTCCGGCACAGTAGCAGTGAAGCGACGCGCATCATGCTCCACGTTCACCAGGCCGGTGTCGGTGTGGCCGGCGTCTTCACCTACGAGATTGCTGAGATGAAGGTGACGCAAGTCACCCAGCTCGCGCGTGACAACGACTTCCCCCTCCTGTGTACCCTGGAAGAAGAATAGGTTCTGCCCATGATCACGCAAGAGCTGCAAGCCACCCTCAACCGCGCCGTCATCGAGGCCGCCGCTCGCCGCCACGAGTACGTCACCCTGGAGCATCTCCTGCTGGCGATGCTCGACGAGAAGACGTCCAGCGATGTCCTCCGTCACTGTGGGGGCGACCTGGAAGCGATGGGGCAGGACCTCGAGGAGTTTTTCGAGGAGAACATGGCGCCGGTGTCCAACGGCGCGGCCCCATCCCCCCAGCTCACCGCCGCCCTGGCGCGCGTCTTCGATCGCGCCCTCGCCCATGCCCACTCCTCCAGCCAGGAGAAGGTGGACGGCGGCCATATTCTAGTCGAGATGTTCCAGGAGCGGCAATCCTTCGCCCGCTATGCCCTGGAGAAGCAGGGCA
This sequence comes from Anaerolineae bacterium, assembly GCA_046328535.1. Lineage (GTDB taxonomy): Bacteria > Chloroflexota > Anaerolineae > Epilineales > JAHCIE01 > JBDHWG01. The sequence continues at coordinate 10,670 of JAXLWJ010000057.1, forward strand.
TTACCCGCCTCGACGTCCTCAACTACATCTCCCACGGCATCTCCAAGGTTGCCGCAGCCGACGAGACGGACAGCCTCGACGACCCGGACGGTGACGACGACGAGGTGGCGGCGCCCACTCGTAACCCGCTCGAAGCCTTCACGTTGAACCTCGTCGCCGAGGCCGCCGCGGGCCGCATTGACCCACTGATTGGCCGCGAGGCGGAACTGGAGCGCATGGTGCACGTCCTCGCCCGCCGCCGCAAGAACAATCCGGTGCTCGTCGGCGACCCCGGCGTCGGCAAGACGGCCATCGTCGAGGGGCTGGCCCTGCAAATCCACACGGGCAGCGTTCCTGAATCGCTGCGCCGCGCCGAGGTCTACGCCCTCGACATGGGCGCGCTCCTGGCGGGGGCGAAGTATCGCGGGCAGTTCGAGGAGCGCCTGAAGGCGGTCATCGCCGCCATCAAGCGCCGCCCCGAGGCTATCCTGTTCATTGACGAGATTCACACCGTCGTCGGCGCGGGCGCGGTCAGCGGCGGTGCGCTGGACGCCTCGAATCTCCTCAAGCCCGTCCTGGCCTCCGGCCAGATACGCTGCATCGGCTCGACCACCTACGCCGAGTTCAAGAACGTCTTCGAGCGCGATCACGCCCTGGCCCGCCGCTTCCAAAAGATCGAGATCGGCGAGCCGTCCATCGAGGACACGGTGCGCATCCTCCAGGGCCTGCGCGGCTACTACGAGGACTACCACCATGTGCGCTACACCGACGCGGCGCTCGAGGCGGCGGCCGAACTGTCGGCGAAGTACATCACCGACCGCTTCCTGCCGGACAAAGCCATTGACGTGGCGGACGAGGCGGGCGCGGCGGCGCGTCTCCTGCCCCCCGACAGACGCCCCGAGTTCATCGGCGTCCACGAGATGGAGCTGATCGTCGCGCGCATGGCGAAGGTGCCGCCCAAGACTGTCTCCGTGTCCGACAAGCAGCGCTTGCAGGACCTCGGCCGGGAGCTGCGCGGCGTCATCTTCGGCCAGGATCACGCCATCGGCCAGGTGGTCAACGCCATCACCCTGGCGCGGGCCGGCCTCGGCGCGCCGGACAAGCCCATCGGCTCGTTCCTGTTCTCCGGCCCGACCGGTGTCGGCAAGACGGAGCTGGCGCGGCAGCTTGCCCGCGTTCTCGGCGTCGAGTTCCTGCGCTTCGACATGAGCGAGTACATGGAGAAGCACACCGTCTCGCGGCTCATCGGCGCGCCGCCCGGCTACGTCGGCTTCGACCAGGGCGGTCTGCTGACCGACGCCATCATCCGCACGCCCCACTGCGTCCTCGTCCTGGACGAGATCGAGAAGGCGCACCCCGACCTGTTCAACATTCTCTTGCAGGTGATGGACCACGCCACCCTGACCGACCACACCGGCAAGAAGGCCGACTTCCGCAACGTCATCCTCATCATGACGACGAACGCCGGCGCGCGCGAACTGAGCGCCCGCTCCGTCGGCTTCGAGACGGCCGGCGGCGGCGCACCGGAGAAGGGGATGAGCGCAGCGCAGACACGGGCGGCCATTGAGCGCACGTTCAGCCCCGAGTTCCGCAACCGTCTCGACGGGTGGATTGCCTTCGAGCCGCTGAGCTTCGAGACCATCGAGCGCGTCGTGGACAAATTCATGGCGGAGTTGCAGGCGCAACTCGTGGAAAAGCGCGTTACCATCACGTTGACCGAGGCCGGGCGGGCGTGGCTCGCCGAGCGCGGCTTCGACCCGCACTACGGCGCGCGCCCCATGGCCCGCCTCATCCAGAGCAAGATCAAGGAGCCGCTGGCGAGCGAGGTGCTGTTCGGGCGGTTGCAGGGCGGCGGCCACGTCACCGTAGACGAGCAAGGGGGGGAGCTAACGCTGGAGGTGAGCGAGTGACACGAAGAAATATGGCAACGCAAAGGCGCAAAGGCGCAAAGAAAGACAAAACATTTCGTTTCTTCCCTTTGCGTCTCTGCACCTTTGCGTTTCTAATGCTCCTGGCCGTTCTCCTCGCCGCGCCGGCGGCTTTCGCGCAGGGCGCGGGAACCTACGTCGTGCAGTCCGGCGACACCCTCGGCGGCATCGCTGCCCGCTTCGGCACGACCGTCCCCGACCTTGTCGGGCGCAACAACATCGCCAACGCGAACCTGATCTATCCCGGCCAGCGGCTCGTCCTGGGCGGCGACAGCGCCGCTCGTCCGGATACGGCGGCTATCGCGCCCGTCGCGCAGGCCGTACCCGACACGACAACGCCGCAGGCCCCGATGAGGCCGGCCGAGCCGGACACGGCGCTGCCCGCCCCCTTCGCCAGCGTCACCCTGAACCCGCCGCGCCCGACCCAGGGTGACACCGTCAAAGTCAGCGTCTCCCTGACCGAACCGGCCACAGTGACCGGCAACTACCACAGCGCCGAGCTGGACAATCTATACATGGATCAGGCGATCCGCTTCATCCCCGACGGCGACCGGGCGGTCAAGGGCCTGATCGGCGTCCACATCCTGAGCGACGTGGGCGAGCATCAACTGACCCTGACGGCGACCCCGGCCGCCGGGCCGCCGGTCACGCTCACCCTGCCGGTCACGGTGCTGGAAGGCGACTTCCCGACCCAGCACATCACGTATGACTCCCAAACCGCGCAGCTCCTGGACCCCGACCTGCGGGCAGCCGAGAACGGGCGGCTGTCGGCCATGTTCAAGAGCGGCGCGCCGGAGCCGCTGTGGGACGGCCTGTTCACCATCCCGTCCCGCGCCCGCCTGACGTCGAACTACGAGCGGCGCATTGCCAACGACGACCGCCCCTCGGCCCACGAGGGGCTGGACTTCGGCGTCCCTTACGGCACGCCCATTCCGGCCGCTGCGCCGGGTGTCGTTGCCCTGGCCGAGCCGCTGACGGTGCGCGGCAACACGGTCTGGGTGGACCACGGCATGGGCGTCTACACCGGCTACTTTCACATGTCGCAGATTCTCGTGCAGCCGGGCCAGCGCGTCGAGACAGGCACGATTCTGGGGCGTGTGGGCAGCACCGGCCTCTCGACAGGCGCGCACCTGCACTGGGAGGTGCGCGTCAACGGCGTCTACGTCTCCCCGTGGGCGTGGCTGCGCACGCCCTTCCCGTAAAATGCGCGTCATTGCGAGACCCCCCATGCCCGTTACGGCATGCGCCGACACAAGAAACGTCCGAATGTCACCCCGACGCAGGAGGGGTCTGGACTGCGGCGGCCCAGATGCCTGGTACCTGCTTAGAACACAGACGGCGTCGCTGCGAGGAGGACGATAGGACGACGAAGCAGCCTCCCGCTGGGCGACAGGACGCACTTTCGCCGCATAGCCTTGCCCTTTGCCACGGCGGGGGATTGCTTCGCTGTCGCTCGCAACGACGGCTTGGCAATGTTCTCGCGCTGGCGCATGCCGCTACGGGCATGGGTTCTGCTCAGAACACAGACGGCGTCGCTGCGAGGAGGACGATAGGACGACGAACGGCCTCCCGCTGGGCGACAGGACGCTGATACCTTGCCCTTTGCCACGGCAGGATTGCTTCGCTGTCGCTCGCAACGACGGCTTGGCAATGTTCTCGCGCTGGCGCATGCCGCTACGGGCATAGGGTTCTCGGCATGACAGCGAGCGTGAAGTGGTAGAGACGCGCCATGGCGCGTCTCTACTCTGCCGCCTACGGCGCATCCTTACGGATAAAAGTTGCGTTCCCGTTTCCTGTAGCGCCGACTTCCAGTCGGCTCTTCGCAGGGCAGGGCATCGTTGTCGCCCGGCAGGCGCCGCCGTTGATGAACTCGAAATAGCCAGTCATAGCCGACGCGCAGCAAATCCGACGAGGCCTCGGCGTACTGGTCGAGCAGGCGACCAGGCTCTGTAGGTCAGGCCAGCGATCCGCCAGATCATGCTGATGCAACAACTCTTGGTACAGCTTGCGCCAGACCTTCTCGATGGGGTTCGTCCACGGCGCGTACGTCGGCAAGGGCAGCACAGGATTGGTGTTGACCAGCGCCGCCGCACGTCAGGATGGAAGTGGACGAGCTGGTTCGCCGAGATGAGGTCAACGTCGGACCGCCGCGTCAGGCCTTGAAGCGATCAGGTACGGTCGCTTGGCTGAAGTGAACAGGCCGGTTCGCATATCGAGGTGCCAGCGATGCGACGCTTGCGATTGGAGCGCAGACCCTGACGGGCATGCGGCTGCGCTGCGGCACGGGCATAGCCCTGAGCCACGCTGGGCCACCCTGTGGTCCTCGTCCTGGTAGAGCAGCGCATCTGCGGCTCGGCGTGCGCCAGCGCCCGCGCTTGCCCGATGAGGGCCATCTTCTCGTCGTAGGCCAGGTCGGGCGAGTGGACGTAGCGGCGCCACGTTTGTAGTGCACCTTGAGGGCCGCGGATCTTGTCACGCCGGGCACGGCGCGTCTTCGGCCGTCAGCCCTGGCGCAGGCCGTCCAGCCACCAACGAACGGGCCAGGCCGACCAGGCGCGCGGTGGTGATCGCCTCCTCAGCCTGAGCCGTCTCCGCTCGCGTGCTGGGGGAAAAAGCGGCTTGCGCCCGCGTCCGCGATGCGTAAGCCGTCAGCCCTTCCGCTAAGTAGCGTTGGATGGCCTCGAACCGTGTCTTTGTCGCGCCGCTTCAGCAGACCGTGGGCGGCGATGTCACGGTAGTTGGCCGCCGATGGACTTGATGATGGCGGCAGCGCTCGCGGACCGGCAGCGGATGCGTGTCGGCGTGCGCGTAGTTCGTCCGTTGGGTCCGCTCGTCGTATGAACTTGAGCTGTCCTCTCCGCTCAGACGTATGCCGTTGGACCAAGTTCTATGACTGGTCTATTTTGTTCAGTTCTCGGCGTCGTCGGTCCGCCAAGCGAGGTGGATGGGGACGCCGCGTAGCCGCCTGGAGCAGGCTTTGCCCTCTCGCCCGAACTCGGTTGCGTCGGCGAACGAGCATCCTGGGCCGCCAGAGGCGGGCGATAGCCCGACGAAGCAATCTCCCGCAAGGCAAGAGCAAGCTATTACGGTTATGGACGGTCCGTTCAACCTGCGCGAGATTGCTTCGCTCCGCGCGCAATGACGGATAGGTGAAGGAGTCCTGTGGTTACCGTCGGCATCATCGCTAACCCTCAGTCCGGCAAGGACATCCGCCGCGTCGTCGCCCACGCCTCGACGTTCGACAACCACGAGAAGGTCAACATCGTCCGCCGCCTCCTGGCGTCCCTGGATGCCCTGGGCGTGGGCGACGTGCTGATAATGCCCGACTCCTTCGGCATTGGCGGGCGCGCTGTCGAAAAGACGCGCCTGAGCCTCGCGGTTCGCACCCTGGACATGGCTCCGACGTTCGCCCAGGGCGACTCGACGCGCGCCGCGCGCCTCATGGCCGAGGCCGGCGTCGCGTGCATCATCACCCTCGGCGGCGACGGCACCAACCGCGCCGTCGCCAAAGGCTCCGGCCGCGTCCCCCTGCTGCCCATCTCCACCGGCACCAACAACGTCTTCCCGCGCATGGTGGATGCGACGCTGGCCGGGCTGGCGGCGGGCTTCGTGGCGGCTGGCCGCGTCGCGGGAGATGACGTCATCCGCCCGACGCGCCGCCTGGACGTGCTGCGGGCCGGCGAAATGCTTGACATGGCCCTGGTGGACATCGCTGTCTACGCCGACCGTTTCATTGGCGCGCGTGCGGTGTGGGACATGAGCCGCGTGCGTGGCATCGCCGTGACCCACGTCGCGCCCAACGTCATCGGCCTGTCGTCGGCGCCGGGCGCGCTGCCAGAGGCCCTGGCGGCCGGACCGGATTACGGCGCGTGGGTGGCCCTCGGCAAGGGTGGGACGACGGTGCTGGCGGCGGTCGCGCCGGGCGACGTGCGTCCCATCGGGATCGCCACCTTCCGCCCGCTGGCGGTGGGCGACGAGGTCAGCGTGGACACCGCGCCGGCCGTCCTGGCGCTGGACGGCGAGCGCGAGGTGTCCGTGCGGCCGGGCGAGACCCTGACGCTGCGCCTGAGCGCCGACGGACCGCCGGTGATAGATGTTGAGGCGGCGCTGCGGGCAGCGGCTCAAAGTGGCGCCTTCGTGCAGAAACGTTAGCGACCACAGGACCAGGTGGTTAAGAATGGCGCGCACATGCCGCTCGCGGGTGCCGGAGAGAAATGAAACGCAAAGACGCAAAGACGCAAAGAAAAGATTATTCTTCTTGTCTTGCTTTGCGTCTCTGCGCCTTTGCGTTTCCAATTTGTCTCGAACGCGCCCGGCGTGACAAGTAGGGCGTATTTCAGAGGGAGGGAGCATGAGCGGGGAAATGTCCGTGGCGCGTGACTTTCGCTTCCAGTCCACCACGCCGCTCCAGTTCGGCGTCGGGGCGCTGGCGCGGCTAGGCAAGGAGGCGGCCCGGCTCAAGATGCGCCACGCGTTCCTGGTCACGGACCCTGGCCTGCGCGACACCGAGATGGTGGTCGCGGCGGCGGCGCGGCTGCGCGAAGCCGGGCTGGTGGTGACGGTTTTCGGCGATGTCGTGCCGGACCCGGATGTGGCGAGCATCAGCCAGGGCGCCGAGGCATTCCGGGCGAGCGGGGCCGATGGGTTCGTCGCCCTGGGCGGCGGGAGCGCCATGGACACGGCGAAGGCGACGGCGGTGCTGGCGGCAGGTGGCGGCGAGAGCATCGCGCCGTACTTCGTCCCCGGCGCGACGCGGCCCACGCCCGTCATCGCCCCGCTCATCTGCCTGCCGACGACCGCCGGCACGGGGGCGGAGGTCACGCCCATCGCCGTCGTCACCGATCCCGACCAGGGCATCAAGCGCACGCTGTTCCACGCCCACATCGCGCCAGCCCTGGCGCTGGTAGACCCGGCGCTGACGGTCTCCCTACCGCCGACGCTGACCGCTTCGACCGGCTTCGATGCCCTCGCCCACGCCGCCGAGGCCATGACCTCGAAGACGGCCAATCCCATCGCCGATGCCCTCGCCGTCGCTGCCCTGGAGCTGATTGGCCGCTTCCTGGTGCGGGCCGTCGAGGATGGCGCGGACATGGAGGCGCGGGCGGGCATGAGTCTGGCGGCGGTCATGGCGGGGCAGGCGTTCGCCAACGCCCTGGTCCACCTGGGCCACGCCGTCGGCCACGCGGTCGGCGTCGCCTACCACGTCCCACATGGCATCGCGTGCGCGGTCGCCCTGCCCGCCGCCCTGGACTACATCCGCCCGGCGGCCGAGGCGCGGCTGGCCCGCGTCGCCCGCGCCCTCGACCCGGCGCGCGCCGCTATGTCCGACGCCGAGGCCGTCGCGATGGCCGGGCCTATCATCGCCGATCTGTATCGCAGGGTGGGGTTGCCGGGGCTGACGGAGGCGGCCGGGGTGGGGGAGGCGGACCTGCCATACCTGGTGGAGATCACGCTGCAGGAAACGGACCTGATCCGCCGCAGCCCGCTGCAGCCGAGCGCCGCCGACTGGGCCGCAATCTATCGTCGCAGCCTGTGAAATA
>JAXLWJ010000058.1:0-13814 GCA_046328535.1 Anaerolineae bacterium
GTCACGGCGTCGGGCGGCAGGGGCGTGCGCGTCGGGGTGACGGTCGGCGTCGAGGTGGGCGTCCGGGTTTGGGTCGGCGTCGGCGTCACACTCGGCGTGATCGTCTCCGTCGGGGTGTCGGTGATTGTCGGCGTCAGGGTGATCGTCGGCGTCTCGGTGGGTGTCGGCGTCTCGGTGGGCGTCCGGGTATCGGAGGGGGTGGCGGTTTCGGTGGGCGTCGCCGTGTCCGGCGGTGGCGTCAGGGCGTAGACAACGTCGAGAACGGGATCCTGGGTGACGTTGGGCTGCTCGCTCATGTAGACAGTGAGATAGTTGCCGCGGCTGAAGCCATAGCCCGGCCAGGTATCCGCCAGGTCGTGGCCTTCGCGCAGCGCCAGCTTGGTCAGCCCGGTCTTCGACACCCACCCCCGGCCGGTCGCGTTGAGGTCCCAGTGCGCGTAGCCGCCGGTGGCGATGCTGTCCAGCTCCACCCGATTCGAGCCTTCGGGCGGGGCAGCGGCCAGGTTCGGCGCGCGCGAGTAGTCGGCGGTGGAGAGGGTGTTGTCGTTGTTGGGCAGCCACTGGGTGACCGCGACGTAGTCGTTGTCGTTCGCGCCCACCGTCTTGCCCCCCACGTACAGGTAGAGCGTCGCCTGGTAGATGACGGCGTTGTTGGGGAGCTGCGACGTGTCAAATGTCAGGAAGCCGCGGCTGATGCTCACCCGGCCGTTGATGTTGCAGCCGCTCCCAATCGTGCTGGAGGGCAATGCCGACGACGAGTCGGCGGTCAGCGTCACGCCGCTCGCCGCGTCGTGAACCGCGTTCCACGCCGCTTCCCCGCAGCCGGCGGCGCCGGCCGTCGCGGAGACACGTCCGTCGGCGCTCTGACCATAGAAACGAATGGTCGTCGTGGCCGGGTCGGCGGGCGCGTCGGACTGGCGCGCGGGGGCAGCGTCCAGTGTACCAACGGCGAGAAGACCGGCGGACAACACTGCGCAAGCCAGTAGCAGGGCGCTGGCCCACGTCCAGGGGGGTAGCTGTCGCATACGCTTAACCTTTGCTGAGAGGGACGGTCATCCGTCCAAAGGCGTCGTGTCTAACTATGGAGCCGCGCGAGACGAGGATGAAAGGCACAATACATCCTGATATAAGGACGTATGAGGAGGCTCCGGGTTACGCTCCGGCATGGAGTCTGCATGGAGACAGGCCGGGCGGCGCTCGCTGAGACTAGGGCATGCGCGAAATCGGGTGTAAAATGTGAGCGCTAGGGGAAATGCATTTCGCGGCATCACCGGAAGGACGCATGAATCAGATGAGGCAGGTCTCCTGGACAGCTGTGCTGTGGGGAGTGCTGACCGACTTTTTGCTAAGTCAGATACTTTGGATCGCGGTGAATCTGAGCGCCGGAGTTGACCAGGGGACGGATACGAGTGTCGCCGAGGAGCTGCTGCGGGCCAGCCCGTATTTCTGGCCCGCAACGGCGTTAGGCATCTTTTTCACCGGCCTGGGCGGCTTTGTCGCCGGGCGGTTGGCCGGGCGCGGCGGCGTGTTCTACGGCGTCCTGGTGGCCTTCATCACCAACGTCTTGCTAGGCGTCCTGCTCAACTTCCAATCCCTGGACGATGTGCAGACGGTCGGCATCATACTGGCCTTTGTCGCCGGCATGGTCGGCGGCTGGCTCGGCGCCAAGACGGCCCCCGAACGAAAAGCGGACAAGTAAATAGAATTGTGCGGAGCTACGCGCCCCCGACCCAGCGCGTGATAAACCCGGCGATGATCTTCGTCGCCGTCACAACTTCCGCCAGGTCAATCCACTCGTCCACCGTGTGGGCCGCGCTCACTTCGCCCGGCCCGTAGAGAACGGCCGGCAGGCGCGCGTGGTTCGTGAACAGACGCAGGTCGGAGCCATACGGCACGCCCTCCACGCGCGGCGGCGCGCCCAGGACATCGGCGTGCGCCTGCCCCAGGGTCTGCAACAGGGGGTGGTCGGCCGGCGTCTCGCCCGACTCGAACTGCCCCTCGAACCACTCGATGCGCGGCGGGTTCTCCCGCAGCCACGGGTCGCCCGCCGCCGCCACCCGCACCGCCCCCTCCAGCGCCGCCCGCGCCGCCTCGTTGGACTCGCCCGGCAGCACGCCGAAGCGCCCCTCGGCCACGACGCGCTCCGGCACCGACGAGTGCCACTCCCCGCCGCGCACCGTCCCGATGCTGATGGGCGCGGCATAGCGCGGGTCCTCGTACAGCGGGTGGTCGAACCCGGCGTGCCGCTCCTCCTCCAGTCGGGACAGCGCCGCCAGGAGCAGGGCAAACTTCTCGATGGCGCTGACGCCGTACTGGCGCACAGCGGCGTGGGCCGCCCGCCCCTCGACCGTCAGGCGGAAGGTGAGCGCGCCCGACTGCACCGGACACAGCCGCAGCCGCGTCGGCTCCAGGACGATCACCCCGCCGGCTGTATGCCCGGCCACGATGGTCGCCAGCGTGCCAACCCCGCCCGACTCCTCCCCAATGACACTCTCGACCAGAACATCGTGCGCCGGCCGAAAGCCGAGGCGCTGGAGCGCGGCGATGGCGAAGACACCCGTCACCAGCCCGCATTTCATGTCGAGCGCCCCGCGCCCATACAGCCGCCCATCCTTGACCACGCCGCCGAAGGGCGGCATCGTCCACAGCGCCTCGTCGCCAATCGGCACGACATCCACGTGGCCGTTGAGGATGAGGGAGCGTGTCGGGTCGTCCCGCTGCGTCCCCGCCCAGCGCCCGATGACGTTGACGCGCGCGTCGGGCGAGAAGCCGTCGTCGGAGAAGGCCGGGTGGTCGGCCAGGGCGTCGAAGCGCACCGGCGCCACGGCGACCTCCAGCCCCATGCCCGTAAGCTGCTCGGCCATCACGGCCTGGCAGGCGTGCTCCTCGTTGGGCAGGCTCGCCGCCTGCACCATGCGCTGGGCAAAGGCGACAAGCTCGCCGCGCAGCGCCTCGACGGCCCCGTCAATCTCGTGCGTGTTCATCTAGCTCTCGCTCCCGGTAACTGGTGTGCCGGCGCGTCTCGCCCCGGCCGCGACGAAGTATAGCACATTTCTGGCCCCCCTCTCCCCCTGGGTTCAAGGGCGGACGGGCGCGAGTTTGGGGTGATCTTGTCCCATTTCTGGCCCCCTCTCCCCGTGGGAGAGGGTTGGGGTGAGGGTCTTGAAACCTAGCGAGCATCTTAAGACCCTCACCCAGCCTCTCCCAGAGGGAGAGGGGCCAGGCGTGTCCGCCCTGGAAGCCAGCGGGAGAAGGGATCTCCCCCTCGGCTCCCCCATCGTCAGGCGACGGTGAGGGTGTAGCGGATGGTGTACATGCCCAGGGCTTCCCGGACGCGCTCCTCCAGCGCCGCCAGCGCCATGCCCGGCGCGGCCGTCACGTGGATGTCGGCGGTCATGCCGTAGACCTTGTGCGGCTCGACCTTGACGGTCACGGCGTGGACGCCCGGCAGCGCCGCGATCTCGTCGTGGTACACCGCCTCGACCTCGCGCCAGGTGAGCTGCGGCTTGAAGATCTTGCCGACGGCGGTCACGGGGATGTGGTCAATGATGCGGATGACCTTGGGGACGGCGGCGCGCTCGCCGATGTGGTCCTGGGCGAAGGCGAGCAGGTCGTCCTCGGTGACGAGCGCGCCGGGGCGCAGCTCGACATACGCCACTGGGACCTCGCCGAGGCGGGCGTCCGGCCGACCGACGGCGGCGGCGAGGGCGACGGCGGGGTGCCGGTGCAGCGGGTCCTCGATGCTCTTGGGGTCAATGTTGTGTCCGCCGCGAATGATCAGCTCTTTGCGGCGGCCGGTGAGCCAGAAGTAGCCCTCCGGGTCGGCGCGCGCCAGGTCGCCGGTGTTGAACCAGGGCCCACCGCCGTCGCCCGTGTCCACCCAGATGCCCCGGTTGTAGGACTCGTCGGTGTAGCCGGGGAACACGTTGGGGCCGCGAATGATGACCGTGCCGATCTCGTCCGGCCCGCAGTCCCGCTCGTAGGCGTTCTGGTTGTCGAGGACGACCGCCTTCATCGCCTGGTACGGCAGACGGAAGCCGATGGAGCCGACGCGCTTCTCGCCGTTCATCGGGTTGACGGAGCTAACGCACGTCCCCTCGGTCAGGCCGTACCCTTCCAGGATGCGCACGCCCGTCCGCCGCTGGAACTCGGTGAACACCTCGACCGGCATCGGCGCTGCACCACAGATGGCGTAGTGCAGCGAGCTGACGTCGTACTCGCCGATGGGGATTTGCAACAGCCCGGCGTAGACGGTGGGGACGGCGCTGAAGAAGTTGACCTTGTAGTGCGCGATAACCTTCCAGAAGTTCAAGAGCAGGCCCATGTGGCGGTAGCCCTGGGGCGTCGCCAGGACGACAGTCGAGCCGCGCCCCCACGGGATGAGGCCGGTGACGACGACGGCGTTGACGTGGAACAGGGGCAGGCCGCACAGGTACACCTGCGAGCCTTCCGTCCCGATGCACTCCGCCGACATCCAGGCGTCGGCGACCTCCATCGCGTGGGTGTGGACGGCGAGCTTGGGCGTGCCGGTCGTGCCGCCGGTGTGGAAGTAGGCGCACACGTCTTCGGGCCGCACGGCGCGCCCGCTGACCAGGTGGTCGTCGGGCTGCCCGCCCAGGCTGGCGTGGAAGTCGAGGAGGCGCTGGCCGGAGCCGTCGTCAGGGATGTCCGGCGGGGTGTGGCGGCCCAGGTACGTCAGCAGGTCCACGCGGATGATGGTCTTCAGCGTCGGCACGTGGGCGCGCACCCCCTCGGCCTTGTCCCACAGGTCTGTGCCGGGGAACGGCCCCAAAGCGATGAGCGCCTTCGCGCCGGCCGCGTTCATGATGTCGGCGATGGTGGGCGCGTCGAGCATCGGGTTGATGGGGCTGACGATGCCGGCCAGCTCGCCGCCGAGAATGGCGAAGAACGTCTCCGGTAGGTTGGGCATGAGCATGGACACGACGTCGCCCGGGCCGATGCCGATCTCGTGCAGCAGGTTCGCCGTCTGGGTGATCCTGGCGAGGAGCTGGCGGTAGCTGAACGTCACGGGCTTGTCGTACTGGTTGGGGTCGAGGAAGAAGATGAGCGCCGGGCGGTCGGGGTCATCGGCGGCGCCCTGCCGGATCAGCTCGAACGTGTTGGGGGGGAGATGGCGGTCGGCGAAGGGCGTCGCCTCGAACGCCTCGATATCGGCCAGGGTTGTGAAACCGGACATGGTCGCACCTCCGTGTCATCGGGGACGGCCAGCCGGCGTCATCGCCCGGCCGGCCCCGCTGCGCGGAGTATACCCCGCCGGTCCCCCGCAGTCAAGCAAGCTGTGCTACTTCATTCGCGCCACTCGGCCTATAATGGCATCCAGTTCGCAAACGAGAATCCAGGGACCTGACACATGAAAGCTCTCATGAAAGTGGCGCGGGGCGAGGGACAGGTCGAGGTGCGCGACATCGCCGAGCCAACGCCGCCGCCGGGCCACGTCACGCTCGCAGTGCGCGCCGCCGGCATCTGCGGCACCGACCTGCACATCTACCACGACGAGTTCCCGACGCGCCCGCCGGTGGTCATGGGCCACGAAGTCGCCGGCGAGGTGGTGGAGCTAGGCGAGGGGGTCACGCGGGCCGCACTCGGCGACCGGGTGACCAGCGAGACGTACTTCTCGACGTGCGGCCGCTGCCGCTACTGCCGCGCCGGCCAGCCCAACTTGTGCCTGGAGCGCCGCTCCATCGGCTCGGCCGTCAACGGCGGCTTCACGCGCTACCTCGTGGTACCGGAGCGCAACCTGCACCGCCTGCCGGACGGCGTAGACGACGAGGCGGGGGCGCTGACGGAGCCACTGGCGTGCGTCGTCCACGGCGCGCTGGAGATGCCGTCGCTGACGCCGGGTGATCTAGCCGTCATCGCCGGGCCGGGCGCGATCGGCCTGCTGACGCTCCAGGTCGTGCGGGCGGCGGGGGCGCGCACCGTCGTCCTCGGCACGGACGCCGACGCGGGGCGGCTGGCCCTGGCGCGACAGCTCGGCGCGGACCACGTGGTCAACGTCCAGCGCGAGGACCCAACGGGGCTGGTGATGGACCTGGGCGACGGCTTCGGCGCCGACATCGTGTACGAGTGTTCGGGGGCAGGCGCGGCGGCGCAGCAGCTCTTGGGCCTTGTGCGACGGCGGGGGCAGTACGCGCAGATTGGCCTGTTCAGCGGGCCGGTGGTGTGGGACCTGAACCAGATCTGCTACAAGGAGCTGCGCGTTACGGGCAGCAACGCCTCCGTGCCGAGCGCGTGGGATCGGGCGCTGCGGCTGATGGCGACAGGGCAGGTGCAGACCGCGCCGCTCATCAGCCACGTCTTCGCCCTGGACGACTGGCGGCAGGCGTTTGACACGTTCGAGCGCCGCGAGGGCGTCAAGCTCATCTTCCGCCCGGAGGCGTGAGACCGGCGAAGGTCACGCTGTCGCCGCGACCGCCGACCAGTTTCTCCCTGCGCGTCTACCACGTTATAGCGCGGCCATGCGCGGATGCCGGTTTACGCCAGCGCGACGCTGACCGTCAACTCGGCGAGGTCCTCCACCGGCACGCCCTCGAAGGACGCCAGGCCCCAATCGTCGGTCACGCCGACCTGCTCCGTGTCGCGCGTCGCCAGCCCGACCTCGATACCGCCGAGGTCCGGCCAGGCGCGGTCGGGCGGCTCGACCGTGACCTCGACCAGGCAGACGTCGGGGCGCTGGGCGTCGCGGTACGCCGCCAGGCCGATGGGCAGTTCCGGCGTCGGGTCGAGCGTCAGCAGCGTCTCGCTGTAGCGCCGCGTGTCCTGGGGCGCGCGCAGGGCCGCCACGGACGGCGCCGGCCGCAGCATCGGCAGCAGGTCTGGCGTCAGGCGCAGGGTGAGCCGCCCGCCAACGCGGCGGACGGCGGCCCGCAGGCGGTCGGCCGGCGACTCCGCGCCGAGGAACGACAGGTCCGGCTCCGGCGTGCGGGCCAGGGTGGGCAGGGCGTTCAGGCGCGCCGCCCACTCGGTGTCGTAGGTGCGGGCGTAGGCCCCGCTGCACGACAGGCAGGCGTCCAGGTGGAGTGCGACGGCGGGGTAGAGTGTTGTGTAGTCCTGGCCGTCGAGCTGCGCGGTGACGTAATCGGCGAGCTGCGCCAGGCAATTCTCGCACGCGGTTTCATTGGGTTGTGTTTCGATGGCTTCGATGAGCCTGTCTCGGCGCGCCTTCGCGTCGCCCAGTCCTGTTGTCGTCATGTCCCGTTACCCCCTCACTTGCAAGACGCGCGGGCCACGCCCCACCTTTCCTCGCGGGCGGAAGGGACAGCGCGTCATGAGGGGCGAAGCAGCGCCCGCAGCGGCTCCCAATGGCGCAGCTTGTCAATATCCTTGGCGCGGGTCACCTGGATGTGGCTCGGCAGCACCGTCTGCCCTAGCAACGCGCCCTCGACCTGCGCCAGGTCCTCGTCGGGGCGGTCCTCGATGTAGCGCCCGACGACGACGCGCCGCGACCGATCGCTGATGGGGGCGCGGCGGATGGCCCGCGTCAGCTCATCCTCGTCCAGGGCAGAATCCACGCGCGGCGACTGGTCCGGCGCGGGCAGCTCGTGCGCCTCGTCCCCGTCCTCGTCATCCGCCACCACCTCCAGCCGCCGCCGCTTGCGCAGCTCGTCAATCGCCCGCGACGTGGTGATGCGCCGCGCCCACGCTTTGAACGCCGCCGGCTCGTGGACCTCGGCGAGAGAGGCGTGGATTTTGACAAGCGCCGCCTGGGCGCAATCCTGGGCCAGGGCGTCGGCGTCGGGCTGATCGCGGGTGACCTGGGCCGCCACGCGGAGGAGATAGGGCCACAGGGCGCGGTAGGCGGCTTCCTGGGCGTGGCGGTCGCCCTGACGCAGGGCATTGTAGAGGTCAACGCTGTCGGTGAGTGGTGGGTGGAACATAGGCTCCTGATACAGGGCCTGATCGGCTGGCCGTGTCCCACCATTATAACCGGCAAATGCCCGGCGGCCAACTGCGCCCAGTCCCTCATCGCTAGTGCATAGTCAGGGGACATGCTCGGCATCGTGCGCCCGCGCGACGCTCGAAGCGTCGCGCTACTGGATGGAAGCCCGAGGGGCTGAGAGGTAGCCTCTCAGGCTTGCACTTTGTAGCCTGCCCGTTCGACGGGCAGGCGGGCATGGGTAGCCTATCAGGTCCGTTGTCCTTGCACTAGGGTGAGGGCCGCGCCGCCGGCAGGAACACGGTGACCGACGTGCCGCGCCCGACCTCGCTGGCGACCTCGACGCGACCGTTGTGCGCCTCGACGATCTCGCGCACGATCGCCAGCCCCAGGCCGCTGCCGCCATCGGAGCGGGCGCGGTTGCTGCGGTAGAAACGCTCGAAGATGCGGTTGAGGTCTTCGGGCGGGATGCCCGGTCCGCTGTCGGTGACAGTGAAGGACAGCCCGCCCGGCGAGGGGCCGGCGGTCAGGTCTACGTGGCCGCCCTGCCCGGTGTACTTGAAGGCGTTGTCCAGGAGGTTGTTGACGACCTGCTCCAGCCGCACCGGATCGCCGGTCACCGACGGCAGCCAGGGCGGCATGTGGTAGGTGAAGGCGATGCCCGCCGCCGCAGCGCGTGGTTCGGCGGCGCGGGCGGCGCGGGTGAGCAGGTCGGTCATGTCCACCTCGGCCATGTTGAACGCCGCGATACCGCCCTGGAGCCGCGCCAGGTCCAGCAGTTGCCCGATGAGCCGCCGCATGCGCTCGGACTCGGCGTAGATGATGTTCCCCGCCGACTGGTAGTCCTCCATGCTGTGCAGCGAGCCGTCCACCATTGCCCCGGCAAACCCCTCGATCGAGGTGAGGGGTGTCTTGAGGTCGTGGGAGACGTTGACCAGGAAGTCGCGCTGCATGCGGTGCGCCTGGTCCACCTCGTGGCTCATCGTGTTGAAGGCGCGGGCCAGGCGTGCGACCTCGTCGTCGCCCTTCACAGGGATCGTCAGTCCGTAGTCCCCCCGCGCCATCGCCTCGGTTGCGCGGGTCAGCTGCGCCACCGGCTTGGTGATGGAGCGGGCCAGCCAGAAGCCGAGCGCCGTCGCCAGGGCGAAGACGATGACGCCGACGGTGAGCATCAGCCGCGTCAGGGTCGGCCAGGGCTGCGCCTCCGGCACGAACTGGACGACGCCGACGTAGCCGGGGGCGCCGGGCGCTTCCGGCGTGGCGGGGCGCGGCAGGGGCGCGATCGCGTAGACGAGGGTTTGGCTGCCCAGGTCTACACTGTTGGTGCGCGGGGGCAGCGCGACCTTGGGGAGCGCCAGCCCGCGCTGCCCTGACTGACCCGCCGGCGCCCCATCCGAGCTGTCGGCGGACGACGCGCCGGGCCGGGGCGGCAGGTTGCCGATGACCTGACCATCGAGGCTGGGGATGCGCTGGCCGTCGGGCGTGAGCGTTCCACCCAGGAAGTCTTCGGTGACGCGGCCCTCGTTGTCCAGGAGGATCACGTGCAGGCGGGCGAAGCGGGCCTGGTTGCGGATCTGGTTGCGGATGTCCGTCAAGGATTGGCCGTTGGCAAGGCCCGTCTGGATGCGGTCGGCCACCGCCGCTGCCCGCCCGCGCATGAACACCTCCACCGCCTGCAACTCGCGGCGGTTGAACGCGGTCACGGCGACGACGGTCACGATGATGAGGGAGAAGGCGATGATGAGCGCGTAGCTCAGGATCAACTTGGCTTCGAGCGACTTGAGAAACGACATGCTGCCCTGCTTAACACGCGGTACTTCATAGCGCGCCACCAGAAGATTGCCACGGAGGCACAGAGGACACGGAGGGCTAGAATAGATCTTTTCTCTGTTTCCTCTGTGTCCTCTGTGTCTCTGTGGCTTCGCCTCTTGCGATTCTTCTTGACAATAATACTCGTTTTTTCGGGTGCGAACAGCCGCCGGTGTAAACAGTCTGTAAAATTGAATTTGAGCCTGGCGGGTAGTATACTGGACGGGGCGCGCCCCGCCGCGCGCTCTGCGATACGCAGCATCTCACTCAGCGTCGAGGAGGTTCTTCATGGGAGAGGTCCCCAGCGACCTGGCGATTGCCCAGGCCGCGAAGCTCATGCCAATCGAGGATATCGCGGCGCGTCTCGGCCTCGCGCCGGACGAGATTGACCCCTACGGCCGCACGATTGCCAAAATCAGCCTGAATGTGTTGGAGCGGCTCCAGAGCCGGCCCAACGGCAAGTATATAGATGTGACGGCCATCACGCCGACGCCCCTCGGCGAAGGCAAGACCCTGACCACCGTCGGCCTCGGGCAGGCCCTCAGCTACATCGGCAAGCGCACGGTCATCGCCCTGCGCCAGCCCAGCATGGGGCCGGTGTTCGGCATCAAGGGCGGCGCGGCGGGTGGCGGCTACAGCCAGGTCGTGCCGATGGAGCAGTTCAACCTGCACTCCACCGGCGACTTCCATGCCGTCGGCGCGGCCCACAACCTGCTGGCCGCCGCCCTCGACGCCAGCCTCTTCCACGGCAATCCCCTCGACATTGACATCAACGACGTGACCTGGCCGCGAGTCATGGACATGAACGAGCGCGCCCTGCGCGAGATCGTCATCGGTCTCGGCGGGCGCACCAGCGGCATCCCGCGCCAGAGCCGCTTCGACATCACGTCGGCCTCGGAGGTTATGGCCGTCCTGGCGCTGTCCAATGACTTGTTCGACATGAAGGAGCGGCTGGGCAACATCGTCGTCGGCCTCAACCGCCAGGGCAAGGCCGTCACGGCGCGCGACCTGGGCGTCAATGGCGCGATGGCCGTCCTTCTGAAGGACGCCCTCAAGCCCAACCTGTTCCAGACCCTCGAAGGCACGCCCGTCCTCGTCCACGCCGGCCCGTTCGGCAACATCGCCCACGGCAACAACTCCATCCTCGCCGACAAGATCGCCCTCAAGCTCGGCGACTACGTCGTCACTGAGAGCGGCTTCGCCGCCGACCTGGGGATGGAGAAGTTCATGGACATCAAGTGCCGTTACAGCGGGCTGACGCCGGACGCCGTCGTCCTCGTCGCCACGGTGCGGGCGCTCAAGATGCACGGCGGCGCGGGGCGCGTCGTGGCGGGCAAGCCGCTGCCCAGGGAGCTGGTGGAGGAGAACCTGCCGGCGCTGGAGAAGGGCGCGGCCAACCTGGTCAAGCACATCGAGAACGCCCGACAGTACGGGGTGCCGGTCGTCGTCGCCGTCAACCGCTTCACCCAGGACACCGAGCGCGAGATGGAGCTGGTGCGCCAGATTGCGCTGTCGGCCGGGGCCGAGGGCGCGCACGTGTCCGACGTGTGGGCGCGGGGCGGCGCAGGCGGTACGGAGCTGGCCGAGGCGGTGGTTGCGGCGTGCGACAAGCCCAAGGACTTCCAGTTCCTCTACCCCCTCGACGCTCCCATCAAGGATAAGATCCACGCGATTGCGACGCGCATCTACGGCGCATCGGGCGTGGAGTACACCTCGGACGCGGAGCGCGCTATCAAGCGCTACACCGAGCTGGGCTTTGGCGGCCTGCCCATCTGCATGGCGAAGACGCACCTGAGCATCTCCCACGAGCCAACGTGGAAGGGCGCGCCGTCGGGCTACGTCCTGCCCATCCGCGAGGTGCGGGCGTCGGTGGGCGCGGGGTTCCTGGTGCCGCTGTGCGGCGAGATCATGACCATGCCGGGCCTCGGCTCCAAGCCGGCCTTCCTCAACATTGACATTGACGCCAACGGCAACACCGTCGGCCTGTTCTAAAGTGGAGTGACAATGACCGCTCAGATTCTCGATGGCAAGGCGCTGGCCGCGCAAATTCGCGGCGAGGTAGCCGAGGGCGTCGCCGCGTACACGGGGCAGTACGGCGCCCCGCCCGGCCTGGCCGTGATCCTCGTCGGCGACAACCCGGCCAGCGTCACCTACGTCAACAACAAGGCCAAGTCCAGCGGCGAGGTCGGCATCAACTCGCAGGTGTTCCGGCTGCCGGCTGACACGACCGAGGGCGCAGTGCTGGACCTGATCGCGCGGCTCAACGCCGACCCGGCCGTCAACGGCCTGTTCGCCCAGCTGCCGCTGCCGCCCCACATGAACCCGATTCGCATCCAGAGCGCGATTGACCCGGCGAAGGATGTGGACGGCCTCAACCCCATCTCCGTCGGCCGGCTGTGGATCGGCGAGGAGACGCTGCTGCCGGCCACGCCGTCGGGCATCCTGGAGATGCTCAAGCGCGGCGGCTTCCCCCTCAAGGGCAAGCGCGCCGTCGTCGTCGGCCGCAGCACCATCGTCGGCAAGCCGGTCGCCGCTCTGCTGCTGGCCGAGCACGCCACGGTCACCATGGCCCACTCGCGCACCGTTCCCCTGGGCGACGTGACGCGGGAGGCGGACATCCTCGTCGTCGCCATCGGCAAGGCCGAGATGGTCACGGGCGACATGATCAAGCCGGGCGCGGTGGTCATTGACGTTGGCATGAACCGCGTGGAGGATGCATCCAAGAAGGCGGGCTTCCGCAACGTCGGCGATGTGCAGTTCTCCACCGCCGTGGCGGTGGCCGGGGCCATCACGCCGGTGCCAGGCGGCGTCGGCCCGCTGACCATCGCCATGCTCCTCGTCAACACGCTCACGGCCGCGCGCCGCCAGCAGAGAGGGTAAGCAATGGCCGCTCCAGAATCCCTCGACGCCCTTATCGCCCGCCTGCAAGCGCCCGGCGTGGTGGACATGCACTTCGACCTGCTGATGGACCTGTACGAGAAGCGCCGTCGCCGGGGCGTCCTGCGCGACGACCACCTGGCGTCACTGCGCGCGGGGGATATGGGAGTCGTCGCGGCGGCCATCTACCTGCTGGAAGGCTACCTGCCGGAAATGGCGCTGCGCGTCGCGCTGGGCCAGATCGCGCGGCTGTACAGCGAGGTCGAGGGAAGCGCCGACTTTGCGATTTGCCGCACCTACGCCGAGATCGAGGCGGCGCGGCAGGCGGGCAAGATCGCGTTCCTCATCACGATGGAGGGCGTCGAGCCGCTGGGCAATGATCTGAACCTGCTGCGCGTGTTCTACGAGCTGGGTGTGCGGATGATCGGCCTGACCCACGCCCGCCGCAACTATGCCGCCGACGGCGCAATCTTCGCCCCGCAAGGGTCGTCGCGCCAGGGGCTAATGCCGTTCGGGCGCGAGGTCGTCCGCGAGTGCGAACGCCTCGGCATCATCCTGGACCTGGCGCACATCAACCCGGCCGGCTTCGACGACGTTCTCGCCCAGACCACGCGCCCCGTCGTTATCTCGCACACGAATTCTCGCCGCTACTACGACATCGAGCGCAACGTCACGGACGAGCAGGTCAAGGCGGTGGGCAGGCGCGGCGGCGTGATCGGCGTCAACGCGACCCTGGTCAGCCGCGACCCGGACGGCGCGACGATAGACCGTTTCGTGGACCACATCGCGCACATCGCGGATCTCATCGGCATTGACGGCGTGGCGCTCGGCTTCGACTACTTCAAGAGCCTGTACGAGGCGCTGCCGGAGGCGGAGAAAGAGCACATCCGCACCTCGATGACGGAGATCTCGATCATTCCGGACCTCTCATACCACGCCGATACGCGGAACCTGACGCACACGCTCATCGAGCGCGGCTTCAGCGACGAGGACATCGGGAAAATCTTGTATGGCAACTGGCTGCGCATCTTGCGCGAGATGCTCTAGGCAAATAACACGTGGCCCCGGCTGAAGTTAGCCGGGGCCACGATAATAGCGAAGCTTGGCGACGCCCTACTTTCCCACCCAGTTACCCAGGCAGTATCATCGGGGCTGGCGGGCTTAACGGCCGGGTTCGAGATGGGACCGGGTGTACCCCCGCCGCTCATGCCACCAAGCAATCTCACGATGT
>JAXLWJ010000059.1:0-12907 GCA_046328535.1 Anaerolineae bacterium
CTCGGTGCGCGAGGTGGGCGGCGGAATCGTCGAAGTAAACGCGGCGCCGGGCTTCCGCATGCACGTGTCGCCCAGCGAAGGCAAGCCGCGTGACGCCGCCGGTCCGGTCATCGACATGCTGTTCCCGCCCGGCACGCCCGCCCGCATCCCGGTCGCCGCCATCACCGGCACGAACGGCAAGACGACGACGTCGCGCATGGTGGCGCACATCCTCAAGATGTCCGGCAAGCGCGTCGGGCTGACGACGACCGACGGCATCTACATCAACGGCGAGCGCTACCTGCGCGGCGACATGACCGGGCCGTGGAGCGCGCGCATGGTACTCAAGGACCCGACGGTCGAGGTGGCGGTGCTGGAGACGGCGCGCGGCGGCATCCTGCGCGAGGGCCTGGGCTTCGACCGCTGCGATGTGGGCGCGGTGCTGAACGTGTCCGGCGACCACCTGGGGCTGCGCGGCGTCGAGACGCTGGAGGACCTGGCCTTCGTCAAGCGCCTGGTCGTCGAGGTGGTGAAGGACAACGGCACGTCGGTGCTCAACGCCGATGACCCGCTCGTGGCGGCAATGGTCGAGCACGCCGAGGGTAAGCCGTTCTACTTCACCATGAACCCGCGCAACCAGATCGTGCGTGACCACATCGCCGGGGGCGGCCGCGCCGTTGTGCTGGAGGAGGGCGTCAACGGCCAGCGCATCACCCTCTACGACGGCGAGCGCTACGTGCCGGTGTTGTGGACGCACCTCATCCCGGCGACCCTGGAGGGCGCGGCCATGTTCAACGTCGCCAACTCCCTGGCGGCGACGGCCATGACCTACGCGATGGGCGTCTCCCTGGAGAACATCCGCCAGGGCCTGCGCACCTTCGCCACGACGTTCTTCCAGACGCCGGGCCGCCTCAACGTCTTCGACCGCTACGACTTCCGCGTCCTCGTGGACTACGCCCACAACCCGGCGGCAGTGCAGGCGCTGGCCGACACGGTCAAGCGCCTCAAGAAGCCCGGCGGCCGCGCCATCGGCGTCGTCGCCATGCCCGGCGACCGCCGCGACAAGGACATCCGCGATGTCGCCGCCATCGCCGCGAAGACCTTCGACGAGATTGTCATCAAGGAGGACGCCAGCCGCCGCGGCCGGCCGCCCGGCGAGATCGCCCGCATCATGCGCGAGGCGGCGGTCGAGGCGGGGATGCTGGACGCCTACATTGACACCGTCCTGGACGAGATCGAGGCGACGCGGTACGCTATGATGCGCGCCCAGCGCGACGACCTGGTCGTCATCCTCGCCGACGACATCACGGCGGTGTGGAAGGCCGTGATTTACTTTGGGCGCGGCACAACGCCGCTCGCCTTCGACGACACGGACGAGACGATGCTGCGCGGCCAGTAGCAGTACGGCCTCGGGAGGAGGAAGAGGATACTAGGAGGTGGAAAGGCTTTGTCGCGTGTTCAGGAGGATGAAATGCGGACGAAAGTGACCGAGCTAGGGAGCTTGCTGGAGCAAATGTTCGAGGGTGTTGACGAGGTCGAGATTCGTCGAGAGCAGAATACGGTTGTCGTTGTCCCAATTGTGAACGGTAACTCCACGTACGACCTCAACGCGCTTCTCACGGGTGTGACAGACGAGAATATCCATGCGGAAGTAGATACTGGCGCTGCCGTTGGGAACGAGGCGTGGTGAGTGCGGGAGAGTATGTACCGGACCGCGGCGACGTTGTCTGGATTAGCCTGAACCCACAGGTAGGGCACGAGCAAGCGGGACGCCGACCAGCTCTCGTCCTCTCGCCGGCGGCCTACAACCGTCGGGTCAGTCTTGCCATCCTCTGCCCCATCACGAGTCAGGTCAAAGGCTACCCTTTCGAAGTACTTATCCCCAACGGTTTCAACGTGATCGGGGTTGTGCTGGCGGACCAGGTCAAGAGCCTCGATTGGCGAGCGCGGCGAGCGGAGTTGATCGGCAACCTACCCGAAGCGACTGTCGGGAAGTACTCGCCAAGCTCACAACGCTGTTGGAGTAGAACGGCGCCAATTTCCACCAAACCCTCGCCTCACCTGCCCCGGCGTTGACGTGATCCGCCTTCGGCCCTTGCCACTTGTGCCGCCGCGGAATGAGGAGGGGCAGTAGGGCGACGCGAGCAACCAATAACCCCGTGGCGCCAAAGCTACGGGGTCTTGTTTTCCGGATGAGGTTCAACTCGTTACGTGGGCAACCTCGCCTGGCTGAATCGTTCTCAATACCTCATTTGGAACTCGCGTTCCGGCAAAGACCGGAATGCCGCCCATCACGTCGGGATCGCGCGAGATGATCTCTTCGCAGTTCATGTGTCTTTCCCTCTCTGACTGACGGCCACTATGTTTGCGACCGCCACCCACCGTCGGTTGCTGCCATGCTGCTGCAATTATACGTACCGCAACGAAAAGTTGAAACGCGCGGCGGGTCGTTGTATAATCGGGCCAGGAAGCCCGGTTGGGCTTCGAGGAGGCGCAATATGCAGATCATCGGCAGTCTGATTACCATCGGCGCGACCGCCGGGACGGCGCTGGCCGTGCTGACCGTCGCCATCGTCACGCTCGTCGGCGCCGTGAAGGGCCTGGACGAGCGCCGCGCCAACCGCCCTTCGATGCGCGTGATCATGTTCGCTATCGGTTTGGCGATGCTGGCGTTCACGGGCTATCTCGGCTTGAGCGTCTTGCAGATGTTCGGCCACATGATGTCCTGACTGGGTGACGTCTATGACGGTTCGGTGAAAGACCCGGAAGGCGGCCGCAGCCTTTCGGGTCTCGCTTGATTGAGGGGGTGCTATGGCGTCCGCGTCCGATCTGATGACCCGCCGCTCTGTCCAGCGCGCGCTCGACTGGCTCGCTACCCATGCCGACGACACCGTCGCCGAGGCGGTCACGATCTGCGAGATTCCCGCGCCGACGTTCCACGAGGCCGAGCGCGGCGCGTGGGTGGAGCAGCGGTTCCGCGGCCTGGGTCTGGCCGACGTGGACACGGACGAGGTCGGCAATGTGTATGGCCGACGGCCCGGCAAGGGCGGCGGGGCGAGCATCCTTCTGGCCGCGCACCTCGACACGGTGTTCCCGGCCGGCACGTCCATCGCCGTGCGCCGCGCCTACAACCGGCTGTACGCGCCGGGGTTGGTGGACAACAGCATCGCCGTCGCCTCGCTGCTGGCGCTGGCGCGCGCCCTCGATGCGGCTCAGGTGGCGACGGACGGGGATATCTGGCTGGTGGCGACAGTGGGCGAGGAAGGGCTCGGCAACCTGCGCGGCATCCGCGCGGCGTGCGAGCGGCTGGGCGACCATATAGGGGCGGCGGTCGCGGTCGAGGGGCAGGGGCTAGGGCGCGTGTACACGGGGGCGATTGGCTCGCGGCGGTACAAGATCACCGTCCGCGCGCCGGGCGGGCATAGCTGGGGTGACTTCGGGGCGCGCAGCGCCATCCACGAGCTGTTCAAGCTCGGCGCGGCCGTCGCGTCGCTGGAGGTCCCGACGACGCCGAAGGTGAGCTACAACATCGGCGTCATCGGCGGCGGGACGTCGGTCAACACCATCGCCGAGGAGGCGCACTGCCTGCTGGACATGCGCTCCGGCGACCCGGCGGCGCTGGCCGACATCGAGGCGCGCATCATGGCGCTGGTGGAGGAGGCGCGGGCGACGCCGGATGTGGTGGTGGAGGCGCAACTGATTGGCGACCGGCCAGCCGGTTCCATTCCTGAGGATCACCCGTTGATTCAGGCCGCCGTGGGCGCGCTCAAGACGTTGCGGGCGGACGAGGCGGGCTTCCCGGTCATCTTCACCGAGGGCAGCACCGACGCCAACATTCCCCTGAGCCGCAACATCCCGGCGACGTGCGTCGCTATCACGACAGGTGGCGGCACGCACACGCTGGGCGAGTTTCTGGACCCGGAGCCGGTGGCGCTCGGCCTCAAGCAGCTCGCCCTTCTCACACTGTCAGTTGTCGGCGTGGCCTGAAGAATTGTTGAAACGCAAAGACGCAAAGACGCACAGGGAAGAGATTACACCTCTGTCTTTCTTCGCGGCTCTGCGCCTTTGCGTTGTCCTCTGATCTACGCTGGTCGCCGTGATATGGCTTACTCGCAGGGATAGGTTAATCCGCGCCGCGCTTCCCCAGCTGGGCATCTAGCACGAACAGCGCCGCCGGGTTGTTCCCGATACGCTCGAGCTGCGCCACCACGTCGCCGGCCGACTTCTCTTCCTCCACCTGCTCATTCACGAACCACGTCAAGAAGCTCTGGCTGGCGTAGTCGTTCTCCTGAACGGCCTGGGCGTAAAGGCCGTGGATCAGCGCGGTCACTTTCTGCTCGTGGGCAAGGGCCGCCTGGAACGCATCGAGCAGCGCGCCGAAGTCACTTGGCGGCTGGTCAATGGCTTGCAGTGTGACGCGGCCACCCCGGTCGTGGGTATAGTCCACGAACTTCATGGCGTGCTCGACCTCTTCCGCGGCCTGCGAGCGCATCCACTTTGCCGCGCCGGGGTAGTTCTGCGCCTCGAGATAGGTGGACATGGCGAGGTAGAGGTAGGCCGAGTACAGCTCGTGCTTGATCTGGTTGTTGATGAGGTCCCCGATGCTTGCGCTCAACATAGCTGAATCTCCTGAAGGTGGCTCTAGTTCACGTGGCGCGGGTCGAGGGCGTCGCGCAGACCGTCGCCGATGTAGTTGATGGCGATGACGGTGATGAAAATCATCAGGCCGGGGAAGACGGCCACCCAAGGCGCGTAGGTCATCTGCGATTGCCCGTCCTTGAGCATGTTGCCCCACGTCGCCGTCGGCGGCTGGACGCCGAAGCCCAGGTAGCTCAGGCCGCTCTCGGTGATGATGGCGGCGGCGACGGCGAGGCTGGCGGCGACGATGACCGGCGAGATGGCGTTTGGCAACAGGTGACGCAATATTATACGCCCGCTGCCCGCGCCTGACGAACGCGCCGCCTCGGTGAACTCCTTCTGCTTCAGCGACAGGAACTGGGCGCGCACGAGGCGCGCGACGCCCATCCACGATAGTAGCCCGATGACCAGGATGATCGGCATGATGCTGCCCGACTTCATGCCGAGGAGCTGGCGATCGCGAAGGAGTTGGGTGAGCAGGATCAGGATGAGCAGGCGTGGGATGGCGAGCATCGTGTCTGTGCCGCGCATAAGGAGGTTGTCGGTCATGCCGCTGTAGTAACCTGAGATCGCGCCCACCAGGGTGCCGATCACGATTGCCAGCAGTACCGCTGCCCCGGCGATGGTGAGGGAGATGCGGCCACCGTACAGCACGCGGGTGAAGAGGTCCTGGCCGAGCTGGTTCGTGCCGAAGATGTGGCTCATGGACGGGCCTTGCAGCTGGTCCTTGAGGTTGGAGGCATTGGGGTCATATGGGCTGAGAAACGGCGCGAAGACGATCATCAGGATGATGATGAGCAGGACGATCAGCCCGGCCAGCGCCATGCGGTGCCGCCGGAAGTGACGCCACGTCATCGAGAGCATGCCCTCGTAGTGCTGCTCCTTGGCGGGCGCGAGGCCGGCGGCCACGGCGGTCGGGGGGCTGGTTTCTGCTTGTGAGGCCATGAACCTCTCCTGCGGCACGATTACTGGTACTGAATCCTGGGGTCAAGGAAAGCGTAGGCGATATCTGTGATGAGGTTGAAAGCGATCACGAAGATCGCGCTCAACATAATGATCGCCATCAAGACGTTGTAGTCGCCGAGCGACGCTGAGTTCACGAACAGGCGGCCCATGCCCGGCCAGGAGAAGATCGTCTCGGTGAACACCGCGCCGACGACCAGGGCCGAGATTTCGAGGCCGATGATGGTGACGAGGGGGAGCATGGCGTTCTTGAGGGCATGGCGGTTCGTGACATCACCCTCGCGCAGGCCCTTGGCGCGGGCGGTGCGGATGTAGTCCTGGTGGATGACGTCGAGCATGCTGGAGCGCAGGTAGCGCATGTACACCGCGACCTGCACGAGCGCGAGCATGGTCACGGGCAGCACCAGGTACCACAGCCGGTCGGCGATGCTGAACGGCGCGCCGATGGTGTACATGCCGCCGCCCGGGAAGAGCGACTTGCCGGTGAACGGGTTTTTCAGGTAGACGTTGAAGATGATAATCAGAATCAGGCCGAGCCAGAAGATGGGGATGGACTGTCCCATGAACGCGAATGTCGTGGCGATGTGATCGAAGATCGAGTACTGCTTCTTCGCCGCCAGGATGCCCAGCGGGATGGCGATGAGCAGCGAGACGAGGAACGCCGTGAAGCCGAGGTAGAGGGTGTTGGGGAGGCGCTCCTTGATCATGTCCACGACCGGGCGCCGCTCGACGAGGGAGTATCCCAGGTCGCCATGAGCGATGTTGTTCAGCCAGTTGAGGTACTTGATGTGAACCGGCGTATTGAGCCCTAGTTGCTCCTGCAACCGCACCAGGTCTTCTTTGGTGATGTTGGGGTTGCTCTCATACGCGCCCATTAGACCGCTAGGCAGCGCGTTGGTCATGGCGAACACTAACATGCTGATGATGATCAAGAGCGGCACGGCCTCGATCAAGCGGCGAACCACATAGCGCGTCATCTGTTCGTCTCACTTCCCAGGTCGGCCCTCCCCATACCCCTCTCCCACAAGGGGAGAGGGGGAGCGGGATGCGGGAGCCAACAATACTTACTTCTGCTGCCACCAATCCTGGACGTTCCAGCTCAGGGTGCTGGACCAGGGGTTGGCCTGGAAGTTCTGCAAGTTATCGCGGTAGCTGCCGATCTGGCGGCGCTGGTACAGGTAGATGTGGGACGCGCCGTCCACGATGCGCTTGGCCGCGTCGCAGTAGAGCTGCTTGCGTTGGTCGAGGTCGGTCAGCGTACCGGCCTTGGCGACATCCTGGTCGGTCTGCGGGTCATTCCAGCGGCTGTAGTTGATGCCGCCCTGGTTCTCCGGCGACGGGATGGACGCCGAGGTGAAGTAGTTCAGCATCTGGGAGTGGGGGTCGAGGCCGGCGTTCGTGGTGTACATGATGATGTCGAAGTTGCCCCACTTGCGCGGCGACTTGTTGGCCCAGCTGCTGATGAGGACGTTGGCCGGCTGGTTCTCGATGTAGAAGTCAACGCCGATGTTCTTCATGTCCTCGACGACGAGAACCTGGGAGTCCTCGCGGAGCTTGTTGCCGGTTGTCGTCTGGTACTTCAGGCGCAGCTTCTGGCCGTCCTTCTCGCGGATGCCGTCGGCGCCAACCTTCCAGCCCGCCTCGTCGAGGAGCTGCTTGGCCTTCGCCGGGTCGTAGGGAATCGGCTGGATGTCGGTGCAGTTGAAGACGCCGGCGTTTAGCTCGCTCGTCCCCGGTAGAGCCTTGCCGAAGAGTAGCTTATCAATTATCTGCTGCTTGTTGATGCCGAGGGCGATGGCCTGGCGCACCTTTGGGTCGCCGAGGATGGGGTGCGGGGTCTTGTTGTCCGACGGCTCGCCTGGCTTCGTCAGGTTCAGGATCAGGCGCTCGCCACCGATCTGCACCGGGTCGCTGACCTTGACCCCCTGCATGCTTTGCAACTCGGGGTAGTCGGCCTCGGTGTTGTTCCACATCACGTCCACTTCGCCGCTGCGCAGGAGCTGCTTGGCGACCTCGGAGCTGGGGACGATGCGGAAAATGATCTTGTCCAGGTACGGCTTGCCCTGCTCGCGGTAGTTCTCGTTGCGGGAGAGGGCGATGTAGCTGCCGCGCTGGAACTCGTCCACCTTGTAGGGGCCGGTGCCGACGGGCTTGGTGTTGTACGCCCAGTCCTTCATCTTCGTCGGGTCGCCGGTGGCGTGCTTGGGCAGCACCTTATCAACCATCTGGGCGCGATAGGCCGCGTAGGGCTGCTTGTAGCTGATGACGACCGTGTTCGGGTCGGGGCAGTCTACCTTGTCAATGTCGCGCCAGCCGGCGGTGCTGATGACGCCCTGGTCCGGAGTCATCACCGCCTGCCACGTGAACTTGACGTCTTCGCAGGTTAGCGGCTGCCCGTCCGACCACTTGATGCCTGGCTTGAGCTTCCAGGTCACCGTCTTGCCGTCGGCGCTGACGCCGCCGTTCTTCTGGTCGGGAATGTCCTGCACCAGCAGCGGGATGAAGTTGCCGTCGGGGCCGGCCTTCACAAGGCCCTCGGTGACCGGGTCTGTCACTTCGGTCGTCACCGTCAGCGAGCTGAGGTAGAGGTTGAGGTTGTCCGGCTCCTGCCAGACGGCCATGGTGGCTTGTCCGCCCGGCTTGCCCGCTGTGGGGCTGTACGCGCCCGCGGCTGGCTGAGCGGCGGCGGTCGTCGGGGCGGCCTTCGCGGCGGGGGCTGTCGTTGGCGCGGCGGCTTTCGGGGCCTCCGTGGGCGCAGCGGCCTTCGGCGCGGCGGTGGGCGCAGCCGCCTGGGGTTGAGCGGGTTGAGCGGCGGGTGGTTGCGTGGGGGCGGCGGCCTGTTGGGCCGGGGCCGTTGCGCCGCCAGCGCACGCGGCGAGAATGATGGCTAGACCGAAGACTAGCACGGCGGTTGAGAGTAGGCGTCGCATATTGAGTTGGCTCCTCCTCGAGCGTGGTCCCATCGGGGGGACCAGTGGCGTGTGCCAGGCACGCAGTTTCAAGAATGGGATTTGAGGCTTGTGTGTCCCAACACACGAGATAGGGTAATTACCGCCAGTATATCGGAGTTGGCGAGGGATGTCAATGGAGATATACTAAGCCTCGGGCGGATGAGTGCTCAAGGCCACTTCATCGCAACAACCGTTCCATCGGAGGATATGCGCGTGCTCACGCAAGGCTCGTGGCTGCCGGAGAATCGCGCGGCGTTGGAAGACCTGATCCGCCGCGTCGGTCAGGGCAGCGCCGCCTATGACCCGGCGTCGCCGCCGTTCGCTGTGTTCGATTGGGATCAGACCGTCATTCGCCACGATATCGGCGATGCCCTTTTCCTGCGCCAGATCGAGGATCTGGCATTCGCCCACGACCAGGACGAGTTCTGGTCCATCCTGGGGGTTGGGCCGGCGGATCCGCTGCGCGATCATGTGGCCCGCCTGCGGGAGACACCGCCGGAGGAGTGGCCGGCGATGGCGGAGCACCACGCCTGGCGCGAGGCGGTGCTGCTCGGCTATTTGCGCTCCGGCCAGGTTGACCCGCAGGAGGGCTTCCCGTGGCAGACGCGCCTGCTGGCGGGCCTGACCGTTGACGAGGTCAAGCGCCTGACCCGCATCGCGATCGAGGCCGAGGTTGCGCAGCCATTGCAGCCTCGTCCTCTGACGGTCGCGGGCAGTGAGCTGCGTTTCCACCAGGGCCTGCGGCCCTACGCCGAGATTCTGGACCTGATGCGCGCGCTAGAAGACGCCGGCATCGCCGCCTGGGTTGTATCGGCGACGAATGTCTGGTCGGTACAGGCGATGGCGGAGTACCTGGGATTGCGCGCCGATCGCGTCATCGGCATGCGGACACGGGTCGAGGACGGCGTCATTACGAGCGAGCTGGAGCCGCCGATCCCGGCGACCTGGGGCAAGGTGCTGGCGATTCAGCGCTACATCCACCCGACGCAGCCGCCGGTTCTCGTTGCGGGCGACAACATCACGGACCTGCCCATGTTGGAATACAGCGCCGATACGCGGCTGGTGGTTGACCGTGGCGTGAAGGCGCTGCGCGACGTGGCCCGCCAGCGCCGAGACGGGGGCGAGCGGTGGCTCATTCAACCGCAATTTCACGTGGAGTAACGCCATGATTGTCAAGCAACTTGTGGTCAGCGTGTTCGAATCGAACTGCTATATCGTCGGCGACGAGCGCACGCGGCAGGCGTTCGTGATTGACCCCGGCGACGACGCCGACCTGATTCTGGAGGCGCTGGAGGTGAGCCACCTCCAGGCGAAGCTCATCCTGGCGACCCACGCTCACCTGGACCATGTCATGGCGGCGGCGAAGGTGCGGGAGGCGACCGGCGCCCCCTTCATGATGCACCCGGCCGACGCGGCCCTGCTGGCGGCGATGCCGGTGCAGGCGCGGCACTTCCTGGGCGTGGCGCTTCCCCCACCGCCGCCGGTGGACGCCTGGCTCAAGGAGGGGGAAACCGTGGCGATAGACGACATCACACTGAAGGTGCTCTTCACGCCCGGCCACTCCGACGGCAGTGTCAGCTTCTACTGGGCGCCGCCGCCCGGCGAGCGGGGCATCGTGTTCAGCGGGGATGCTCTCTTCCAGGGAAGCATCGGGCGCACCGACCTGGGCGGCGACTTCCCAACGCTGGAGCGCTCGATTCGCAGCCAGCTCTACACCCTGCCCGACGACACCGTCGTTCTCTCCGGGCATGGCGAAGCGACCACCATCGGCCGCGAGAAGCGCACCAACCCCTTCGTGAGCGAATAGCCCGAATTTAGCAAGAATAGGTTACGAAGCCCGTAACCAAACGAGATTCCCGGCGTCAGTAATAGTACGCGCGTTGGGTTGTGCGAGGTGCGGTTGCGCCTGCTGGCAGCCGCGAGGGGGCTAACCTCGCCGACTGCGACAGATTGCTGTGGGGTTGGGGACGCTCCACTGGATAGGGTGGGTTGCCAGAAGGCGGCCCCTGTTCCGCCTCTGCCTTTGTGGCAGGCGGGATGGGGCGATGGGCCTCGCCTGGTTGCGCGCCTCTGTGAAAGGGAAGAGCAATTCCTCTCCTCGCCGCATCTGAGCCGCATGCTGCCAAGTCGCCGGAGCGCATTAGCTATCTGTTTGGGCGGTACTACGACGGGCTGTATCGCTATCTGTGCTACCTGACGAACGACGCAGATAACGCGGAAGACTTCACGAATGAGGTCTTCCTGCGCCTGTGCCGCACGCTTCAGACCGGCGCGATCCCGCCCGAGGCGCTGCCGGGCTGGCTCTACCGCGTCGGCCGCAACCTTGTCATTGACGAGTATCGCCGCCACCTGGCGGAGAATAACGGCGTGCGTTACGACGACGTCACCGTCGTGATCACGCCGCTCGAAGACGCTTTTGTTCACGTCGAAGTTCGCGCCATGTTCGAGCAGCTCACGCCGGAACAGCAGCGGGTGCTCTACCTGCGTTTCGTGGAAGGGTTCGAGCCAAGCGAGATTGCCGCGCTCATCGGCAAGAGCGCCGGCGCCGTCAAGCAACTCCAGTATCGCGCCCTCGCCTCGCTGCGCCGCCGTCTCGGCCGCGCGGGCTACCTTCCCTGAAAGTAGAGACGCGCCATGGCGCGTCTCTACTGGCGGTCGGGCAAGTCGTTGGACCACGAAAGGCGCGAAAAGGCCGCGAAAAACGCGAAAAAAGAGTCGCCCAGCGTGTGCCTTTCGCGCCTTTCGCGGCCTTTCGTGACCGTCGTGGTTCGCAGACTTCACCCCTGGCTGTCATTGTGAGCGTCAGCGAAGCAATCCGCCACCCTTGTGATAGATGGTCTCCTCTGAGAATAACTCTGGGCTAAAAATAACCCTGGCTGTCATGCCGAGCATAGCGAGGCATCTGGGCCGCAGTCCAGACCCCGAACGAAGTGAGGGGTGACAGGCGGGGGTTGTCGGTGCGACAGCGTATTTTCATGCGTCTGGTGGTGGACGCAAGTCCATGGGAAACTCTCCTGAAAACAAGCCTGGGCTGTCATGCTGAGCATCCCCCGTCGCTCCGGGAGGCCCTTCGCGCTGCTCAGGGCGACAGCTGACGTTTCGTGTGTCGGCGCATGCCACCAATGGCAGGGGGGTCTCGCAACGACGCCGGCCCCGGCCACGGGTGAAGTTCTCTCATGGCCGTCACTTTTTGCACCCGCTGACGTATAGATTTTGAGATTTCAACTTGATTCTGCCGCGCGCCTGGATATACTGTAGCGTGTTCCGCCGCGCGTGATTATTGGCCGTCAGGTTCCGTGTGAGAAAGGACCTTCCCCCCGAATGGTCAAGAACATCACCAGCACGATGGTCCGCCTGCCCGCGCGCCGCGACCGCCCGGCGCGTGTCGGTGTCATTGCCAACACGTATGGCGTCATGCCCGACCCCGTGGCGGATGCCCTCGCCGGCGTAGACCTTATTCTTCACGCCGGCGATATCGGGGAAATCTCCGTCATTACCCGCCTGCAAGCCATCGCCCCGGTCTTCGCCGTCATCGGCGACTTGGACAGCCGCACGAACCGCCTGCCCCTGCATCGCCTGCTCAAGATCGGCGGCAAGACCATCATCCTCACCCACGGCCACGACGTGCGGTCTGTGACCGGGACACTGCGCGGCTGGATCGGCGCCGACCGGTCCGCTGAAGCGCACCACGAGCAGTACATGACCCTCTTGCGGGCCTTTCCCCCGGCCGACTGCATCGTCTTCGCTCACCCCGGCGCCGCCTGCCGCATTCAGCACGAACACACCCTGATCATGAATCCAGGCGCCGTCGCCACCTCGGCCGGCGTGGTCATTGCTGCTGGCCCAAGTATTGCTGTATTGGAGTTGGGCCGGGTCATTGACGGTGTTGTCCTGCAACTGGGGCAGGGAGCCGTGGGGGCCGCGCGGATGGCTGCCGCCACACCATAGACTCCCCCGCTGGGTTGCGCGCGTCGTTAACAGATTCTCCCTGCTGCAGGGAGAATTCGCTTTTTCCTGTCCCGGCGATGATCGTTGTACCAACCCACACACGAGAAGATAGGAGCGGTAGCACTATGGCACTCAAGGAGGAGGCATGACACAGGTCACGCGGCGTGACTTTCTCAAGCTCTCATCGGCCGCAGCCGCAGGGGTGGCGCTGGGTGACCTATCGCAGCTCGGCGTAGACATGGGGCCGATGCGGCGCAACGCCCTGCGCCTGCGCACCCAGGGCGCTAAGACCTACCCCTCGGTCTGCCCCTACTGCGCCGTGGGTTGCAGCCAGCTCGTCTCGGTGCAGGACGGTAAAATCACCAATCTCGAAGGCAACCCCGACTCGCCCATCAACGGCGGTACGCTCTGCCCGAAGGGGGCCGCGA
>JAXLWJ010000006.1:0-164103 GCA_046328535.1 Anaerolineae bacterium
AGTTCGCGTACACCGAGAACATGTCGAACGTGACCGACGCCGCCGCCGCCATCCGCGACTACGCCTCGAAGGGCTACGACCTGATCATCGCCCACGGCTCGCAGTACGGCGCGTCGCTGGCCGAGATCGCCCCGGACTTCCCCAAGCAGTCGTTCGCCTGGGGGACGGCGGTGGACACCTTCGAGAGCAAGGGCATCAAGAACATCTTCGCCTACACCGTGGCTTCCGACCAGGGCGGCTACGTCGAAGGCACGATGGGCGCGAAGCTCTCCAAGAGCGGCATCCTGGGCTACATCGGTCCGCTACCCGTCGGCGACGGTAAGCTCACCGGCGACGGCTTCCAGGCTGGCGCGAAGGC
The DNA here is from genome assembly GCA_046328535.1 of Anaerolineae bacterium. GTDB lineage: Bacteria > Chloroflexota > Anaerolineae > Epilineales > JAHCIE01 > JBDHWG01. The sequence continues at coordinate 359 of JAXLWJ010000006.1, forward strand.
GACCAACCCCAACGCCAAGGTCCAGGTGACCTACGTCAACTCGTTCAGCGATGTAGCCCTAGCCTCCCAGGCGGCCCAGACACAGATCGCCTCTGGCGCGGACGTACTCGCCGGCACGTCGCAGAACATGGTCGGCGCGGTCAGCGTCGTCAAGGACAAGAACGCGCTGTGGTTCGGCAACGACGTAGACCAGGCGTCGCTGGCCCCGAACAACGTTGTCGCCAGCCAAGTGTACGACTGGACCTACGCCCTCAAGGGCATGATGGACGACATCAGCAAGGGCAAGCTGGGGACCAGCGTGTACACCCTGACCCTGAAGAACGGCGGGTTGAAGATGGTCAACAACCCGCAGTTCAACCTGCCGCCTGAGGTCAAGGCGCTCGCCGACAAGACCATCCAGGGCATCATTGACGGCTCGATCAAGACCACCGGGCAGTAGCAATAGCGGCGTTGTCCTGGTAGACGATGGGGGCGTTCTCTGATCGCCCTCACCAACCCCCGCCTCGCTTCGCTCGTCACCCCCTTCCTCCCCCACTTGTGGGGGGAGGAAGGGGGCAGGGGGATAGAGGAGGGATGAACAGGGTGTGCTATGCCAGCATCCTCAATTCAGAAGGTCGAGCTTCGCGGCATCACTAAGCAGTTCCCCGGCGTTCTTGCCAACGATCGCGTCAACTTCGACGTGAGCGCGGGCGAGGTCCACGCGCTGCTCGGCGAGAACGGCGCGGGCAAGAGTACCTTGATGAAGATTCTCTACGGGCTGTACCAGCCTGACTCGGGCGAGATCCTCATCAACGGGCGGCCCGTGACCTTCAAGTCACCCGCCGACGCCCTCCGCAATGGCATCGGCATGGTGCATCAGCACTTCCAGCTCGTACCCAGCTTCACGGTGGCGGAGAACGTGACCCTGGGGCTGCCGTCAGGGCGCGCGGGTGTGCTGGACACGCGGGCAGTGGGCGCGCGAATTCGGGGCCTGGCGAAGCAGTACGGCCTGAGCGTAGACCCGGATGCTTATGTGTGGCAGCTTGCCGTCGGCCAGCAGCAGCGCGTCGAGATCGTCAAGATCCTCTATCGTGGCGCGGAGCTGCTCGTCCTCGACGAGCCGACCGCCGTCCTGACGCCGCAGGAGGTGGACGACCTGTTCGTCACCCTGCGCCAGATGGCCCACGAAGGGCATTCCATTATCTTCATCTCGCACAAGCTCCACGAGGTTCTCGCCATCAGTCAGCGGGTGACGGTTCTGCGCGACGGGCGGTCGGTGGGGACGTTCCCAACGGCGGAGATGACGAAGGCTGAGTTGGCGCGGCTGATGGTGGGCCGTCCGGTGCTGCTCCAGTATGACCGCCCCGCGCCGACGCCCGGCGAGGCGCGCCTCCAGATCGAGAACGTCACCGCAGCCGGCGACCGGGGGACAGACGCTTTGCGAAATGTCTCGCTCACCGTCCAGGCCGGCGAGATCCTGGGGCTGGCCGGCGTTTCTGGCAACGGGCAGCGCGAGTTGGGCGAGGTGTTGACGGGGCTGCGCCCGGTGACCCAGGGCCGCATCGTTTTGAACGGGCGCGATGTCACAAACGCGCCGCCCGACCAGCGCATCGCGGCGGGGCAGTCTGCCATTCCCGAGGAACGGATGCGCGAGGGCGTCATCACCGAGTTCAGCGTGGCCGAAAACCTGATCCTCCAGGACAACGGCCGCCCACCCTACTCGCACCGCGGCTTCATGGACTTCAAAGCAATCGCTAAGGAGTCGGCGCGCCTGGTGCAGAGTTTCCGCGTCAAGACGCCGAGCCTGGAGACGCCGGTCAAGTACCTGTCCGGCGGCAACATCCAGAAGCTCATCCTGGCGCGGGAACTGAACCGCAAACCCAGCGTCCTGATCGCCGCTCAGCCGACGCGCGGCGTGGACATCGGCGCCAGCGAGTACATCCACCTGCGCCTCCTGGAGCAGCGCGCCCTCGGCACGGCGACGCTCCTCATCTCGGAGGACCTGGACGAGATACGCGCCCTCTCGGACCGTATCGCGGTCATCTATGAGGGCCGTATCGTGGGCATCGTGGACGGGCCGACGGCGACGGCGGAAGAGTTGGGCCTGATGATGGCGGGCAGCGTGCGGGAGCAGAGCCAGGCGTGACCGGCGACCTCAGCGGGCCGCAGCGACTGCGCCTCGTCCTGATCATCGGCGGCCTGTCCGCATTCGGTCCGCTGTCCATTGACATGTACCTGCCGGCCCTGCCCTCGCTGGGGCAGGACCTCGGCGGGTCGGCGTCCGTGGTGCAGCTGACCCTGACGGCGTTCATGCTCGGCCTGGCCCTCGGGCAGCTCGTCGCCGGCTCGCTGAGCGATTCTCTGGGGCGGCGGCGACCGCTCATCGTCGGGCTCGTGCTCTACACGACCGCCTCGCTGTTGTGCGTCTTCGCGCCGTCCATCGGGGCGCTCATCGCGCTCCGCTTCGTGCAGGGCGCGTCCGGCGCGGCCGGCACCGTCATCGCGCGCGCGGTCGTGCGCGACTACTTCAGCGGCAACGATGTGGCGCGCTTCTTTGCCTTGACCATGCTGGTCAATGGCCTTGCTCCCATTCTCGCGCCGATCATCGGCGGACAAATTCTGCTCTTCACGTCCTGGCGGGGTGTCTTCCTGCTGCTCACCGTCATTGGCGCTGTGATGCTGACCGCCGTCTCGTTCGGCCTGGGCGAGTCGTTGCCGAGGGAGAGGCGGCGGCCCGGTGGGTTCCGGTCAAGTGTCGCGCCCTTCCGCCGCCTGGCCCTCGACCGCGTCTTCCTCGGCTATGCGCTGGCGATGGGCCTGGCGTTCGGCGCGATGTTCGCCTATATCTCCGGCTCACCGTTCGTCCTCGAAGACATCTACGGTGTGTCGCCGCAGGCGTTTGGTCTCTTCTTCGGCCTCAACGCCCTCGGCATCGTCATGGTCAGCCAGGTCAGTGTGCGGCTCATCGAGCGCGTCGGACCGCGCGCGCTGCTGGGGGCGGGGCTGGTGGCTGCGTTCTCCGGCGGCGTGCTGCTGCTCGTCGTCGTGGTCATGGGCGGCGGGTTGGCCGGCATTTTGCCCGCGCTCTTCCTCGTCGTTGCCAGCATTGGCTTGACCAGCCCGAACGCCACTGCGTTGGCGATGGCCGATCACCCCGACGTCGCCGGGAGCGCCTCGGCGTTCCTCGGCCTGCTCCAGTTCGTCATCGGCGCGCTCGTCGCGCCCCTCGTCGGCATCGCCGGCACGACGACGGCCCTCCCGATGGCAATCGTGATCGCTGGCCTTACCGCCGGCGCCGGCATTGTCTTTCTCTCCATGACGCGCCCGTCGCCCCGCCCTCAGGAATTACCGCAGCAAAGCCCCTCCGGCCGCTGAACCCACCCCCTCACCTTGTTCTTCCTTTGCGTTTCTATCCTATTCCGTTCGGCCGGCGACCTCCGCGAACGGGCGCAGGTGGCGGGCGAAGTGCGTTTCGAGGTTCGCGGCGTAGGCGTCCGGGTGGCCGCGCAGGAGCGCCATCAGCCGGTCGTAGAACAGGAAACCGCCGTCCGCACGCCGCGTCGTCAGCACCGACCCAAACGTGACGTGGAGGATCTCTCTCGCGTCGAAGTCTTCCAGCAGGCTCGCCAGGTCGCTGTCGGCGACGTCTTCGGGGCGCGGCGCGCGGCCGACCTCGGCGGAGACGTGGTAGCTGGCGCGGTCAATCGGGTAACGCTCGCGGGCGAAGGCGTAGATCTCGCGGAACAGGGCGGCGTCCAGGGGCGCGATGGTGCGCAGGGCTTCCAGGTAGCTGGTGCCGGCCGTCTTGAGGTGGACCACGCCGCGTGTCTGCCGCGCTGCGATGGGGTAGACGCTGAACTTATCGGAGCCGGAGTGGAGGCTGAGCTTGTACGGCCCGTACACGCGGGCGATGGCGGCGTGGACCGCGAAGTCGCTCTCGAAGGCGGCCAGATCGCCGATGTAATCCACGCCCTTCTCGAAGCGGCCGATGTAGCGCGGCGCCAGGCTTACCCAACGCACGCGCAGGCGGCGCAGCTCGCGGGCGATGTAGAGGTGCTGGGCGTGGGTGGTCGGGGTGTCCGTCTCGTCCACCGACACCTCTAGCTCGAATGGCCGGTCGCCGGCGGTGTCGGCCAGGTGGCGGTACATCCTGGCGACGTGGGCAATCGCCCGCCCATATTTGACCGCCGCTTCGAGCAGCGAGCGCGTGCTGAAGCGAAGCGTATACCCCTCGACCTCGAACGCCTGGTTGAGGTAACGCCGCGCCAGGGCGGTGAGGTTGTCTTCGAGCTGGTCCCACGGCAGATCTTCCGCCGCAGCGAGCAGCTCCTCGCCCGACATGGTCTCGGCGTCGCTCTCGACGTGCTCGCCGGGGTCAATGGTGAAGAAGCTGAAACCGGCCGCCAGGCAGGCGTCAATGTCGGCCGGCGTCTTCAGGTGGTCGGCGTCGGCGCCCACGTCGCCGCGCCAGCCTTCCCCAAAGACGCCCCACGTCGCGTCGTCCATCACGTCTTGTGGCGTGCGGCCGGTGCGGGTCATCTCGCGGATGGACTGCTGCGCGAAGATGGGCGCGACGACACTGCCGGTGGCGCGGACGGCGCGCACGTGGCCGGGCGTCGCCAGGCCCAGCCGGTCGCCCATGCCCGCCGAAGTGCGCAGGCCGAGGGGCTGCGGGCGCAGCCAGGGAAGCGCCGCGCGCAGGGCGGCGGCATTGTGGGCATTTAGTGGGCCGAGGAGCAGAGTTTGCCCGTCGTGCGCGCTCGTGTCGCCCTCGAAGGCGCTCAAGATGGCAGGGTCGGTTGCCAGCACGGCGAGGCGCGGGCCGCCGTCAGTGGTGACGAGACCGAGGGTCGCGCCGTCCACCTCCACCACGGATTGCGGAATGTCGTTGAGATTCAGGGGAAGTTGGGTGTTCATGTTTCACTCTTTCAGCCGGTAGAGCATCTCGCCGGCCCGCGGCACGACGAGCCGGTCGCCGTCCTCGGCCGTCGGCCAGTCTTCGAGGGCGATGGTCGCCGGGTCGCGGTAGCCCAGGTTCACCTGGCGGCAGATGTCTTCCGGAATGCTGGTGGCGAGGGTCACGGCGATGCGCGGACACTCGACGCCGTCTTCGTAGGCGCCGACGCCGCGCAGGTGGGTCGAGTGGGCCAGCACACCCCACGGGTAGTGCTTGAACGAGTCCCACTGCTTCACAAAATAGTCGCGGACGTGGTAGCCGATCTGGCGGATGACCGCGCCGTGCATGACGCTGATCTCGCGGATGTGGGGCGCGTAGATGATGACCTCGCCGCCGTCGGCGATGACCGGCTCCATCTTGTACATCCCCTTCGCGCCGACCCAGATTTCGTCGTACATCTCCGGCAGCACCGACAGCACCTGCTGGTAGGGCCGCTCGACATAGTGGACGTGGGTCTGGGCCGAGAGATCGGCTGCGGCAGACCAGGCCGCCTCCGGCGTGTCCACGAACACGCCTTCGACGCCGTCCACCGTGACCACGCTACAGATGGCGTGGCGCGGCGTGGGGATCATGGCGGCGGCGCGGTCAATGACGGCGCGCACGGCGGTGTCTTTCGTCCCGATGATGCTGTACGAGGTCAGCAGCGCGCCGAGCCAGTGGGTAAAGTCAATGATGTCCGGGCCGGCGATGCCGGGGAAGAAATACTTATTGCCGCCGGAGAAGCCAACGACCTCGTGGGGAAAGACCGGGCCGCAGATGAGGATGTGGTCGTACGCCAGGACGAGCTTGTTGATGCGCACCGGCACATCCTGAACGAGCAGGCCGTTGCTCAGGTGGGCGATCTCCTGGGCCGGGATGACGCCGAGCGTCGTCAGGGCGTTGGGGTCGCGCCAGGCGTGGTTGAGCAGGCCGACGTCGGCAGAAGTCGAGGCGCGCTCGTCGGCGGTCAGGCCGAACAGGCGCAGCATCTGCCCATCGTCCAGGGGCGGATGCGTCCCCAGGGCAACGAGGAAGTCCACCGCCTGGGCGCGCGGCCGGAGGGTGCGCGTGAGCAGGCGGAAGAACATGGGCAGGGGCATGGTGCGCGTCTGATCGGGTACGATGACGAGGACGCGCTTGCCCGCCAGGGGGAGCTTGTCCAGCCCCGCGACGACGATGCGCTCGACTTCTTCCGTGGTCAGATAGGCTTCATTCGACATAATCATCACGTCCTTGTGAGTGGCGCGGACCGCCCGCGCCGCAACTGCCGTTATTGTACGCCCACTCGCGCCAGATGGGAATTGCGGAAGCCCACATCGCCAACTCAGTGATTCCCCGTAACCTTTTTCAGGCGGCGGCGGCGATTCGTCCCCCACCAACCCCCGCCTCGCTGCGCTCGGCTCCCCCTTCCTCCCCCACCTGTGGGGGGAGGAAGGGGGTTGGTGGGATGGAGGAGGGGCGTTGTGGCTCCACCCCAGAAGGGCCTGTCCGCCCTTGAACCCCGTGGGAGAGGGATGGGGTGAGGGTCTTAAGACCTGGCGAGCGTCTTGAGACCCTCACCCAGCCTCTCCCAGAGGGAGAGGGGCAAGACCTGTCCGCCCTTGAACCCACAAGGGGTGAGGGGGGGCAGAGGTTTGTCCCCCTTCCCCCATTGTGGGGGAAGGGTCCAGGGGATGAGGGGGGCGGAACGCCGGCTAGTTGCGGACGTGGGGCAAGAACAACCGCCAACTCGCGAGTGTCTCTACCGTGTTCAGCAGGGCAGGGCCGACGCTGACACTGAAGACGCCCGATGCGGCGGTCGGGTCGAGGTGGGCCACTTCCACCGTGTATTGTTGCCCTGCCTCGACTGCTAGCTTCTTGAAAAAGTACTCATCGCCGACCGGCGCGAAGCGGTACTCCCCGATCAGCGCGCCAGGGTCGCCCTGGTAGACCCGGATGTGCGGCTGCATGTCGAGCGCCAGGTCGGTCACGCGCAGCACGACCTCGCCGCTGGCGTCCGGGACGAACACGAACGTATCCTGGTCGCCAGCGCTATCTATGCGACCTGGAAAGTCGCGGTTGTCGAGAGTAAGCTGGGTGGGCGGCAGCGCGCCGGTGAAGCCTCGCTGGAACCCAGTCACCATGATGTCCGCGCTGACGACCTCGGTGAAACTCTCGCCGACCGGCGACGGCGGTGGGTCGTAGGTCTCGCCGTTCGGGCCCGGCGTATAGTGGAAATGGTTATACGTGAACTCGGCAAGTCCCGAGCTGTTCGTGAAGGTGACCTCGACGCGGTGTCGCCCCGGCATCGAGTACGGCATGATGGCCGTGTAAAGTCCGTCGTCGGCGAGGCCGTCAGGGGCAAGGCCATCATCGCGGAACACGAATGCTGTTGCTGTTCCGTCCGGATCCGTCACTGTCGCGGAGACGTCCGCCTTTGTAATCAGGTCGCCCTCCTTGTCCAATCGGGCGACGATCCGCCCCGCGTCGGGGTACACGATGGCAGGGCCGGCTGGTGGGTACACCAGCCCGCGGTAGCCGTCTGCCTGGGGCGCTTTGGCAGCCACCTGGCCTGGCGGCATCCAGACGACGTTCAGGGCGCTGCGGGCTGACGAGTTCGGCAGCTCGATGGATGGGGCGTTGGCGCCGCTAGGCGCGACGGCGGCGAGATCAGAATAGTAGGCGCGTGTGGCGAGGGCCTTACGCTGGCCGTCCTTCGGGTCGTTCTTCGGGTCGCGGGTGAGCACCTGCCAGCCGCTCACGCCGTAAACGCGCCGGTTCGCGTTCCCGCTCGTCTGGTTGGCCGCAATCGAGAAGTTGAGCCAGTTCAGGTCGTCGGCATTGTCCGCCCGCCACTGATTGGTCATCACCGAGTTCTGGACCGCGACGTCGCACTTCCACGGGCTGGTGATATCGGCCTCAGTCGGGTTCTTAGGGTCGCAGGCGGCGTTTGCCTTGTACTCGTCGTACAGCCCGTAGTAGAAATGGCCCCACTCGTGGGCCATGGTATAGCCCCCACCCCGCTCCTTACCAGTGTTGAGTGGGAAATATGGGCCGAGGGCCGTCCCAGGGCCGTCGCCGTCAGGGTCGGGCGCGTAGAAAATGTCCGCCATCCACAGGTACTCTCCGCTGCGTGAGCGTCCGGCCACGCCGGCGTGGGGCCACTCCAGGTTTTCCCAGATGACGTCGGCAATCTCGGGGCGCTCGCGGTTGACGTAGACCGTGATCGTGCCGATGCGGTGCGCGCCATTGGTCATCTCGTAGATACCATCGGCGAAGTACCCGAAGATCCTCTCGTAGGTTGCGCGGCCCTGCGGGCTAGGGTCGTGCCACATGGAGACGACGAGGTCAATGGTCCGCACCGTGCGGCCCTCGCTGGCTGTGCGCGTGAAGGCGACCACGTCGTCTTTGCCGTCGCCGTTGAAGTCGCCGACGCCGCAGACCTCCTGAAGGGTGCAGAAGTAGTCGTGCCATCTCAGTCCCGTGCCGACGAACTTCGTGCCATCGGAGAGGGCGACGTAAATGTCGCTGTCGTTGATGCCGTTATTGGTGCGGACGAAGGCGATGATGTCGGCCTTCCCATCGCCGTTCACGTCCCCCACGGCGCAGATCTCTTGCAGGGTGCAGAAGTAGTCGTGCCACTTCTGGCCCGGCCCGAAGCCGCTGCCCGTCGACAGGGCCACCCACACGTCGCTGTCACCGACCCCATTGTTGGTGCGGACGAAGGCGATAATGTCGGCCTTCGCATCGCCGTTCACGTCCCCCACAGCGCAAATCTCTTGCAGGGTACAGAAGTAGTCGTGCCACTTCTGGCCTGGCCCAAAGCTGCTGCCGGTCGAGAGCGCGACGTAGACGTCGCTGTCGTTGGCCCCGTTGTTGGTGCGGACGAAGGCGATGATGTCGGCGCGGCCGTCACCGTTGACGTCAGCCACGGCGCAGATCTCTTGCAGGGTGCAGAAGTAGTCATGCCACTTCTGGCGTGGACCGAACCGATCCCCGTAGGATAGGGCGACGTAGACGTCGCTGTCGTCAGGGCCGAAGGTGGTGCGCGCAAATGCGATGATATCGTCCCGACCATCACCGTTTACGTCGCCGGTTTTGCAGATTTCCTGGCCGCTGCAGAAATAGTCGCTCCAACGCTGGCCGTCGCCGACGAAGCGCGTTCCGTCGGAGAGCGCGACCCACACATCATCTGAGGCGAGTGGGGCGGCGTGCGCTGCACTACTGAGCGCGAGGCCGGCCCCGGCGAGGACGACGACGATAGCGAGTTGGGATACGAATCGGCGGAGCTTGTGGAACCTATTGACCATCTTGCCCTCCCTGCTGGCTCAAGTACTTGTCATATACGAGACAGTCTGGCCCGCGAGCTTTCCGGCCCCCAGGAGTTGGCGCCCCTAGATGCTGAGAAAGCGTATGGGAGGGGGGATGGTATACTGCTTCCGGATTTGTGTCAACACGGCTCTTCGTGTTGCCGCCCCTCGGAGGCGCTGGAGATGGTTTCCCAGCGCGAGCTATAGTGGCCGCCTTGACGGCAGACCTTTTAGCCGCAAAGGGTCCGAAATACGCGAAAGGCACGCGTTGGGTGTGGCCCTTTTCCGTGCCTTTCGCGGTTTTTCGTCTTCTCGTGGCCTAACCCCGATGGCGTATCGCTACGGTGTCCAGAGGGTGCCGTCGGGCCAGCGGCTCTGCGTCCACTCGATAGTCTTGACCTCGATGGGGTACTTCGCCGCTTTCGCCTCATCCAGGTCCACGCCCAGGCCCGGCTTGTCGTTCGCCCACAGGTAGCCGCCCCGCATCTCCGGCGTGCCGGGGAAGACCTCGTACAGCGCCTCGCCGAAGTGGATGACCTCCTGGATGCCGAAGTTATGGCAGGCCAGGTCCAGGTGCAGATTGGCGGCGTGCCCGATGGGCGAGACGTCGCCCGGGCCGTGCCACGCCGTGCGCACGCCGAACGCCTCGGCAAGGGCGGCCTGGCGGCGAGCGGGCGTGATGCCGCCGATGGCCGACAGGTGGGAGCGGATGTAGTCAATCAGCTGCTCGGCGATGAGCGTGCGCCACTCAACGCTGTTGACGTGCAGCTCGCCCATCGCAATCGGCGTGGCGCTCTGCTCGCGCAGGCGGCGGAACCACTCGATCTGGTCGGGGGCGAGGGGGTCTTCCAGGAAGAACAGGCGGTACGGCTCCAGCGACTTCGCCATGCGGATGGCGTCAATGGGCGCGATGCGCTCGTGGATGTCGTGCAGCAGGAAGAGGTCGTCGCCGACATGGGCGCGGACGTGCTCGAACAGCGTGGGAATCGAGCGGGCGTACCTGTCGGCGTCGTAGTACATGCCGGGGAAGGCGCTGTCGGTGCGGTCCAGGGTGCGGGTGCGGTGCGTCGCCTGGGGCGCTTCGCGGCTTGGCAGCGCCGTCGCGGTGCGGATGTCCTGGACGCGCCCGCCGTAGCCGCCCATCTGGCAGCGCACGGCCAGGAAGCCCTGCTCCTGGTAGCGCACGACGTTGTCCAGCACCTCCTGGGGGTCGCGGCCGTCGGCGTGGCGGTAGACCATCGCCGCCTCACGACACTTGCCGCCGAGCAGGTCGTAGACGGGCATGTTGGCGAGCTTGCCCTTGATGTCCCACAGCGCCATGTCCACGCCGGCGACGGCGTTGTTGAGCACCGGGCCATTGCGCCAGTAGGAGTTGACCATCATCATGTGCCACAGGTCCTCGCTGTTGCGGGGATCGCGGCCCTGGAGCAGCGGGTCCAGGTACTCCTCGACGGCGCGGGCGACGAGGGTCGCGCGCTGGGTGAAGGTGGCGCAGCCGAGGCCGTAGAGGCCGTCTTGGTCGGTCTCGACCTTGACGACGACGAGGGCGATGCCGTCGGGAGCGGTGAGAATGGCTCGAACGCGGGTGATTTTCATGATAAGTTCCCTATGACCAGACGCGGTCCCAGCTATGCTGCGTGTCCCACTCTGGCGTCGGCTCGAAGAAGCCCTGGTCGTCCGGGACGAGATGCTCCCGGATGGCGTCGGGGTTGATCTCGAAGCCCAGGCCCGGCCCTTCGGGGACCTGGATGTAGCCGTCCTGGATGAGTGGCTTTGGCACGCCGTCAATGAAGTCGCCCCAGAATGGCACTTCGGTGAAGTGGTGCTCCAGGGCGATGAAGTTCTGCGTGGCGGCGGCGCAGTGGACGCTCGCCATCGTACTGATGGGCGTGCCGGCCATGTGCATCGCCATGCTGATGCCGTACTCCTGCGCCAGGTCGCCGATTTTCTTCGTTTCGAGGATGCCGCCGGAGGTCGCCAGGTCAGGGTGGATGACGTTGACGGCGCGCGCCTCGATGAGGGGGCGGAAGCCGTCCCTGAGGTAGATGTCCTCGCCGGTGCAGACCGGCGTGTTCAGGGCGCGCTCGATCTGCACCCACTTGTCGGTGAACTGCCACGGCACCAGGTCTTCCAGCCACGCCAGGTTGTACGGCTCGAGCGCCTGGCCCAGGCGGATGCAGTCGTCCACGCCGATGTGGCCGAAGTGGTCGGCGGCGATGGGGACCTCGTCGCCGACGACGGCGCGCACCTGGTCCACGTATTCGCAGATCAGGTCAATGCCCTTCGGCGTCAGGCGCACGTGGGTGAACGGGTGCATCGTCCACTGGGTGTTGAGCATGCGCTCGATCTCGTCGCCCGGGTCGCCTGGCAGCATGCCCTGGGGCCAGCTGAGCGCGCCCTTGACGCCAATGAGGGGCTGGACGCCCAGGTCCATCTTGAGCATCGTGAAGCCCTTGTCGAGACGGCCGAGCAGCTTCTGGCCCATCTGCGCGCCGGTCGGCTCGTTGGGTGTGTCGCAGTAGATGCGGATGCGGTCGCGGAACTTGCCGCCGGCGAGCATGAAGGCTGGCACGCCGTAAGCCTTGCCGGCCAGGTCCATCAGCGCCATCTCGACGCCGCAGACGCCGCCGCCCTGGCGGCCGTGCCAGCCGAACTGCTTGATCTTGCGGAACACCCGATCCACGTTGCACGGGTTCTCGCCGAGGAGGCGGCTCTTCAGCATCAGGGCGTAGTTCTTGGTCGCCAGGTCGCGCACCTCGCCGTAGCCGCTGAGGCCCTGGTTCGTGTCCAGCCGAACGATCGTGAAGCGCCAGTGGCCCCAGCCGACCGTGGCGGTGCGCAGGTCGGTGATGCGGAGGTCGCTCGGCCGCGAGGCGGTGCGAACGTGGTCCTCAGGGCGAGGCGTGTCTTGGGGGTGAGCTTCGGCGCTCATTGGGTGATGCCCTCCTCCTGGTCGTGGAGCCAGCCGAGGAGGCGCTCGGCCTTGCTACAGTCGAAGAAGCCGTGCGTGCCGCTCAGGTCGCCTCGGATTGGCACCGTTGGGAAGAACTCGCCCGCCAACTCGAGGGTCGGGGTCTCCTCGGTCGTATGGGGGGCGATGATGTAGAAGACCTCGTGGCCCGTGTAGTCGGCGGTCATGACCGACAAGCACGCCCTGGCGGCGGCGTCGAGTACGGTGTAGCCCCACAGATGCTTCGCCAGAACCTTCCCCAGCCGCCTGGCGTGTTCCACGGCCACGGCGCGCTCCTGCACCACCCAGTGGAAACGCATGCTGGCGATAGTCATGTTCTCGTAGCGGCGGGCGATGGAGTCGCCCTGTAGCTCGCAAATCCACTTCGACAGGCTATAAGGGTCTTCGTTGTACGTGGGATGGTTCTCGTCGAGGGGGAAGTAGTCGTAGCGCGGCCAGCGGCTGTAGGCGGCGCCGGTGGCGTTGACGCTCGACGCCTGACAGACGTGCGTGATGCCCAGCTCGGCGGCGGCGCTGAGCGCGTTATAGCTGCCGACGACATTGTTGTTGTGGACAACGTGCGCCGGATGTCCATGCGGCGAGGGGATGGCGGCCATGTGGATGAGGCCGTCACAGCTCTGTAGCGCCTTCTCGATGGCCGCGTAGTCCGCCATGTCCGCGTCTACGTAGACAAGGTTGGGGTTATCGGAGCCGTGGCCGGGATGCACGCGGTCAATGCTCACGACGCTGTGGCCGTCCGCGAGGGCCATCCTGGTGATGGCGCGGCCAATCTTGCCGCTGCCGCCTGTCACTGCAAGTCTCATAAGTTATCCTCAAGGGTGTCGTTCACGGTTCTCGCCGCGTGATGTTTTGCACACGGTCGAAGTCGCGGTCGTAGCTCACGACGTGCGTGATGTGTTGCCGTTCTATGTGCGCCACGGTGAGCGCATCTTCAAAATCGAGGTTGGTCGAGGCGTAGATATCGAGCGCACGTAGATACATGCGGCGGTGAGGCAGTTTCAGGCCTGGAAGCGAAACGAGCGGATAGAGCAAGGCCCGAATATCCGCCCGTGGCACGTTGTAGGTTGCGCGAGAGGATAGAACGTATACGACTTCCGCAATAACTGATTCGCTCGTCGTCAGCTCAACCTCGTTGCGCTCGGCTTTTTCAAAGAGGGCAAGGCATGCGTGAGCCTTCTGCGGATCGTCGTTGGTCAGGTGGCGAATGAAGATGTTAGTGTCGAGGAATTCCATGCTACTCGCTCTGCATGTCCTTAATCACCTGCTGCGCGTGATCTTCGAGCGCGAGATCGCGTAGCTCTTTGAAGTCTTCAGGTTGTTTCCGTGGCTTGACCGCTCCAAAAGTCTCGGCCAGGCTCAATGATGAGGCAGCTAACTCCACTCGATCTCCGACGATGCGAAACACGACTTTGCTGCGCGGCTTGATCCCCAGGCGGCGCCGAACAGCAGCTGGGACGGTGACCTGGCCTTTCTCGGTCAGAGTGCCGACATACTCTTCAGGCGCATCCATTCCTTACCTCCTGTGATACACATTACTCGCCACAAACGTAATACTACTCCAGGGGTGCTTAGATGTCTAGCCAACTGTTCACCTACTGATTGCCGGGCCAAAGCGTCGTGAAGGTGCAAAAGGCGATGGCGAAGCCCAGGAAGTCCCCGGCCAGCGCCATGCGCACGCTCCAGCTATCCTGCCAGTGCGCCGACGTTCCCCGGCTGCGGTCGAACAGCCCGCCGATGAGGCCGCCCGCAATGCCGAGCAGCGTCATCAGCACCGGCGGGTTCAGCCAGAAAAGGGTGAACTCACTCGGAAGCACCGGCAGGGCCAGGCGGCACGCGCTGACCGTGAACAGCCCGACGATGATGCCCAGTACCACGCCGCGTGTCGCGCCGATCAGGATACCGAGCCACAGCCCAAGCAGCACAAGGATGATAAACCAGTTCCCGCCGTTGGCGAGCAACTGGCGTCCTGGATCCAGAGTGCCTGCCCCCGTCGGTACGCGATCTATCACGAAATACGCAGCAATCAGGGCGATCACCAGGACGGGGATCGCCCACAAAGAGACTTTTCGCAACATGATTCAATCCGTGGCGAAGCTGGCCGCGACGCTACGCCGGCAGCAGCTCCGATAGGTGCTCCGGCTGGACCTCGCTTCGAGATTGATAGAGGAAGCACGCGGCGGCCTGGTGGCTGTTCAGGCGAAACAGGGGCGGCGGCGTCTTGCAGATTTCCATCGCCACAGGGCAGCGGCCGATGAACTTGCAGCCCGTTGTCGTGTCCTGCAACTCTGACTCCTGAACCTTGATGCCTGTGCTTCCCCACTGCCGGTTGATATCCGGCCATGGGATCGAATCAATCAGGAGGCGGGTATAGGGGTGCTGAGGGTCCTTGATGACAGTGTCCACGTCGCCGGCCTCCATCACGTTACCCCGGTAGAGGACGATGATGGACTTGGCGATGTGATAGGCGGTGGTCAGGTCGTGGGTAATGTAGACGATGGACACACCGTAGTCGCGCTCCAGTGTCTGCAAGGTCTGGAGGATGCTGGCGCGCAGTGAAGCGTCTACCATGGAGACCGGCTCGTCGGCGACGAGAACCTTGGGGCGCAGGATGAGCGCGCGGGCGACGTTGATGCGCTGGCGCTGGCCGCCGGAGAGCTGGTGCGGGAATCGGCCCAGCACATCTTCAGGCTGTAGGCCGACCGCTTGTAGCGCCTCGTCCATCCTCTGCCGCGCCTCCGTCTTGTTCTTCGCCAGCTTGAAGCGCTTGATGGGAACGGTAAGCAGGTGGTCTACGGTGTAGAACGGGTTGAACACTGCGAACGGGTCCTGGAACACCGCCTGGACCTCGCGGCGGAACGTCGTGCGGTCGTCGCCCCGCAGCTTGCTGACGTCCTTGCCCTTGTAGAATATTTGCCCCGCCGACGGTGGGAGAAAGCCCAGCAGGAGCATCGCCAGCGTTGTCTTGCCGCTACCGCTCTCGCCAGCGACCGTCAGGATGGTCGGCTCGTCTTGCTCCAGGGTGAGGGAGAGGTTGTTGAGCGCGGTGGTGGAGGTCTTGTTGAGCAGGCCGCGCGAGTATGTCTTCGTGACGTTCTTGAACTCGAGAAGGGGCGTCATGCTCTCGCCTTTTCCGTGTAGAGATAGCAGGCAACCTGACGGTCACCGGGCAGCGGTTCGAAGCTAGGCGCCTGCGTGCGGCAGACATCCATCGCGTACTGGCAGCGCGGGTGGAACGGGCAGCCGGTCGGCAAACGCCACAGCGAAGGCGCGCGGCCGGGGATGCCCTGGAAGTGACCCTTATTTTCTAGATTCGGAAGGCTGGCAATGAGCGCCTGGGCGTAGGGGTGTTTCGGGTCCAGGAACATATCGCGCACCCGGCTCATCTCCATCAGGCGGCCCGCGTACATGACAGCGACCTTGTCCACGAACTGCGCCATCAGCCCCATGTCGTGACCGATGAGAATTACCGCCGCGCCCAGGTGTTCCTGGATGCGGTCAATGGTCTCCATCACCTGGCGCTGCGTGACCACGTCGAGCGCGCTCGTCGGCTCGTCCGCGATGATGAGGCTGGGCGCGAGAAGGATGCCGATAGCGATGCAGACGCGCTGCTTCATGCCGCCGCTCAGCTCATGCGGGTACATCCGGTAGACGCTCGGCTTGAGGTCAACGGATTCAAGCGCCTCCATGCAGCGCGCTTCAACGTCGGCCTTCGACATCTCTGGGATGTGGGCTTTGATCGCGTCCCGCATTTGAGCGCCTATGCGCGTGACCGGGTTGAGCGAGTTCATTGCGCCCTGGGGAATATAGGCGACTTTGCTCAGGCGGGCTTCCAGCATCTCATCGTTCGTCAGTTTCATGAGGTCTGTGTCGTCAACGATAACTTCACCGCCTTCGATACGGCCTGGCGGCTTGATCATGCGCATAATAGCAAGCGCCATGGTGCTCTTGCCGGAGCCGGACTCGCCGACCAGCCCTAGCTTTTCGCCGGCATTCAGCGTCAGGCTGACGCCGTCCAGCGCCTTCGCGCGGCCGAGGTCGGTATAGTACGTGACGTGGAGGTTCTTGATCTGAAGAATCGGGGTACCCATAGATGTCCTACTCTGACCGCCGCACGCGCGGGTTAGCGAATTCGTCGAGACCCATGATGATGAGGGCGAGAGAGCCGAGGATGAGCACCATCGCCAGTGCCGGTGATAGCGGCCACCACCACCAGCCGTTGAAGAATGCGCCCTGGGACTGCGCCGACCAGATGAGGTTGCCGAGCAATGGCTCGCGCAGCGGACCGAGGCCAAGCACCGCCAGGTAGAACGCTGCGAACTCGGCCGCAAACACCGCCGTGACAAACGAGGCGACGATGAACGGCAGCAAGTTGGGTAACAGCTCCTGGAAGATAATCGCCAGGTCCCCCATGCCAGATAACTTGGCGACGGAGACGAACTGTCTTTCCTTCATGGACAGGACTTGCGACCGGATGACGAGTGTCGGGAACATCCACGCCAGCAACACGACCACGAAGGCCATGGTGTAGATCGTGACATCGCGCTTGTCGAGCGACCCTGCGATCACCACCTGGATGAGCAGGACGGGAATAGGAATGAGGATAGAGCTGATGCCCTTGATGCCGGAGTCGATGGGGCCGCCAAAGTAGCCCGAGATGAAGCCGAGCACAACGCCGACCAAGGTGGCGATCGCGCCCGCCAGCAAGCCAATGACCGCGGTCTGCCACATTCCGACGACCATGGCCGCGAGCATGTCACGTCCGAAGAAGTCGGTACCGAGGGGGTACTGGAGGCTTGGCGGCTGCTTGGTGCGCACGGAGAGCGGGTAGGCTTTGGCCGTGTCCACGGTCAGCAGGCCGACGACGGTGAAGGCGACCAGCAGGAACATCAGAAACAAGCCTATGCTGAGGCTCTTGTTGCGCCGAAGGTAACGAAGAATCAGCGTTAGTCGGCTGGGCTGCTTGACCTCGTGGCCGATGACCGCTGGTACATTGGGGGCCTGGGAAATCGCTTCGGTTGCCATGTCTGAGCTCCTGCCTGCTAATGACGAATCCGCGGATCGAGCAGCGGGTACAGCAGCTCGACCATCACCATCAACACTGCCACGGCGATGATGATGAACAGAACGATCCCGTAGATGACCGGGAAGTCGTTCGAGCGTATGGCGTCGTTGAGAACGGACCCAAGTCCCGGCAGCCCGAACAACCCCTCGACCACGATGCCCGCCGTCACGACGGTGCCAAGCGCCAGGGCCAGGCCTGTGACCTGGGGCAGAAGCGCGTTGCGGAAGAAGTAGTCTTTGAAGATGGTCTGATTACTCAGCCCTTTGTGCTCGGCAAAGTTGACATAGTCCTCGCCCTGGATCGTCACGCCCATGCCGCGCATGGACAGCACCCAGCCTCCAACGAGCCCGAAGATCAGCGCCAGCGCGGGCAAGATCTGATGATTCAGCACGTCGCCGGCGAAGTCCCACGACATGTTGGGGACCTTGCCGATAGAGTACGCGCCGCCTAAGGGAGCTATAGCTAACCTGAAACCGAAGATGAACAGCAAGAACACGCCTAGCAGAACTGGCGGCACGCCTGTCAGGAGCACGAAGGGCGTTGACAGGCCGCGCGACCAGCCGGGCGCTCGCGGCCAGGCCGAGATGGCCCCCAAGACTGTGCCGATGGCGAAGGCCAGCAGCGCCGTGACAATGAGCAAACCGCCCGTCCACGGGATGGCCTCGGTAATCAGGTCAATGACTGTCTTGGGGTATTTGTTGAGGCTGACACCCAGGTCGAACCTGGCGATGCTGGCCATATAGACGAGATACTGCTCGTACAACGGCTTGTCGAGGCCAAACTGCCGCCCATACGAGTCGATGATCTTCTCGAGGTCGGCCGGCGAGAATCCGCCGGTCCGCGCCAGCTCGTTGAACCGCTCGCGAATTGGGTTCTTGGGCGAGATGCGTGGGATAAAGAATGTGATTGTGGCTGCCGCCCAAATCACCAGGACCAGAAACAGCAAGCGCCCTACCACAAACCTTACGCTCACGTGACTTCTCCTCTACCTAGACACGACCTTGTGTGTCGCCCTCGTCCTCTATCGTCGTTCCGATCAAGGCGGTCGCTAGCGGACTCTGCGGGAGGCCCGGCTGCGCGCCAAAGGCGCGCAGCCGGATTTGTCGCTCAATGCGGGTTACTTCTGAGCGTGCTTCAGGGCGGTCAGCACCAGCATGCCGGTGTGCGCCCAGAACGCGCCGTTCTCGCCCTGCGCGGGGTTGGCCGCAGTGGGCCAGTTGGTCCAGTTGGTCTGGTTGTAGGGGATGCGGTGCAGCCACTGGATGACCGGAACATCAATCTGGTCGCGCCAGTAGATTTCCAGCGCCTTCGCGGCCAGCTCCTGGAACTTCGGATCATCGGCCGACAGCGGGGCCATCTGGTCAATGATCGCGTCGTACTCAGGGTTCTTGTAGCGCGAGAAGCGGTTGTTGCCGGCGGTCGTGCCGATGGACGAGGCGAACTTGCTGTGGTACAGGTTGAGCGCCGCGTACGGATCAACGGTGCTGGCGCCGTGGCCGAACATGTAGAAGCCGGGCTTGCCGTCGGCCATGTTCTGGTAGGCGTCAGTGCCGAAGTTGACCTGAGTGTCAATGCCGCACTGGCGGAGCATTTCGGCCAGCACCGGCACGATGTCGCTGTGGATGCCCTCGAAGCCCTGGATGGTGCCGGGGATCGTCTGGCCGTCCTTGGCCCACAGGCCGTCCTTGTTCTTCGCAAAGCCGGCCTCGGTCAGGAGCTTCGCGGCCTCGGCGGGATCGTACTTGCGCGGCTGGTACTTGTCGATCAGCGCCTTGACGGCCGGCGAGTCGGCGAACTTCTGAAGGTTCGGGTAGAGCGGGAACGGGTAAATCGTGGCAATCTTAGCGCCCTCGTACACGATGTCGTCAATCTTGTCGCGGTCAATGCACAGGCTGACGGCGCGGCGTACCTTGACGTCGTTGAACGGCGCGATCTGCGTGTTCATCCACAGCGAGTTGGGCCACCAGTCCAGATAGCCGTAGGGCGGCTGGTTGCCGGAGTGGGTCGTGACCTTGGGGTTGTTCTTGAGGATGTTGCCGATGACGGCACTGCGCATGTCGAGGGTGGCGTCGAAGTCGTTGACGACGACGCGCTGGGCCACGGTGTCCATGTTCTGGCCGACCTGGCCGCCGATGTTCTGCATGACCACCCGCTTGGCCTCAGGCATCGGGACGAGCCCGGCCTTGACGGCCCACCAGTCGGGGTTCAGGTCGAAGATCTTCGAGTTCTTGTCCCAGCTCACCAGGTTGTAAGGGCCGGAGTGGGCCATGTCCAGGCCGCCGGCGAAGGCGTTCACGTCGGCCTGCTTGCTCAGGACGTGCTCGGGAACGATCGGGATGCCGGTGTCGAACTTGAGGGTCAGCACTTCATAGGCGAAGCGCGGCGCGGGCGTCTTGAAGGTCACGACGACGGTCTTATCGTCAACGGCCTTGACGTCCTTCACGAACTGGTCGAACTCGGCGTGGTAGGGCAGCTTTTCGTTCTTCATCTGCCCCTGGAATGTGTAGACCACGTCCTTCGAGGTCACAGGAGTGCCGTCGCTCCACTTGGCCTGCGGGTTCATCTTGATCGTCAGCTCGGTGAAGTCGGGCTTGGTGTACTCCATGCTCGACGCGAGCCAGGGGATGGTCTTGTCGCCGAAGATGCCGTAGTAGGCGAGGCCTTCCCACAGCAGGTTGTTGCCTTCCTGGTGGGTGTAGCCGGGGACGGCCCACGGGTTGGTGACGCCGATGGGGGAGGCGATGCTCCAGCCCAGGTTCACTGTGTCTTTGCGGTCAACTTGCTTCAGCGGGCCAGTTGAGAGGGCCTGCGCGGCGGCGGCAGTCGGCTGCGCCGCGGCGGACGGCGCCTTGGTCGGTTCAGCGGCCTTCGGGGCAGCGGTCGGCTCAGCAGCCTTGGGAGCGGCCGTCGGAGCGGCGGGTTGCGGGGCGGCGGGGGCTGCGGTTGGGGCGGCAGCCTGTGGCGCAGGCGCGGCCGGGGCGGGCGCTGGGGCCTGCTGGGCGCATGCTGCCAGAACAACGAGCAGCGCGGCCACGGCCAGATACGTAACGATCCTCAGACGCATCATGGGTTGCTCCTCTCCTATGAGGGGTGGTGGTGGGCGCCAACACTGGCGCGTCGATCGTGAACGAAAACCTCGTTGCGAACGTTGGACAGATTCCGCCGATAGTGTTCCTCCTTCAAGGGGCGATCGCGGCGTGAGGCCTGGGCTTCGAGGGCGCGCGTCGCCTATGGACAGGCAGGATCCGGTACTGCTCCACAGTCGTGCAAACACGCGAAAGGCGTGTGTGGATGATGGCAAGGAAAGACCGGCAGAACCACCTAACGTGACGTCGTCGTCGAACTGCAACCCAATGCGTGTCTCGGGATTTATCTCGCTTGCGTCAGACTGATTTTAGCCTCTTTTTCGAAAGCGTCAAGCACGACGCAAACGATTACGCATGGAATACGCTTCAACTTTAATAAAACTTTAAGGTTCGGCGCTCGCCTTTTAGCCCCTTGTCTCTGCGCAAAGGATTGCGTTTTCCCTGGCTCTTCGCTATACTACCGCCGAACACTTCCCCCACAGAGAGCGAACCATGAGCAATCCTGCGCCGGGCGTCGAAGCCTGGGCCGAGACGGTGGTCATTCCGTCGTATGGCATCGGCGAGCCGGACAAGAACCCGATGTTCCTGGAGAAGCGAGTCTACCAGGGCAGTAGTGGCGCCGTTTATCCCTATCCCGTCATAGACAGGGTGTTCGACGAGAAGTTCGACAAGTCCTACACCGCCCTGTTCCTGGAAAACCGCTATCTCCAGGTCATGATCCTGCCCGAGCTTGGCGGCCGCGTCCAGATGGCCCTGGACAAGACCAACGGCTATCACTTTATCTACTACAATCGCGTTGTCAAGCCCGCGCTCGTTGGCCTCGCCGGGCCGTGGATCTCTGGGGGGATCGAGTTCAACTGGCCCCAGCACCACCGCCCTAGCACATTCGACCCGCTGGACTGGCGCATCATCGAGAATGAGGACGGCAGCTGCACGATCTGGTGCTCTGAGACGGAGCGCATGTTCTTCACCAAGGGTGCGCACGGCTTCACCCTCTACCCGGAGCGCGCCTATCTTGAGATCAGCGTCCAGCTCTACAACGGGACGAGCGAGCCGCAGACGTTCCTGTGGTGGGCGAACCCGGCCGTCGCCGTGAACGACGACTACCAGTCGGTGTTTCCGCCGGACGTTCACGCGGTCATGGACCACGGCAAGCGCGACGTGAGTGACTTCCCCATCGCCACCGGCACGTACTACAAGGTCAACTACGCGCCCGGCACGGACATTTCGCGCTACAAGAACATCCCCGTGCCGACGTCGTACATGGCCTACCACTCCGACTACGATTTCCTGGGCGACTACGATCACGGGCCGCAGGCCGGCATGCTGCATATCGCCAACCACCACGTCGTGCCGGGCAAGAAGCAGTGGACGTGGGGCAATGGCGAGTTCGGACGGGCGTGGGATCGCCACCTGACCGACGAAGACGGGCCTTACATCGAGCTGATGTGCGGCGCATTCACCGACAACCAGCCCGACTTCTCGTGGCTGATGCCGGGCGAGGAAAAGCGCTTCAGCCAGGTGTTCATGCCTTACAAGCTGATCGGCCCGGCCCACAACGCCAGCCGCGACGCAGTCGTCAACCTGGACATCGCGGGCGCGACGGCCCGTGTCGGTGTCTACGTGACGCAGCCGAGCTCTGTGCGCGTCGAGCTTCGCTGCGCCGGCGAGGTCGTGTGGGCGCGCGAGGCCAGCCTGTCGCCGGAGGACGTGTTGATCGAGACGGTGGCCCTGCCGCCGGACACCGCCCCGACCCAGGTCACGCTGCGGGTCCTGGATGCGGCGACGGGGCGCGAGATGGTTTCGTTCACCCCGCCGTCGCCCGAGCGCGGCCCAATCCCCGTCCCCGCGACAGCCGCCAAACCGCCAGGCGAGATCGCCTCCAATGAGGAGCTGTTCCTCAACGGCTTGCACCTGGAGCAGTACCGCCACGCGACGTATGCGCCGGAGCCGTACTACGAGGAGGCGCTGCGGCGCGACCCTCTGGACAGCCGCTGCCACAACGCCCTGGGCCTGCTATTGTACCGCCGCGGCAAGTTCGCGGACGCCGAGGGCCACTTCCGTCAGGCCCTCGCCAGTCTGACGCGGCGCAACCCCAACCCCTACAACGGGGAGCCGTTCTACAACCTGGGCCTGGCGCTCAAGATGCAGGGCCGCTATGGGGAAGCCGGCGACGCCTTCTACAAGGCGGTGTGGAACGCAGCCTGGCAGGATGCGGCCTACTTCGAGCTGGCGCGGCTGGCGGCGCGGCGCGGCGACTTCGGGGCGGCGCTCGAATTGGCCGACAACGCCCTGCGGCGCAACTGGTCGCACCACAAAGCGCGCCATCTCAAGATCGCGCTGCTGCGGCGTCTCGGCCGCCCCGACGGCGCGCTGGACGAGGCCGCGCTGGCGCTCGACCTCGACCCGATGGACGTGAACGTCATGTGGGAGGCCAGGCTCCTTGCCGACGACACGCTGTTCGACGAGGTCATGACCCCGGCGCCGCATCGTTACATAGAGGTCGCGCTCGACTACATGGCGGCGGGCCTGGCCGACGAGGCGACTGCTTTGCTGGACGCCACGCCCCAGACCGACCCGATGGCGCTCTACTTTCGCGCGTCTGCCCGGCTCGACGCGGGCGACGCGGCCGGCGCTGAGGCGGCCCTGTCGGGGGCGGCGGCAATGCCGCCCGACTACTGCTTCCCGCATCGCCTGGAGAGTGTCCCGGCGTTGGAGACGGCGATGCGCCTGAACCCGACCGACGCTCGCGCGCCGTACTATCTCGGCAATTTCTGGTACGCCCACCGCCGCTACGTCGAGGCGATCGCGGCCTGGGAGCGGGCGCGTGACCTCGACCCGTCTTTCCCGACGACGCACCGCAACCTCGGCCTGGCCTACTTCAACAAGCGCCGGGACGCGGAGGGGGCCAAAGCGGCCTATGAGCGCGCCTTCGCCCTGAATCCGGACGACGCGCGCGTGCTGTTCGAGCTGGATCAGCTCGATAGACGGCTGAACCGATCGCCGGGGGAGCGCCTGGCGCGCCTCGAAGCCTACCCGCGCCTGGTCGAGCGGCGCGACGACTTGACCGTCGAGGCCATCACCCTGCTAAACATCTGCGGGCGGCATGGCGATGCCTACGCGGCGCTGATGGGGCGGCGCTTCCATCCGTGGGAGGGCGGCGAGGGCAGGGTTGTAGGGCAGTACGTGGTTAGCCTGGTCGAGGGGGCGAAGGCGCTGCTGGCCGATGGACAGCCGGCGAAGGCGGCGGAGATGTTGCAGCGCGCGACAGTCTATCCGCACTCTCTCGGCGAGGGAAAGCTGCCCAACGCGCAGGAGAACAACATCTACTATTACCTCGGCCTGGCGCTGGCGGCGGAGGGGCGGCCGGCCGAGGCGGCGGCGGCGTTCGAGACAGCGGCGGCCGGCTCCAGCGAGCCAGTGTCCGCGATGTACTACAACGACCAGCCGCCCGACATGATCTTCTACCAGGGCCTGGCCCGCCGCCAACTGGGCCGCGCTGCCGAAGCCGACGCGATCTTCCACAAACTCGTGGAGTATGGACAGGCTCACCTGGACGACGAGGTGAAGATGGACTACTTTGCCGTGTCCCTGCCGACGTTCCTGGTCTTCGACGAGGACCTGAACGCGCGGCACAGGGTCCACTGCTACTACATGATGGGGCTTGGGCATCTCGGGCTGGGCAATCTGGCCGAGGCCGAGCGCGCGTTCGATGCGGTGTTGTCCCTCGACGCGAATCACCAGGGGGCGCTGCTGCATCGCCACTGGGCGGCGATATGACGCGCGCGCTTGTCGTCGCCCGAGTGCTGGCGCTGGAGAGCCATCTCCAGCGCCTCCGGTGGGCGGTGAAGGCGTCACGACATAGTGCCGCACTTCTGCTCATTCTATCCGGCCTTCTCCTGGCCGCCGGCTGCCGCGTTCAGTCGCCGCCGGCCGGCGATACCATGTCTCGCGCCAAAGTGGAGTCGCAGCCGGTCGCCGGCGGCCCAACGCTGTTGCGGAGTGGCATCACCCTGCGCAAGGTTTTGGGCGTTGGCGGCGGCAACATCAAGCTGGCGCGCAACCCGGCCGACGGCAAGCTCTATTTCCTGCACCCGACGAATGGCCTCTTCCGCCTCGACCCCGCGCCGCCAGGCAAGGCCGACAAGGTGCAGGCGAAGACGGATATCGTCGCCGACGGCGACCCGGCGGGCATGGCGTTTGGGCCGGACGGCACGCTGTACGTTACGGTGAACAGGAAGGTTGGCGCGAAGCAGACGCAGGCCATCGTGCGGCGCGGCAAGCCCAACGCCTCGGGCGGGTTCGACTGGCAAACGGTCTCGTCCACCGAGCCTTACCAGCTCAGCGGGACGAACTTCGATCACCTTGTCAACGGTATCACCGTCAGCCCCGACGGCAAGTGGCTGTACTACAACAGCGGCTCGCGCACGGACCACGGCGAGGTGGAAACCAACGGCCTCGCGTTCCCCGATCTGCGCGAAGTGCCGCTGACGTCGGCGATCTTCCGCGTGCCGACCGACGCGACCGACCTGACGCTGCCGGCCGACGAGGGGGCGCTCAAGCCGTACATATATGCCGACGGCACGCGCAACGCTTTCGATCTGAAGTTCGCCCCCAACGGCGACCTCATCGCCGTAGACAACGGCCCCGACGCCGACTTTCCCGACGAGTTGAACTGGATCCGCCAGGGGCAGCACTACGGCTTCCCGTGGCGCTTCGGGGCGCAGGATAACCCGCAGCAGTTCCCTGACTATGATGCCGCGAAGGACCGCCGTCTCTCGATGGACTTCGTGGCGGTCAAGAACGGCACGTACCGCAATGACCCCGGCTTCCCGAAGCCGCCGGTGTCGAAGTTCACCGATCCCATCCTCAACCGCGGGCCAGACGCGGCGCAGTATCGCGGCGAGGACGGTGGGCAGCGCGACGCGGGCGTCGAAGGCAAGCCGCTGAACACGTTCACGCCCCATCGGTCGCCCCTGGGTCTCGCGTTCATTTCGGGCGACAAGATGCCGGCCGACCTGCGCGGCGGCGGAAGCACCCTGGCCGCCTTTCTGACGAGCTGGGGCGCGGCGGGCGGCTCGCTCCAGGACAAGGGGCAGGACCTGCTCTATCTCAGACTGAACAAACAGGGCGACAATTACGAGGCGAGCACGACGCAGATTGCGCGCGGCTTCAAGAACCCGATTGACACGGCGCTGGTGGACAACAAGCTGTACGTCCTGGAGTTCGGCGACGCGGGCGCCATTTGGGAACTCACGTTTGAGTAGAGGGATTGCTTCGCCGAGCTGGTCATTAACTTCACGCCATGCTGCCATGCTAAGGCCGAAGGCGAAGCATCTGGGCCGCCGCAGCCCAGCCCCCTCGCTCCGCTCGGGGTGACAGCCTAGACGTTCCTTGCTTATCATATGACCCGATATCGTCTCATTGAGAGGAGACCTTTCGTTCCCATGCGCATCACCGATATCAAGACCTACCCGGTGTGGGTAGGCGTTCGCAATCAGCTCGTGGTCAAGGTCGAGACGGACGAGGGCATCTATGGCCTCGGCGAGGCGGGGCTGAGCGGCCGTGAGCTGGCCGTCATGGGCGCTGTCAATCACTTCCGCGAGTTCCTCATCGGCCAGGACCCGATGCAGCGCGGCCGCATCTGGCAGGAGCTGTACCGCAGCCAGTACTTTGAAGGTGGGCGCGTACTCCTCGCCGCCCAGAGTGCGATTGATATCGCGTTGCACGACATCGTCGGCAAGGCGCTCGGCGTGCCGGTGTACCAGCTGCTCGGCGGCAAACACCGCGACGTGATTCCGTGCTTCGCCACCGCGCCGAGTGGCTCCGGCGAGCAGATGATCGCGGGCATGCAAATCCTGGTTGACGCCGGCTGGGATGTCATCCGGGTGGGGCCGCTCGCGCCGCGCGCCCACGCATCGCCGGCCGTGTTCGAGCCGCGCGAGAGCCTCGGCCACACGGCGCGCTGGCTGGTGAAGGCGCGGGAGACGTTCGGCAGCGATATTACCCTGGGTATTGACTACCACCACCGCCTGAGCATCGCCGAGACGGCCTCGTTCTGCCAGCGCATGCCGATGGGGACGCTGGACTTCATCGAGGAGCCGATCCGCGACGAGACGCCGGAGGCTTACGCGGCCTTGCGCCAACTCACCGATGTGCCGTTCGCCGTCGGCGAGGAGTTCGCCAGCAAGTGGCAGTTCCTGCCGTACATCGAGCGCCATTTGACCGACTTCGCCCGCGTGGACATCTGCAACGTCGGCGGCTTCACCGAGGCGATGAAGGTCGCCGGCTGGGCCGAGGCGCACTACATTGACCTCATGCCCCACAACCCACTCGGCCCGGTTTGCACCGCCGCCACGATTCACCTCGCCGCCGCCGCGCCCAACTTCGCCTGGCTCGAAGTGCGGGCGACGCAAACCGAGAACCTGTACTACGGCGACAAGGGCGTCAACGACGCCGACCTCCTGTTCCCCGTCCAGCCGCGGCTTGTCGGCAATACGTTCCCTGTCCTCAACACACCCGGCCTCGGCGTTGAGCTGGACGAGGATCGGGCGAAGGCGCAGACCTGGCAGTTCTGGGAAGCGCCCCATTGGCGCCGCGCCGACGGCTCGGTCCAGAATTGGTAGACCCGATGACATCTATGTCTCAATCACTGGTCTTCGTCAGCGGCTACGCCCCGGCCGACCAGCCGGGCATCCAGGCGTGCTGGTTCGACCCGGCCACCGGCGCCCTCACGCCCTACGGGGCGATCACGGGCATCCTCAACCCATCTTACCTGGCCCTCCATCCGAATGGGCGCTGGCTCTACGCCGTCAGCGAGACGGGCCTGGCCGGCGACGGTCGCTACGGCGAGGCGTGCGCGGTTCGCTACGAGCGCGAGCCGTTTGCGGCGACGCTGCTCAACCAGCAGTCCACTCAGGGAGATCACCCCTGCCACCTCGCGCTGGACACGAGCGGGCGCTGGTTGGTGGCGTGCAACTACAGCTCCGGCAGCGTGAGCGTGTTTCCCATCGGAGATGACGGGGCGCTGGCGCCGATGAGTGACCTCGCGCAGCACGAAGGCCACAGCGCGCACCCAGAGCGTCAGAAGGGGCCGCATGCCCACTCAGCAACGGTATCGCCGAACGATCGCTTCGTCATCGTCGCCGACCTCGGGACGGACGAGCTTCAGGTGTATATGCTCGACACGGAGCAGGGCAAGCTCGGTTCGCATATCCATGTCGCCGCTCGGCCCGGCGCTGGCCCGCGCCATGTGGCCTTTCACCCCAATAGCCGTGTGATGTACGTCGCCAACGAGATTGACAGCACGGTCAGCGTCTACGACTTCGACCCGGCGACGGGTGGGCTGACCGAGCAGCAGTGGCTCAGCACGCTGCCCGCGCCGAACCCGGCGAACACCGTCGCCGACATCCACGTGTCGCCCGCCGGAGACCGCGTGTACGTCTCCAATCGGGGCGACAACAGCATCGCGGTGTTCGCGGCCGACACCAACGGGTGGCTGACCCGCCGCGCCATCGCCCCGTGCGGTGGCAACTGGCCGCGCTGCTTCGCGCTCACCCCGGACGGACGCTTCATGCTCGTCGCCAACCAGTACAGCCATGAGGTTGTCGTGCTGCCGCTTCAGCCGGGTGGCGTCGAGGTCGGCGACCCGGTGGCGCGCATTCCGGTCAGCGGCGCGTCTTACGTGGGGTTCGCGCCAGCATGACCGACACCGCCCTTGTGATCGGGGTGGATGGTGGCGGCTCCACGACGCGCGCGGCCCTCGTTGACGCCACCGGCGGCGTGCGCGGCATGGGCTACGCCGGGCCGTCCAACTACGATGATGTCGGCGTGGGGCCGGCGGAGGAGAACATCGGCCGCGCCGTGGCGTCCGCCTGGCACGCGGCGGGTCTCGCCTTTCGACCGGCCGATGCCGCGTTCTTCGGCATGGCGGGCGTCGTCTCCGATGCCGACCGCGACACCATCCGCCGGATGGCGCGCTTGCTGGACATCGCCGCGCCGGAACGCACCGCCGTAGATCACGACATTCGCATCGCGCTGGCCGGGGGCCTGGGCGGGCGCGAGGGGATCGCCCTTATCGTAGGGACAGGCAGCTCGTGCTATGGCCGCCGCGCCGATGGTCGCGCGTGGCGGGCGGGCGGTTGGGGCTACCTGCTGGACGACCTGGGCGGCGGCTACTACCTCGGCCTCCAGGGGCTCATCGCCCTGACGCGGGCCGCCGACGGCCGGGGCGCGCCGACCGCCATCACCGCGCCGCTGCTGACCGCCTTGCGCCTGTCCGACCCGCAGGCGGTCATGCGCCGCCTGTACCACGAGGGCCTTGACGGCTCGCGCAGTGGCATGTCCCGCGCCGAGATTGCCTCGCTGGCGCCGCTCGTGCTGACCGCAGCCATCGCGGGCGACGCGAGCGCGCGGGCCATCGTCGAGCAAGGCGTGGACGCGCTGGCGCTTATGGTGGACACTGTCGCCCGCAAGCTGGATTTCGGGGGGCCGAGCGTCCCTGTGACCGCTGTCGGCGGGCTGGCGCAATCAGGGCCGGATTTCAAGATGTGGCTGTACGCCGCGATTCGGCGGCGGGCGCCACACGCCGAGATCGTCGAACCGCTGCTGTCGCCGGTATTAGGGGCGGCGCTGCTGGCGTTGGAGCTTGGCGGCATCACCCCGTCAGATGCGCTGATTGAGCGCATGGCGAGCGTACAACGTTTACGCTGAAATAAGCCTGGACTGTCATGTCGAGGAACGAGACATCTGGGCCGCAGTCCAGACCCCTCCTACCGTCGGGGTGACAGTCGGCCTTTTTTGTGTTGGCGCTTGCCGTCGCGCGGGTTGGGGGGGGGGCGCAATGCCAGTTAGGGGTGTAGCTATGAATGCGTTTGAGAACCACCTTGACATAAGCTCAGGCCTGATCGCCGGGCAGCCGGTGGTGCAGCGCCGCCTGAGCGATCTGCGCGGCGCCTTCGAGGACGCGGCCGCCTACGAGGCGGCGCTCGTCGCGAGCGATCCGCTGGTCTACACGGTGTCGTCGGTCGAGCCGGGCGTGAGCGCCGGTGACCTGCACTACGGCCTGGGCCTCATCATGCCGGGGCAGGTCGGCAGCGAGTACTATCTGACGAAAGGCCACATCCATCGCTGGCGCGCCGCCGCCGAGGTGTACGTCGGCCTGGGCGGCGACGGGCTGATGCTCCTGGAAGACGAGGCCACCGGCGAGAGCCGCGCGCTGCGCCTGGCAGCCGGTATTGTTGTCTACGTGCCGCCGCACACCTTCCACCGCACCGTGAACGTTGGTGCGATCCCCCTCACCTACCTCGGCGTCTATCCAGCGGGGGCCGGCCACGACTACGGCGCGCTGGCCGACCGCAACTTCCGCGACGTCGTGGTGGCGGTGAATGGGGAGCCAACCGTGATGGGGCGCGCAGCATGGCGGGCGGCGCGCAGTCCGGCTCACCCCTGAAACGAGAGAAGATGATGACCGACTACGTAACCAAACCAATCCCCGCTGAAGTCCCACCGATTGACCGCGTCGAGCGCCCGTGGGGTTCGTTCAGCCAATACGCCCACAACCAGGAAGTCACCGTCAGCCTCATGACGGTAGAGTCGGGCCAGCGCCTCAGCCTCCAATCCCACACGGGCCGCGCCGAGCTGTGGATCGTCCTCGACGACGGCGCGGCGGTGCAGGTGGGCGACGACATTCTCTATCCCCGGGCCGGCGATGAGGTTTGGATTCGCGCGGGGACACGCCACCGACTGACAAGCACCGGCCCGGCGGTGCGCGTACTCGAGGTGGCGTTCGGTAACTGGCAGCAGGCCGACATCACGCGCTACGACGACGACTACCAGCGCCCCGACCAGGGCGAGTAACGAGGAGCGAACGTGACCCTACCTTCCCCCTGGCGGAAGACATCCCAGGACCTAGCCCCGCTGACATGGCAGCCGCCCGCGCCCGGCGTGTACGACCCCTACCCCGGCTTCCCGCTTGGCCCAGGCAAAATCGAGGTGGGCTACGAGGCGCTGGCCGTCTGGTTGGCGCAGCATGAGCGCGTTGTCATAGACGGCTACGCCGGCGTGCTGTGGGAGGACCTGCGCGAGCAGCTCGACGCGGCGCTGCGGCGCCGAGGTATTCTCGCCTCCTGGCACAATGTCGCCGATGCGCTGCTGCCGGAGGATGAGGTCTGGCGGCGTGTCGCACCGTTCCTCGGCGGCGACGACCCCATCTTCGGCACACGCTTCACCGGCGGGCTGCGGGATTTCTTCGACCCGGCGCGCCTGGCAGCGCTGGCGCCCGACCGAGCGGCGTCCCTCACTATCCTCTACGGCTGCGGCGCGGCCCTGGCGGATCCGGATGCAACTGTCGTGTACGTTGACGTGCCGAAGAACGAGATCCAGTTTCGCTCGCGCGCGGGCAGCGTCACCAACCTCGGCGCGCGCCGGCCGGCCGACCCGAAGGTGATGTACAAGCGCTTCTACTTCGTGGATTGGCCCGCGCTCAATGCCCATAAGGCCGACTTGCTCGGGCGCATCGCCCTCATCGTGGACGGGCAGCGCCCCGATCATCCGCTGTTCATGGCGGGTAACGACCTGCGCGCCGCGCTCACGACGATGAGCCACAACTATTTCCGCCCGCGCCCGTGGTTCGAGCCGGGGCCGTGGGGCGGCCAGTGGTGCAAGGCGCACATCCCGGACCTGCCGAAGGATGTGCCAAACTACGCCTGGTCGTTCGAGCTGATCTCGCCGGAGAACGGTCTGATGTTCGAGAGCGACGGGCGGCTCCTCGAGGTGTCGTTCGACTTCCTGATGTATTGCGATCACCGCGCCGTCCTCGGCGAGTCCGCCGACCGCTTCGGCTACGAGTTCCCGATTCGCTTCGACTTCCTGGATACGTTCGACGGCGGCAATCTGTCGGTGCAGTGTCACCCCCGGCCGGCGTACATTCGCCGCCACTTCGGCGAGACGTTCACCCAGGACGAGACGTACTACATCCTCGACTGCGGCGAAGGCGCTAACGTCTATCTCGGCTTCAAGGCCGACGTAGACGCAGCGGAGTTTCGCGCCGCGTTGGAGGAGAGCGTCCACCAGGCGAGGCCGGTGGACATGGAGCGGTTCGTCCAGAAGCTGCCCGCCCACAAGCACGACCTGTTCCTCATCCCCAACGGCACCATCCACTGCTCCGGCGTGGACAATCTCGTATTGGAGATCAGCGCCACGCCCTACATCTTCACGTTCAAGATGTACGACTGGATGCGCCTCGACCTGGACGGCCGGCCGCGGCCGCTCAACATCGCCCGCGCCTTCGACAACCTCTACTTCGAGCGCCAGGGCGACGCCGTGGCGCGGGAGCTGGTGTCCCACCCCTACACCCTCGCCGAGGGCGACGGCTGGCGTGTCGTCCACGTGCCGACGCACCGCGAGCATTTCTACGACGTTCACCGCTACGAGTTCGACGCAGCCATCGAGGCGGCGACCGACGGCCTGTGCCACGTGATGAGCGTCGTGGCGGGGGCGGGCGTGGTCCTGGAAACCGAGGGCGGGCTGCGGCAGCGCTTCAACTACGCTGAGACGTTTGTCGTACCCGCCGCTGCGGGCCGTTACCGGCTCGTCAACGCGGGAACGACGCCGGTCAAGGTGATCAAGGCGTTTGTGAAGCCGGGGCGGGGACCGGCCGGAGAGTGACGGAGTGACGGGGTGGCGGAGTGACGGAGTAAATGTCGATCTCACCACGTCACCACGTCACATCGTCACCACGTCACATCGTCACCACGTCACATCGCCACATCGTCACATCGTCACCTTTCCCAATTCGATTGCATTTTCCACGTTCGTGGATACACTTGTTCGCCTCAATCGTGTATATAATTCAGTATGTGTATCTTTGCAGTTTGGTACAACGCGGGGGTGTGGGGAGCCGCAGGCCCCCACGAATCCCCTTCCTCGACTGCTCGGCGGGGCGTTGCTGCTCGGCGAACGGCGAAAGGGCGGAGGACTTGGAGGGGCTTGCCCCTCCAAACCACCCCGACAACAATAGTGCAAAGGTAGATTCAGTATGTGGCAGCGACGACCTTCAACCCTAGTCGGCGGAGCATGAGCGAACTGACCCCATCAAGAACACAAGTGTGGCGGGAACGTCTGCGAGGCTGGCGAACGCGGTCGCGGGGCGCGATGATGTTCGCCTGGGGCGTGCTGGCTGCCCTTGTGGCCGTGCTGCTCTACTCCGTGTTCACGCCCAAACCCCACGTCCTCACCCAGCAGGAAGTCAACACCTCCATCGCCCAGGCGATGGCGTCCGCCACGCCGCCCCCCGCGTTCTCGGCGCAAGTCTACCAGGCCATTCGGCCCTCGTTCGTCCTCATCCAGACGAACGAAGTGGACAAGGATGGCAAGCCGGGGAAGGGCATCGGCAGCGGCGTGATCGTCACGGACAAGGGCGACATCCTCACCAGCCTGCACGTGGTGGCCGACGCCAAGGAGATCAAGGTCACGTTCGCCGACGGTACGGAATCGGACGCCCAGATCGAGGTCAAGCAGCCGGAAAACGATATCGCCGTGTTGCAGGCGAGCCAGCTGCCGGAGCAGGTCGTGCCGGCGACGCTCGGCAACCCCCGCGCCATGAGCATCGGTGAGGAGGCGTACGCGGTCGGCAACCCGCTCGGGCTGTACGGCTCCATGAGCGCCGGCGTTATCTCCGGCTTCGACCGGTCATTCAAGAGCCAGGACGGGCAGAGTAAGCTCACGGGCCTGATACAGTTCGACGCGGCGGTCAACCCGGGCAACTCCGGCGGGCCGCTGCTGAACCGCGCCGGCGAGGTCATCGGTATCGTGACGGCGTTGGTCAACCCAACACAGCAGGACGTCTTCATCGGCATCGGCTTCGCCGTGCCAATCACCACTGCGGGCGGGGCCGCCGGTCTGCCGCCGTATTAAGGGAGAGTTGAATGGATAGGCCGATGGAGTCGGCGCAGAGCGTGAGCAACAGGACGCCGATGGAGCGCGTGCTGTACGAGGTGAAAAAGGTCATCGTTGGGCAGGATCACCTCCTGGAGCGGCTTATCGTGGCCCTCCTGGCGCGGGGCCACATCCTCGTCGAGGGCGTGCCGGGGCTGGCGAAGACGATGGCGATCAAGACGCTGGCCGAGTCCATCGGCGGCGACTTCAAACGCATCCAGTTTACACCCGATCTCGTCCCCGCCGACCTGGTTGGCACGCGCATCTACAACAACAAGACGGGCGAGTTCAACACATCCTTTGGCCCGGTCTTCACCAACCTCCTCCTGGCCGACGAGATCAACCGCGCGCCGGCCAAGGTGCAGAGCGCGCTGCTCGAAGTGATGCAGGAGCGGCAGGTAACCATCGGCCTGGAGACATATAAGGTCCCCAATCCCTTCCTGGTCATGGCGACCCAGAACCCCATCGAGACCGAAGGCACATACGCTCTGCCCGAGGCCCAGGTAGACCGCTTCATGCTCAAGGTGCTGGTGGGCTATCCGACACCAACGGAGGAGTTCGTCATCGTCGAGCGCATGATCGGCTACCTCCAGCCGGTGCAGGAGGCGCTGACCACTGAGGGGCTGCTGGAGCTTCAGAAGAAGGTCTACCAGGTGTACGTGGACCCGGCGCTCATCGAGTACGCCATCAAGGTGGTCAACGCGACGCGCAACCCGAAAGAGATCGGGCTGCCCGACTTGCAGCGTTACATCATGTTCGGCGCCAGCCCCCGCGCCACCATCAACCTGATCCTGACCGCCCGCGCCCTGGCCTTCGTGCGCGGCCGCAACTACGCCCTGCCGCAGGATGTCCAGGACATGATGCTCGACGTGCTGCGGCATCGCCTCGTGCCGTCCTACGAGGCGCTGTCGGAGAACGTGTCCGCCGACGACCTGCTGAACAAAATCCTGGCGCGCATCCAGCCGCCGACGGTTCCACTGCACGAACATGCCTTCCGACGCAACCCCTGAGCGCGTCCTCCAACGCCTCGACTGGCACGTCGTGCGTCGGCTAGACGGTCTGCTCCAGGGCGACTACCGCACCCTGTTCTATGGGGCGGGCATAGACCTGGCGGACCTGCGCGAGTATCAGCCGGAAGACGATATCCGCTACATTGACTGGAACGTGACGGCGCGCATGGATACGCCCTACGTGCGCCAGTATGTCGAGGACCGCGACATCACCGGCTGGTTTCTGCTGGACCTCAGCCCGTCGCTGGAGTTCGGCTCGCTGCAAAAGTCGAAGCACGCGATGCTGGTGGATTTCGTCACCACCCTGGCGCGGCTGCTGACGCGGCGCGGGAACCGCGTGGGCGCGGTGCTCTACGACACGCGCGTCGAGCGCACCATCCCGGCCGGTGGCGGGCGCCTCCAGGTCTTGCGCCTGGCCAACGACCTGCTGAAGCTGCCGCCCGCATCTCGCGCGCCCATGACCGACCTGGCGCCGATGCTGACGGCGGCGTTGTATTCCATCAAGCGGCGCTCGATGGTGTTCATTGTCTCGGACTTCGTAAGCGTACCCGGCTGGGAGCGGCCGCTGAAGCTGCTGTGCCAGCGGCACGAGGTGATTGCGGTTCGCCTGTGGGATCCGCGCGAGATGGACCTGCCTGATGTCGGCCCCATCATTCTGGAGGACGCCGAGACCGGCGAGCAGTTGTACGTGGACACGCGGGACAAGAAATTCCGCCAGCGGTTCCGCGAGGCGGCGCAGCGGCGGGAGGCGGCCCTGAACGAGTCGTTCAGGCGCGTCGGCGTGGACGTGCTGTCGCTCTCGACCGAGGACGACATGGTGGCGTCACTGGTGAGCTTCGCGCGGCGGCGCAAGCAGCGGCGGAAGTGAGCGGATAGGCAATATGTCTTTCATCTGGCCGAACATGCTGTGGCTGGCGCTGCTGCTCCCGCTGTTCATCGTCTGGTACGTCCGGATGCAGCGGCAGCGGCGGCAATGGGCCGCGCGATATGGCAGCCTCGGCGTTGTCCAGGGCGGTCCGGGCGCGCGCGGCGGCTGGCGGCGCCACGTCCCGCTGGTATTCTTCCTTCTCGGCCTGATTCTGCTTATCATCGGGCTGGCGCGCCCGCAGGCTGTGATCGAGGTGCCGAAGGTCTACGGCACGGTGATCCTCGCTTTCGACGTGTCGGGCAGCATGGCCGCCGACGATATCAAGCCGACCCGCCTGGATGCAGCGAAGACGGCGGCTCAGGCGTTTGTCGAACGCCAGCCGTCTACGGTCGAGGTCGGCGTCGTGTCGTTCAGTGAGAACGGGTTCTCGGTGCAGCCGCCGACCAATGACCAGGGGCTGGTCATGGCGGCTATTAACCGCTTGCAGCCGGCGCGCGGCACATCCCTCGCCAGCGGCATCAACATGGCGCTCAACACCATTGCGACCGCCAATAGTGAGCCGCAGACGCACTTCTACACCAACCGCCCGCCGGGCGAGCAGCCTACGCCGACGCCGACACCGACGCCGGTGCCGGCCGGCGCCCACGCGCCGGCGGCGATTGTGCTGCTCAGCGACGGGGAGAACAACGTCAACCCGAACCCGCTGGAGGCGGCGAAGACGGCGGCCGACCGCGGCGTGCGTATCTACACGATTGGCGTCGGAAGCCCCCAGGGCGCGATCCTGCGCGTCGAGGGCTTCACTGTGCGGTCGCGCCTCGACGAGCCGACGCTCCAGCGAATCGCGCAGCTGACGGACGGCGCCTACTTCAACGCCCAGAACGAGCAGGACTTGCAGCAGATTTATCAGAACCTAGATTCGCAGCTGCAACTGAGGGCGGAGAAGACCGAAACGACGTCCCTGTTCGCGGGCGCTGGCCTTCTCATGCTGTTGATTGGCGGCGTGTTCGCGCTGGTGTGGCTAGGCCGCCTGCCATGACACGCCGGGCGAGCTTGCCGCGAGGAGGGCGCTGGTGACATTCCTGTGGCCGTGGTTCCTGGTTCTGCTGGTCCTGATCCCGCTGCTTGTCGCGGCGTACATCTGGGCGCTGCGGCGACGCCGTCGGTTCACCGTGCGCTACTCCAGCCTGTCCCTCATCCGCGAGGCGCGCCCGGATACGTCGCGCTGGCGGCGGCACGTGCCGCTCGCCCTGTTCCTGGCGGCGCTGGCGGCATTGGCGTTCGCGTTGAGCCGGCCGCTGGCGGTTGTGGCTGTCCCAACTACGCAGCGCACCATCATTCTCGCCATGGATGTCTCGTTGAGCATGTGTTCGACCGACGTGACGCCGAACCGCATCAAGGCGGCCAAGGACGCGGCGCTCTCCTTCATCGAGCAGCAGCCGGACGGGACGCAGATTGGCATCGTGGCGTTCTCCGGCTTCGCCGAGGAAATCCAGGCGCCGACGACCGACAAGGCGGCGCTTCAGCAGGCCATTGACAGCCTCGTGCTGGGCCGCCGCACGGCCATCGGCAGCGCTATCCTGAAATCGCTGGACGCCATCGCCGAGATTGACCCCGGCGTCGCGCCGACCAAGGCCGACCCATCGCGCCCGCAGCCGACCCCCGTCCCGAAAGGGGCGTATGTGCCGGACGTGATCGTCGTGCTGACCGACGGCGCGAGCAACACGGGGCCGCTGCCGGTCGAGGCAGCGCAGCAGGCGGTGGACCGCGGCGTGAAGGTCTACACCATTGGCTTCGGCACCCCTGCCGGCTCCGAGTTCCCGAACTGCAACCCCGGCATGGTCGGGAGTGAGCCAGGCGGCCCGCCAGGTGGGCGCGGGCGTGGCGGCGGCTTTGGCGGTGGTGGGGGATTTGGCGGCTTCCAACGCGGCATTGACGAGAAGACGCTCAAGGAAGTGGCGAGCATGACCGGGGCGGAGTATCACTCGGCGGAGACGGCCGACGAGCTGAACGACGCGCTCCAGAGCCTGCCGACGTTGTCGTTCACCAAGCACGAAACCAGCGAGTTAAGCGTCATCTTCACGGCCCTGGGCGCGCTCTTCGCGGGGCTGGCCGTCTATTTGGCCCTGCGGTGGAACCCGCTCGGCTGAGCGGCCGCGAACACCCCGCCACCCGACGGATGAAAATACGCTGTCGCCCTGAGCAACGCGAAGGGCCTCCGAAGCGCCGAGGGATGCTTCGCTCCGCTCAGCATGACAGCCGCAGTCAATGAGCCTCTGGACCACCAAGGTCCCGAAAAGGAGACAGAGAGTGGACAAGACGCACCTGGGCAGCACGAGCGTGGCGCAGGTCGCCATCGTCGTTCGGGACATAGCCGCCGCGGCTCAACGGTACGCGGATATCCTGGGCCTGCCCGTCCCGCCGGTGATCATCACTCAGCCGGGGCTGGATGTGCACATGACGTATCGCGGCCAACCGTCGAACGCCCAGGCCAAGCTGGCCTTTTTCAATTTGGGGCAGGTGCAGCTCGAGCTGATTGAGCCGCTGGGCGGCGACAGCGTCTGGCAGGAGGCGCTGGACCAGAACGGCGAAAGCGTGCATCACATTGCGTTCTGGGTCGAAGGCATGCAGCGATCGGTTGACTTTCTCAAGTCGCGAGGCATCGGGATGAGCCAGCGCGGCGACATGGGGCAGAACGGCGAAGGTCAGTACGCCTACTTCGACTCGAACGCCCAGCTTGGTGTCTCCCTGGAGCTGCTGGAGAAGGAGCGCGACGGCCGAGCGGTGGGCTAGAATCAATATCTATCGTGCTTCATCACTATCTGCACGATTCGTGATGGTTGTGCAGCGCGCTATGCGCTGGTCGCCACTCTGGCCGAGCAGCGCATTTTCTTCGCCGCCGTCCGGAGGCCGTAGCTCTGCACAATAGCGCCCAGACCCCCTGCTGGCGCTGGAAAGCCATCCCCAGCGCCTCCGAGGGGCGGCGGAGTTGTCACTCCACCGCCAGCATGTTACGCTCTTCCACATCAGCGCCTACTCGCCGACGGTGAACCGCGCCGTCTGGCGAATGTCGCGCGACGACCCGCCGACACTCACGTCGAACTCGCCCGGTTCGACCACCCACCCGTTTTTCGCCGGGTTGTAGTAGGCTAGCGCGTCCCGGTCCAGGCTGAACTCGACCCTCTTGGTCTCACCCGGCGCCAGGTCAACGCGCGCGAACGCCTTCAACTCCTTGTCGGGCCGCACGAGCCGCGACGCCACGTCGCGCACGTACACCTGGACGACCTCAGCGCCGGCGCGGCCGCCGCTGTTCTGCACGTCCACACTCACCCCCGCGCCTTCGCCCTGCGGCGTCACCGTCAGGTTGCGGTATTCAAACGTCGTGTACGACAGGCCGTAGCCGAAGGGGAACAGCGGCGCGACATCCTTCTTGTCGTAGTAGCGGTAGCCGACGAACAAGCCCTCGCCGTAGAACACCTTGCCGTTCTCGCCGGGGTAGTTGATGTAGGCCGGCGTGTCTTCCAGGCGAATGGGGAAGGTTGTCGGCAGCTTGCCCGACGGGTTGACGTCGCCGAACAGGACGTCGGCCACGGCGTTGCCCGTTTCCTGGCCCAGATACCAGGTCTGGAGGACGCCGCGAACGCCGGCCAGCCAGCGCATGGTGATCGGCGAGCCGGCGTTGATGACGACGATGGTGTTCGGGTTGGCCGCGCTCACGGCCTCGATGAGCCGCGCCTGCTCGTTGGGCAGCTCCATGTCCACGCGGTCGAAACTCTCGCTTTCCCACTCCGGCGTCAGCCCCACGAACACAACGGCGACATCGGCCCCGGCCGCGACTCTGGCGGCTTCGGCGATCGGGTCGGCGGGCGGTAGCATGGCCCCACCTGGGTCGCAGGTTCACCACGGGCGAGCTCGTCTGCTGCGCGTACTCGATGACGACCGAGTGCGGCTCGTCGGCCACCATGTAGAACACGTCCTTCTCACCCGCTTCGCCCCACGCGAACGGCCTTCCCAGCGCTCCGCGATGAGCGTGCCGTCCAGATACATGCGCGCCTGGCCGATGGCTGTGAAGGCGCAGCCGTAGTCGCCGGCCTCAGGAACGGCGAATGTCCCGCTGACGCGAACGGACACGCCATTGGCCTTGTCGGCGGCCGGCACGGAGGCGAGCCACGCCAACCCCAGGTCCCTTTGCGATCTCAGTGTGCGCCGCTATTCCCGCAAGCTCCTGATTCAGGAAGTAGTCTAC
Organism: Anaerolineae bacterium; assembly: GCA_046328535.1. Lineage (GTDB taxonomy): Bacteria > Chloroflexota > Anaerolineae > Epilineales > JAHCIE01 > JBDHWG01. The sequence goes on from JAXLWJ010000006.1 coordinate 39,739, forward strand.
GGTGACGCCGTCCGCGAACCACTTCATGTCGAAGTGCGGCGGATCCTGCGGATCGAGGCCGGCCGCGTAGACGACCTTGTCGCCCGCCCTGGCCTGGATCGCGGGCAGGGCGACAACGTAGTACGGGTTGACCGCGGCGCTGCCGCCGCCGAGGGGCGTAGCGGATGCGCGGCGGGCCGCCGATCACGGCAATCGAGCCGAGCTTCGCTGATCGAGCGGCGAATCCCGTGATCGTTCTTGAGCAGCACGATGGCCTCGGCGGCTGCCTGTCGGGCGACGGCGCGGTGTTCCGGGCGGTCAATGGCCTGCTCTGGCTGGAGGCCCGGCCGCTCGAATGCGCCGACGCGCGCCATCGTCCGCAGCAGGCGGCGCACCTTGTCGTCGAGCCGGTCCATGCTCAATGCGCCGCTTTCGACGGCCTGCGCCGCGTGCCGGCCCATCCAGCGCGCCGGCCAGCATCTCCAGGTCCAGCCCGCCCTGCTGCGGGACATTCGAGCTATACGTCCCGAACCAGTCCGATACACGATGCCGTCGAAGCCCCACTCGCCCTTGAGAAGGCTGTCAATCAGCAGCGTATCGCTCTCGCTGGCATACGTGCCATTGACGCGGTTGCTCGACGACATCACCGCCCAGGAAGCAGCGTCGCGCACGGCCACGGCTCGAACGGCGCAGGTAGATCTCGCGCAGCGGCCGCTCGGCAATCTCGGAACTCATGGACATGCGCTCGAACTCCGAGTCGTTGCCGACGAAGTGCTTGATGCACGCGCCGACACCCTTGCTTTGCAGGCCGGCGATGTAGGCCGACGCCATGCGCGCCGTGAGATACGGGTCTTCGGAGTAGCACTCGAAGTTGCGGCCGGCGAGCGGCGAGCGGTGGATATTGACCGTCGGCGCGAGGAGCATGTGCGCCCCTTTCGCGTGGACCTCGTCGGCCAGCGCCGCGCCGACGCGCTCGACCAGGGCGGTGTCCCACGTGGCGGCGAGGGCCGAGCCGCACGGGAAGGCGGCCGACCGAGGGCCGCCCTCGAATTCCTTGCCGCGCGCCCCAATCGGGCCGTCGGTGACCTTCAACGCTGGAATGCCCAGGCGAGGAATCGGGATGGTGTGCCAGAAGTCCGCGCCGGCCAGGAGCGAGATTTTCTCTTCGACAGTGAGTTGGGCGATGAGCGATTCGATGTCTTGCTCGCGGGTCGCATCACTCATGAAGACTGCGTTTGTCATTGCTTGTTTCATCCTTGTCATTGCGCATGTCTTGTCGGGGAGGATTTGGAGGGGCTTGTCTCTCCAAATCCTCCCCCGTTTTGCCATTCTGCGAACGGCAACGCTCCGTCAGGCGGCCGACGATAGGGGATTCGTGGGGGCCGCAGGCCCCCACCCGCCATACCAAACTGCAAAGATGGAGAGTTCGCTTATTCGGCATGGCTGTAGGAGTCGTACACCGAGCGGACCACCAGCGCCGCCTCGGCGTCTCTGGCCGTCCAGCCGTCAGGGATGGGGCCGGTGACGGTGACGGTCCGTCCGGCGGGTAGATCAAAGTAGTTGTCGCTGAACACGGTGTCCGCGCCGTCGAGGGTCAGCTCCACCAGCCGCGCCAGGGACGTGGTCGCCAGGTTCACCGTGAGCTGTCCGCCGTGGACGCGCAGGTCCACCATCAGGCCCGGATCGGCCAGGGTCACGTGCTTCGTCGGCGCGAAGGTCGCTACCTGGAGCGCGCGGCGCTCTTCGCCCTGCCACAGCTCGGCCACGAACACGACCTCGCGGGCGTTGTCCTCCGACACCGCGTCGGCGAAATCGAGCGTGCGGACGTGGGTGGCCGCGAGGGGGGCCGCCTCGACCGGCTCCTCGCCGAAAGCCAGCGTCTCTCCGTCCAGCATCTCAAGCGTCCAGCGGATCTGCCCGCGCCATGCCTGCGTCGTGTCGTTGGTCACGTACAGAGCCTGGCGCGGCGGCGTGTCCTCGACCGACATGAGAATCGGGGCGTAGAAGCGGCGCGCGGCGTAGTGGAGCGCCTTCCAGCGGCCGAAGTAGTCCACGCTGGACCAGGACGCCACGGGCCAGCAGTCGTTGAGCTGCCAGTACAGCGTGCCGGCGACGCGCTGCGGGTGGCGCCGCCAGTGTTCCACACCATAGCGGATGCCCTCGGCCTGGAGCGCCAGGCTGAGGTAGACGAGGGAGGGGAAGGTGTCGGGCATGCGGAACGTGTCGCCCATCTGCGCCATCATCAGGGCGTTGCCGCTGGCGTTCTTCTGGTGCTGCTCCATGATGTACGAGGTCATGTTCCAGTCGGCCTCGTCGGCGTAGGTGCGGATCGTCGGCAGGGGCGGGAGAGCCTGGAAGCCGAACTCGCTCATGAAGCGCGGGTATTGCTGGCGGTAGGCTGTGAACGGCTTGCGCCCATGCCACACGTCCCAATAGTGGGCGTCGCCCTGGCGCTGCCCGTTCGGGTCCTCGAAGGGCGTGTCCGATGAAGGGGAGCTGGGCCAGTAGGCGCGGTCCGGGTCCTCGATGGCGCACCACTGAGGGAGACTGCGGTGGAAGAACTTGTCATAAGCGCGCTTGAGACTCTGAAACTGGGCTTGATTCCAGCCCCAGTCCGCCCAGCCCTGCTCCATCTCGTTGTTGCCGCACCACAGCGCCAGGCTCGCGCGGTGGCGCAGGCGGCGGATGTTCTCGACGGCCTCGGCGTGGACATTCTCGACGAAGTCGAGGTTGTCCAGCGGGTAGATGCTGCACGAGAAGATGAAGTCCTGCCAGACCAGAATGCCGTAGCGGTCGCACAGGTCGTAGAACCGCTCCTCCTCATAGAAGCCGCCACCCCAGACACGCAGCATGTTCTGGTGCGTCTCCGCCGCCGACTGAATCAGCCACGCCATGTGGTCGTCCGTCAGGCGCGTCGGGAAGGAGTCGGCCGGAATCCAGTTCGAGCCTTTGGCGAAAATTGGCACGTCGTTGACGACGAAGACAAACGAGCGGCCGTACTCGTCTTCCGCCTGGCGCAGCTCGAGCGTGCGCAACCCGATCTGATACGGGCGGCTGTCGAGGGGGGTCTCGTCGTCGGATAGGAGGCTCACCGCGACCTGGTACAGGGGCTGGTCGCCGTAGCCGTTCGGCCACCAGAACTGTGGATCCGAGACCGGGATCACCACGTGCGCGTCGCCATCGTCGCCGACCGGCGCTTGCCCTTCGAAGCTCCCACCATGCGGCGCATTGATGCGCACCAGCACGGACAGTGGGGTCTCGGTCCAATACTCGACCGTTGCCCGCACTTCCACATTGACCGCATTGCCCGTGTGATCTTGCCGTAGATGGACATCGTCCAGCCGCGCGGTCGTGTAGCCTTCCAGGCGGATATCTTTCCAGATGCCAATCGGGGGCAGTTGCGGACCCCAGTCCCAGCCGAACTGGCAGGGCGCTTTGCGCAGGTGCGGCCCGCCCGGTATGGCTTGCGATACGCCGGGCAGCGGGCGCGCCGCCTGCCGCTCGCTAACGTAGCGCACGGGTGAGGCGAACATGACGCGCAGCTCGTTGTCGCCGGGCTGGAGGCGCGCTGTCACGTCCCAGCGGTACTGCCGAAACATGTTGTCGGCGCGGCCAAGCTCCTGGCCGTTCAGGGTGATCGTCGCCAGGGTGTCCAGGCCGTCGCAGACGAGGAAGACGCGCTCGGCGTCGAGGATGTCAGGCGCGACGGTGAAGTCCGTCCGGTACTCCCAATCGGCCTCGGCGACCCAGGCGACGCGCTTTTCGTTGTCGCCGAAAAAGGGATCGGGGATGCGGTTCAGGGCCAGCAGGTCAACATGAACGCTGCCGGGTACGCGCCCCGGCAGCCACTCCGCCAGGTCCGCCTGGCGGAACTGCCAGTCGCCCGCGAGAGATTGAATATACATGTCAGGTTCCTTACGTACTGTCTTGTCAGGCGCTCAAAGCCTCAGTGTCGGGCGCTGGTCCCCACCCTAGCAGGCGCGGCACGTCGGCGAGCAGCCGCTGGGTGTACTCGTGCTGCGGGTGGGCCAGCACGCGCTCGACAGCGCGGTCTGGCCGGTGTCGAGCATGTCGCGGGCTGCCGGCCATGCGCCACGGGTTAAGACAGTCCTCCTCCTTTCGGACTGCTACGCGGCGGCCTCTCACCCCTCCTGGGCAAAGCGCGTCGCGCCGCAAGACGCCCGGATCACCAGGTGGGTAGGTAGGCGTTCCTTAGCCAGGCGTCTCTGTGGGTCATCGAATCCGTCAATAAGCAACTCGACGGCCGCCGCGCCCAACTGGGTGATGGGCTGGTACACGGTCGTCAGAGGGGGATTGGCGTAGGACGCGGCCGGCAAGTCGTCGAAACCGACGACGGCCATGTCGTCCGGGATGTGAAGTCCCGCCTCGTGAATAGCGCGCAGGGCGCCGGCGGCCATCGTGTCGCTGGCGACGAAGACGGCTGTGGGCCGCACAGGCAGCGCCAGCAAGTCGCGCATGCGGGAGTAACCGCTTTCCTGGGTGAAGTCGCCATGGACGGTCAGCTCCGGCAGAAGAGGGATGCCCGCTTCGAGCATGGCCTGCTTGTAGCCGTCGCGTCGTTCCAGGGCGGCCACCATCTGGAGCGCGCCGGTGATGCAGCCGATGCGGCGGTGGCCGAGCTTGATGAGATGCGCCACGCCCTCGCGCGCCCCCTCGCGATTGTCAACATCTACGGACGCAACGTTGTGGAAGAAGGGGTGGCGGCCAATGAGGACGAGGCGCATCTGATCGCGGATCAGGTGCGGCAGGATCGGGTCGTCAATGTCGCTCGATAGCATGATGAGGCCGTCGAAGTGGCCGCCTTTGAGGATGCGGTTGTAGAAACTCGGCTCCATGTCGGACGTCATCATGGACAGCATCAGGAAGTAGCCGCGCCGCTGGGCGGCTTCGGCCACGCCCTGGATGACCGAGCCGAAGAACGGATCTGCGAAAATTGTGCCGGCGGTGCGCGGAATGAGTAGGCCGATCACTTGCGTGCGGCGACTGGCGAGGCTGCGGGCGGCGGCGCGCGGCGTGTAGCCGTTCTCCTCGATGACGCGCAGGACGCGCTGCCGAACCTCCGGCCGCACGCTGGGGTGGTTGTTGAGAACGCGGGATACGGTTGAGCGCGAGACGCCGGCCATTTCGGCGATCTGCTCAATATGCAGCGATGAAGGCATGGGAGCGCTCCCACCAAGACGCAAAAAAACCTCCAGACAGCTCACCTATGAGCCGCCTAGAGGGAGGTTGATCAAGACACTTCGTCTGCATTGACGCCGCTTTGCCTCGAATTTGCAGACATCTAAGTCTGCACACGCTGAGGACGGCCGATACAGGGGCAATAATGCCTGTATCGCGCCATTGTTTCGCTTGGCCTGGAACGCATCTTGGGAGCGCTCCTAATTTTAGTTCTCATGATACACCCGCCTGCGCCGCTTGTCAAGAGGGAATTGGGGCAGAATCGGGGTGGGCTTGAAACTCTCAGGGGATGCTAAAGTGCCGCGTCAAACGTTTTCGAGTATGATTAGGCGAAACACCCGCAGGAGGCCAGTCATGGCGCCATCTTCAACCACAGTCAGCCCCCTGGCGATGGATGCAGCGTTGCACGACTTTCGCCGGCGATATCCGGGCTTCGACGCGACCGCTACCCTCGACGCGATGCGCGCGACGGAGTATCGTCGGTTGGACACCAAGGGGCATATCTACCTGGATTACACCGGCGGCGGACTCTACGCCGAGTCGCAACTGCGCCGGCATATGGATCTGCTGGCCAACGACGTGTTCGGCAATCCCCACTCGTCCAACCCGACGTCACACCTCTCGACGCAAGTGGATGAGCAAGCTCGCCGCTATGTGCTAGAGTATTTCAACGCCTCGCCCGATGAGTACGTCGCCATCTTTACGTTGAACGCCAGCGGCGCACTGAAGCTCGTCGGCGAGTCGTACCCGTTTACCCCGCGCAGCCGCTACCTCCTGACGTTCGACAACCACAACTCGGTCAACGGCATCCGCGAGTTTGCCCGCGCCAGGAACGCCTCCGTGACCTATGTGCCTGTCGTCCTGCCAGAGTTGCGAACCGACGAGGAGCGGCTGTTCCAGGAGCTAGGGCGCACGCTGCGGGGAACGAACAACCTGTTCGCGTACCCCGCGCAATCGAACTTCTCCGGGGTGCAGCACCCGCTCGAGTGGATCGGCCGGGCGCAGGAGCGCGGCTGGGACGTCTTGGTGGACGCCTCTGCGTTCGCCCCAACCAACCGCCTGGACCTGAGCGTCTGGAAGCCGGACTACGTTCCAATGTCCTTCTACAAGATGTTCGGGTATCCGACCGGGATCGGGGCGCTGCTGGCGCGCAAGACGGCTCTGGCGAAGCTGCGCCGCCCGTGGTTCGCGGGCGGCACGATCACGATGGCGTCGGTTCAGGGGGACGGGCATTTCCTGGCCGACGGCGAGGCCGGTTTCGAGGACGGAACGATCAATTACCTCAACATCCCGGCGGTTGAGATTGGCCTGCGCCACCTGGCCGCGATTGGCATTGACACCATTCACGCCCGTGTCGAGTGCCTCACCGGCTGGCTCCTGGACGAGTTGAGCGCCCTGCGCCACGCCAGCGGCGCGCCCCTCGTGCGCATCTACGGCCCGACGGATACCCAGATGCGCGGCGGCACGGTGACTGTCAACTTCTACGATCCGCAGGGCAAGCTCTACGACTGCCGCTGGGTCGAGCAGCAAGCCAACGCCGTGAACATCTCACTGCGCACCGGGGTGTTCTGTAACCCCGGCGCGGGCGAGGTCATGAACGGGCTGACCCAGGACGACATGCAGCGGTACTGTCACGGCACCGACCGCATGAGCTTCGAGCAGTTCATCGAGGCGATGGATGGCAAGGCGTCCGGTGCGGTGCGCATCTCCGTCGGATTGGCGACGACCTTCGGCGATGTCTATCGCTTCGTGGAGTTCGTGAAAGGCTTCGTGGTCTGAGCCGCCTCTGAGTTAGGAGGCGACGGCCTCCGGCCACAGCTCTTGCACGCGCGGGAAGACGCGCTCGGCCAGCAGTTGGGTCGAGCGCAGCGTCTCGGCGTGGGAGATGGCGGCCATGCGCGTGTGCAGCGCGATGTCCGTCAGCCCCAGCTCGCCCGCCCGCGCCGCCAGTTCCCGTGCGACGGTCGCCGGGCTGCCCACGATGCAGTCAATCAGCGCCAGGACCGCGTCCAGGTTGGCTTCATCCGCCAGGCGCGGCCGGCCGGTGGCGAGGTACTGCTGGTAGTAGAACGCGGCGCTCGGCACGATAGCCGCGCGCGCCGCCGCGTCCGTCTCCGCCACGTACACCATCCACGTGCGCTGAATGCGGCGGTCGGCGGCGGTGTGGCCGTGGGCCGCGAGGGCGGCGCGGTAGGCGGCGATGAGCGCCTGGGCATCCTTCGTCGGCGTGCCGCGCGCCAGCATCAGGTGCAGGTCGTGGGCGCCGGCCATCGTCGCCGTGAACGGGTGGCCCGCCGCCAGCCAGCCGATCTCCCGCGCCGGCCGCTCGGGCAAGGGAAAGAGCCGCGCGCCGCTGATGTCGTAGTGACTTCCCCGCTCGGTGACCGTCTCGCCGGCCCACAGGCGCAACAGAACCTCCAGCCCTGCCTGGAGTCGCTCACCCTTCAGCGCCGGCGGGACGCCGAACGCGCCGAAGTCTCCCGGCGCGGAGCCGGAGCCGAACCCCACGGCGAAGCGGCCGCCGGTGAGGATGTCGGCCTCGGCGATCTGCTCGGCGACGGCGAGGGGGTGGTAGAAGGGAATCAGGGTGACGCCGGTGCCGAGGGTCACGCGGCGCGTGCGCTCGGCGGCGGCGATGATGAACAGCAGCGGCCACGGCAGGCGGCCGCCCTGGGCGGCGTGGTGCTCGGCGAACCAGATGGTTTCGAAACCTAGCTGGTCGGCGAGCACGACGTGCTCCATCACCTCGGCGTACACCTGGCGGGAGGGCCGCTCCAATGGGTCGCCGTCGAGGTGGTGGAGGATGGTAAACGCGGGTCCTGGCATGCAATCTTCCTTCTGTCGGCCCTAGACGGAGGCAACATGAAAAGCCTGAGAGGGACTCTCAGGCTTTCAGTCTAGACCTTGACCTTCTGCTCTGAACGCCTGGTGGCACAACAGTCACCAGGCGTTTGCTCTATCGCTTACAACCTTGCAGGCATTATAAGATTCGTGGCGACCGGTGTCAAGCAGGTGGAGATTCTTGGGCTTGACGGCGCGCGGCGGGCGGCCTATGATGTATAGGGAATAATAAACCGACCGTCGGTCTGTAAAGAGGTAAGGGTGTATGGCGCGGGTCGTCAAAGAACGTGAGTATGCGGTGCGGCGCGACGAGATTCTCGACGTGGCGCAGCGGCTGGTGCAGACAAAGGGCTACGCGGCGATGACCATTCAGGACATCCTCGATGGTCTCGGCATCTCGAAGGGCGCGTTCTACCACTACTTCGACTCGAAGGGGGATTTGCTCGAGGGCATCATCGAGCGCATGCTGACCGAGGTCGAAGGGCGGGTGATACCCATCGTCGCCGACCCTGAGCTGTCCGCCCTCGACAAATTCCACCGCTTCTTCTCTTTCCTCGCCGCGTGGAAGACGGCGCAGCGGGAGTTCGTGGTGGCGCTGCTGCGTGTCTGGTACACCGACGAGAACGCGGTCGTGCGCCAGAAAGCGCGCTCACTCATGGTGCGCCGCGTGTCGCCCCTGGTCACGTCCATCATTCGCCAGGGTGTTGGCGAGGGGGTGTGGAGCACGCCCTACCCGGACGGAATTGGCGAGGTTGTGTTGTCGCTGTTGCAGGACATGTCGGATGCGCTGGCGGAGGTGTTGCTGTCCGCCGATCCGGCGGTGGGCAACCCGGCGTGCGCGCAGCGGAAGGTCGCGGCGTACACCGACGCCCTCGAGCGCGTGCTCGGCGCGCAGCGCGGCTCGCTGGAGGTTGTGGATGACGAGACGCTCGATCTGTGGTTTGAAGTCTCACGAGAACTGGTGGAGTGAGTATGGCGCTGCTTGACGTTGAGAATCTCACAAAAGTCTACGGCAAAGGCGAGACGGCGGTCACGGCGCTGTCCCACGTCTCGTTGAGCGTGGACGCCGGCGAGTTCGTCGCCATTATGGGGCCGAGCGGCTGCGGCAAGTCCACCTTGCTGCACCTGGTCGGCGGGCTGGACCGGCCGAGCGACGGCCAGGTGATCATCGAGGGTGTGCCGCTGACGAAGCTGTCCGACGAGGACCTGACCCGGCTGCGGCGGCGCAAGATTGGCTTCGTGTTCCAGTTCTTCAACCTGATCCCCGTGCTGACCGCCACGGAGAACGCCGCGCTGCCCATCACCCTGGACGGGGTGAATCCCGGCAAGGCGAAGGCGACGGCGCGGGAGTGGCTGGTTAAGGTGGGGCTGGGGAACCGCCTGGACAATCGCCCCGACCAGTTGTCGGGCGGGCAGCAGCAGCGCGTGGCGGTGGCGCGGGCGCTGGTCGCCGACCCGAAGCTCGTCCTGGCCGACGAGCCGACCGGCAACCTGGACACGCGAGCGTCGGAAGAGGTCGTGACGCTGCTGCGTCAGGCGGCCGACGAGTGGGGGCGGGCGGTGGTCATGGTGACCCACGACGCGCGGATCGCCTCGTATGCCGACCGCATCCTGTTCATGCGCGACGGCGTCATCGTGAATGAGACGCGCTTTGCCGGGCGCGACGACCACAACGCGGATCGGGTCATGGACCTGATGCGGGAACTGGGGTAGGGCGTTTTGCGGTAGGAAGGGCGGGTGAGAGCTATGTTCGCATTTGAAGCGACTCTGGCAGCGCGTGAGTTGAGCCAGCGCAAGCTGCGCACGGCCCTGACGACCCTCGCCATTACGCTGGGGACGCTGGTCATCTTCGGCATGAATATCCTGCTGCCGACGATGCTCAAGGCGTTCCAGAGCAGCGTCATGACGGCGTCGGGCCAGGTGGACGTCACGGTTACAATGAAGACCGACGAGAGCTTCTCGCGTTCGGTGCTCAACAGCGTGCGCCGCGTGGACGGAGTCAGCGCGGCGACTGGCCTGCTCAGCCGGACGACGAACATCCCGGATAAGTTCTACGGGAGCGCCAAAGTCGGGGCGCTGACAGTGACGGGCATCGAGCCGACGACGGCCCAGGCGCTGCACAACTACGATGTCGTCGAGGGGCGCTTCCTGCACAGCGACGACCCCCAGTCGGCGGTCATCACCCGCAGTCTCGCCGACACCCTGGGGCTGGGCGTCGGCGACAAGCTGCGCCTGCCGACGACGGAGGGTGCGACGACGCTCAAGATCGTCGGGCTGTTGCCGGCGCGGACGCTGCCGGGCAACGAGCAGGTGCTCATCACGCTGCAACAGGCGCAGAAGCTGCTGGACCTGACGGATCGCATCAACACCATCGAAGCCAACCTGGACACGGCAGATAGCGTGCGCCGCCAGGCCATCCTGGACCAGATTGCGGCCACCGTTGGCAAGGATTTCACCCTCGGCGGCATGTCCAGCGGCACGGAACTGCTGTCGAATATTCAGGTGGCCCAGACGGCGTTCAACCTGTTTGGCTTCCTGGCGCTGTTCATGGGCGCCTTCATCATCTTCAACAGTTTCCGCACCATCGTCTCCGAGCGCCGCCACGATATCGGGATGCTGCGCGCCATCGGGGCGAGCCGCCGCACAATCCTGGGTGTGATTCTCGTCGAGGGCTTGATTCAAGGCATTATCGGTACCGCGTTGGGCATCGGTCTCGGCTACCTCATGGGCGCGGGCATTGTCGCAGGCTATAGGCCACTCATGCAGAGTGTCGTCCATATGAGTATCGGACAGCCGGTCGTTTCGGTCTGGCTGTTCGTCGTGACCATCGTTCTCGGCGTCGGCGCGACGGTATTCGCGGGCCTGCTACCTGCGATCAACGCGACCCGCGTGACGCCGATGGACGCCTTGCGCCCCGCGACGGCGGAGACCGAGCGGCGCACGTCGCGCGTTGGCTTCATCGTCGGGGTCGCGCTCGTGGCCGCGAGTGTCGCCGGACTGCTGTCGGGCAACCTCAGCCTGGTGGCGCTCGGCTGCCTCTTCTTCCTGTTCGGCCTTATCCTTGTCGCGCCTGCGCTCGTGCGGCCTATCGCGTCCGTGTTCAGCGCCTTGCTGGCTTTGCTCTTCGCCCGAGAAGGCACGGCCACCCTGGCCCAGAGCAACCTATCACGGCAGCCGACCCGGGCGGCCATAACGGCCAGCGCGACGATGATCGGACTGGCGATTATCGTCGGCATGGGCGGTGTGGTGTGGTCCATCACGGGTGGCTTCATGGATGTGTTGCAGCGAAGCCTCGGCAGCGACTATCTGCTGATGCCGCCGTCTATCGGACTGTGGCAGAGCAACGTCGGGGCGAAGGGCGACCTGGCGCAGCGGATACGTGGTATCCCAGGCGTTGGCGTCGTCAGCACCCTGCGCTACGCGATGTCGTCCGGCGACGGCCAGGGAGTGGCGGTGCTAGGGATTGATCCGGTGGCCTACCCGCAGGTCGCCAGTCTGAGTTTCCTGCAGGGTGACAACGCCACGGCGTACGCGGCCCTCGCCGACGGACGCGCGCTCATCGCCAATGGCGTGTTCGCCGCGCAGTCGCACGTGAACGCGGGCGATGTCGTGCAACTCTCCACGCCGACAGGCGTCAAGCCCTACACCGTTATTGCCATCGCCAGCGACTACCTGAACTCCAAGATCAGCACGGCCTACATCTCGCAGGCCAACTTGCAGACCGATTTCCGCAAGACCGAGGACATCTTCATCCAGGTCAACCTCGCGCCGGGCGCCGACGCGGCGCAGGTCGAGGCACGCCTGCGCGACATCCTCAAGGACTACCCGCAGTTCTCGCTCGTCTCGGGGCGCGGGTACATCGAGCAGAACCAGCAGCTCTTCAATGTCGTGTTCGGCGTGATGTTCGTCTTGCTGGGCGTGCTGGTCATGCCCTCCCTCATCGCCCTGCTCAACACGCTCATGATCGGCGTCATCGAGCGGACGCGCGAAATCGGGATGCTGCGCGCCATCGGCAGCACGCGCCGCCAGGTCAGCCGCATTGTGGTGGTCGAGTCGCTGCTGCTGGCCGCCATCGGCACGGCCCTCGGTCTGCTGGCCGGGCTGTATCTCGGCTACGTCATGGTCCTCGGCATGAAGGTGGTTGGCTATCCGGTGAGCTACAGCTTCCCCTACGCCGGGCTGATCGCCGGCGCTGCGATTGGGCTGCTCTTCGGTGTCGTCGCCGCCATGATCCCCGCCCGACAGGCGGCGCGCATGGATATCATTCGCGCTCTCCAATACGAATAGCCCGACTTTACCGCCGCCACCGACCGGTGTACAATCACCCGCCACGCAGCACATGAGTCAGTTGATATAGATTGAGGGGTGGACAAAACATAAGATTGGCGGCGCCGCTTGGCGCATAAGGGCCGATAGGACCAGCCGAAGCGGGTAGAGTTGGCGCGAAACATAAGATGCGGGCCGCCGTGCCGCGTCCAGCAAGTGGTCTCCTTCTGGGGTAGAATAGTGTTCCGACACAGCCACGACCGCCAGAAAGGAGACCGTCCCAATGTTAGCCCTTCTGGGCCCGGTTGGCAAGTGGCTCTCCCAGGCGGTTCGCCACGCCCGGCCGACCGTCACTGTCGTCCCTCGGCGTCGCGCCCGTTGACCCTGGCCGAGGCTGACCTCCCCGCTGCCGTCTGCGCCTGTCCCGTCGCGCTGGTACTACCGGCTCTCCACGACCTCGACTGGGCGCACTTCCCCGAACGCGACCCCAACCGTCCCTGGCCGGGGCCGACGCCCGACTACCCCCGCGCCGCCTATGTCGCCGCCTACCTAGTCAAGCTCGACGCAGCTGCGCTGCATGACGGATCTGCGCCAGTATCTTCTGGATCACCCGATGTTAGCCACGCTGCTGGGCTTCGACCCTGCCCGCCTCCCCTCCCCGAGCACCTCGGCCGCGTCCTGCGCGCTGCCCAACGACAGCCTGCAGTTCCTCCTGGATGCCAGCGTCCGCCTCATCGCCGACGCACTGCCCGACGACGGGCGCGCCTCCTTCGGCCACGTCGTGGCCGGTGACACCAAGCACATCCTGGCCTGGGTCCAGGAGAACAACCAGGCCTTGTCAAGGGCGCTACGACAAGACCCGCCAGCCCAAGGCGACCCGACTGCAAGCTCGGCGTCAAGTCCGCACCAACCGCTCGCCCGAAGCCGACGCCCCGTCCACCCCTCCACCAACCCCCAGCCCAGCCTCGCAACAGGTCGGCCATCCCGACCTCTACTGGGGCTACGCCTCGGCGTCGTCGCCACCCGCGTCCTCGCCCCCGACCACACCCCATCGCCGAGGTCGTCCTCGCCGAGCGCACCCAGACGTTCGACAAGGCCGACATCAGCACCTTCCAGCCCCTCATGGCCGACACGCAGCGGCGGCGGGTTCCATCCCCCTTCGGCGCGTTCGACGCGGCGTTCGACACCTTCTATGTCTACGACGCCTTCCACAACGCGGGCGGTTTCGCCGCCGTTCCCTTCGTCGCCAGGGCCAAGCATACCCACCGCACCTTCGACGCTCAGGGTCTGCCCCGCTGCGCCGCCCGGTCTCGCCATGCCCCTGAAGGCGACCTTCGTCGAGCGCACCAGCCTCGTCCCCCACGAGAAGGGGCGCTACGTCCCCTCTGCTCTTCCCGACCCCGACGGGTGAGGTCTGTCCCAGCGCCGATAAGCACTGGGCCGACGGCGGCTGCGTCACCACCCTGGGTACGTCCATCGGCGCTCGCCTCCGCTACACTCGACCGCGAAAGCGACGCCTTCCAGGCCGTCTACAAGCAGCGCACCGTTGACGAGCGCATCAACTCCCAGGCCAAGGAGTTGGGTATCGAGCGACCCTACCTCCGCAACGAGCGCTCGATCACCAACCCAGCACGCTCATCTATGTCCTGCTCAACCTGCGGGCGCTCGGCCGCGTCCGCGCTCACCCGCGCGCCGGCTCAGGCGGCAGCGCATCGCCTCGGCTAGACCGACCTGACCGGTGGGCTGACACCGCTTCGCTTCGTCAACGAGCGGTCGTGGGGATGTCGCCTCTGCGGTGCGCTCCTGGCTCAGGTGAACACTCCTCAATCACATCCGAGACCACCCCTCTTCAGCGGCGCTTGCCCGCGCGAAGCAGGCCCGTCTGTGTCTCCGTCGGCCAGCGACGCCGACCCTGAGCCCAGAGCCGCCGCCGATACCGTCTGTCCGACGCCCCACCGCCGCTCGCCCGGCCCCGTCAGCCGACCCTCTGCGCCCCGCTCCGCCCTGTCGCCCGCCCCTCGGCCTCGCTTATGTTTTGTGCCGCCCCCCATCCATGACGCCATGTTAGGTCCATCCCTCATAGATTCCATAGGCGAGTGACATCTGGAGGGCGTATGCGAGCGCGTGTCTTGGTGGCGGCCTTATTGGTGGCGCTTGGATTTCTCGTCCTGGGCCGACTGGCGACCGCAGAGAGTCCCCGCGCTGATCCCACGGTCACGACCCCGACCCCCGTCCCGAACACGTTCACCTTCCAGGGGCAGATTCAGAAGAACGGCGGCGCGGTCAATGGCACGTGCGACCTCCGCTTCACGCTCTACGATAGCATCTCCGCCGGCGCCGACGTTGGTGGCGGCTCGCGGCTCTTTGCTGCCCAGGCCGTCAGTAACGGTGTCTTCACCGTGAGCCTCCCGTTCGGGGATGCGTTCCAGGGTGGTGACCGCTGGGTTCAGACGGACGTGCGCTGCCCGGCCGGCTCTGGCAGTTTTGTCACCCTCACCCCCCGACAGCACCTCACGGCAGCGCCGTATGCCTTCGGGCTGCGGCTGCCGTTCACAGGCTCTTTTGCCAGCGACGGGGACATGTTCGCCATGTCCAACGCCGGCCTGGGATCGGCCGGCCACTTCGTCATGACCAACCCCAGCGCCACCGACCACGCGGCTCTGGTGGGCGAGAGTGTGGCCGGCGACGGCGTGGACGGCATCAGCACGAACAGCTTCGGCCTCTACGGCGAGTCCGCGCATGCCGCCGGGATTTACGGCACAACGAGCGCGGCCGACAACGGCGGCGTGGTCGGGTTCAACTCGGCCAACGGGCACGGCGTCGAAGGATACACCGGCGTCGGCGTCGGCGCGAGCGGCGTGTACGGGCAGGCCGACGCGGGCTTCGGCGTCGAGGGCAAGTCCAGCGGCGGCACGGGTGTTTATGGTGACGGCCTTTACTACGGCGTGTACGGCCAGGGCGGGAGCAATGGCGTGTGGGGGAACTCGAGCGCGGGCAACGGCGTGTGGGGGCAGTCTAACAGCGGCGCCGGCGTCACGGGCAAGTCGAGCAGCGATCGCGGCGTTCACGGGATCAGCGCCACCGGCGATGGCGTGTACGGCGAGACGAAGGGCGGCAACGCGGCGAAAGGTGTCGCCGGTATCAGCCCGAATGGCGTCGGCGTCTATGGCGAGTCGGGGGCGGGCCTGGCGGGGCAGTTCAATGGTAACGTCGAAGTGGATGGAACGCTCACCCAGACCTACCTCGGCAACCCGGCCCGCGCCGCGCCCGTGGCCTATGCCCAGGTCAGCCAGGACGGGATTCTGCAACGCGGCACGTCCAACGTGACCTCGATCATCTGGGATGCTACCAGCAAGGGCTACGTGATCCGCATTGCGAACGTGTATTATGGCACCGGCGACTTCGTCACCGTCGTTACGCCGGTTCGCGTAAGCTCAATCGTACCCATCGTCCCTGTCACAACCGCGACTGGCGATGGTCGGTTGATTGTTTATCTATTCGATCTGGGCGGGTCGAAGATACAGTCCAACTTCAACTTCGTGGTCTACGCGCCATAGTGGGGGCCCGGCTGCTCATACGCTTCGGCGAGGCCCACCTGCACGGCGTTGACGAAGCGCGTGATGCGGCGCACCAGCCGCAGGCTGTTCTCGCTGCTCTGCTGCGTCGGCTGCGGCACGTCCACGGCCGTTTCGACGAGGGTGTCGCGAAAGAAGAACACCGCCCGCAAGCCCTCGGTTAGCGACATACGCCGCTGCTGCATCGCGGCGGCGTAGGCGCGGCCGAGCTTCGCGGCTTCCAGCAAGAGATCGTCGGCGTCGTCGTCGCGCGCGATGTATTGCAACAGCGCTCCCATCAGCGTGCGACCCAACTGGCGGTGACTCTCGCGGTCCTCGCTGTTGAACCCTGCCATCCAGTCGGCGTCCCGATGAACCACGATCTCGGCGCGCGTTTTCGCCAGAGCGCGCTCGACCCAAACCTGGGCGGCGGGCGGCTGGGGCGCGGTGCGGTTGCGCGTGCGGACAAACTCATCCAGGGCGTGGATGGAGAAGCGGCGATGGCCGCCAGGCGTTACCATGAACGGAACTTGACCGTCGTCGGCCCAACGGCGCAGAGTCGTGGCGTGTACGCCGAGGCGCTGCGCCGCTTCGTTGAGGGGCAACCATGTGTCTGTCGGCAGTTTCTCCATTGGCGCCACCATGCTGGAAATCTATGCAAAACTATGCAAACGTAATTGAATTGTACGAGTATTGTGGTATACTATCCAAGCTCGCCGCGTTGACGGCGTTACGCTTTCGGTCGGTCGCTTGACATATCCTCGGACGAAACATGACTCGCAGCGTCTCTGTCGGAACTCGTGGTAGCGCCCTCGCCCTCACTCAGACTGGCCTCGTTGTCTCCGCTCTTCAGGCCCTTCGCCCTGGCCTTGATTTTACAACCCATATCATCCACACGCAAGGCGACCGGAATCAGCACGCCTCGCTCCAGGCAATCGGCGGGCAGGGCGCGTTTGTCGCCGAGATCGAGGCGGCGCTCCTGCGCGGCGAGATTGACCTGGCCGTGCATAGCCTGAAGGACCTGCCCGCCGCCCCGCGGCCGGGGTTGGCGCTCGTTCCCGCGCTCGAGCGCGGCGACCCACGAGACGCCCTTGTCGCGCGCGACGGTGTCCCGCTGGCAGGGCTGCCGCCTCGCGCGCGTGTCGGCACAGGCAGCGCGCGGCGCATTGCGCAGTTGCGCGAGCTTCGCCCGGACCTCGACATCCTGGATATTCGCGGCAATGTGGACACGCGCTTGCGCAAGCTGGATGCGGGCGATTACGACGCGGTCGTCCTCGCGGCGGCGGGGTTGTCACGGCTGGAACTGCTAGACCGAGTGACCGAATACTTTCCCATCGAAGACATGATCCCCGCGCCCGGCCAGGGTATTCTGGCGGCGCAGACGCGGGACGATGAGTGGCTGAACGCGCTCCTCGCCCCGCTTGCGCATGGGCCGACGCAGGCCGCGGCGCGCGCCGAGCGGGCTTTCCTGGCGCGGCTAGGCGCGGGCTGTCAGCTGCCGGTGGCGGCGCACGCCGTCGTCTCCGAGGGGGGCGTCCTCACGCTGCACACGCTGCTTGGCGGCGAGGCTGGCGCGGAAGCTGTCCGCGAGGTGGGGACGACCGATTTCGAGGGTGCGGCGGCGCTGGGCGAGGGGTTGGCCGAGGCGGCGCTGCGGCGATTGGAGGCCGCCCGGTGACAGACAACGACTACCCCTTGCTGAATCGGCGTGTGTTGGTGACGCGGCCGGTGGCCCAGTCGGGGGCGTTCATCGCCGCGCTAGAGCGCCTGGGCGCGCACGTCATCCCATTTCCGACGATTGAGATTGCGCCACCGCCGAGTTGGGAGCGGCTCGATGCTGCGATTCGGCGACTGGACAGCTATGACTGGGTGATCTTCACGAGCGTCAACGGCGTGCGTTTCTTCCGCGAGCGCCTCCAGGCTACGGGGCAGCCACCCGATAGCCTGACCCTCCGCCGAGTCGCGGCCATCGGTCCCGCGACCGCCCGCGCCATCGAGGCGCTCGGGGTGGCAGTAGACATAATACCGGACGAGTACGTCGCCGAGGCGGTGGCCGAGGCCCTGGGCGACGTGGCCGGTCAGCGCATCCTGCTGCCGCGCGCCGCCGAGGCTCGCGAGGTGCTGACCGTGACGCTGCGCGAGCGCGGGGCGGTCGTGGACGAAATCGCTGCATACCACACGCTGCCAGGCCGGCCTGCGCCGGAAAGCCTGACGGAGCTAGACGCCGGCATTGACATAGCGACCTTCACCAGTTCTTCGACGGTGCGCAACTTCTTCGCGCTCCTCGGCGAGGCGAAGGCGCGAGACGTATTGCGGGGCGCCCTCGTCGCCTGCATCGGCCCCATCACCGCCCGAACAGCCGCCGACCTGGGCGCGGCAGTAGGGGTGGTCGCCGAGGTGTACACGACGGAGGGCCTGATTGACGCGATTGTGCAGGCCCTGCTGGCGTCAGAATAGCCTGTGAATGGAGACTCACATGGACTCAGTGTTGGATAGGCCGCAGATCCGCGCCACTGTGCCGCAGCTCGTGCGCCCCCGCCGCCTCCGCCGCACCCCGGCCGTGCGCGGCCTGGTGCGCGAGACCGTGCTGACACCCGCCGATTTCGTCCTGCCCCTGTTCATCGTGCATGGCCGCAACGTGCGCCGCCCCGTCGGCTCGATGCCGGGCGTGGCGCAACTGTCGGTGGACAACGCCGTCCGCGAGGCTGAGGCCGCCGCGCGCCTCGGTATCCCCGCCATCCTCCTGTTCGGCTTGCCGGCCCAGAAGGACGCACTGGGTAGCGAGAATTTCGATCCCGACGGCATCATCCCGACGGCCATTCGGGCGATCAAGGCCGCCGTCCCCGAGGTTGCCGTCATCACCGACGTGTGCATGTGCGAGTACACCGACCACGGCCACTGTGGTGTAATCCACGACGGAACGGTCCACAACGATCAGACGCTGGGCGTGCTGGCGCGGGTCGCCGTGACGCACGCCGACGCCGGCGCTGACATCGTCGCGCCGAGCGCGATGATGGACGGGCAGGTCGCGGCGATCCGCAATGGTCTGGACGACAACGGCTTCTCGGACGTGGCGATCCTGGCGTATGCGGCCAAGTTCGCGTCGTCGTTCTACGGGCCATTCCGCGAGGCGGCCGACTCGCCGCCTCAGTTCGGCGACCGCAAGAGCTACCAGATGGACCCGGCCAACGGGCGCGAGGCGCTGCGCGAGGTGGCGCTGGACGTGGCCGAGGGCGCCGACATGGTGATGGTCAAGCCCGCGCTGGCCTACCTGGACATCGTGCGCCAGGTGCGGGACCGCTTCGACCTGCCCGTGGCTGCCTACAACGTCAGCGGCGAGTACGCGATGATCAAGGCGGCGGCGGCGCAGGGCTGGATTGACGAGCGCAACATCACGCTAGAGATGCTGGCGGGCATCAAGCGGGCGGGCGCCGATTTCATCCTGACCTACTTCGCCCTGGACGCGGCGCGCTGGCTCCGAGAGTGAGACATGGGAGGAACCACGGAACACACGGAAAGGGTGGGCCAGAACGGGGCCGGCGCGGCCCGGGCGCGCCCACTTCGCGTGGCCGTCGTGGGCGGCGGCATCGCGGGCCTGGCGACGGCCTACTACCTACAGAAGGGGGCGCGGGCGGCCGGTGTCACGCTGGACTGCGCCCTGATCGAGAGTGACACGCGCCTGGGCGGCAAGATCGTCACGCACACCGAGGGTGGGTTCGTCGTCGAGGGCGGCCCGGATAGCTTCCTGACCCAGAAGCCCTGGGCCTTGCAACTCTGCCGCGAGCTAGGCCTGAGCGACCGACTCATCGGGACGAACCAGACGCGGCCCGTCACGATCCTTTGGCAGGGGCGTTTTCGACCGCTCCCCGACGGCGTCTTCCTCGTCGTCCCGACGCGCTTCATGCCCTTCGCGTTCTCTAGCCTCTTCTCGCCGCTGGGCAAGCTGCGCATGGCGCTGGACATGGTCATCCCGCCGCGCCGCGACACCGGCGACGAGAGCGTGGCCGATTTCATTCGGCGGCGGCTCGGCGGCGAGGCGTTGGAGCGGCTCGCCGACCCGCTGATGAGTGGCGTCCACACGTCGGATCCGGCGCGGCAGAGTCTCCTGGCCAGCTTCCCGCGCTTCGCCGATATCGAGCGTAAGCACGGTAGCCTGATTCGCGGCATGCTCGCCGCCCGCCGCGCCGCGCCCCCGCCGAGCAGCAAGCCGCTACCCGCGTTCATGTCGTTGCGCGGCGGCGTAGGGGAACTGGTGACAGCGCTGGCGGAGCGCCTGGCGGGCGTGGACATTCGCCTGGGGCGGCGCGTGACACGGCTGGAATCGCAGGGCGGCGCGGGCTACCGACTCTGGCTCGACGACGGCGCGGCGCTGGACGCGGACGCTGTGGTGTTGGCCGCGCCGGCGCGCGCGGCAGCGCCTCTCGTGCAGGATCTCGATACCGACCTGGCGGCCCGACTCGCCAGCATTCGCACTATCTCGACGGCCACGGTTTCCCTGGGCTACCGGCGGGCGGATGTTGGGCGCCCGCTGGATAGCTCCGGCTTTCTGATCCCGACGAAAGAGGGCCACGGTATCACCGGCTGCACGTGGAGTTCGACCAAGTTCGCCGGTCGCGCGCCCGACGACGCTGTTCTGTTGCGCTGTTTCATCGGGCGGCCGACGGACCAGATGACGCCGCTGCTGCCGGAGGCGGACCTTGTGCGCATCGCCCGCGACGAGTTGCGCGTCCTGATGGGCATCACCGCCGGGCCGGTGTTGACGCGAGTCTATCGCTGGCGCGACGCCCACCCGCAGTACGACGTCGGCCACCTCGATCGCATGGCGGAGGTGGATCGCCTGTGCGCCGCCCACCCCGGCCTCTACCTCACGGGCAGCTCGTACCGAGGCGTCGGCCTGCCGGATTGCATCCACAATGCCTCGCTGACAGCCGAGGCGCTACTGCATCGGATGCCGACTGAAGTCGGCGCTACCATGCTGTGAGGGGTATTTTGTATGGCTGAACAACGTTCCCTGAACCATTTCGCGCTGTTCGCGCTGACGTCGGCGTATTGGGAGGCCGACGCTGAGACGCAAGCGAGTCTCGCCCAGGACTTGATGCGCCGGCTCGGCGCGGTCGCTGATTGCGTCCACACCTACCGCATCTTCCCGACGCGCAGCGAGGCCGACATTCTTATCTGGAGCGCCTCTATCGCCGAGGCCAACGATGTGCCGACGCGCTTCTTCAGCGGCTTCGCCGCCGCTGTCGCCCCGTTCCGCCGCTACCTCAAGCCGGTCGATACCCTGTGGGGCTTCACGCGGCGCTCGGTGTATGCCGGCGGGCGGTCGGCGCAGGAGATTGACCCGTTCTCGTCGGCGCGCAAGCCGTACCTCGTCATCTACCCCTTTGCCAAGACGACAGACTGGTATCTGATGAGCCGCGACTCGCGTCAGGGCATGATGAACGAGCACATCCGCCTCGGCCGCGAGTTCGAGGACATCACGCAGCTTCTGCTATATAGCACCGGCCTCCAGGACTGCGAGTTCGTCGTCTCCTACGAGACCGATGACCTGCCACGTTTCTCCGAGCTTGTCGTCGCCTTGCGCGACACCGACGCGCGCCGCTACACACTGCGCGACACGCCGATCTATACCGCGATCTCGCAGCCGTTGACCGAGATCCTCGCCGTCTCGCACTAGGCCGCTAGAGCGCCAGGGAGGTATCATGTCTCCGCACCCCCAGCATACTTTTCACCCGACCATGGATGGCCGCGGCGTTTTCGAGGACAAGCCCGCCCTCGTCTACTGGGAGATGACCCAGGCGTGCGACCTGGCGTGCCAGCATTGCCGCGCCGAGGCCATGCCCGACCATCACCCGCTAGAACTGACAACCGAGGAAGGCAGGGCGCTGCTACGCGAGCTGCGCGCCTTCGGCGACCCGCCGCCCCATCTCGTCATGACCGGCGGGGACGCCCTCAAGCGCGCCGACCTGTTCGAGCTGCTCGACTACGCCGTGGCGCTCGGTCTGCCGACGTCCGTCGCGCCGAGCGCCACCCACCTTCTGAGCCGCGATATTCTCCAGCGGTTCAAGGACATGGGCGTCCACAGCATCTCCCTCAGTCTCGACGGCTCATCGAGCGCGACCCACGACGCCTTCCGCGGCGTGGCGGGCTGCTTCGAGAAGACACTGCGCTCAGCCCACGATGCGCGGGCCGTGGGCCTGCCGCTCCAGGTCAACACCCTAGTCACCGCCGCGACGCTCGCGGACCTGCCGGCGATTTATGCGCTGGTGCGCGAGCTAGGTCTGATGCGCTGGAGCCTGTTCTTCCTCATCAACATTGGGCGCGGCCAGGGGCTAGAGTCCATCACGCCGGTGCAGGCCGAGCGCATCTTCAACTGGATCGAGGAGGAGCGCCCAGAGGCCGGCTTCGCCATTGGCACGACGGAGGCGCCGCCCGCCCGCCGCGTCACCTTCCAGCGACTCACGCATCGCGGCATGACGCCCGAACAGATCCGACGCACGCCATCTGGCCGTGGCTTCGGCATTCGCGACGGCGCCGGTATCATGTTCATCTCGCACCTGGGCGCGGTCACGCCGTCGGGGTTTGTGCCGCTGGCGGCGGGGAATGTGCGCCAGCACAGCCCCGTCGAACTGTACCGTCACTCTGAGTTGTTCGTCAACATTCGGGATACGGGCCGCTACAGCGGCAAGTGCGGGCGCTGCGGGTTCCGCGCCATCTGCGGCGGCTCGCGGGCGCGCGCCTACGCAGCGACGGGCGACCTGCTGGGCAGCGACCCTCTGTGCGCGTATGAGCCGCGTGGCGTGGAGGCGCTCGTCTAGATGACTACGTCCTTTAACGACACGTTCCTGCGCGCCTGCCGCCGCGAGCCGACTGACTACACGCCGGTGTGGTTCATGCGCCAGGCCGGGCGGTATATGCCTGAGTACCGCGCCATCCGGGCGCACCATTCGTTCATGCAGATGACGAAAACGCCGGAACTGGCAGCGCAGATCACCCTCCAGCCCGTGGGGGCTTTCCCGCTCGACGCCGCCATCATCTACTCCGACATCCTGCTGCCCCTGGAGCCGATGGGGGCGGCGCTGGAGTTTGCGACCGGCGAAGGCCCGGTCATCCACAACCCGCTGCGGACGCCGGCCGACGTGGACCGCCTGCGCGTCGTCGAACCCGCCGAAGACCTGGCGTTCGTCGGTGAGGCGATTCGCCTGGTCAAGCGCGATCTGCCGCGCCTGCCGCTCATTGGCTTTGCGGGCGCGCCGTTCACCCTGGCCAGCTACCTCATCGAGGGCGGCTCGTCAAAGAACTACGTCGAAACCAAGCGCGTCATGTACGCCGCGCCCGACGCCTGGCACGGCCTGATGGCGAAGCTGGCTGAGGTCGTCGCGCGCCACCTGCGCGCCCAGGTGGCCGCCGGCGCCGACGCCGTGCAACTCTTCGACTCGTGGGTCGGCTGCCTCAACCCGGCCGACTACCGCGAGTACGTCCTCCCGCACACGCAGCGCGTCTTCCAGTCCCTGGCCGACCTGGGGATGCCCACGATTCACTTTGGCGCGAACACGGCGACGCTGCTCCCGCTCATGCGAGAGGCGGGCGGCGACGTCATCGGCGTGGATTGGCGCATCGGCCTGGGCGACGCCAGGCGCCTGCTAGGCGATGCGGTCGCGTTTCAGGGCAACCTGGACCCCGTCGCCCTCTTTGCGCCGCAAGCAGAGCTTGAGCGGCGCGTCGCCGCCGTGCTGGACGAGGCCGGCGGTCGGCCCGGCCACATCTTCAACCTCGGCCACGGCATCCTACCCGGCACGCCCGTCGAGAACGTGCGCCTGGCGGTCGAGCTGGTCCACAAGCTCTCGGCGCGGACGGTCGCTGCCGACTCTATTCCACCTCACACATAGAACGAGCCACCGATGACTAACCCTGCCCTCCCCATTGCCGTTCTGGTCCTGGCCTACGGCGGCCCGAACTCGCTGGACGACGTCGAGCCATATCTGCTGGACGTGCGCGGCGGCCGACCGACGAGTCCGGAGCTTGTCGAGGAGATTCGCGAGCGGTATCGACTCATCGGCGGGCGCTCGCCCATTCTTGAGCTAACGCAAGCCCAGGCGGGCGCGCTCGAGGTCGCGCTCAACAGTGGCGGCGACGATACTGTCTACAAGACCTACATCGGCATGCGGCACTGGCATCCATACATCAAACAGGCCGTCGAGCAGATAGCCGCCGACGGCCTACACAGAGTCATTGCGATTGTTCTCGCGCCCCACTATTCACGGATGAGCGTCGGCGCCTATATCAAGAAGGTCGAGGAGGCCCGCGCCGAGACCGTCGCCGATTTCGACGTGACCTACATCGAGAGCTATTACCTGCACCCACTTTATCTCCAGGCGCTGGCCCAGCGGGTCGAGGAAGCGCGGGGGCGCTTCCCGGCCGATGTCCGCGCCGCCGTCCCGGTGATCTTCACTGCCCACAGCCTGCCCGAGCGCATCCTCCAATCGCAGGACCCGTACCCGGCGCAGCTCATGGAGACGGCCGGGGCGGTGGCCGACCTTATCAGCCCGGTCACCTGGCGCTTCGCGTACCAGAGCGCGGGCCGCAGCGCCGAGCCGTGGCTAGGACCGGACGCCGGCGAGGTCATCGGACAGCTTGCCGGAGCGGGCGAGAAATACGTCCTCATCGCGCCGGTCGGCTTCGTCTCCGACCACGTCGAAATCCTGTACGACATAGACGTCGAGTTCCGCCAGCAGGCGGAGGGGCTGGGCATGCGCCTCGAGCGAACGACCTCGCTCAACGACAGCCCGCTGTTCATCGCCGCGCTGGCCGATGTTGTGCGGAGCCATGTGGCGGCGGGGGCGTGAGGGGCGTCTGGTGGTGCGTTGCGCCTGAATTGGTGGGAACGTAGTCACGACTTCAGTCGGTTCCGAGGCTGTCGAACGACCAATGAACGCCGCGTAATGATTGCCGTAATCGCGCTGGCGCTGGAGATGGCTCTCCAGCGCCAGCAATGGGCGGTGGAGTGCCAACTCCACCGCGAGTAGGGGTCGCCAGGGTATTATGCGGAGCTACGCCGTTTGCTCCTGCCGTCGCGCAATCTCTTCGAGCAGCGCCCGTTCCTGACGCGCGACATCCGAGCCGAAATCCTCTGGCTCGAACACCTGGCGAAGCTCGATGGTGACACCGTCCCCGACGGGGCAGCGTGTCGCCCAGGCGACCGCCTCCTCCTTCGAGGCGACGCGAATCATCCAGAAGCCGCCGATCACCTCCTTCGCCTCAGTGAACGGCCCGTCGGTGACGATGGGCTTGCCGCCCGACCACGTGACGCGCGCGCCCTTCGCCGACGAGTGCAGCCCCTCACCGCCGATCATGACGCCGGCCTTGACCATCTCCGTGTTGTACGCCATCATCGCGGCGATGTCTTCGTCGCTCGGCATCGCCCCTTTCTCGGGATTCTTGTCGTCAGGAACCTGATTGCTCGGAATCATCAGCATCATGAACCGCATTGTCATCTCTCCTTATGTGGCCCAACAGCCCGCTGCGGGCGCTATCCCTGGGGTAGGCCGCCAAGCTCGACGACCGGCCGCACCTCGACCGTGCCCCACCGCGCCGCAGGGATCCGCGCGGCGATGGCGAGCGCCTCATCCAGATCGGCCGCCTCGACCATGAAGAACCCGCCGAGCTGCTCCCGCGTCTCCGCAAACGGACCATCCGTCACGAGGCGCTTGCCGTCGCGCACGCGAAGGCTCGTCGCCATCGTCGTGGCGTGCAGCGGGGCCGTGGCGAGGAATTGGCCAGCGGCGTCGAGTTGGTGCGCCAGCTCGGTCGATTCGCGGTAGCACTCATCCCGTTCGGCCCCGCTCAGGGCGCACTCGTCGCCATAGATCAACAGCATGTACTTCATGGGTCAGCCTCCATTAGCCGCCGGTCAGCCGCCGGCCATTGCGCCGACGATCAGAAATGGCTCTTTCCCCGACACGACCTCCTGGGGGAGGGGAGCGTCGGGCGACTCGTGAGACAAATCCTCTTCGCAGGCGAAAAAGCGAACCAGCGGCCGGCGCTTCTTCGTCACCCCGTCGCGGATTGTTCCCCGCAGCATCGGGTACTGCGCCTCCAGGGCGTCGAGCACCGTTCGCTGCGTCACCGGATCGGCGACGTCGAGTTGGACCTCCCGCGTGGTGCGCGCCAGGGTGTAGAGGTGCGCCGGAAGAATCACGCGGATCATGGCAGGGTCTGCACCTCGACCGACATGACGGATGGGAAGTCGTGGACGATGGTGTTCCAGGTGTCGCCCGCGTCTGTCGAAACGTATACCTGGCCGCCGGTCGTGCCGAAGTAAATGCCGCACGAGTCGAGCGTGTCCACGGACATGGCGTCACGCAGGACGTTGACGAAACAGTTGCTCTGCGGCAATCCGTTGGTCAGCGCCTCCCACTCGTTGCCGCCGGCGCGGCTGCGGTAGACGCGGAGCTTGCCCTCCGGTGGGTAGTGCTCGGAGTCGCTCTTGATCGGGACGACGTAGACGGTCTCCGGCTCGTGGGCGTGGACGGCGATGGGGAAGCCGAAGTCGCTCGGCAGGTTGCCGCTGACCTCGTGCCACGAGTCGCCGCAGTTGTCGCTGCGCATCACATCCCAGTGCTTCTGCATGAACAGAACGCCGGGGCGGGAGGGGTGCATCGCCATGTTGTGGACGCAGTGACCTACGTCGGCGTCCGGGTCGGGCAGCTCCCAGCCGGAATGAAGGCCGCGATTGATGGGCTTCCACGTCTGGCCGCCGTCGTCGGTGCGAAAGGCGCCGGCGGCGGAGATGGCGACGTAGATGCGATCGGGGTTCGTCGGGTCCAGCAGGATGGTGTGGAGACACATTCCCCCCGCGCCCGGCGCCCACAGGTGGCCCTTGGCCTCCCGCAACCCAGGCAGCTCGTCCCACGTCTGCCCGCCGTCCGTCGAGCGGAACAGCGCCGCATCCTGGATGCCGGCGTAGACGGTGTCCGGGTCGGTGAGCGACGGCTCCAGGTGCCAGACGCGCGTGAACTCCCACGGGCGCTGCGAGCCATCGTACCACTGATGCGTCCCAGGGTCCCCAACATACTCGAACTTGTTGCCCACCGTCTCCCACGTCTGGCCGCCATCATCCGACCGCTGCATGGTCTGTCCGAACCAGCCGTTGGACTGGGACGCATACAGCCGGTTGGGGTCGGCGGGTGAGCCTTTCAGGTGGTACATCTCCCAGCCGGCGAAATGCGGGCCGGTCACGTTCCACTTTTCGCGCTTGCCGTCAGCCGTGAGAATGAATGCGCCCTTGCGCGTGCCGACCAACACTCGAACACTGCTCATGTCTTCCTCCTGTGTTCTCATTCGCTAAGGAACGACGTAACGACCGACGAAAGGGCCGGCGAGGCAAAGATCGTGTAGTGGGTCGTGCCGGGGAGGACGGCGAGGCGGGCGGTGGACATGCCCGCGCCGTCCCAGCCGGCGTCCCGCTGCCCGCCCCCCAACAACTCGAACATCTCCACCGCATGCCCCGTGCGGATGCTATCCGCATCCCCCACGACGATCATCGTCGGCGCTGTGATGGCCGCCACATCGGCGGACCAATCGTAGTCTTGCCGGATCAACTCGCCCGTTTTGTCTGCCAACGTCGGCCAGTCCTCCGGCCGCGGCGCGATGCGCGCATAGAGCTGGTACATGGGCGACGGCTTCATGGCCTCGGCCGCCGCGGCGTTCACGTTCGCCATGGCCGCCACAACTTCAGGATACCAGCCGTCGCGCTTCACGGGCGCCGAGACGATCACCAGCTTGCGCACGACCCCCGGATGGCGAATGGCGGTCTGCCAGGCGACACCGCCGCCGACCGAGTAGCCCATGACGTCGGTGCGGTCAAGGTCGAGCTGCTGAATGAGAGCGGCGACGTCGTCGGCCATCAGGTCAAACCGCAAGGGGCGATCTATGTCGGCGGTTCGGCCATGCCCCTGCAAATCCACGCCGATAACCTGCCGCTCCCGGGCGAGTAGCGGCAGAAGGTCGCCGAACATCTCGATCGCGCCGAACCCGCCATGCAGCAGCACGAGCGGACGGCCAGCGCCGTGAATCTCGTAGTATAGGTCTAGCCCGTTCACTTGGGCATAGTTGCCGACAGACAAAGCGGTATCACTCACTGTCACCGTCCTTTCGCTTGGTCGCGCACTCTCACGAAATGGAATCACGCCGCCCCAAACTCCTCTGGCTCCCAGTATGGGACGATCTCAGTCTCGCCGTCGCCGACGATCAGTCGCCAGCGCTTGCACCACTCAACGGCCTCGTCCAGCGATTCGACCTCCAGGACCGCGAAACCGCCCATCAGTTCCTTGGCTTCGATAAAAGCGCCGTCGGTCAGGCTGAACTTGCCATCCGAGAGCTGCACCCGCGTACCCTTGGCTTGCAGCGCCCCGGTCGTGACGAGGACGCCGGCCTGAATCGCCTCTTCCATGAACCTGCCCATCTCGGCCATCATCTCCTCGCTCGGCGGGCCTGGTTCCAGATTCGGGTGGGGATCATAAGTCAGAAACTTCATCTCTATTGCTCCTTGCGTGTCCGAGTCGCAACCGTCCTCGCTTTGACGTTGGCGACGCTCCAGCTGTTGTCATGAAATAGTCGTCTGGCGTGGGCCAGAATCGACACGAGCGCGCGCGAACCTCGAAAATTTGTTCAGAATCGTATCAGTCCGGCAGTTCGGCCAGGCGTTTTTCCAGGAAGCGTCGTTCAGGCTCTTGCCGCGCCAGGGCGAGGGCTTGCCGGTAGGCTGCGCGCGCTTCCGTCGTTCGCCCGAGTCGGCGACACAGGTCAGCCCGCGCCGCGTGGGCCAGGTGGTAGCCCTCCAGGTCGCCGCGCTCTAGCAGCGCATCTACCAGCGCCAGGCCCGCCGTCGGGCCGTCGCGCATTGCCACGGCGACGGCGCGATTCAGCTCTACGACCGGCGACGGCTGAATCTGCGCCAGCACATCGTACAGGGCGACAATCTGCCCCCAATCGGTCGCCTCGACAGTCGCTGCGCGAGCGTGGACAGCGGCAATGGCCGCCTGAAGCGCATAGGGGCCGGCTGCGCCCGACGCTAACGCGCGCACCACCAGCGCCGCGCCTTCCGCAATCATGCCCCCGTGCCAGAGCGACCGATCCTGGTCCTCCAGCAACACCAGGTCGCCGGAGGGTGTGGTTCGCGCGGCGCGGCGGGATTCGTGCAGCAGCATCAGCGCGAGCAGCCCCGCGACCTCCGACTCTGGCATCAGCGCGTAGAGAAGTCGGCCGAGACGGATGGCCTCGCCGGACAGATCGGGGCGGGTGAGGGACTCGCCGGCCGAGGCGGAGTAGCCCTCGTTGAACACAAGGTAGATGACGTGCAGCACGCCGTCCAGGCGGTCGGGCAGCTCGTCTGGGGATGGCACGCGGTAGGGGATGCCGGCGTTGCGGATCTTGGCCTTGGCGCGGACGATACGTTGGGCGAGGGTGGCCGGCGTGGTGAGGAAGGCGCGGGCGATCTCCTCCGTCGTCAGGCCGCAGACTTCCCGCAGGGTGAGGGCAACGCGCGCTTCGGGCGATAGCGCCGGATGGCAGCAGGTAAAGATGAGGCGCAACTGGTCATCGGCCAGGGCGTCTTCGTCGAGCGTCGGTTCGCTGTCGGCGTCGAGCTGTTCCCCCAGGCTCGTAAGAGCAGCATCATATCGCGCCCGCCGCCGCAGGCGGTCAATCGCCTTGAAGCGGCCGGCGGAGATGAGCCACGTTCGCGGGTTGGCAGGTACGCCGTCGCGGGGCCACTGCTCCACGGCAGCGCGAAACGCATCCTGGAGGGCATCTTCGGCCAGGTCGAAGTCGCCCAGCAGGCGCACCAACGAGGCGAAGATGCGGCGCGACTCTGTGCGGTAGACGAGGTCTATCATTTGGTGCGGCTGGTGCGGCTGGTGCGCGGCGTGGACGTGCAGCGTCACTTGGCAAACCTCTGCGCGGAGCGAGCCTGGGCGCGGGCGGCTTCGATCTCGCGGTCCTTCGGCTCGGCCGTTGTTTCGAGGGCGGCGAGGAGTTGCGACGTGACGCGGGCGATGTCGTCAACGGCGGCGCGAAAGGCGGCCTCATTGGCCCTGGACGGCGTGTTGAAGCCGCTCACCTTGCGCACATACTGGAGCGCGGCGGCGCGAATCTCGTCGTCACTGGCGGGCGGCTCAAAGTTGAACAGTGTTCTGATATTCCGGCACATTCCGCTCTGCCTCCCGCGTATGAAATTCGCCGTCGAGGGCGACAACTGTGGAGGGTTTCCATTATAGAACAATAGTTCGTATGTGTCAAGGGGTTTGGCCCTACGATTCGCAAACGATTTCGGGGCGGATGCAAACCGCTCCCGTGGCACTGCAAGCCCCGTGCCACGCAGCGTCTCCGCTCTCGGAGAGAAAAGTTGATATTTCCTTGATGCCGCCGCCGCCGCCCTTGACGCACGCTTGCCGGGCATTGCAGTACACTGCTCATGGAGACGGACGACTGAGAAAAGGTGGAGGGAGGGATGTATGGCTGATGTCGTGTTCGTGGCCGTGAGTATCGCGTTCTTCGCCGCGAGCATCCTGTATGTCTTGGGATGCGAGCGAATCTAGGGAGGGCATACCGTGACGCTGGACTATATCCTGGGCGGGCTTGTGACGGTCGGTCTGATGCTCTACCTCGTCTACGCTCTTCTCTACCCCGAAAAGTTCTAGAGTGAGGCGCGTATGACTTTCCTGGGCATCCTACAAATCCTGGTCTTTTTCGCGCTGGTGACTGCGCTGGTGAAGCCGGTCGGCAGCTACATGGCGCGGGTGTTCAACGGCGAGCGCACATTCTTGTCACCCGTCCTCGCGCCCGTCGAGCGGGTGATCTACGCCGCGTGCGGGGTCGCGCCAGAGCAGGAGCAGCACTGGACAACATACACCATCGCCATGCTCCTGTTCAACGTCGTTGGTCTCCTGCTGCTGTATCTCATCCAGCGTCTCCAGCCGGCGCTGCCGCTGAACCCGCAGGGCCTTGACGCGGTCGCGCCAGACCTGGCCTTCAACACCGCCGTCAGTTTCACGACCAACACCAACTGGCAGAATTACGTACCTGAGACGACCATGAGCTACCTGACGCAGATGGCCGGCCTGACGGTACACAACTTCATCTCGGCAGCGACGGGCATCGCGCTGGCGATTGCCCTGATACGCGGCTTGGCCCGCCACTCGGCGCAGACGGTGGGCAACTTCTGGGCCGACCTCGTGCGCGCGACGCTCTACATCCTGCTGCCAGTCAGCATCGTCCTGGCGCTGGTCTTCGTGTGGCAGGGCGTGCCGCAGAACCTGAACGCCTACACGTCGGCGACGACGCTCGAGGGCGCGGCGCAGACGATCGCGCAAGGGCCGGTGGCCTCGCAAGAAGCCATCAAGATGCTCGGCACGAACGGCGGCGGCTTCTTCAACGCCAACTCGGCGCACCCTTACGAGAACCCCACGCCGCTTAGCAACTTCCTGCAAATTCTGGCGATCTTCGCCATCGGCGCGGGCCTGACATACACCCTGGGCAAGATGGTGGGGAACACGCGCCAGGGCTGGGCGCTCTACGCGGCGATGGCCGTCCTGTTTTTCATGGGCGTGGCGGTGGCATATCCGGCGGAAGCCGGCGGCAACCCGCTCTACCCGGCGACGGTCAACCAGGCGCCGACGGCCCTCCAATCGGGCGGCAACATGGAGGGCAAGGAGGTCCGCTTCGGGCTCGCGGACTCGGCCCTGTTCGCGGTCGTGACGACGGACGCCTCGTGCGGCGCAGTCAACAGCATGCACGATAGCTACATGCCCATCGGCGGCATGATCCCGATGGTCAACATCATGCTGAGCGAGGTCATCGTCGGCGGCGTCGGCGCGGGCCTCTACGGCCTGCTGCTCTTCGCCATCCTGGCGGTGTTCGTCGCCGGGCTGATGGTCGGGCGCACCCCGGAGTACCTGGGCAAGAAGATCGAGGCGAAAGAGATGAAGATGACCATGTTGGCGGTGCTGGTGTCGCCACTGTTCATCCTGGTGTTCACCGGGCTGGCGAGCGCGACGAACGCGGGGACGGGGGCCATTGCGAACCCCGGTCCGCACGGCTTCAGCGAGATGCTCTACGCCTTCACCTCGGCGGCGGGCAACAACGGCAGCGCCTTCGCCGGCTTGAGCGCGAACACGCTGTTCTACAACCTGACGCTGGCGGCGGCGATGCTGGCCGGGCGCTTCTGGATGATCATCCCGACGCTGGCGATTGCCGGCTCGCTGGCGCGCAAGAAGCAGACCGCGCCCACGGCCGGTACATTCCCGACGACAGGGGCGTTGTTTGTCGGCCTGTTGGTCGGTGTCATCCTGATCGTTGGCGGCCTGACCTTCTTCCCGGCGCTTTCCCTGGGGCCTATCGTCGAGCATTTCATGCTCGTGGCCGGCCGCACGTTCGCCTCGTGATGAACATAACTCTAGCCTTGCACTTTGCTGTGCAGCGGGGGTATGGGGGCCGCAGGCCCCCACAAATCCCCTCTCCCCGCGTCGTTCAGGGGCGCATCTCCCACTGAAGAAGGGGAGAGGGGGGTAGTTTGGAGGGCTGCGCCCTCCAAGCCTCCCCACCAGACACAAAGTACGAACATAGAGACATAAGTGGAGTGAGGCATGTCTGAGCGAACTAACAAGGTATCTCTGTTCGAGCCAACTATCCTCCGCGGGGCTATCAAGGATTCGTTTGTCAAGCTGAACCCGCGCACTGAAGCCAGGAACCCGGTCATGTTCGTCGTCGAGATCGTCGCGGTCGTCACGACGGTGCTCTGGATCGAAGAACTGGCCCGTCCCAGTGGGCAGAACCCGTGGTTCATCTTCCAAATCGCCCTCTGGCTGTGGTTTACCGTCTTGTTCGCCAACTTCGCTGAGGCGATGGCCGAGGGGCGCGGCAAGGCGCAGGCCGACAGTCTGCGAAAGACGAAGACGCACACGATTGCCAAGCGGCTGACGAGCCTCGACGGCTTCAACTTCGACACGGTCCCGGCGCCGAACCTGCGCAAGGGCGACCTCGTCCTGGTCGAGGCGGGTGACGTCATCCCGGGCGACGGCGACGTGGTCGAAGGGGTGGCATCGGTGGACGAGTCGGCCATCACGGGCGAGTCGGCGCCGGTCATCCGCGAGAGCGGCGGCGACCGGTCGGCGGTGACCGGCGGCACGCGGGTGCTGTCGGACTGGATCAAGGTGCAGATCACCTCGAACCCGGGCGAGACCTTCATTGATCGCATGATCGCCCTGGTTGAAGGCGCGCAGCGGCAGAAGACGCCCAACGAAATCGCGCTGAGCATCTTGCTGGTGGGCCTGACGATCATCTTCCTGCTGGCGACGGCGACGGTGCTGCCCTTCTCGATCTACGCCGGCGGCGTGGTGACGATCACCGTTCTGATCGCCCTCCTCGTCACCCTGATCCCGACGACCATCGGCGGGCTACTGTCGGCCATCGGCATCGCAGGCATGGACCGCCTGATTCAGTACAACGTTCTGGCGATGTCGGGCCGCGCCGTGGAGGCGGCGGGTGACGTGGATACACTCCTCCTCGACAAGACGGGCACGATTACCCTGGGCAACCGCATGGCGACCGAGTTCATCCCTCTGCCCGGCGTGTCCGAGGGTGAGCTGGCGGACGCGGCCCAGCTGGCCTCGCTGAGCGACGAGACTCCGGAGGGCCGCTCCATCGTCGTCCTCGCCAAGGATCAGTACGGCCTGCGTGGGCGGGAAGTGGCCGCCCACCACGCCCACTTCATCCCCTTTAGCGCCCAGACACGTATGAGCGGCGTCAACCTCAACGGCAACGAGATTCGCAAGGGCGCGACGGACGCCGTACTCGCCTACGTCGCTCAGAAGCGTGGCAACGGCTACGTCGCGCCACCCGAGCTTAGGGAGACCGTCGAGGGCATCGCCAGGGTTGGCGGAACGCCCCTCGTCGTGGCGAAGGACGACCGCATCCTGGGCGTCATCTACCTCAAGGATATCGTCAAGGGCGGCATGAAGGAGCGTTTCCTTGAACTGCGGCGAATGGGTATCCGCACGGTCATGATCACGGGCGACAACCCGCTAACGGCGGCCGCGATCGCGGCAGAGGCGGGCGTGGACGACTTCCTGGCCCAGGCGACGCCAGAGGACAAGCTGAAGTTGATCCGCGACGAGCAGGCGAAGGGCCGCCTGGTCGCCATGACCGGCGACGGCACGAACGACGCGCCGGCCCTGGCGCAGGCGGATGTGGGTGTCGCAATGAACACCGGCACATCGGCGGCGAAAGAGGCCGGCAACATGGTGGACCTCGACTCGAACCCGACCAAGCTCATCGAGATCGTCGCCATCGGTAAGCAGATGCTCATGACGCGCGGCGCGCTGACGACCTTCAGCATCGCCAACGACGTTGCTAAGTATTTTGCGATCATCCCGGCCATGTTCGCGACGACGTATGCCGAGCTGCAGGCCCTCAACGTCATGCGCCTCGGCTCGCCGCAGAGCGCGATTCTGTCGGCGATTATCTTCAACGCCCTGATCATCATCGCGCTCATTCCGCTGGCGCTGCGCGGTGTGACGTACAAGCCCATCGGCGCGGCGGCGCTCTTGCGGCAGAACCTGTTGATTTACGGCGTCGGCGGCATCATCGTTCCGTTCATCGGCATCAAGGTCATTGATGTCATCGTGAACGCGCTGCATCTCGTGTGAGGAGGGTGTCATGCGGGGCCGGCGGTCGCAGCATTGGGTAGACGTGCTTGTTGAAGTGGCCTGGATCGGGATGTTCCTGGGCGCAGCCATGCTTTGTCCCTTCCCGGACGCTCGCCATCTGGTGGAGATCGGGGTCATCGCCTGGGTCGGTTGGCGCGTGATTCGATGGCTGCCGGCCGGCCCACGGCGGTCGCAGGTGGCCGCGCCGCCGTCGCCGGATCCAATCGCCGAGATCAACGCGATTGTGTCGGGCCTGTGGGGAAACTCGGACAAGGAAAAGACGGGAGAAGAGTGAGATGCTGGCTCAACTGCGGCCCGCCATTGTGGCGGTCCTCCTACTGACAATCATCACCGGCTTGCTGTACCCGCTGGTCATTACGGGCATCGCGCAGGTTGTGTTTCCCTACCAGGCCAACGGCAGTCTCGTGACGCGCGGGAATCAGGTGATCGGCGCGGAGCTAATCGGGCAAAACTTCACCGACCCGAAGTACTTCCACCCGCGCCCGTCCGCAGCGGGACAGGATGGCTACGACGCCTCGGCGTCGGGCGGCTCGAACCTCGGACCGACCAACCAGGCGCTCATTGACCGCGTGATCACGGCGACCAACGAACTCAAGGCCACGAACCCGAACGCGCCGGTGCCGGTAGACCTTGTGACTACCTCGGCAAGCGGTTTGGACCCCGATATCACGCCGGCGGCGGCTGAGTTCCAGGCGCTCCGCGTCGCTGGGGCGCGCGGCCTGTCGCCGGACGCCGTGATTGCCCTCGTCCGGCAGCAGACGCAAGGCCCGCAGTTCGGTTTCCTCGGCGAGCCGCGCCTCAACGTCCTGCGGCTGAACATGGCGCTGGATGCGCTGAAGTAACGGCGACGGCCACAAGGCGTATCTCTATGTTTGCACTTTGTGTCTGGCGGGGAGGCTTGGAGGGCGCAGCCCTCCAAACTACCCCCTTTCCCCTTCTTCAGTGGGGACTGCACCCCTGAACGACGCGGGGGAGAGGGGGTTCGTGGGGGCCTGCGGCCCCTTTTGGCGGTTGCCGCGTGGCTCTACCTCCGTGGGGCGAGACGTGGCAGGCAACCGCCAAAACCCACACCCCCACTGTACAGCAAAGTGCAAAGATAGAGGCGTATAATAGTGGGTGAGGAGTGCCTGGATTATGACTGAGCGTGACGCGACGGAGAGACGCCCCTCGCCCGACGCCCTGTTGGCGGTGGCGCAGCAGGAGCAGCGCGGACGGCTCAAGATATTCCTGGGCGCGGCGCCCGGCGTCGGCAAAACCTACGCCATGCTCGAGTCGGCCCAGGTGCGCCGCCGCGAGGGGGTTGAGGTCGTGATCGGCGTCGTCGAGACGCACGGCCGCCCGGAGACCGAGGCGTTGTTGGAAGGGCTGGAGGCCATCCCGCGGCGGGGCATCGAGTACAAAGGACATACCCTGGGCGAGATGGACCTGGACGCCATCCTCGCCCGACAGCCGCGCCTGGCGCTTGTGGACGAGCTGGCCCACACGAACGCCCCCGGCAGCCGCCACCCGAAGCGCTACCAGGATGTCGAGGAGATTCTTGCCGCCGGCATTGACGTCTACACCACCCTCAACATCCAACATCTCGAAAGCCTCAACGATGTCGTCGCCCAGATTACGGGCATTCGTGTCGCCGAGCGCATCCCCGACCGACTACTGGACCGCGCCGACGAGATCGAGTTGATTGACCTGACGCCGGATGAGCTACTCCAGCGGCTGCGCGAAGGCAAGGTCTATGTGCCGGAGCAGGCCGAGAAAGCGATTCGCAACTATTTCCGCCCCGGCAATCTCACGGCCCTGCGCGAGCTATCCCTGCGGCGGACGGCGCAGCGCGTGGACGACCAGATGCGGACGTACATGCACGCCCACGCCATCCCTGGGCCGTGGCCGACCCAGGATCGTATCATGGCGTGCATCGGCGCCGGCCCTGGCTCGGAGCGGCTGGTGCGCTCCGCCAAGATTCGCGCCGACCGCCGCCACGCCGAGTGGCTGGCCGTCTACGTCGAGACGCCCGCCCACTATCGCCGCTCGGACGTCGAGCGCGACCGCATCGCGCGCACCCTTCGCCTGGCGGAGCAACTCGGCGGGGAAGCGGTCACGATTCCGGGCGAAAACGTGGCCGATGAGCTGGTGCGCTACGCCAGATCGCGCAACGTCAGCGAGGTGATGATCGGCAAGTCCGACCGGCCGCGCTGGCGGGAGATTGTCTCCGGCTCGATTGTCAACGAGCTGATTCGCCTTAGCGGCCACATAGACGTGTATGTCATCACGGATGAGGACAAGCGCGCGTCGCAGCCGCCGGCGCGTCCGTCGCGGCGTCAACTCAACGGCTACGCTTTGAGCGCGCTTGCCGTCGTCGTCGCCGCTCTCGTGGCGCGCGTATTGGACGACGTGCTGACACTGCCCAACCTGTCCATGATCTTTCTGGCCGCCGTGCTTCTAAGCGCCACGATGTGGGGCCTGGGACCGTCCATCTTCGCGTCTATTCTCAGCATTGCCGTCTACGACTTCTTCTTCGTCGAGCCGACGTATACCCTGACTGTCGCCAGCCCGCAGGACGTGTTTGCCCTGATCATGTTGCTCGTTGTCGCCATCCTGACCAGCAACCTGGCTGGCCGCGTCCGAGACCAGGCCCGGGCAGCCCGACGGCGCGAGGCGCGCACGAACGTGCTGTATGAGTTCAGCCGCGAGATGGCGGCGTCGGCCGGGCTGGAAGGCGTTCTTCGCGCGATCGTGCGCGACCTGCACGAGTCGCAGGGGATGGATGTGGCCGTATTTCTGCCGCAAGGCTCGACCCTCCAGTTGAGCGCCATTCAACCGGCTGACGCGACGGTCGAGGAGCAGGCGCGCGCCGCCGCGACGTGGACCTGGCAGCACTCCGAGGCCACGGGCAGCGGCACGGACACGCTGCCGGGCGTCAACTGGCTCTTTCTGCCCATGCAGGCCGCGCAGAGTACCGTCGGTGTGCTGGGCTTGCGGGTGGAGAAGGGGCGGAGCATTGCCCCAGACCAGCGGCGGCTGTTGGTGGCCATGGCGAACCAGGGCGCGGTTGCGATCGAGCGCGCCGAACTGGCCGGGGTGATGGAAGAGACGCGCGTGCTGGCCGAGACCGAGCGCCTGCGCACCGCCATGCTCTCGTCCATTTCCCATGACCTCCGCACACCCCTGGCGACCATCAGCGGGGCGACGGAGACACTGCTCGACGCGGATGCTGAGTATACGCCCGCTGAGCGGCGCGACCTGCTGGAAACCATCCAGGAGGAGGCGGCGCGGCTCAACCGTTTCGTGGGCAATCTGCTGGACATGACGCGGCTGGAATCGGGCGCGCTGGAGCTGAATCGCGATTGGGTGGAGATCGCCGACGTAATCGGCGCGGCCCTGGGCAGAGAAGCGTCGTTCCTCGCCAATCATCGCATTGACGTTGACGTCGCCCCCAATCTGCCGATGCTCCACCTGGATTTCGTGCTGATGGAGCAGGTACTCGTCAATCTGCTGGACAATGCGGCGAAGTTCTCTGCCGCCGCGACGACCATCCGCATTGCCGCGCAGCAGGACGGGAAAGCAGTACAGGTCGAGGTGATGGACGAAGGGCCTGGCGTCCCGCCGGATGACCTGGCGAAGATATTCGACAAGTTCCACCGCGTCCAGGGTGGCGACCGGCGCGGCGCGGGAACGGGTCTGGGCCTGTCCATCTGTCAGGGCATTATCGAGGCGCACGGCGGCACGATTGAGGCCGACAACCGCGCGAGCGGGGGCGCGGTCTTCCGCGTCACCTTGCCGGTCAACGGCGGGCCGCCAGCGATGCGACAGGAGCTTGAGCGTGAGTGAGCAGCAGGTGCGCGTCCTCGTCGTGGATGATGAGCCTCAAATTCGGCGTCTCCTTCGCACGAGCCTGGGCGCCTATCACTACGGGGTGGCGGAGGCGGCGGGGGGTGAGGAGGCCATCGCCAAAACGGCCACTGACCGCCCCGATATCCTCATCCTCGACCTGGGGTTGCCCGACGTGGACGGGCTGGACGTGATTCGGCGTATCCGCGAGTGGTCGAGCGTACCAATAATCGTGCTGTCCGTGCGCGACCGCGAGAGCGACAAGATACAGGCGCTCGACTATGGCGCCGACGACTACGTTACCAAGCCGTTCAGCATGGGCGAGCTGCTCGCCCGCGTCCGCGCGACGCTGCGGCACCGGCTCCAGGCGGAAACGGACCAGCCCGTGTATCACAACGGTCCGTTGACCGTTGATCTGGCGCGGCGGCTCGTGACGCTCGACGGGCAGGAAGTCCGACTCGCGCCCAAGGAGTACGACATTCTCCGCACGCTCGTCATTCACGCCGGCAAAGTCATGACACACCAGCAGTTGTTGCGCAAGGTCTGGGGGCCGGGCTACGAGAACGAGACGCACTACCTGCGCGTCCACATCGGCCAGCTGCGCCAGAAGATCGAGGCGAACCCCGCCCAGCCGCGCTACATCATCACCGAGCCGGGCGTGGGCTACCGTCTACGCGACCCCGACGACAGCCAGTGACCCCGCCGACTACTGAGTAAGGCGCAGAGCTTCCTCGATTGCCTGCTCCATCGTCAGCGCGCGGCCGGTCGCGAAGCTCTGCGCCGCCCTGTCATCGCCCAATGCCTGACGCGCCGCGCCGAGTCGCCCGTCTAGCTTGTTGCGCTCGGCGGCGGAGAGGGGCGCGTTGATGGCCTGGCGTAGGGCATCCCCCGCGCCCGCCAGCCGCAGCGCCTGGTCAGGCTGCCCAAGCGCGGCAGCCAGGCAGCCAATATCTTCCAGCAGATAGGCCAGGCTCCAGCGATCGCCCAAATCCCGGTCGATGAACAGACTCTCGCGGTACGACTCCCGCGCGGCATCATAGTTACCCTCGTCGCGCTGCAAGTTGGCGAGGTTGTTCAACGTGTTGGCAATCAGGTATCTATCGCCGATCTCTCGCCAGACCGTGAGAGCCTCTTTGAGACAGGCGCCGGCCTCATCGAAGGCGCGCTCATCCAACTCGACATTGCCCAGGTTAATGAGCGAATAGCCGATGCCTCGCTTGTCGCCAATCTCCCGTCGAATCGCCAGCGCCTGCTGGTGGAGCGCCCGCGCCTGCGTATACTCACCCTGAAAACGCGCCACAATCCCCATGTTGTTCAGCACATTGGCGATGTTGGCCGAATCGTTCAACTGGCGGCGCAGCGACAGGCTCTCGTCATAGTGGCTCATCGCTGCTGCATAATCCCCCCGCTGGGCCGCCAACGTCCCCGCCCCGATGGCGGCTCGGGCGACGCCGGCCAGATCACCCCCGCCCCGCGCCGTCCCAAGGGACTTGTCGTACCAGGCCGCCGCGTCGCTGTAGTCGCTCTGCTTACGCTTAAGCTCGCCTAGGGCGAACTGGCTCTGCGTCTGAATTGTGGTTTGGTCCGATGCTTGAGCCTCCGCCAGGGCGGTGCGGTAGGTCTGCTCCGCGCGCTCCCAGTCTCCCACCAGGTCTAGCACCTGACCGAGGCGAAGCAGCGTGTCCGGCCTCTCCGCCGCGCCGAGGAGTGGCAAGACGCGCGTGTAGTAGTCCATCGCCGAGGCGTTGGCATATGCGGCCTGCGCGGCCACGCCGGCGCGAAGCAGATACTCGCGGCGTTTGGCCTCGTTCGCGCTGCGGTCGTAGTGGAAGGCGAGCAGGTCGAGATAGCGGTCAAGAGAGTCCGTATACGTCGTCTCAACGTACTGCCCGATCTGGCCGTGGAGCATGGCGCGCGTGCCGTAGGGCAGTGTCTCGTAAGCGACCTGCTGCGTCATGATGTGCTTGAACAGGTAGGTCAGCTCTGGGTCGGGCGTATCCAGGGGTGTCAACTCCAGTTCGCTTAGCAATTCCAGCGCGCGCCGCACCGCAGGCACGTCTCGCAGCTCGGGCGATACGCCCCACAGCATCGCCGCCGGGAAGAGCCGACCGATGA
This sequence comes from Anaerolineae bacterium, assembly GCA_046328535.1. Lineage (GTDB taxonomy): Bacteria > Chloroflexota > Anaerolineae > Epilineales > JAHCIE01 > JBDHWG01. The sequence continues at coordinate 80,243 of JAXLWJ010000006.1, forward strand.
CACTGGCGACGCGAATCGCAACCTGCTGCTGGCCGTCGAGCCTGTCAATGCGCGCCAGGATCAGGCTATAGATGCTTGTCGGCAGGTCGGCCTGGCGCAAGCTCTCGACGTCCCGTGGGTCTATGTCGAGGGAGCGCAGGTAGTTCAGGATCTCTTCGATGTAGAACGGGTTGCCCGCCGCGCGATCCGTAATCTCGGCGACGACATCGGCCGGGACATCGGCGTCCTCGCCGAAGAACTGCCTGAGTTTCAGGTCAATCAGGCGCGCGGCCTCGTCCGCGCTGAAGCTCGCTAGTGTCAGCTCGGTGAAGTAGGGGAGCATCTCGACAGGCAGCGGCTGCTGGCGCTCGCGGTCTCGCGGACGATAGACGAGAAGCAGGAGAACGGGGGAGTCGGCGATGGCGCGCCCGATGGCGCCGATCAGGTCTGTCGAGAGCGGATCCAGCCAGTGGCAGTCTTCCAGGACAATGAGCAAGGGCTGAGTCCGGGCGCGGGCGCGCAGACACTCGACCAGCAGCCCTTCGAGGGCTGCCTTGCGCGTCCTGGCATCCAGAGAGGCGGTCAGGTCGTTGTCGGGGATCGGCACGTTCAACACCGCTTCGAGCAGCGGCAGACGCTGGGCCAGGGCGGGATCGAGGCGAAGCATCTCGGCTTCGACGCTGGCAATCTGCTCCTCCACGTTGCTGGAAGAGTCGACGCCAAAGAAGCTGCGCCAGACACCGCGCCAGACGAGGTAGCTTGTGTTCGTGCCGTAGGACTGGCACTCGCCGGCCAGCCCGCTCAGGCCCAGATCGTTGGCGCGGCGAATGACTTCGGCCGCCAGGCGCGACTTCCCCATGCCGGCTTCGGCCGTGATACCGACAATCTGGCCTTGCCCGCGCTGCGCGGCGTGGAGTTTCTCGTCCACGACGGCCAGTTCCTCGACCCGGCCCACCATCGGCACGCGATAGCGTGGTTCCTGCAGGCGCATGGCTTGCGAGGCCTTGCGGCCAGTCAGCCGCGACACAGCGACAGGCTCGCTCTTGCCTTTCACCCGGATGCTGTCCATGCTCTCCCAGGTGAAGGCGTCGCCCGTCGCGCTTCGCGTCAGCTCGCTGACGAGAATCTGGCCCGGCGGCGCGGCAGCCATGAGGCGGGCCGACAGGTTGACCACGTCACCGAGGACGCCATACGTGCGCCCGTCGCGGCCCCCATACGCGCCGGTGCGCATTCGCCCCTGGGTGATGCCGATCTGGAGCGGCTCCAAATAGCCCAGGCGCGGGGCTATCGCCTCAAGCTCGATCGCCGCCGCGCAGGCGCGGGCGGCGTCGTCTTCGTGGGCGACGGGCGCGCCGAAAGCGGCGTATAGGTAGCTGCCCTTGTCGCCGATGGTGAGCTGGAGAAAGCTGCCATCATAGCGGTGCAGAACGCCCTGCACCTCGCTGACGAAGCGGTTCAGCTTCTCTGGCGCGTCGGGGTCGTCGTCGTAGTCAATGCCGCTGAAGCGCAGAAACAGCGCGACGGCCGGCCGTAGCTCGGCCAGGAACTCGCCCTCGCCGATGCTGAGCCGCTGGCGCACGGCCGGGAGCAGCCACGCGGCCCACGGATCGCCGTCTGTCTCGTCCTCGGCGATATCCGGCCACGGGGCCGGCGGAACCTCAGCGTTGAGGGCGGTCACGACGGCGAAGCGGTGGCCGCTGGCCTCATCCTCGCGCCACTCGCGGACGGTGACGATGTCCCGCACGGCTTCCCACGCGACGTTATCCAGGACGACGTCGCCCCGCTCGGCGTGTTCCTCGGCCGCCGCCATATGTTCCAGGGTATGCCCGACCATCGTGTCGAGGAGCAGGTAATCCGAGGCCCCGACGGTGAACCGCCGCACCGGGCCGACCGCCACGCCAACCTTGACGCTCAGAGGGATGGCCCGGCCAGCGCGAGTGCGGATCTCGCCAAACTGCCCCATAGCCGCCTGCATCGCCAGACCTGCCGCCACCGCCCGCCGCCCGTCGTCGCCGTCGAGCCAGCAGGTCATGCCGTCCCCCGCGAACCCGATGATGCTGCCGCCGTAGCGGTACAGCTCCGCGATGAGCGCCGTGTAGATGCGGTTCAGGTGGGCCGTCATCTCCTCGGCGCCCCGCCTCGGGCCAAACTCGATGGCGAGCGCCTCGGTCAAAGGCGTGAAGCCGGAAATGTCGGCGAACAGCGCGGCCCCTTGCGCGTGTTCGGGCAAGGGAACGCCGCGGCGCCGGGCGAGGCGGCGGTCAATAGGAACGTAGGCGGCCGATGTTTCCATGTACCCTCGCGGTGAATTCCCAGTTGAGTGCGATTAGCGTGTCAGGCCGCCTGGCGAGGCGTTCTGGAAGGTCGCCTCGACCAGGAGGAGTGGGAGATAGACTGTCAGGGCCGACGGTGGGTTGACAACCGTGATGTACGCGACGGCCTCTGAGCAGAGGCTTGGCGAGCCTGTGTCGCAGACCTTGTACACGAAACTGTCGGTGCCGATGTACGCGGCGTTCGACGTGTAGGTGACCAGGCCTGTGGTGGGGTTGACGACGGCGCGACCGTTCGTCGGCGGCGCGGTGATAGCGACCGACAGCTTGTTCAGGTTGCCGTCCACGTCGAAGTCGTTCGCCGTCACGTCAATGCTTGTGGCGACATTCGTCTTGACGGTGACATAATCGTTGACCGCTGTCGGCGAGGCGTTGCCGGGTGTGATGCGCAGTTGGCCTGTCGCGACGGATGAGCCATACAACAAGTCATCCGCGAGGACAGGTCCGCCTGGCACTGGAATGGCGCCGGCGAAGTAGGCCGCCACACTGTATGTTCCGATGGGGAGCGGATTCGGCGCGAGGGGGGCGCGTCCATTGTAGTCGGTGACCACGGTTTGGACGAACGTCCCCGCGCCACCGCTTAAGATGAAGACGATGCTGCGGTCGCGCACACTGCGACCCTGGCTGTCTTCGAGCGTCGCCGCCATGGACCACGCGGAGCCAGATGTCGCCGTGACGGTCGTGGGGCCAAGCGTCAGCGTGGTGGGTTGCTTGGTCAAAGTGAAGGGGATGCTGGTAGCCGCCGGTGCAAAGCCCTGTGAGCCGGCGAAAGACGCCTGGAGGGTATAGGCGCCCGGCTTGGCCAGTAGCACGAATGGCACCCCTGGCCGCCCGCTCGCGCTGATGACCGAGCCGTTCGCATCGGTCACCCCCTCGAAGCTCTGCCCGGCGAGACTCATCTGCACCACCTGCCCAGCGACAGGCGCGCCGTTGCTTGTCAGAACGGCCTTCAACGTCACGCTTGTGCCGTAGAAGGCGGTAGAGGGCGTGGCGGGGTCGAGAGTCAGGGTTGTCGCTGGCGCTGTCGGCGGCGCAGGGTCGCCTGGATCAACGCCCAGGTAGAAGTAACGGCCCTCGTTCGACGCAAGGGTGACGAGGCCAACGCCATTCACCGCCTGCACCATGTAGCGGATGTCATCTGTCGCCGTGCCATTCAGCGGGAGAGACCCCGCCCACGTGCCCGGCGCGAGCTGGCCCTGTGTCAGGTCGAGGGACTGCCAGCGGCCGGCCCACGGACCGTGGACCGCCGTGTAGGTCACCCAAACTTCCTGGACGCCGGCCTTCGGATCGCTGACCTGTGCCTGGAACACGACGCGGTCGCCGCCCGCTCCGGGCGTGGCTGAGACCTGGGCAATGGCAGGGGCAGCCGCGAGGGCAGCGGTGGGGCTGATGTTGGCGCTGTAGAACAGGCGGAACGACATCGAATTGAAGGTGCGCATCGTGCCGTAAATGGACGTTGGCGAGTCGGAGCGGAACTGGGCCGGCGTCAGCATCAGCCGGGGCGTGCCGCTGTTAGGGTTGGTGAGCGCGTCGTAGTAGTTCACCGTCCACGGCTCGATGGGGAAGAACACCGAGGAGCGGAACACCGGTCGGACACCGGGTAGCTCCGTCACCGGGTTGCTCACGAGTGGGAACATATTGGACGTATCAGTGTAAGCGCCGCTACGGAACCCGATGCCCCGCAGCACGCCATCGGCGAGGCCCTTTGGCCCGCTGACATTGTAGGCGTTCAGTGGGAGGATCGGCTGCCCCGGACGGTTCACCGAGTCATCCTTGCCACGATAGTACGTTGCGGTGAGGGCGCTGCCGGTCGTGCTGGTGATTGGCTCGGTAAAGGCGTTCGCCAGGGCGGGATCGCCTGGCCGTGGGAAGTCTACGTCCGCCCACTTGAGGCCGAGGCTCGCGCCCGGCCCGCTGGCCTCCGGCGTTGTCGCGCTGACCACTGGCGGAAGCGTGACCCCCGCGCCGGGAACGAGGCCCTGCACACTGAGCATCGGTAGCCCGAAGAGCGTCGAGATGAGCAGCGTCTTCTTGACAACGCCGTCTACCTCGACACCCGACGCCGACAGGTAATCTTGCTTGGCCCGCACCAGGGCCTTTCCGACCGGAACGGCCCCGCCCGCGCGCAGCTCTTTGGTCAGATTGAGGTACAGCCGTTCCCCGTACTCCATCAAGTCGGCGTCGCCATACTGGTAGCCCGTCCCGCCGATGAGGAGAGCGCCCTTTCGCGCCATCACTTGCGGCCAGTCCAGGCTCTTGGTGACGTTCGGAATGGATTCGGTGTCCACCGTGTTGTAGCCGGAGTGGCAGCCGGTGCTATAGATGATCATGTTGCGCATGTCGAGGGACGATGTTTCCACGTCCGAGGTCTCCATCCGCGTCGTGTAGTCAGCGGCGAGGGCGGTGAAGCCGCTGAAGTGGCCGGCCAGGTAGACCAGGTCGTGGCGCTTGCCCAGGAACTGCGCCATGAGTTGCGGCGCTGTCCACGAGTTCGGATCGGCGGGCGGCATGGTGGCCGGTGAGATGAGCGTGTCAACCACGGACGGGTTGGCTAACCCCGCCGCCAGCTCGGTCTGCACCGCTTTCGCGCCATCTTCGAGGAAGCCATAGCCGGAGATAAACGCCGATTTCGGCTGGACAATGCCCCCTGGCGCCGACATGTAGGCGTCTATCATCGTCGCGGCCTCGGTGGCCGTCTCCACAAGTCGCCCGACGGCCAGGTCGGGCAGTGGCAGGGTGCTGTTCTGGAGCGAGATTTCCGTCTTCGAACCGTATGTGTCTTGCGACAGAACATAATCTAGCGCCAGGCTGGCCTTGGAGATGGAATCGTCCACCACGGGGGGCAGGGGGATGTACGCCGACTCTTTCGAGATCGGCGAGGGGTCGGGATAGCGGAAGAACGGGATCACGCTGTCGTTGCCCACGAGGACGACGTACTCGACCGGGTTGACGGCGCGGTAGCGGTCCACGATGTCCTTGATGGCGTAAGCCAGGAGATTCGCGGCGTAGGGGCAGCCGCGATTGTTCTGGGCCTGGAGACGCGCCGCATTGACCCGCGCATCGCCGTTAATGTCTACGATGACCCCATTCACCTCGGGCCGCGCGGCCAGCTTCGTCAGGCGGTCTTGCAGCACGCTCTTGTCGGCTGCTGTCCCTGGCATCAGGGTCATGTCTCGCAGAATGACTGTCCTATACCCGCCGGCCGTGGGCTGCAAAGTTGCGGTTGGTAGCGTCGGATCCACCGAGGCGCATTGTCCGGTCAGCAGGGTCACGCTCAGCTTGAAGGGAACACCGCGGTCGAATACGCCGTTGCGGCCCTTAACGCGAACGTAGAAGACACCGCTGTTATTCCACGTGTTGAGGGTGATTTGCTCCGGAGCGTCGCCGCGACGAGCGGAGAGACCGATGAGGCTGCGACTCTGGGCGCTCGTGTAAGCATCCGGGTTGGAAAAAGCGTCTGGGTTGGAGAAAGCATCCGGGTTGGAGAAGGCATCCGGGTTAATGAAAGCGTCCGGGTTAGAGAAGGCGTCCGGGTTAGAGAAGGCGTCCGGGTTGGAGAAAGCGTCGGGGTTGGAGAAGGCGTCCGGGTTGGAGAAAGCATCCGGGTTGGAGAAGGCGTCCGGGTTGGAGAAAGCATCCGGGTTGGAGAAAGCGTCCGGGTTGGAGAAGGCATCCGGGGCGCTCTCGGCGCTCAACCGTACCAGGTCGGCGGGTGACACCAGCGTTGAGTAGGCTTTGGCGACATCCTTGTACAAGGTGAGGTCGTAGTCGGCGGGCAGGTTATTGCCACTCACGCCGGTGAGGGTGACGACGACTTTGCTGCCCGGCTGAATGTCGAACTTGAACCAGCGGGACTGGCCGAGGCGGTCCAGGTATTGCGTCGTGGAGGCGCTCAGGTCGGTCTTCGGCGCGGAGAGCTTCACGGTTCCGGCCTTCGGCCAGGTGGTGTTGTTCGCCTCCACGCGGGCGCACGCCGAGAACTCGGAGGTGCTGCCGTCCGGGTTCGTCAGTGTCGCCGCGACGGCGGAGCCTTCGGGCAGCAGCGTTGGAAAGCGCACCGAGAAGGAACCTTTTCGCTCGCTCGTCGTCGTCACGTCGCCGCTGCCGAGGTAGGTCTTGCCAGGCCCGTAGCCCGAGGCGTCGCACTGGTCGCTGGCGTAGACGTCGAGATGGAACGTCGTGTTTGGGGTGCTGCTGAACAGACCGTTGACGATGGTCTTCGAGCTATTTGCATCTACGACCGCCGCGTACAGGACGGGCGAGTTCTGGAGATCGTTCGGGCCGGCGCGCGGGCCAGACTGGGCGTCGCCGAAGTCGTTGGTGTCTGGGCCATTGAGGCCCAGGTCTATGCCCAGCCCACCGTTGGCAAAGATCGAGTTGCCGCGGATCTGAGCGCCGTTGGTGCCCACGTCCTGGAGGGCGACGGCGGCGCAGCGGTTGCCGGCGATGAGGTTGCCCTCGCCCGCGTTCGTTCCACCAACGATGTTGCCCTGGTACGTTGTCCCGCCGACGCTCAGGGGCGAACCCGCGCCGGCGTGGATGAAGACGCCGCAGCGCCCATTGGCGAGGAGCGGCTGGCCGCTCGCGTTCGCGCCGATGTAGTTGCCGCGAATGACGTTGCCCGACGAGCGAACGTCCCACAGCTCGATGCCGTGGGCGGTATTGCCGGAGACGATGTTGCGAGCGCCAGCGGTCGTCCCGCCGATGGTGATACCGAAGGCGTCTTCAAGGAAAATGCCTTGCTCGCCGTTGGCAATCCCCGTCGCGCCGGCGGCGTCCACGCCGACGTAGTTCCCCTGGACAAGGTTGGGGCCGAGGTCGTTGATATGGATGCCATTGGCCCCGTTGCCTGACACAACGTTGCCAGTTCCCGCGACAGCGCCGCCAATCGTGACACCCTGGGCGCGATCCAGCCAGATGCCGCTGTCACCGTTGCTGCGGGGGGCCGCGCCAGACGCATCTACGCCGACGTAGTTGCCGCTGATCGCGACGGTTCCCGCGCCGGTGACACCGTTGACGTACACGCCGGCGTTCGCGTTGCCCGCGATGACGTTGCGGTCGGCCGGCGTCGTTCCGCCGACCAGGTTCCCGGCTACCTGTGTGCTGTCGGAGCAGCTAGGGCAAAGGATGCGAACCGCCTGCCAGTTGGGTTTGGCGGCGCGGCCTGTCGCGTCCACGCCGATGTAGTTCCCGGCGACGAAGACATTCGACGCGTCGCTGATGACGATAGCCGCCTGCCCAGACGTGTTGAACCCCGTGATGATCAGGCCGCGCACGGCGCTACCGCTGCCGCCGCTTCGGATGGTCAGGCCGCTCGCGTTCGAGAGGCGCGCGCCGTTCAGCTCGATTTTCAGCGCCGCGTTGCTGCCGATCGAAAGCGTGTTGCGAGAGGCGCCGGGCTGGGTGTAGCCGTCAATGATCACCGGTGTGGTGATGTCTGGTAGGGGCGTCAGGGGCTGGATGGCACAGACGCCTGAGGCGCAGCCGGTGTCAGTACCGGGGATGCCGAAGGCGATGGTGTCTGCGCCGCCGCTGCCATTGGCGTCGAGGATGGCCTGGCGCAGCGAGCCAGCGCCGCTGTCCTGGGTGTTCGTCACGAACAGGTTGACTGCCGGAGAGGCGAAAGCGTCGCGCGCCGCGAGATTGGCCGTTGGCTCGCCCATGGCCGAAGCCGGTGGCGAGCCGATGCCGAAAACGAGGGCCAGCAGCGCCAGCAGCGTCACGCCAGCTAACGAGCCGAAGGAAACCCTACGCTCGCGGCCCATCCACTTGACGTATGTCATTCTGTCCCCCGCGGCCTGGCGTCGTGGCGTCGCTACATGCGTCACGATTTGTCCTGCTGGTTCCCGCCGTCGCGATTGAGCCGCTCGCGCATGGCGCCGGCTTTGGCGGTCAAGCTTCTGAAGTAGTCGGTGTCGGTGACCTGGTGGACCTCGTGCTGGAGGCGCGCCTGGTCTATCTCGATCCGCAGCATCTCGACCTGCTGCGCGAGCTGCATTTCTCGCTCCCGAGCGGCGGCCAGCTCTGCCTCGTAGTATTGCGTGTTCTGGTCAATGGCGTGGCGAAGCTGGGAGACGATATACTGCATGATGCGCAATGCGACGTTTGGGCAGAGACTCAGCGCTGAAACGAAGTGAGATGTGGACAGCTCAAGCGTCGTCGTCTCGACGAGCGTTGTGACATTCGCTGAACGCGGGCCTCTATCAATCAGCGCCATCTCGCCGAAGAATTGCCCGGCGGTACGCTTCGTTAGCTCGCGCTCGCTCTCGTTCCCAACCTTGACCGTCACAGAAACGTCGCCTTTGACGATGAAGTAGAACTGATCTTCGATTGCATCTTCGTGGATGAGGCGTGTTTGCGGAGGATAGGTGCAGACAGTGGCTAGATCACAGAGCGTGCTTAGCTCGGCGTCGCTAATACCCGAGAAGCCGCGTCCGAGCGCGGCGAGCATGTCGGCTCGTGTGACCGTCTCCGGCTGCGAAGAAAACGACATAAGGCACCTGCATCTCTACATGTCGCGTGTGCGTGAATGGCTGGCAGGGTGGACAACAAACGGGCAACGAGGCGGGCGGAGGGCCGCGCCAACAGGTTGATAACTATGCCACTGTTGGCTCAATATCGCAAACGTTGGCCTTGCCCTGCGCCGTCCTATCTCGTGTTTTGGGCGGATTCTCACCAAACTGTTATCCAGGTGTAGGGGACACTGGGCGCGACGCGCACCCGATGGATTTGCACGCCACAAACGAGTGGTGGTATTCTTCTTCGCCTGTCGCTTTTGTGAACCGCCCGTCGAGTGACGCGGGGGCCAGGCGCCTTTTTCGCGTCGTCTGTTTATCGTTGTTTCCCGTTTTCTTTCGCCCAAGATGTGGTCGTGATATATGCGAATCAGCGGACCCCGGCTGGCAATCGTTCTATTGGCTCTTCTGGCCGTCTTCGTCGCCGGCTACGCGGCGGCGCTGCCGGCAGGGGCCGCGCCGTCGAGCGACTCCGGTGTGAGCAGTGAGCCGGCTAGCGTGGACGCGACCCCCACCGGCTGCCCGGACACACCCACCCCGCGCCCCTCTCGAACGCCGACGCCCACGATCACGCTGACGCCGACCGCATCGGCGACGGCAACGCCGACTCGTACTCTCCCGGCGACCAACACGCCGACGGTGACCAGCACGCCGACGAATACGCCGACAGGCACTCTCCCCGCGACCAACACGCCGACGGCACAACACGCCGACGAACACGCCGACGGTCACCAACACCCCGACAAACACGCCGACGGTCACCAACACCCCGACGAATACGCCGACGGTGACCAACACCCCGACGAACACGCCGACCGTCACCAATACCCCGACGAACACGCCGACGGTCACCAACACCCCGACAAACACGCCGACGGTGACCAACACCCCGACGAACACGCCGACGAACACGCCAACCAACACGCCGACGAACACACCGACGAACACGCCGACGAACACACCGACGAACACGCCAACCAACACGCCAACCAACACGCCAACCAACACGCCGACGAATACGCCGACGAACACGCCAACCAACACGCCGACGAACACGCCAACCAATACGCCAACCAACACGCCGACCAATACGCCAACCAACACGCCGACCAACACACCAACCAACACGCCGACGCGAACACCGACGCCGACGATCACCCCCACCGTCGCCCCCGGCAGCATCAAAGGCTCGGTTCAGTTCGGCTCAAGCTTCATGCCAGGGATTCAAGTCGGGCTTTACACGTGTGGACAAACGGATCTCCGCCTGTGCGACCCGACGGCGGCTACGCCGGTTCAGACGACAACGACAGGGGCTAACGGCGCCTATACATTCGCAAACCCACCAGCGCTGAATGTTGGGCAGAGTTACTACGTGGCGTTCGTCAACTCCAACACCAGTAGCTACCTCTTCTTCTGGAAGACGGCCCTGATTGCGTCCTACGTCGCCGGACAGAACCTCAATCTGCCGAGCTTCGACATCGCAACGTTCGCGCTCAATAGCCCTGCTGACGGCAGCCGGGTCTTCGTTCCGGTCCAGTTCCAATGGACACAGCGGGCGAACAACCTGCCGACCGAGCGTTACGCGTGGGGCTTGAGCGATCAAACTGGGACGGAGGTGTGCGTGGGCAACCCGGTGTCGGGCGCCACAGACTTCCTGACTAGCGCGAAGTCGTCGGCCTGCGGTCTCAAGGTCGCAACGCCCTACGACTGGTATGTCTACGCGGTGAATGGAACGAGCTTCAGCAACGGCTATGGCGTGTCGTTTGCCACGCGGTCGGTCACGTTTGCCTCGACGCTCTTGAAGCTCCCTCTGCCGGCGCCTCTCCGCGAGATGGTGGGGGATTAGTCGAGCCGGGTGAGCGCGTCTGCCAGGGCCTCAATCTCCGCTTCGATGTTGTAGGCATGCACGGAGGCGCGCACCACGCTCTCGAGGCCCCTGGCTGTCATGTCCAGGAGGGTCGAGGAGCGGGTTGACACGGTCACGTTGATGCGCGGCGTCAACCCGGCCAGCCTGGCTTGAACTTCGGCCGCTGTGTACCCGGCGACGGTGAAGGTGACGATGCCGGATAGATGCGCGGCGGTGTCAGTGACAGTGACACCCTTGACCCCACCGAGGCGGGCGCGCAGCGAGGCCGCAAGGCCGCTGATCCGCGCCCAGATGGCTTCGACGCCGGTCGCCAGGGCGTAGTCGGCCGCCGCGCCCATGCCCAGCTTCGCCGCGATATTCGTCTCCCAGTTCTCGAAACGCCGCGCATCCCCGCGCAGGCGATAGCTCTCGGCGCCGGTCAGACGCGCGGCGTGCAGATCGAGCAGCGGCGGCTCCAGGCGGCGGTACAGGTCGCCGCGCACGTAGAGAAACCCCATGCCCCGTGGTCCCCGGAGATATTTGCGGCTCGTCGCCGATAGCATGTCGCAGCCAATGGCTTGCGCGTCAATCGGCATCTGCCCGACCGTCTGGATCGCGTCCAGCAGATACCACACCCCGGCGGCTCGCGCCAGAGCGCCGATTTCGGCGGCCGGCTGGACGGGGCCGCCGTTGGTGGCAAGCATCGGGAGGGAGACGAGGCGCACGCGCTCGTCGCCGAGCATCGAGCGGAGGGCGATCAGCGACACGCCGCCCTGTTCGTCGTTGGGGATGACGCGAATCTCGACGCCGTCCCGGACGCGGCGCTGGAGATAGGCGATATAGTTGCCGGCGTACTCCGTGTCCGAGGTGAGGATGACGTCGCCGGCCGTCAGCGGCAGGGCGTAGAACGCCATGTCCCAGGCGCGAGTGCCGTTCTCGATAACGGCAATCTCGTCGGGCGCGGCGTTGACGAGTTTCGCCAGTGACGTGTACACGCCTTCCAACCGTTTCTCTGCCTCGTCGGCCGCCTCGTAGCCGCCGATCTGGGCCTCGCGTTCCAGGTGCCGCGTGACGGTGTCAAGGACAGGGCGCGGCATGAGCGCCGCGCCCGCGTTGTTGAGATGGATGACGTGCGCCACCCCCGGTGTATCGTCGCGCAGCCGCTGAATGTCGAGCATCGTCACGGTCCCCCATCGTGCTTGAAACGCAGCGCCGACCACGTATCGTCAATGGCGACTTGGGCGACGGGCCGCAGCCCGGCCGGCTGGAGCGCTTCCCACACGGTTTCGCGCTTGAGGTCCGTTCCGAGCGCCTTCGCCTTCGGGTAGGTTGCCCACAGCAGCCCGTCCGGCTTCAGCGCCGCCGCTAGAGAGTGGGCCGCGGCTTCCAGGTCGGCGCGCTTGACGACGAACACCTGGATGAAGTCGAACTCGCCGGTCAAGGTCTCGGCCACGGTGACCGTCGGTGGGATGTCGGCGATCACCGCCCCGTAGGATGGGGGCGCGTTCAGGATGATGGCCCGATAGCCCGGCTTCAGGTACAGCTTCTTCAGGATCGCGTTCTCTGCCATAGTCACCTACGATCTGGCCGTCTGGCGGTGATACAGCCCAACTGTGAATGCGAAGAGCACGAGGCTTAACACACTCAGGCCGACCCAGAGATAGGTTTGTGGCAGGCGCGCGGTGAGCATGATTTCCTGGAGCGCCTGGGTGCCGTAGGTCACCGGCAGCAGGTAGGAGATCACGCGCACGATTGGCTCCAGCGACGGCAACGGCAGGAAGAAGCCACCGAAGAAGATGGACGCCAGGAGCAGCAGCATGGCGAACTGCACTGCCTGGCTCTCGGTTTCGGAGATGACGCTGATGAAGAAGCCCCAGCCGAGGGACGCCAGGCAGACGAGAAGGGCGACCAGGATGTACGCCGGCCATGAGCCGAGCATCGGCACGCGCAGCATCGCCAGCATTAAGAGGGTGAGGATGGCCGCCACCGCCATGAGGATGAGCATGTAGGCGGTGTACTTGCCGATCACGACCTCGCCGGCGGTAATAGGCGCGACGCTGAACAACTCCTGCGTGCCGCGCGTGCGCTCACGGACGAGCGAGAGCGCGCCAAAGGTGACGGCGAGGTGTTGCAGGAGCAGGGCCAGCACCGCCGGCGCGTAGAACGCGATGTACGTCGGCTGGAAGCGGGCGATGTTCACGAACTGCGTGACAACCGGGGAAACGAAGACCTCGGCGGGTATGGCCTGCATCTGTTTGGCCGCCGCCTGAAGCTGAGCCAGGTTGCTGCGCGCTTCCTCGAGCTGAGCCTGGTACTCGCCCGCGTTCTGGCTGAGCGACTTCATCTCGTCGCCGATCTGCAACAGGCTGTCGCGCAGAGTGGTCAGCTGCGTGCGCGCCTGTGTCGGGTTGAAGCCGCTCCCCGCGCCGAGCGCAGAAATGGCTGCCTGAGCGTTGGGGTTCAGCTGGTCGTAGCCCTTAATCAGACCTTCGGTCACGGCCGTTGCGCGACCAATATCCTGCTGTGTCTTGGCGAACTGCGGGCTGTTCACCTTGCCGATTACGCTGATCAGGTCGTCCAGGCTCTTGGTCGAGTACGAGTCGACGGTGCTGCTGATGTCCTGCACGCGCTCCGCGCCCTGGGCCAGGAACTGGCGGTTGAGGTAATCCACGACGAACTGGGTCATGACCTGGGCGTAGCTGACCCGCACTGGATCCACCTGGTACGCCGTCTCCTTGACCTCGATTTGCTTGCCGCTGCGAACCGCTTCGGCGGCGTTCGCCGGGATGGCCGCCACGATTTCGACAGTCCCATTGACGAGCGCCGTATGCGCTTCCTGCTCGCTGGTGGTCAGCAAGACCAGGTCAATTTCGTTATAGCGCTTGACCTCGTCCACAATCTTGGCGATCTGCGGCTCGTTGGGCGGCATGATCAGTCCCAAGCGCACCGCAGGCTGGCGGCCGGTGTATCCCACGCCGAAGATGAGCAGGATGGCGAACGGGCCGAGGATCAGCGAGCCGATGAGAATCGGCTGCCGCAAAATCTCATACGATTCCTTGAGCGTGAAAGCAGTGAAGCGAAGAAAGGCGCTCATGACACTCCCCCTATGCCCGCGTGGACTCGCCGGCCAGCATCGTTGACAATCCGCAGGAATACGTCGTCGAATTCGACGGAGCGGGCGTTGAGCTGCTCGATTGCCACGCCGTCCCTCTGTAGCGCCTGCACGACCTCTTCCATGTCTCGCCCGGACGATTGAACACGAACCAGGATGCGGCGCTCCGACAGGCGTTCAAAACTCTTGACCAGTGGCTCAGACCCCAGGTTGGGCAGACTCGGCGGCAGGGGCGTCGCTGTCGTCACGTCAATCACCTGGCTTTCGCCGGCGAATGCCTGTTCGCGCAACTCATCCGGCGTCCCGTTGGCGATTAGCTCGCCTCGATTCATGATGCCGACCCGGTCGCACAGGTCAGCTTCGTTGACATACTGTGTCGTGACGAACAGCGTGGTCCCGAGCTGCTTGAGCCGCCGGAACTCGTCCCAGATCTTCGCGCGCAGGATGGGGTCAATGCCGGCGGTTGGCTCGTCCACAAAGAGGAGCGGCGGTTGGTGGATGAGGGCGGCGGCGATAGACAGTCGCCGCTGCATGCCGCCGGAGATCTTGCCGGCCGGCCGATTCTGCGCCGCTGTCAGCTCCACCAGGTCGAGTATCTCAGGGATGCGCTTGCGCCGCTCGGCCAGGGGGACGGCATAGACCGACGCGATGAACTCCATGTTCTGCCTGACCGTCAGGTCGGGGTAGAGGACGAAGAGCTGCGGCACGTAGCCGATTTTCGACTGCAACTCGCGGTTCCACTTGTTGGGGGGCGTCCCCATGACTTCGACCCGCCCGGCCGTGGGGAAGTATGTCCCCAACATCATGCGCATGGTCGTTGTCTTGCCGGAGCCACTTGGGCCGAGCAAGCCGTAGATTTCGCCCTTCGGCACGCCCATGGTGATGTCCTTCAGCACCGGTTCGATCTTCGCGTCGCTCTTGCGGAACGGTAGCAGATTCTTGGGAGGGAACGCTTTGTAGACGTTCTCCATGATGACGATGAGGTTGACAAGGGTGGCGCTCATTGGTGGAATGCCTCCGCATTATTCGTTTGCCGCCGCTATTATCCCCTCGTTAGCGCGTGGTGTCCAATCTCTGCGCAGGGGAGTTGCGGGGTTGGACAAGCGATACAGGGGCGCCCGACCTGGCAGAATCAGCTATACTTCGCCATAGTATCCACGCCAGTAGGAGTCTCATGACATGGAACTGACATTGACAACACCGGCGCTGCTCTTCCCCGCTATTTCGCTCTTGCTCCTGGCCTACACCAATCGCTTTCTGACGCTGGCCGCCCTCATGCGCGATCTCTACGCGCGCTATCGCGCCCAGCCGGACCCCAAGATTCTGGGTCAGCTTGCGAATCTGCGTTACCGCATCGTCATCATTCGCAACATGCAGGTCTTCGGCGTGTCGAGCTTCTTTGGCTGCGTGCTCAGCATGTTCGTCCTGTTCGCCGGACAGGTGGTCCTGGGACAGTGGATCTTCGGGGCCAGCCTCGTCCTGCTGCTGGTGTCCCTCGGCCTCTCGCTGCGCGAGATTCAGGTGTCCATTGACGCGCTGACTTTGCAGCTCGAGGATCTGGAGCAAGAGGAAAGCGGCCCGGCGGCGCGCCCACAGGGGTAGGGCGTCTATACTCATCCCACGGTGAAATCTACATGCTAGTCGCACGTCCAATAGCGGGAGCGTAGTCACGACTTCAGCCGTTCTGTGGGCTGGGAAACGACTGATGAACTTTCACCAATTGTCGCCGCATTCCGCTGGCGGTGGAGTGGCAACTCCACCGCCCATCGGAGGCGCTGGAGATGGCTCTCCAGCGCGAGCATAATGGCGACGACAATTTGGTAAAGTTCAGAAGTCGTTACGACAGGACTGTCGCTAGACGTGTGACACATCAGGCGTCTGCGAGGCTCACCGTGGGACGAGTCTAGGGCGGGGTTACACGGGGGAGTTGGGCGGCCTTGCGCCGCCCACGGCAATTCCGACCTCGGTCGTTGCACCCTCTTGGCGACTCACGAAGTCATGCACCGCGCTTTCTATGCTTCGATAGATGTGATGCTCCCCGATGACCTCTATCGTGCCTGTCTTTCGCAGGCGATCGCGCACTGAGCCGCGCGCCTGCGCGAGCATCAAGTCCACCTTGTCGTCGCGCAACGTCGCCGCCAGCTCGTGCAGCATGTCTGTCGTGGAGATGTCCAGGTCGGCGCTCGCGCCGATGTCCAGAACGACGGCGCGCGGGTGTGTCGCCGCGACCTGGCTGAGGATCTGGTCGCGGGCAACATTGGCATTGAAGAAATACAGCGGGGCGTCCACACGCATGAGGAGCAGACCCGACACCTGGGCGTAGCGGGCGTGGCGTCCCACGTCCCCATACTCCCCCGGCTTCTCCGGCACCTGACCAAGAATAGCAATGTACGGTCGGCTGGCACGATATAGGAGCAGGATGAGCGAGAGCAGGACGGCGATCACAAGGCCGGTCAGGACATCTGTCGCGAGAACGCCGAACAGGGCGGTGAGCGCCACCAGCAAATCTGTGCGCCGCATCTGGGCGTAGCGCTTCAACTCGCCGACATCCATTAGACCGATCACGGAAGTGATGACGACGGCGGCAAGGACGGAATTTGGCAGATTGTAGAATAACGGCGCCAGGAACAGGAGCGTGAGAACAATGACGCCGGCCGTCACCAGTCCGGAAAGTTGCGTGCGAGCGCCCGCCGCATCGGCGGCGGCTGTTTGTGACAGGCTGGCGTCAACAGTGAAGCCTTGCATTACGCCCGCCGACAAGTTTGCGACGCCAAGCGCAATCAGCTCCTGATTCGGCTGAATATCGTACCGATGGCGGGTGGCGAAGGCGCGCGCCGCCCCAAGCGACTCGCCGACTGCCAGGAACACGATGCCCGCTGCGCCAGCCAGCAGAAAGAAGAAGCTCCCGATACCAATGCGCGGGATTGTCGGCGTCGGCAGGCCGGTCGGAATCTCACCGACGACACTCACCCCCTTGGCGTCGAGGTTGAGGAGCGTGACGGCCAGGATGCCGACGGCCAGCGCCACGAGCGCGGCCGGTATGCGCGCAAAGCGGCGTTTGAGGATGAGGATGAGGGCGATGGCTCCCGCGCCGATGGCGAAGGTGTATGGGTTGGTCTGGGGGAGGTTGAGGAGTAGCTGGTAGGTCTGCTGGAAGAAGTTGCCGCTGCCCGACGGCACACCGAACAACTTGGGCGCTTGCCCGATAGCGATGGTGAGGGCCAGCCCAAAGATGAAGCCGGTCACAACCGATTTCGAGAGGAAGTCCGAGATGAAGCCAAGGCGCGCGAAGCCGGCAATCATAAGGATGAGGCCGACGATCATCGCTAGAGCCGAGCTAAGCGCCAGATAGGCGTCGGAACCGCCGGCGGCGAGCGGCGCGACGACGGCGGCCGACATGACCGCCATCGTCGAACTGGTCGTGACCTTGAGCTGGCGGCTCGTGCCGAAAATCGCATACGCCGCGATCGCCGCGAAGGCAGCGTACAGCCCCGACTGGGCCGGCACCCCCGCCATTTCGGCGTAAGCCAGCGCGACGGGGATCATCGTTCCGCCAATCGTTAGCCCCGAGATCAAGTCGGGTTGCCACCCATCGCGTGAGTATCGCGGCAACCAGGACAGGATGGGGACGTAGCGCTGCGCCTGTACCGCGACAAGCTGACGCGCCTGGGCGAGCTTCCCGTGAGACTCTGCCATGCGACCCTCGCTCAGCGTCACAACAAGATAGGCAACACCCTCGAGGGATGTTGCCTATCATTTTGCCACAGACTTAGAACATCCGCCAAAGCGGGAAGAGGCTGGCTTAGTCCTCGCCGAACTCGGCCTTGAGCTTGTCTTCCTGCTCCTTCGAGAGGTTGGTCGAGATGATCGTGAACTTGGGCAGACCCTTCATCGCGTCAATGACCTTATCCTGCACGGCGTTGTCAGTGAGCAGGAACAGCGCGGACGTACCCTCGGTGACCTGGTCACGAACGGACTTGATGAAGTTGTCGTCAATGCCGTAGTCCGAGAAGTGGCCCATCAGGCCGCCGATGGCGGCGCCGATAGCCAGACCCAGGAAGGGGATGAAGAACAACAGACCGAACAGCAGACCCCAGAAGGCGCCGCCCAGCGCGCCGACGCCACCCATGCTATGCAGTTGCTCAGTCTTGGGCTTCTTCTTGCCCTGGGGCCAGGTCACGATCGCGCCGTCCTGAACCTGGATGAGGCCCTGCTTCTGCAGGCTCTCCATCAGATCCAGCCCTTGCTTCGCGCCATCAGCGGTCTCGAACTTCAACGCGGTCAGTGTTGCCATGTCTAGTCTCCTACAGGTGTGAGGTTGTCGGCGTAGATGCAGATCTGTTGAGCGCGTCACGCGGCAGCCGGTTTTGGATAGCGTGTGCGCCTGCCTGCCGCGACGCAACGCCGTTTGCGCCTGGCAGACAGATGACGTTTTGCCCTGGTTCGTCCGGCCACTTCACCAAAAAGGTGCAGAACGGACGCACATGTCGGCGTCTCTACACCTGTATGGGCCGCCCAGGGATTGACAGTCAACCAGATGAGAGTATAATGGTTTTTGTCGAAAAGTGTAAAAAAAGCTGGACACGAAAACGATTCCTCACTTGTGGGCCGCTGACCTCGGATGTGCTGAGGATTGAGTTAGCGGTCGCGGCGTCAGAGTCTCGGTCATATTCGCTATGTCTTCGTGGCGGCGTCAGTGTGTCGTTTGCCGCTCGCGAGGGAGCATTCCCGCATGAGCCTCCCGCTTGTTTTGCCGACCAAGCTGCGCCGCCCACAGCTCGATGGTGACCTTGTGTGGCGCGCTGCCCTTGTTGCTCGCCTGGACGCGGCCCTCGAAGCGCCGCTGACACTGTTATCTGCTGCCGCCGGTGCGGGCAAAACGACCCTTGTCTGCCAGTGGCTGGATCACCTCCACAAGACCCGCACACCGGGCATTCCTACCGCGTGGCTATGCCTCGACTCGCAGGATGGCGACCTGGCGGTGTTCCTTCCCTACTTGGTGGCCGCCCTGCGCTCGCTGTTCCCCGACGCTTGCCCGGGCATCATGAGCCTCCTCGGCGGGCCGAGGCTGCCTGATAACGTGCGGATCTCGACCATTCTCGCCAACGATCTCGGTCAACTCCGCAATGGGGATGGCAGCGTCGCGACCGACTTTGTCCTTGTCCTGGACGACTATGAAGGAGTCCAGGCAACCGCCGTGTCGGCGTTGCTCGCCGAGCTTCTGCGCTATCCACCGCCCGGGATGCACCTTGTGCTTGTCAGCCGCATGGACCCCTCGCTGCCTCTCAGCCGCCTGCGGGCGAACCGCCAACTCGTCGAAATCCGAAGCAAGGACCTGCGGCTGACCACTGAGGAAGTCACGCAAGTCCTGCAAACGACCGTTTCAACCCCGCTGACCGAGGCCATGATCACGGCCATCGCCGAGCAGACCGAGGGCTGGGCGGCGGCGGTCCACCTGGCTTCGCTCTCTCTCCTCGGCCTCGATGAGCCGCAGGAGATAGCGACGACGCTAGCGGCCTTGCCTCGCAGCATGACGACGTTCATGCTGGATGAGGTGCTGGCTCGCCAGCCTGAAGAAGTCAAGGATGCGCTGCTGCGTTTGTCGGTGTTCGATCGCTTCTGCTCGCCTCTGGTCGAAGCTGTGGGTGAGGGCGGGGTGAGGGGCGAAGTTCTCATGAAGCACGTCCGCGCCGCGAATCTCTTCGTGACGGCGCTGGATGCCCACGACGAGTGGTTCCGCTTTGACCACTCATTCCGAGATTTGCTGCGAAGGCAGCTGACGCGGCGGTATGACGCGGCCGAGATTGGCGCCATCCACCGACGTGGCGGCGCGTGGTTTGCGAAGCAAGGGCTGGTGGAGGAGGCGCTCCAGCATGCCCTCACAGGTGAGGATGTGGCGGCGGCGGCGGGCGTGTTCGCGCGCTACCGTCACGAGGTTATGAACGGCGAACAATGGCTCCGCCTCGATCGCTGGCTTCGTCTCTTCCCCACTGCGGCGCACACGGAGTATCCTGATCTCCTATTGGCGCGGGCATGGCTGACGCATACCTTTGGCGGGGGCATCCTCGCGGTTAAAGACCTCTTGCCGGAGATTGACGAATGCCTCGCGCAGGCGGAACAACGCGGGCAGGATATGCGGTATCGGCGGGCCGAGCTGGACGTTCTGCGCGGGATGCTGCTCTATCACGGCGCGGCCGACGGACCGAAGTGCATCTTCCATACCCGCCGCGCCCTCGACATTCTGCCGCGCGATTGGTATCTGGTGCGCAGCTACGCCTGGCTATTTCTCGCGGGCGGGTATCAGCTTATGGGTGAGATGGAGCGCGCCCACAGCGCGATCGCCGAGGGGACGAGTGAGGACAAGATTCCGGTCGCCATCGCGCGCGGCCGGTCGCTCGTTTCGGCGGGCTTCCTGTACTGGATGGAAGGCGATCTGAGCGCCCTGGACTTGGCCGCTCTGCGTATCACAGCCCTGGGTGAATTCGCCGCTCGTACCGAGACGGTGGCGTGGGGCCATCACTTCCAGGCGTGCGTTCACTATGAGCGTAGTGAACTTGCGGCGGCCGAGCGCGAGGCGCGTCGTGTGGTGGATGCGCTCGACCCGCATGGCCTGGGACATCCATTGCTCCTTAGCGGGTTCGTCCTGGCGCGGGCGCTCCAGGCGCAGGGGCGATCAGCCGAAGCGCGC
Source organism: Anaerolineae bacterium (assembly GCA_046328535.1). GTDB lineage: Bacteria > Chloroflexota > Anaerolineae > Epilineales > JAHCIE01 > JBDHWG01. The sequence continues at coordinate 100,713 of JAXLWJ010000006.1, forward strand.
CAGGTGGCCGACGAGATGGTGGCGCGCAGTGTGGCCCGGCAGGCTCCCGCGCTCGCGCGGGTGGCGGAAGCCTTTCGGGCCGACCTCATGGCGCGTCAGGGAGATGTGACGGGCGCGTCCCAGTGGCTGGCGAAGGCAGGCCCTTCGCTACCCCTGACGCCGATGCCCCTGTTCTACGCCCCGCAACTCACGCCTTCCCGCATTCTGTTGGCCCAGGACACGCCGACGAGCCGACAGCAGGCCGCCGACACCTTGCACCGCCTCCAGGATTTCGCCACAGCAACCCACAATCGCCGCATCCTCATCGAAGTGTTGGCGCTGCAAGCCCTGCTCCATCACGCGAACGGGCATCGAGCGGCGGCGGTCGCTACGCTGACCCAGTCCCTTGCTCTGGCTGAGCCGGGCGGTCTCGTGCGGGTGTTCGCCGACCTTGGCCCCGCTATGCGGGGGCTGCTGCATCTTGTGGGCAAGTCGGGGTCCCATCCCGACTTCGTGCTCAGGATTCTCTCCGCCTCTGGGCATGATGCGACGCTGCCGATCTCGGACGCGGACAGCATGTGGATCGAACCTCTCACAGCGCGTGAAACCGAAGTGCTGGCGCTCTTGGCCGAACGATGTACGACGAAGGAAATCGCCTACATGCTGGTGATCTCGCCGGAGACGGTAAAGCGGCACATCGTGAGCTGTTGCCGTAAGCTACATGCCCGGAACCGTCGCGAGGCCGTGGTCACGGCGCGAGACCTTGGAATACTGCCCCATGTTGTCGCCTGAAATGCTGCCCCGCACCAGTGTTGACCCACTGCTCGAAACGAAGCTGCATCCCCCGCGCGGTTTCGTAGATGTGCTGGACCGGCCGCACCTCCTGGCGCGGCTGAACAACGGCCTGCGTGTTCCCCTGACGCTCATCTCGGCGCCGGCGGGGTTCGGCAAGACGACCCTGGCGCGCCAATGGCTTGAACACCTGAGCCGGCGCAAGGGGAAACCTATTGGGTGCGCCTGGCTCTCCCTCGACCGCCACGATAGCGACCCGTCGTGGTTTCTGGCCTACGTCGTCGCGGCCCTGCGCACGCTGGCGCCCGGCGCTTGTGCCAATACTCTCGAATGCCTGAACGCCCAGGTTCTACCGCCCGTGGACGCCCTTGTCGGCTACTTTGTTAGCGACCTCGAATCCCTGGCGGACCGGATGGCGGCGGAGGGCGGGGATGGGTACGTCCTCGTCCTCGACGACTACGCGGCCGCCAGCAGCGCGGCGGTGGACAGTCTGCTCCACGCCGTTCTGCTTCACCCGCCGCGCGGCTTTCACCTTATCATCGTCACGCGCCAGGATCCGGCGCTGGGCTTGAGCCGTCTGCGGACGCGGCGGCAGCTGATCGAGCTGCGGAGTCGGGATCTGCGGTTGAACGCCGAGGAGAGCGCGGCGCTTCTGACGCGCAGTCTGACCATACCCTTGACCGATGACGAGGTCGGCATGCTGATCGAGCAGTCGGAAGGCTGGCCGGCCGCGCTGCACCTGGCGGCCATTGTCCTGCGCGATGCCGTTGACCCTCGGCAGGCCCTGGCCGACATGCAGGTCAGTCCCGGTTACGCGATGGCCTATCTTCTGGAAGAGGTCCTGGCGCAGCAGCCGCCGGAGATGCAGGAGTGTCTCGTCAAGACCGCTATCCTGGACCGCTTTGGCGCGTCACTGTGCGCGGCGGTGTGCGATCAGACGGCGGCGCGGGGCGACGAGTTCCTCGAGCGGTTGCAGAGCTTGAACCTGTTCCTGGTCGGCCTCGACCCGGAGGGAATGTGGTATCGCTATCATCACCTGTTCCGCCAGCTTCTCCAGCGGCAGCTCCGCCAGCGCCACAGCGCGGCCGAGATCGAAGACCTGCATCGGCGGGCGAGCGCCTGGTTCGCCGGCCACGGTCTGCTGGAAGAGGCGCTGGACCATGCCCTTGCCGCCCACGATACAGGCGCAGCTGTATCTGTCCTCGTGCGGCATCGCTACGATCTGATGAACTACGAGCAGTGGCGCCGGCTGGAGCAATGCCTGCGTCTGCTGCCGGCCGAAGCCTGGGAGTCGCCCCACGTGCTGATGTCCGAGGTGTGGCTGACGCAGTCGCGGCGGGCCGACATTGCGACCATGGTACAACTCGGCGAGCGGGCCAGGGCGCGCATCCAGGAGCTTGCCCTACCGCCCGACCAGGCGCTTGCCCTGCTCGGTGAGCTGGATACCCTGGCGACTTTGGCGCACTATTACGCTAGCGACGCTGAGAAGAGCATCCAGACGGGCCGCCAAGCGCTCGAGCGCCTGCCCCTGGACGCGTACACTGTGCGTGTCCATGCTCGGGTTCACCTTGCCGCCGCTTACCATATGGCTGGAGACCGAGACACGGCTTACACCGTCATGGCCGAGGGTATCCACGGCGTAGGGGATGCCTCGGACCTCGATCGGCGGCGGATGAGATTAGCCTGGGGCTTCTTAGAGTGGCTGGACGGTGACCTGAACGGACTGGCCCTCACAGCCGCCCAAAGTGTAGATGACGCGCAGGATGCAGTGCGCGGTGAGTCGCTGAACTGGGCGCGTTACTTCCGCGCCTGTGTCGCCTACCAGCGGAATGATCTCGGGGCGGCGGAGGCCGAAGCGCGAGCCATACTCGAGGATCCCCTGGGCGCAAGCAGCGCCCTCGCCCTCGTCCATAGCGCCGCCATCCTGGCCCTCACCTGCGAGGCCCTGGGGCGCTCGACCGAGGCGCAGCAGATTGTCGAGACGGCGATGACCCGCGTGCTAGAGATGAGGAACAGCCGCCTGCTAGCCGTGCTGCAGGCCCTCCAGGCTGAGTTGGCGCTGCGGCAGGGCGACACCGTGACCGCCGCGCGCTGGGCGGTCGGGACCTCGATGGCGCTGGGGGTCATGCCCCTCTTCTACGCGAACCATCTCGTGCTCCCCAAGGAGTTCCTCGCTCAGAACACAGCCTACAGCCGGCGGCAGGCCCGTGCGCTTCTACCGCGCTTCCTCGATATGGCAGTCGCCACGCACAACGTTCCCATCCATATTCAGGTGCTTGCGCTGCAGGCGCTCCTCGCCGACGCCGAGGGTGATGAGACGGCGGCGCTTGCGACGCTCGAAGAGGCTGTGCGGCTGGCGCAGCCAGGCGGCTTCTTGCGCGTTTTCGCCGACCTCGGCCCGGCCATGGCCTCCCTCCTTCAGCGACTGAAGGGGCAGACGGCTGTACCCGCGTTCGTGGCCCGCATTGAGGAGGCCTGCGTGCTGCTACCCCATGCCAGACCCCGGACAAGCGAAAGCAAGGGAAATGCACGCCTGATCGAACCGCTGACCGAGCGTGAGATGGAGATTCTGGCCTTGCTCGCGGAACGGCTGAGCAACCGCGAGATCGGCGAGCGCCTGTTCATCGCGCCGCCGACCGTGAAGCGGCATACTGTCAATATCTATCAGAAGCTCCTGGTTTCCGGGCGGCGGGAGGCTGTGGCGAAGGCAACAACGCTTGGTATCCTCTCGCAGTCGTAGCAGCGACGACCTCGGACCGAGCCGAATGTTGGTCGTCACGTTGTGACCAATACATCCTCTCTACACCTTAAAGGCTGTAGCGGGACGAACGCTGCCGTGCTATGCTAGGAGTAGGGATGGCGCTTTCAGCGTGTGGCTGCCAGTTCGAGACTGGGCGGCGGGGGATCATGTATGCAGGCTGAGCTAGGTCTCGCCATATTCGCCATCCTCATCGCGGTCTATGGGGGCGTCGGCATTCTCCTGGGACGTTGGTCCATCACGATGCCGATGGTATTCGTGGTCATCGGAGCAGTTCTCGGTCCCAGTGGGATCGGCCTCCTCCAGATGTCACCCAGCAGCGAAGGCATCCGCACCCTCGCCGAATCTACCCTCGTGATCCTGCTCTTCGCCGACGCCTCGACCCTGAGCTATCGGCGTGTTGAATCCGATGCGATGCTGCCGGCCAGGCTCCTCGGCATCGGCTTCATCCTCACCTTGGTCCTGGGCGCGGCGCTCGCATTCGTTTTGTTCGCCGGGCAAGGCGTGGGCTTCGCGCTACTCATCGCCGCTATCCTGGCGCCAACCGATGCGGCGCTCGGCCTGCCCATCTTCACCAACCCCAAGGTCCCGGTGCGGATCCGTCGCGCCTTGAACGTAGAGAGCGGCCTCAACGACGGCCTCGCCACGCCCTTCGTGACCCTGTTCCTCTCGCTGGCGGTCGCCGAAGAGAGCGTCGGTCAGAACCACTGGCTGCTCGGGGCCGCCGAGCAGATCGGGATTGCGGTCCTGGTCGGCGTGGTCATCGGCGTGGTCGGTGGCCGGTTCTTGTCGTATACCTACCGTCGCGGTTGGACGATGGGCTCACCCCTGCAAGTGGCCGTCTTTGCGCTGGCCCTGGCCTCGTATCTGGTTTCCGTGGGGCTGGGAGGAAACGGCTTTGTCGCCGCCTTTGTCGGCGGCATTGCCTTTGGCGCGGGCAGCCGCGGTCAGCTGGCCGAGTTTACCGAGTTCAGCGAAACCGTGGGAACGGTGCTGTCGCTGGGGGTGTGGGCCTTGTTCGGCGCGGTGTTCGTCGTACCGGCGGCGCTGGGCAATCTCGACCCGAGGGTCATTCTGTACGCGCTGCTGAGCCTGACATTGATCCGCATGCTGCCGGTCTTCCTGGCCCTGTACGGCCTCCATCTGCGGGTGGACACGCGGCTACTCATGGGCTGGTTCGGCCCGCGCGGGCTGGCCTCGGTCGTCTTCGGTCTTCTGGCCTTCGAAGAGTTGCGGCAGGCGCAGACGGAAGCAGGGTTGCTGGCGTCGGTGGTGACCTGGACGATTCTGCTCAGCGTGCTGGCCCACGGCCTGTCAGCGCAACCGCTGGCGGCGTGGTATGCGCGCCGTCTGGCCGCGGCCGGTAAAGACCTGCCTGAGCTAGAGGACGTGCCGGAGGTTCTGCCACGACAGAACCTGCTCGCTGGCATCACTTTGAACGAGTAGTCATCCACGACAGAGTTAGCCAGGGTTTTCACAATTGGCTAGGTCATCAATAAGGGGCTGGCTCATGAGACACTTCTTTGCTCAAACCGTGGCGAACACACTCGCTCTTATCATCACCGTCGCCCTCGTGCCCGGCATTACGCTCGTTGATGCCGCACCACTGATTCGGTTTCTTGGTTGGGAGAGCTTCGCGCAGGAGTCAACTGGGGTCGTGCGCTTGATCTTCATCGTCGTCGTGCTGCTACTGTTGGGGATCCTCTACACCCTCATCGTTCGATACATCCGCCCCTTGCTGCTAGGCCTCACCGGCAACTTCATTGTCTGGTCCTTCGGCATCTCGATCATCGTCGTCAATATTGTCACGTTCTGGCTGTTCGTGACGCTGGCCCCTGTCACCTGGCAAATCACCAACCCCGCGTGGGTGCGCATCATCTTCGGCGGCATCTTGCTCAGCGTCTTTGAGACGGCTATCGCGGTTCTGACCGGGGTCAACCAGCCACGAGTCATGAAGGGCGACCCCGACCAGGCGTACTGGCAATTCATCGAGCGGCTGCCGGTCATCCGCGGTAGCGGCCTGGTCGAGAGCATCCGCGTCAGCCAGATCTACAACAAGTTATTCGTCTTTGGGACCGACGTGGTGATGACCGGCCGCCCGCCGGGGGCGTGGCGGGCGCGTGTCTACGAATTCATGTATCAGGAGCCAAATCCCAACCTGAATCTCTCTCTGCCCGAAAAGACGCGCATCCTTCTGGAAAGCCTGGGGCCAACGTGGGTCAAGTTCGGCCAGATGGTCGCCAGTCAGTCGGACTCGCTCCCGCCGGAGTGGGCCGACGAGCTGACGCGCCTCCAGAGCAGCGCGCAGCCGTTTCCCTCCGACCAGGTCGTCCGCATCATCACCTCGGAGCTGGGCAAGCCGCCTGACCAGATTTACGCCTCTTTCGATCTCGATCCGCTTGCGGCGGCCTCCACGGCCCAGGTCCACAAGGCGACCCTGGCAGACGGCACGCTTGTGGCGGTCAAGGTGCAGCGGCCGGACATCATCGCCAAGACCAAAGCGGACCTCAGCATCATCCAGAACGTGGCGCGTGTTCTCCAGGGGCGTTCCAAGATGGTTGACCAGATTAACCTGATCGGCATCACGCGCGAGTTTGCCGTCGGCGTGATGGACGAGCTGGACTACCGCAACGAGTCGTACCACACGCGGCGGCTCGCCGACAACATGAAGGATATGCCCGGTATCCACGTGCCGATTGTGTATCTCGACTTGAGCAGCGCGCGCGTTCTGACAGAGGAGTTCGTCGTCGGGATCAAGCTGACCAAGACACAGGCGATTGATGATGCGGGCCTGGATCGCGACGTTCTGGCGAACAATTTCCTGGCGGCCGTCATCAAGCAGATTCTTGTGGACGGTTTCTTTCACGCCGACCCCCACCCAGGCAACTTGTTCGTGGACACCCGGAGTGGCGTGATTACGTTCCTGGACCTGGGGCTGATCGGCGAGCTATCGCAGCAGCAGCGCTTCAACCTGATGGACCTGCTGTTCACCATGACGCAGAACGACCCGACGCAGCTCGCGCAGGTCGCCGCTAACATGTCGCGCAAGACGCGGCCGGTGAACGAGGCGGCCTACCGCGCCGACATGACCGACGTGTTCTACAAGTACTGGATCTACTCCCGCTCGGGCGTCAGCTTCAACGAGTTCATGCAGGCGATCACGGGGACGCTGAACAAGTACGGCATGCGGCTCGACAGCTCGCTGACCCTGGCGGTGAAGGCCATCGTGCAGGCGGACCAATCACTCCTGGCGCTGAACCCGCAGCTCGATCTCGTGACGGCGGCGGTTGCCCAGGCGCGCGACCTGCTGACCGGCGAGCTGACCCCCGAACGCGTTGTGCAGGAGGTGCGGAGCCAGGCCATCCGCCTGGGCCGCCAGGTCGTGCGCGAATTGCCCAACCTGGAGGATGCGACATTCAGCTGGCTGACACAGTACAAGAAGGGCAAGTTCGTCGTGACGGTAGACACGTCGGACCTGACCAAAGGAGTAGACCGCTTCTCTCTGGCGGTGAACCGCCTGACGCTGGGCATCATCCTGGTGGGTATGCTCATCGGCTCGGCGATCGCCCTGACGTCGCTGCGGGCATGGTTCGAGCCGACGCAGAACGTTCTGTACCCGGTCATCCTGGGGATCGTCTTCGGCATTGTCCTGATCTTTGCCGGCTATGTCGCCATCAAGATGGCGGCCTCCTTACGGGAGCCTAAGGACCCCTATGACGAGTAGGGCCTGCTCCAGAGTTGCGGGTGACCCGCTCAATCCAGCGGGCAACACACAACCCTTCTGCACCCAAATGGTGCTGTCGCTATACGCCGACCTGGCGTATAGTGTAATCGGCCTAAGCAACGTCGCGCAAGGAGATAGCCATGTTGATGGACGGCGTGCAGACCACTGAGTTCGACTCCCCAACACAGCGGGCCGAGATCGGCAAGACGCGGCGGGCGCAAACACCGCGGGCCGCCCACGCCGCCTGGCAGCCGTCTTCGAATCGGCGCGACCCGATAGAGCTTCTCGAGGAATCGAACGCGGGGCGCGTGGCTGAGCTAATCCCGATTCGCTACGGCCGCATGTCGCGCTCGCCGTTCGCGTTCCTACGCGGATCGGCGGCGCTTATGGCCTACGATCTGGCGGCCACGCCCGTGAGTGGTATCCAGGTTCAAGCGTGTGGCGACTGTCACCTGGCTAACTTCGGGCTGTTCGCTACGCCCGAACGCAACCTGATTTTTGACTTGAACGACTTCGATGAGACACTGCCAGCGCCGTGGGAATGGGACATCAAGCGCCTGGCGGCGAGCTTCGTGGTCTGCGGGCGGGACAACGGCCTGTCAGAAGCTGATTGCGAGGCTTCGGTACGTATCCTGGCCCAGACGTATCGTTCGCGTCTGCGGGAGTACTCTCAGATGCGAGTCCTCGACGTCTGGTACGCGCGCATAGACGACAAGATGTTGATAGACAATGCGTCGAACGCCGAAGCTCGCGCCCGTCGTGAGCGGATCGCGGCCAAGGCGCGTCAGTCGGTGGGAGAGTATCTGTATCCGAAGATTACCAGTGGCGAAAGCGGCAGCCCGCGCATCATAGACCAGCCGCCGCTCATCTTCCACCCAGCCAATCGCCTCGATGAAGAGGGCGTGAAGGTTGTGCTGGACGCTTATGCGGCTACGCTCGCCGCCGACCGCCGCAAGCTACTCGACCGTTACCGCTACGTGGACTACGCGTTCAAAGTGGTTGGCGTGGGGAGCGTTGGGACGGCGTGCTTCGTCGTTTTGTTCCTGGCCTGGGATAATGACCCGCTCCTGTTACAAATCAAGGAGGCGCGCGCTTCTGTTCTGGAGGCGTACGCTGGCAAGAGCCAGTACGAACATTGCGGCGAGCGGGTCGTCGTCGGCCAGCGCTTAATGCAGGCGGCGAGCGACATGTTTTTGGGTTGGACGACAGGCCCCGGCGGCCGACATTTCTATGTGCGGCAGCTGCGCGACATGAAGTTCTCTGTTCCTCTGACCAACATGACAGGGAAGGATCTGGCGCGCTACGCGGGAGTGTGCGCGTGGGCTTTGGCCCGCGCCCACGCTAAGGGTGGCGATTCCGCAATGATTGCGGGATATTTGGGCAAGAGCGACGCCTTTGACCCGGCGCTCGCCAGCTTCGCCAGGGCCTACGCCGATCAGACAGCGCGGGACCACGCGGCGCTTCTCAAGGCGATAGAAGACGGCCGTGTGCAAGCCATCGTTGATTACTGAGTCGGGGGACGGCGGAAGACGGTTTCGGACGGACGCAGGTGGGCTAGGGTGGCATCTGCGCCGATCAGCATAACGATTCGCATAAAGGAGACAACGACCATGGCAGGGAAGAGCAAGTCCACGAAGGTAACCGTCCGCAAGAGCGACCTGGAAGAGGCCGCCGTCGCGACGGAGATGATGGCGATCGAGAGCGCCGTGCAGGGCGAGGACACCGTGGCCGAGGGCGTGGCGACGATCCAGGCATCGGCGGATGTGGCGCGCGTGGGCGCGGCCGCGCTCGCTTCCGGCGCCAGCGACCTGACCCGCGCCGAAGACGCGGCGATCGTCTCTGATCGTCTCGCCGTCATCAGCGATGTCGTCGCGGCGGCGGGGACCCTCGATATGGAGCAGGGCGCCGAAATGCTGGCCCAATCCCAGGACATCGAGGTCATGAGCACCATCGTCAGCCTGATTAGCGAGGAAGCCCTGGAGCGCGGCCTCGAGCTGGCGCGCATCGGCGGCGAGCTGGATACGGTGAGCCAGGTTGTGGCTCAGCTTCAGATGCCCGTGCTGGCTGAGTTCCTGATGGCGCGCGGCGCGCAGCTGCGGGAGATTGGCTCCGACGTGATCATCCGCGCCGCGAGCGGCCGCGCCATGTCGCAGGCTCTATCCGCAACGAGCGCCAGGGTGGGCGAGCTTGGCGCGGACGAGATGGTCGAGGGCATCGTGCGACGCGGCGTCGCCGACATGGCCGCCGAGCGCTCGGCCGAGTTGGGCGAGACCGCCGTTGAGTTGGCGGAGAGCGGCGTGGCCAAGGTCGAGATTGCGGGCGTTGCCGCCGAGGTGGCCCGCGCTGGCATGGTCGTCGGCGTCGCCGAAGTCGCGGCCGGCTCGGAGGAGATCGGCGAGGCGCGCATCCTGGACGTCGCCGCCGAGGCGATGGCCGACCGGGCGGAGGAGTAACCGCCCTTAGATAGGGAGAGCAGAATGAGCGACTTTGTTGTGGTCGTATTCGACGACCTCGAGGAAGCGCGGAAGGCGCGCGATGCCGTGCGGCAGGTTCAGAAGGAGAACGCGCTGAGCCTTGACGACGCTGCCGTCATCGTGAAGGACGCCAGCGGCAAGGTCCACATGGACGGTGAGGTGGACCGCGGGGTGAAGATTGGCGCAGGTGTCGGCGCGCTGCTGGGCTTGCTCGTCTTCATGCTGTTTCCCATCTCGGGCTTGATCGTCGGCGCGGCCGGCGGCGCCCTGGTCGGCAAGCTGATGGGCGATCATGTGGACAAGAAGTTCGCCAAAGAGGTCGCCGACTCTCTCAAACCAGGCGGGTCGGCGCTTTTCCTGGTCATCCGGAGCGGCTCGCCGGCGGCGCTACGCGGCGCCCTCGAGCCGTACAAGGGGCAACTCTATCAGACGACCCTGTCTGAGGACGCTGAGAAGCAGTTAGAGAAGGCGCTGGAGTAGCTTCGAGAATTCGTTTCGCCCTGGCCTGGCTCGCGCCGGTCAGGGCGAAACGCCGGCGTGGTATCGGCGCACCTGAAGTTTGTGGTATATCACACAAGAGCGGCAGGGGGAGTATAATAGGGTGCGAGACGCACGCGTCTTCAACCCTGGTCACCCGCGTGTCTTGGCGTTTTCGCCGCAGAATCCGCTTGATCAGAACAGCTCATCGGGGTACACGACACCCTAGACGATGGGCGTGCTGTGTTTGCGTTAGAAATACGCGCTTGATCAGCGACTCTATCTTTGCGGTTTTCTACAACGCAGGGGTGCGGGGGCCGCAGGCCCCCACGAATCCCCCTTCCTCAGCCGCTTGAGGCGGCGTTGTCGGTCGCTGACCGGGAAAACAGGGGAAGATTTGGCGGGGCAGGCCCCTCCAAACTACCCCGACAACGAAAGTGCAAACATAGAGCAGACTGTGCGTAGCTCGACTACCATCAGAAGCACCGAGGAGGTGACGATTATGCGAGGACGACGAGAAGAACGCCGCGAGGAGCGTCGCGACGACCGAGGGCCAGGGGGCGGCCCTGGCAAGAATCACTACCGGATGCGACAGCAGATTCTAGCCATTGGTGATGATTACTGGATCGAGAACGAGCGCGGCGAGCGGGTCTACAAGATTGACGGCAAGGCGCTGCGCGTCCGCAACACACTGATTTTCGAGGACCGTACGGGCCGCGAGCTGGCGAAGATTCAGGAGCGCATGCTGCGCGTCAAGGATAGCATGGAGATCGAAGGGCCACACGGTGAACGCCTGGCGATGGTCAAGAAGGCGCTGATCACGCCAGTACGTGAGCGCTGGACGGTCAACGTTCGCGGCGGGCCGGATCTCGAGGTGCAGGGCAACATCCTGGACCACGAATACCGCATTGGCGAAGGGCGAGACCAGGTTGCCGAGGTGTCCAAGAAGTGGTTCCGCGTGGCCGACACCTACGGGATCGAGGTAGATCCGGGCGAGAACGAAATCATCATCCTGGCGGTCGCTGTTGCGGTTGACATGATGGCGCACCCGGGCCGATAGCGAAGAACGATAGGGTATGGAGAGTGCGGGCCGGAGCACTAACGCCAGCGCTGCCGGCCCGCATTGCGAGTTCAGAGGCGGCACATACGCCGCCGCGGTTGAGGAGGACGTCGGGCCACTGGGGAGGGTGAATGGCGTCGAAGGCCAAGAAAGCTAAGGAAGAGAAGGTTATCCCGCATCTCGGCTACGAGATGTTCATTGCCGGTCTCTCGATCCTGTCCATCTTCAACCTGTTTGCCTTGTGGCTGTGGGCCTCGAGTCAGACGATTCAGTACGTGCTGGGCGTCATGAACGCCATCTTCCTCCCCATCTTCCTGGGGGACTTCTTCTGGCGTCTGTCCAAGGCGGAATCGAAGTCCCACTACTTCTTTCGCGGCTTTGGGTGGGCCGACCTGATCTCTAGCCTGCCGTTGCCGCAGGTTAAGATCTTTCGCGTCTTCCGCCTATGGCGGGTGGCGCGGATATTCATCGAGTTTGGCGTCAGGAGTCTGTGGCGCGATTTCATGCGCCACCGCGCCGACAACGCGCTGCTCACGGTTGTCTTTCTCGTCATCATCGTTATCCAGTTTGGCGCTATCGGCGAGCTTTATTTCGAGCAGTACGCGCCGGGCGGCAACATCAACACGGCGTCCGACGCCATCTGGTACGTCTACGTGACCATCACGACGGTCGGGTATGGCGACCACTATCCCGTCACCAACGCCGGGCGCTTTGTGGGCATGCTCATCATGACGGCCGGTGTGGGGCTGTTCGGTACGCTGGCAGGCTTCCTCTCGACGGCTTTCTTGTCTCCGCCCAAAGAGAAGAAAGAGGAGCCAGCGCCGTCCGAGCCGACAGACCCGAAGACGTATGTGGCGGAGATTCGGCGCATGTTGGAGGCGCAGGAGCAGGCGACCGCCGACCTCCGCGCCAAGCTCGATGACATAGACCGCTTGCTGTAGCAGGCTTGCCTGACGCCAAGCTGGCGTCCGCTGGTAATTCGCCCTGCGCTCACCTCGCTGGCTTGTGGCCCAAGAGGTGTGGCGCGCCCGTGACATGGGGGTAGTTATGAAGCGTTTTGGCGCTCGCGCCGTTCAGACCGTTATTGTTTTCGTCGTCGAAGCCATCACCATTCTGATCGTGGCCTATTTTGGGCCTAACATCCAGGTGGATAGCTTCGGAGCGGCGCTGCTGTTTGCCATCTTCCTGTCTATCGCGGCGGCTATTGGCTGGTGGCTGTTCATCCAGTTCGTCGGGCGGGTGCCGGCTATCCTCTATCCAATTATCATGTTCATTGTCGCGCCTATATTCGTGAAGATCTTCGGGGACATGATCCCCGGCATCCACATCTTCAACGTGTGGGGCGCGCTGGGAGTGATCCTGGCGATCACGGTCGTGAACGTGATTCTGGGCGGCCTCCTCAGCCTCGACGAGGAAGACAGTTTCGACCGCAACGTCACCCTGAAGATGGTGCAGAAGTACGGCAAACCGACGAAGACCGATGTACCCGGCTTCCTGTTCCTGGAGATTGACGGGTTGGGCGAGGCCATCTTCAAGAAGGCGCTTGACGAAGGGCTGATGCCGACCTTGAAGGGCTGGCTGGACAGCGGCAGCCACAAGCTCATCGGCTGGGAGACAGACTTCAGCGCCCAGACAGGCGCGATGCAGAGCGGCATTCTCATCGGCAACAACGACAATATCCCCGCCTACCGCTGGTGGGACCGCGCTCAGCAGCGCATCGTCATGACCGGCAACCCCAAGGACGCCACCGTGCTGGAAGCCGCGCTGACTCGGCATAACGGCATCGCGTCGGACGGCGGCTCGTCGCGCGGCAACATGTTCTCCGGCGACGCCACCGAGAGCATCCTTACCTTCAGCACGGTCATGGACCGCAGCCGCGACCGCGGGCCAGGCTTCTACGCCTTTCTGTTTACTCCCTTCGTCGTCTTTCGCGTGTTGACACGGTTCTGCACCGTGGTCATCAAAGAGTGGTACCAGCAGATGCGGCAGCGCATGCAGAACGACCCCTACCGCGTGAGCGCCCGCAACTTCGGCTATGCCTTCTTCCGCGCCCTGATGGGGCCGATCATCCAGGAGGTCGTCACCTATTCGGTGATTACGGATGTCATGCGCGGCCTGCCCTCGGTCTACGCCTTGTACGCTGGCTACGACGACCTGGCGCACTTTGCCGGGATGCTGACCGAGGATGCCCTGGAGGAGTTGCATGAGGCCGACCGGATGTTCGCGCGGGTCGAGCGCTCGCTCCAATATGCCCCGCGCCCGTATCATATCGTGGTGCTGTCGGACCACGGCCAGAGCCGCGGCCTGACCTTCAAGAAAGCCCACGGCGTGTCGTTGGAAGAGCTGGTCAAGGGCCTGGTCAAGGAGGATGAGGCGATCCTGTCGTTGACCGACACGAACGAGGCGTTTGATAACATCAGCGCCTTCCTCAATGAGTCCGCCAACGGCGACACGCGCACAGCCGGCGTCATGAAACGCGCTTTGCAGTCGAAGGTGGCGGAGGATGGCGTGATCGAGGTCGGTCCCGACCGCGATCCAGAGAAGGCGGCCCAGGAGGCGGCGAAGGCGAAGGCCGCCAAGGTCGTGGTGGTCGGCTCGGGCTGCACCGGGTTAATCAACTTTAAGGATGCCAAGGAGCGGATGACCTACGAGCAGATCCAGGACGCCTACCCCGATCTTCTTGTCGGGCTGTTTAGTCACCCTGGCATCGGCTGGGTGCTGGTGAAGTCTGAGGCGAACGGCTCGATGGTCATTGGCAAGGGCGGCATCAACTTCGTGGATCTGGGGACCGTGGAAGGCAATGATCCGCTGGCGGTGTACGGGGCTGGCGCGGTGGCGAAGGTAAAGCGCGAGAGCAGCTTCCACAACTGCCCCGATATCCTGGTCAACACGACCTACGACCCGGCCACGGGTGAGCTGTGCGGCTTCGAGAACCAGGCCAGCCACCACGGCGGGCTAGGCGGGCCGCAGAACCACCCGTTCGTGTTCTACCCGGCCGAGCTGCCCTATGATGGCAAGCCGATTGTGGGCGCCATGAACGTCCACCGCCTCATCCGCGGCTGGCGCGAGAAGGAGCAAGGCATGCCGGACACGCTGTCGCTGCCGCCGACATCTGCTACGGCCGCCGAGACAACCGCCTAAACGCAACCTGGCCCACCGTCGTCAAGTCACAGGGCGCGGACGACGACTGGTCCGTTCCACGCGAAATGGTGGGAAGGTAGTAACGACTTCAGTCGTTTCCCAGGCCGCAGAACGACTGAAGTCGTTACTACAAGACACGCGACTCACGTGTGATAGACCACTACCGAGTCTGCTGATAGCTCTGAAGAGAAATAGCGATGAAGAAGAATACTGCGTATCTTGCCGTGGCTGTGGTGGCTCTATGGCTCCTATCTACGGCGGTCGCGCCTGCCAGCCACGCCCAGGCGCTTGTTCCCGGCGGCGCCAGCCAGGGAGCCATCCAAAACGGCGTCTACACCTGGCCTCAGGCCGGCTTCAGCCTGGCTCTGCCGCCATTGTGGCTGAAGGACGGCTACAAATGGACGGAGTACTGGGGGCCGAACGCGAACGGCATCCAAGGCGCGCGGTACGTCAACGAATGGCTGTATACACCAGTCACACCGGGCGCGCGGGAGCAGGCTTTGCTCACAATCGTGGTCTACGACAAAGCAGCGTGGGATGCAATAGCTGCGCAGGGCGGTCCGCTACCGACTGTTGTGGGCGAGGCGAACAACCTGGTCTACACGGTCCGCACGCCGCAGAGTGACCCCTTCCCGGCGGGAAGTCTCGACAGCCAGCGGTTCACGGAGTTGTATACCGCCTTGCGCCGCAGCCCAACCCCCATCACCATCCTGGGCGCGTCGAGCCAGCCAACTGCGCCGACTTCGCCCAGCCCCGTTTTGAGCAAGGCATCGCTCCAAAACGCGACGTACAGGCTTTGGGGAGTCCCGTCTGGGTACGCCACCCTTGCCAATGGCGCGTATCGGGCGCCGGCCGCGCCAGGCTCGGCCAGCGAGGTTGTCGTGACGCTGACCGACACGTATGCGGTCGGTACGCTCAATGGGCAGCCGGCGGCGGCAGCGGTGCTGACAGTGAGTGGCGGTGGCAGCGGCACATTCTACTATCTCGCGGTTGTGACAGATCAGGGCGGGAAGCCGGCGAACGTCGCGACGACCATCCTTGGCGATCGCGTCAAGATCAACGGCGTCTCGATCACGAACAATCAGGTCGTCGTTGACCTGGTCACCCAAGGACCGAACGACCCGATGGTGGCTCCCACCCTTCACCAGGTCTTGAAGTATGAGTTGCAGGGTGACAAACTGGTGAATGTGAGCTAGCGGTAGAAGGGTGTAGTCTGTGGCGGTTCTGCCACCTTTTTGCACCTTTCTGGCGCTACCGCCGTAGTCGGCGCCGGGCTATACTACCAGGTGGAACAACGCGCGCACGTGGGCTGTTGGTCGGCAATGTGGCGGCTGAGGCTGCGCTTTGTTCCAGACAAGGATGTAACGCCTGCCTGAGCAACACGATGTTGTGAGCTGGCTGCGGAGGAGGTCTGACATGCACGGTCCTATCATCTTCGCCACATTGACCGCCCTGGCGCTTGCCCTGCCGCCTATCGGGTCCCGGCGCATCACGCCCGTATCAGGCGTGTCCCTTCGTCCACGCCCCGCCACGACTTCGGCAGCGGTTGTCCGGCGAGTACTCGGCTCGACACGGCCGGCGTGTCGCGGGGGGGGGGCATGGTGAAGCGGCGAGCGTCGCAAATGTTCGATTCCCCTGGCACGTATCAGATCGTCGTGCAGGGCGACATGGACAGAAGCATGTCGGAGCAGGTCGGGGATATGACAATCTTTGGGGCGCAAAACGGCGTCGAGAACGGCCTGACCGTCCTGGTCGGCCAATTGGCCGACCAGGCTGCGCTCCGCGGTGTACTGGACACCCTCTACAACCAGGGATATGTTGTGCTCAACGTCAACCGCCTCGACGCATAGGCCGAGCGAATCGAGCGCGAGTATGAGCAAGCGGTCATGACTGCACGGCGACCATCCGCCGCGCTATGGCAATACATCACAGTCCTAACCTCCCATGAGTGACACGAAAGGAAGCCTCACATGAGCGAACAAGCAAGCCCCAATGCCGTCTACCATATCATCTGCTTCGCGTTCCCCGGCCGCCATCGCGCGCGCGAGGTAGCCAAGGACATGAAGCGGGCCGCAAAAGGCACGAACTACAAGGTCGCGGCGTCTGCTGTTGTGGAAGTGGATGACAAGGGCAAGAGCCACGTCTACGAGGGCGGCCGCGGGGGTCTCGGCGCGGGCGCCGGGTTCGTCGCGGGCGGCCTTCTCGGCTTGATCGGTGGTCCCGCTGGCCTGCTGGTCTGGGCTATTGGCGGCGCTGTCATCGGTGGCGTGGCTGGAAAGTACGCGGGTCGGACGATCCCCGCCGAGGACATGCGCGCCCTCGGGCAGCAGCTACCGCTGAACTCGTCGGCGCTCCTGTTCATCGTCCAGGATAAGGACGCTGAGAAGATGCTCGACGACATGAAGGAGTACGACGGCCAGATTGTGACCCTCACGATCGGCGACCAGGCGTCCGGCGAGATCCAGCAGTACGTGTCGGCCAACATCGTGGAGACGCCCGACGAGGCGGCCGCCAGCGCGGCCGATGCGGCCGAAGCGGCGGAAGCGGCGCCCGCCGCTGAGGCTGCTCCAGCCGAGGGTGGCGAGGCCGCCAAGAGCGCGTAGGCAACTCAGGCCACATGCGGGCGGTGTTGCTGCCGCGTTTCGCGCCGCCCGCATCGAAAACCAACCAAGGGGGTTATTATGGCAAACGATTCATTTCTGGCTCTGGCGTGCGCAGGTGTCATCGGGCTGGCGTTTGGAATTGTCTTGACATTCCTGGGCTACCGGCTGTTCCTCATCCTTCTGCCCATTTTCGGTTTCTTCTTCGGCTTCATGCTGGGGGCGCAAACCATTCAGGCGCTGTTTGGCGATGCGTTTCTGGCAACAGTGACTAGCTGGGTCGTGGGATTTGTCGTGGCTCTTGTGTTCGCGGGCCTGGCCTATTTGTTCTACCTGGCAGCCGTGTTGCTCATCGCCTTCGCCCTGGGCTACTCGGCAACCGTCGGGCTGCTTTCGGGCGCTGGTATGTCCACGAACTGGCTAGTGTGGATCCTGGCTGTCGTCGTCGGGGTCGTGCTGGCCTACGTCACATACCGCTGGAATCTACAGAAGTGGGTCATCGAGATCGGCACCGCCGTTCTAGGCGCAGCCGCCTGCATCGGCGTTTTCGTCTTGCTGTTCAACCCGGCCGCGCAGGCGCTGCAGAATCCTGTTCAGCGAGCGCTCCAGACCTCGCCGCTGCTCGCGATCCTGTTCCTGGCTTTGGCGATCGTGGGCATCTATGTTCAATTCGTGTCCAACCGGACTTTCAACGTCGTTCAGTATAACCGCTGGGAGACGTACACTCAGCCGTTGCCGCCGGCCTGACAATACTGGCTGGCGAGCCTCGGCCGTTGATCTGCTTATCACACTTAGGAGGCACTATGGCATTCGGACCTGTAGATTTGCTGGTGGTTGAGTTCGAGGGCAACCACTTCACCGGCAAGGCTCTGCGCGAGATTCACCAGCTCGTGAACGACGGGCTTATCCGCGTGATTGACATGGTTATCCTGACCAAGGACGCTGACGGGAAGCTCGCCAAGATGGAGATCACGGACGTCAAGCCGGACGTCGCCAGCGACATTGATCTGCTCAAGCCGGCCATCAGCCAGATGCTCAGCATGGGCGATATCGAGGACATCGGTGCGATGCTGGCCAACGAGACGGCCGCCGGCGTTCTGCTGTATGAGAACGTGTGGGCCAAGAAGGCTCTCGAAGCCATCAAGGAGGCCGGCGGACACCTGGTCGTGGCACAGCGCATCCCCCACGAGGACATCGAGGCGGCGGTTGAAGAGCTGAAGGCGATGGTCGCTGCTCTCTAGGCGCGACGGTCGCAAGCGCAACAAGGGAGCGCTCCGGCTAGCCGAGTTGACAACAAAACAAGACGTACAAGGAGAGACGATATGATGCGAATGGGAGCACGGAGAGTGGCGCGCGCGGCCGTGGGTACCGCGGTTATCGCGGGTACGGCGGGCGCTGTGCATCACCACCAGGAACAGAAATGGGCCGGCCAGCAGGCGGCGCAGCAGGCGCAGTACGACCAGCAGCAGGCCGCCTATGACCAGCAGCAGCAGATCGCCCAGCAGCAGGCGCAGATCAACGCGCTCCAGCAGCAGCAGGCGGCGCAGCAGGCTGCGCCACCGCCCCAGCCAGCCCCGGCCCCTGCGGCCCCGGCCGCGCCCGCCGCGCCGAGCCTGACCGACCAGATCGCGCAGCTCTCGCAGCTCCACAACGCTGGCGTGTTGAGCGACGATGAATTCGCTGCGGCCAAAGCGAAGTTGCTGGCAAGCGGATGAGGCGCTAACGCCTGCTCTTTTGTCCATAGGCGGGCCTCTGCACCGTGCGCCGCGCTTCATCCCAGCATGACGGTGTGGAGGCCGCCCGGGGGCGCTCTCTCGAACCCAGGCTGCAATACGTCCAGGACAATGGATGGTGTCCGAGGAGACCACGATCGAAACTCAGATTCTGACTGGCGATATTCTACCCGCCGCTATTGGGGTTGCGGTCAACGCATTCGCCATCATAGCGGTTATCGTGATCCTGTTCTCGAAGCAGGGCGTCGCCAACGGCATCACGTTTCTTGTCGGCTGGATCGGCGGCCTCGCCTTTGTCGTGGCCCTGGTGCATACGCTCATGAGGACCGGCGCGGCGATGTTGTCGGGGAACCCTTCACTGGACATCATCCAATCGCTCCTGGGGATTCTCCTGGGGCTGCTGTTTCTGGGGATGGGGTTTGCCCAGTGGCGAAAGCGGCCGAAGGGAGGCGTGGAGGAGCCATTGCCAAAATGGCTCGTCGAGGCTGACGCCAAGGTGACCACCGGCGATGTGATTACGCCCAATCGCTCTGCCTCTCTGGCATTCGCCCTCGCGGCCCTGAACCCCAAGGCCATTGCCCTGGTGCTGGCGACCTCGATTGTCGTCTTCAAGTCGTCGTCAACCTTTGTTGACACGCTGCTCGACTTTACGACGTTCATCGTGGTTGCGAGCCTGGCGGTTGCCATACCGGTGGTATACCGCGTGGTGGGCGGCGAGAACGCCCAGGTCAGGCTATTGCAGTGGAAGGACTGGCTGATCACCCACCGCGCTGTGGTGATGGCAGCCGTCCTCTTCCTACTCGGCGCGATGTTCCTCCTCAAAGGGTTGGCCGGTCTTCGCCCGTAAATGTGGCGCGGCTTGCTCGATGGTGGCTACACTCGGCGCATCAAAAGGTGCGTACAATGGACTTTCAACAAGTTGTATCCTACATACTCTCTCATTTCGGTACCTGGACTGCCGGCAGCCTCACAATTGTTGATCTGATTGCGGCGACGACGGCGGCGTTCAACGGCGCGCTCCTCGCCCGCCGGCCCGACCACTATCGCCACTGGACCGTCGTAGGGATTATTCTGATGGCGATCCTGGCCGGGATTGGCGGTGGCGTCGTCCGGGACATTCTCCTCAACACCATTCCTGCCGCGCTCACCAACCCCTGGTATCTGATCCTGTGCTGCCTGGCCGGCGCGCTCGGTGTCGCGGTCGCCTTTGGCCCCAGTCAGCGCTTTCGCGATGGTATCTACCAGTTCATGCTGGCCTTCGCTCTGCCCTGGTACGCCGTCGTCGGCGCGCAAAAGGCGCTCAATGATCAACTACCTATCCTGGCCTGCGTGCTCATTGGCGTCGTCGGTCCCACGTTTGGCCGCTACTTCGTGGACATGACAGCCCTGGTGCCACCGAAGCACTTCATTCGCGGTGAATGGTTCGTGGGAACCGCCGTTCTGACCTCTATTGTGTATCTTGTCGTCGCTATCGCTGGCATGCCTTTCTATGCCTCGGTCGCCGTCGCGTTCATTGTCGGTTTTGGCTTCCGTGTGCTCGCGCTGTGGCGGTTGTGGGAAGAGCCGGAGCCGTGGGAGCCGGCGGAAGTCAAAGCTGGCGAAGCTCAGCGCATGTCCCTGGGCGAGGGGCTGCGCCGCGAGTTCGACGCAAAGGGCGAAAAGCAGCCGTAGCAGAGTGAGACTCGCGTGAGCTGCGCAGCAGCGCCAGCGGAGGAGACTCGCGCTTATGTGGGAGAGGAGTTCGAGGTGACGGTTGACAATGGATCGGTGTCCTCAGAGGTGGCGGCCGACAATGAGAACCCCCTGGCGCGGCTGACCCTTATTCAGGTGATCATCATTGCCCTGGTTGTGGGGTTGTTCGCCGTCGTCTTTCTCCTTGCCTACTCGCAACTTAACACCCTCATTTGGAGCAACAGCTTTGTCGTGGCGAACCGCTGGATGATTCCCGTGGGGGCTGTGTTCTTCTCGTTGCTGGTCGGCCTCACCCAGAAGTACATGCGCGCGCCAAACGTCATCCGGGGCGGCAGTGTCGAGGCGCTGCAAGAGGGTGACTTCACGGGCTACAAAACCTTCTGGGGTACGCTGCTCTCCTCGTTCTTCTCGCTCTTCTCTGGCGCCAGCGTCGGTCCAGAAGGGCCAATCGGCTTCCTAGCGATTGACATCGCCGAGTGGATTGGGGTCAGGCTCAAACTGGGCAAGGAAGACCTGGTCGCGGCGAGTCTGGCGGGCATGAGTTCGGCCTACAACGGCATCGTCGGCAACCCCATTTTCGCAACGCTCTTCGCGACCGAGGCGATGGCCGGGCGTGGCGGATTCCGCCTGCTTGCGTCGAACCTGGCAGCGGGCGCGATAGGCTTCCTGCTCTTTGCCCTACTCAAAGTGCCACCCTTCGCCGGCTTCCTGGAGGTAGGCGAGCCGTCGGGGCTGACGGTGGGCTACGCTGTCTGGGCCATCGGCCTTGGCGTTCTCGGCGCCATCCTGGCCGCGTACATCGGCATCGCGTTCCAGGTGTTTGGGAAGATCATGGGCCGCTTCGGCGACAGGGTTATCGAGCGCGCCCTTGTCGCGGGCGTGATCATCGGCGCCGTGTGTTACTTTGTTCCGGACTTGATGTTTTCTGGGGAAAGCTCGATCCACACGATCATGGCGAACCCGGCCCAGGTCGGGATCGGGATGTTGCTGCTCATGGCGCTTCTCAAGCCCCTGCTGCTCGCCTTGTCGTTCAAGAGCGGCTACCTGGGCGGGCCAATCTTCCCGTCGCTCTTCACCGCCGTCATGGTGGCCCTGGCGCTAAGCCTGGTTTTCCCAGGGGTGCCGCTCTCCATCCTGGTCACATGCCTGGAAGTGGGCGTCGTCACCCTCATTTTGAAAGCGCCGCTGACGAGTATTCTGCTCGTGGGAGTCATATCGCAGGTCGGGCCAGACTTGCTGGGGCTGATTACCCTGGCGGCGGTGACGGCGATGATCATGGGGCAGGTCGTCCAGGTCGTGCGTTCGCGCCGCATGGCTCAGAAGGCCACAGCCTAGCCTGACGTTGATGAGCGGATAGGAGGCCCAATGTCATCTTTACCCTCGCAGGCAACAAGGGTTCGGCGAACAGAACGGCGGCGGGACAACGTCCGGCGGCGGTTGGTGGCGCTCATGGCGCTTCTCGCCCTCTGCATCGTCGTCCTGGCGCGGCGCGGCGAGCGCGGCGGACCGCGCTGGTACTGGCGGGAGAACTCCGAGCCGGGGGCCGGCGGCCTTGCCGCGCTCTGAGGCGCGCCGGATAGGGAGCCACAGCCATGACTGCATCTGAACTCCTGCAAACCGCGTCTGGGCTGTAGGGGATGTGACGGAGCTGGGAACGGCGCAACGCAACATCTCGGCGGCCATCGTCGTGACCGCCCAGAACTTCGCCGGCGCCATGGCCCTGCCCTTTGTCGGCAGGCCCGAAATGACAGCGGTGCAGGTCTATGATACAATCCGAGCCTTGTACCCAATCTAGGGAGGTATGCTATGTTCCCCATCCTGTTGATCCTCGTTGGCATCGCGGTTCTCGTCTTCGGGCGGCGGCTGGCCGTGCTGGGCGCGGCGGTTGGCGCCCTGGTCGGCCTCGCAATCGTGCATCTGGTTCCCGGCATCTCTGACTTCTGGCTCCAGGTCGGCCTTGTCGCCGGGCTGGCTATCGTTGGCTTCCTGTTCGGAGGCTTCGCCCGGGGCGTCGTCGAGCTTGTGATTGTGGTCCTGAGCGCGTTCGCCGGCGCCGCCATCGTCCTGGGTGTTCTCGATCTCTTCAACTTCAATGGCGGCGTGCTGGATTGGATACTCGCCGTCGTCGGCGCCGTCGTGGCGGTGTATGGGTTCCGCGTGTTCAGGCACGGCCGCCGTGACTGGGGGCTGATCATCCTGGCCGGGTTGGTGGGCGCGCTGCTTGTCACGCGCGGGTTGATCATCCTGCTGCCGTCCTTGCAGGGGGTGGCGTCCACACTGGTGGCAATCGTGCTGGCGGCGGCCGGGATCGGCTACCAGGGCGGCCAGTTCGACAGGTTCCTCAAGAAAACGCCTGAGGCGGCCGCGGCCGCGCCGCCGCCCGCCACGACCGACGGCCCATCCCAGCCGCCGAGCACGCAATGAGTTCGGAGACTAGCCTTTTACAACCAGTGTGACGGCGAGTTTCAGGTAACCTCACTGCCTTTGCTCTCCGCCGATTAGGGAGAAAGCAAATGAGCACGCAACAAGAGATCTTCGTTCTCGCGGGATACCTTGCGACGGAGGCAGCCCAGAAGGACTTCCTCGCGCTCGACCAGCTCGTTCAAGCCGGCAAGATCGTCACCCAGGGCGCGGTCCTCGTGGTGAAGGACGCGAGCAGCCAGATTAGTGTGAGTAGAATCGGCCCGGACTTTTTGGGTCCCCTGAACCAGGGCCTCGGCTCGAAGCTGCGGCCCAACATGGCCGCGCTCGGCGTCATCGTCGCCGAAGCGGATCGGGCCGCTCTGGTGCAGGCGCTACCCGGCGCCCTCGCCAAGTCCATTAGCGTGATTGATGCGAAGGGGGTGCGGGACGCCATCGTCGAGGCCGTCCAGAAGTTCATTCCTGACCGCACCGTGCTGCCCATTCCTGACCGCAACTTCGGCGGCGTCGCCGGGCGAACCCTCGACAAGTCCGTCGCCGACTGGACGATGATCCCCGGACCGAAAGCGCCGGAGGGCGCGCCCAACGTGCTGATCGTCCTGATTGACGACGCCGGCTTCGGTCAGCCTGACACGTTCGGGGGCGCTATCCGCACCGATAACTTCACGCGCGTCCAACAGATGGGCCTGACCTACAACACCTTCCACGTCGTGGCCCTGTGCTCGCCGACGCGCGCCGCGCTGCTCACGGGCCGCAACCAGCACCGCGTCGGCTTCGGCTCCATTGCCGAGTACCCCGGCCCATTCCCCGGCTACACGAGCGCGAAGCCGCGCAGCTGCGCCGCGCTGCCCCACATCCTCCGCGAGAACGGCTACGTCACCGGCGGTTTCGGCAAGTGGCACATGACCCCCGACAACGTCCAGGGCGCGGCCGGCCCCTTCGACCACTGGCCGATGTCGTGGGGCTTTGACCACTACTGGGGCTTCCTGAGCGGCGCCGCCGGCCAGTATGACCCGATCATCACCCAGGACAACTCGACGCTGGGTGTGCCAGAGGGCAAGGATGGCGAGCAGTACTACTTCCCCGACGACCTGACGGAGAAGGCCGTCGAGTGGCTGCACGCGGTGCGCGCCCAGGACGCGACGAAACCGTGGCTGATGTACTACTCGACCGGCTGCGCCCACGCGCCACACCACGTCGCCAAGGAGTGGGCCGACAAGTACAAGGGCAAGTTCGACGGCGGCTGGGACAAATACCGCGAGGAGACATTCGCGCGTCAGAAGAAACTCGGTATCATCCCGCAGGATGCCGAGTTGACGCCTCGCCCCGACCTGTTCCCGGCGTGGGATTCCCTCGACGACGCATCGAAGAAGCTGTACACGCGCCAGATGGAGGTCTACGCCGGCTTCCAGGAGAACGCCGACTGGAACGTCGGGCGGCTGCTCGATGCTGTCGAGGAGCTGGGCGACCTCGACAACACGCTCATCTTCTACATCTGGGGCGATAACGGCGCGAGCATGGAGGGGACGATCACCGGCTCGTTCAACGAGACCACGTTCCTGAACGGTATCGTGCTCAACGCCGAGCAACAGCTCGCGCTCATCGAGAAGTACGGCGGCATCGAGGCCCTGGGCGGCCACCATACCGCGCCGCACGTCGCGGCGGCGTGGGCCTGGGCCGGCAACACGCCCTTCCAGTGGGGCAAGCAGATGGCGAGCCATCTGGGTGGGACACGCAACCCTATGGTCGTGGCCTGGCCGAAGCGCATCGGGCCGGACAAGGCCGTTCGCTCGCAGTTCACCCACGTCATAGACGTCGCGCCGACCGTTCTCGAGGTCGTTGGCCTGCCAGAGCCGAAGGTGGTGGACGGCATCGCGCAGGAACCGATGGACGGCACGAGCTTCGCCTACACCTTCGACGACGCGACGGCCGCCGCGCGGCACACGGTCCAGTACTTCGAGGTGCTTGGCTCGCGGGCGATCTACAAGGACGGTTGGTGGGCGTGCGCGCGGCTCGACAAGATTCCCTGGGACATGTCGCCGGCGACCATGCGGCGCTTTGCCCCCGGCGTCTACGACCCCGAGAAGGATGTCTGGGAGCTATACTACCTGCCCGACGACTTCTCGCAGGCCAGGAATCTGGCCGCAGAACACCCCGACAAGCTCGCTGAGTTGAAGGAGCTGTTCTGGGCGGAAGCCGAGCGCAACCGCGCCCTGCCCCTGCTCGGCGGATTCTCCATCTTCTTCGGCATCCTGCCGCCGCTGCCCACGCACACCCGTTTCGAGTTCCGCGGCGACGTCCAGAACGTGCAGCGGGGCATGGTTCCGCGCATCGCGGGGCGCTCGTATGCCATCGAAGCTGAGTTGCACGTTCCGGGCGATGGCGTCGAGGGCGTCATCGTCGCTAACGCCGACTTCATTGGCGGATTCGCGCTGTGGGTTGACGACAAGGGCCGGCTGACTCACACCTACTCACTCCTCGGCGTCGAGACGTATAAGCAGGTGGCGACCGAGCCGCTGCCTGTGGGCGATGTGTCGGTCAAGATGCTCTTCGAAGCCGACGCGCCTCGTCCGGGCGCTGGCGGCCGGGTCACGCTGTGGGCCAACGGCCAGCAGATCGGCGAGGGTCGCCTCGACAAGACCGTCCCAATCGCCTTCTCGACTTACGCCGGCATGGACATCGGCCGCGACAACGGCCTCGTCGTTGACCTGGATTACGAGGACAGAGCGCCGTATGCATTCACCGGCGGCATCACGAAGGTCACTTTTGACCTCCAGCCGGCGACGGCCGAGGAGCAGCACGTCTTGCACGAGCACAACATGGTGCAGGCAGTCGCCGCTGGCGTTGCGGCCTAGCAGACACAATGGCCGGGGTGTAGTAACGACTTTCAGTCGTTTCGCATCGGTTTGTTTGGGCGCTCTCGCCCATCGGCGTGGAGCGCCTAAAAGTACTCATCGTCACTAGCAAGGAGGCGATGTATGGCAACCGCAACAGCCGGCGGCGTGCAGCGCCGTGGGCGTCCGTGGTGGATCACGCTCATCATGGGAATCGCCGCCGTCTTTTTCGGCGGGTTACTGCTCTTCGGCGAGTTCACAGTGCAGCTGCGTGTCTACGATCTGCTCGTAACTCTGCTCGGCATCTGGTGGTTGGTTGACGGCATCGTCACCATCGTCCACCTGTTCACGGACCGCACGCGGTGGGGCTGGAACCTGTTCGTCGGGATCATCAGCATCATCGCCGGTTTGTGGATCCTGATCTACCCGATCTACGCGGCAGTCGCGCTGCCGCGCATCTTCGTCTTCGTGTTCGGCATCTACGCCCTGCTCGAAGGCATCGTCCTCCTCCTCATGGCGTTCCGGGGGGCGGGCTGGGGCGCGGGTATCCTGGGTGTCATTGCGATCATCCTGGGCGTCGTGCTCATCGCCAACTGGGCGTCGCCGGGCATGGGGTTGGCGCTCCTCTGGGCGCTGGCGTTCATCATGTTTGTTGGCGGCTTCTTCCTGATCTGGCTGGCCTTCCGTGACCGGCGGCCGGTCATTGTCTAGTGGATAGGGCGCGTCTCCTCGCTAGAGGGGCGCGCCTTTCGGATAATCCCGCACTTAGAAGGAGACATATCATGGCTACCGCTGCTGCACCGACTGGGACGGCTCTAGGGGCGTCCCGCCGCCCATGGTGGATGACACTCATCATGGGCATCGCGTCCGTCGTTTTTGGCGGACTATTGCTCTTCGGCTCGTTCACAACCCAGGTACGCACCTACGAGCTGCTGATTGCACTGCTGGGCATCTGGTGGGTGATTGACGGCATCGTGGACATCGTTCACATCTTCCACGACCGAACGCGATGGGGCTGGAACCTCTTCATCGGCATCATCAGCATCATCGCGGGGACCTGGATTCTGTTCTACCCGGCATACGCCGGCGTCGCGTTGCCGAAGATCTTCGTGCTGATGCTGGGCGTCTACGGCGTCATCGAGGGTATCGTCCTCCTGCTCGTCGCCTTCCGTGGCGGCGGCTGGGGCGCCGGCATCCTCGGTGTCATTGCGCTGATCCTGGGCATCGTCCTGATGGCGAACTGGGCCAACCCTGGCTGGGGCCTGTCGCTGATCTGGGTCGGCGCGCTGTTCGCCTTCATCGGCGGCTTCGTCATGATCTGGCGGTCGTTCGTGGACCGGCGGACGGAGAGCGTCTGAGAGCGAGACAGTCGTGAGACTTCGGCCAGGCTCGCGCCGACGTGCAGCGTTGCGCGTCGGTTGACAGACTGTTTGAATTCAGCTAGAGTGTCTGGCCGCCATCAACCCAATGGCGGCCAGACAAGTCTTGGGGACACCACAATGGCACACGGACTCATGATGACACGCGCGGGCGATCACGAGATCGTCGTCAGCCTCACCGACATTGCTCAATTATTCGCCGCGCCCGACAGCAATCCCTTCGCCTTCACCGAGGTGGAGGCGCTCGGCGACGCAGGCATGGCGCGGGTGAATCAGCGCATGCTCGCGTGGCGCATCCGCAGCCGCGGACTCACGCAACTCACCATCCAGCTTCCGACTGACAAGATTGAGCCGGGCATGGAGGGCGAGGTCGCCCAGGCCATCAGGCGCTACGGCGAGGCGAAGATCGAGGATAACCACCTGCAAATACGCAGCATCCTCATCCAGGGCTTCACCCAGCTGATCGTCGTCATCATTCTCGTGGCAGTGCTCGTTTTGATTGCGCTGTGGCTGCTATACACCGGCGCGATTTCCACCACCTCGGCGAGCGGCATCCTGGTGGGGGTCTTCATCTGCGTGTTCTTCTGGGTGACGGTGTGGGACCCCGTGGAGTCGCTGGCGTTCGACTGGATTCCGCCGTGGCGCGAGAACCGCGTCTTGCGGCGCATCATGGCGATGCGGGTCGTGATCAAGCCGCTCGACGACAGTGGTTCGCGGGCCAGTGCGCTTCAAGGCGCTGCACAGACGGGGGATTGAGTGGCAGCGAGAACGGACCTGCCGGCGGCAGCCGGTCGCCCATCGGCCTTTCATTTGCTGGCGAAGCCGACGGGGGCGACGTGCAACCTCGACTGCGAGTATTGCTTCTTCCTATCGAAGGAGATGCTCTACCCAGGCAGCCGCTTTCGCATGGCCGACGAGATGCTGGAGGCGTACATCCGCCAGCTCATCGAGGCGCACCGCACCCCGGAGATCGTTGTGGCCTGGCAAGGCGGCGAGCCGACGCTGATGGGGCTGGACTTCTTTCGCCGCTCCATCGCCTACGAGGAGAAGTACCGCCGCCCAGGCTCGACTATCCTGAACACGATTCAGACGAACGGCACGCTGATTGACGATGACTGGGCTGATTTCTTCACGCAACACAAATTCCTGGTTGGCATCTCCATTGACGGGCCGCGCGAGATGCACGACCGCTACCGCGTTGACAAGGGCGGCCACCCCACCTTTGACAAGGTCATGGGGGGGCTGCGCGCCCTTCAGCGCCGCGGCGTCGAATACAACGTTCTCACGACGCTGCACGCCGCCAACGCTGGCCGCGGGCGCGAGGTCTACCGCTTCCTGCGCGATGAGTGTGGGGCGCGCTTCGTCCAGTTCATCCCCATCCTCGAGCGTGTGCCGGACGAGATGATCGTTCCCCTGGCCGAGATCGGCGTGCGCGCCGTCCCGTCGCCCCACACGTCGTGGCGCGACCGCCCCCTCTACACCCAGCAGGGGAACCACGTCACCGACCGCTCGATTCAGCCGGAGCAGTACGGCCAGTTCCTCATTGACGTGTTCGAAGAGTGGGTGCGGCGCGACGTGGGAACGGTCTATGTGCAGATGTTCGATGTAGCGCTGGCGAACTGGGTCGGGGAGCCGCCAAGCCTGTGCATTCACTCGGAGACGTGTGGGCTGGCGCTGGCGCTGGAACACAACGGCGACCTGTACTCGTGTGACCATTTCGTCGAGCCGGCGTATCGTCTCGGCAACATCGCGGAGACGCCGCTGGCGGAGCTGGTCGCCTCTCCCCAGCAGGTTGCGTTCGGCCAGGCCAAGCGCGACACGCTGCCTGCCTACTGTCGGGACTGCGCGGTGCGTTTCGCGTGCCACGGCGGCTGCCCCAAGGACCGCTTCATCGCCACGCCGGATGGCGAGCCGGGGCTGAACTACCTGTGCGCCGGTTACAAAGCCTTCTTCCACCACGTGGACCGGCCCATGCGCATCATGGGCGAGCTACTGCGGCGCGGGCGTGCGCCGTCGGAGATCATGCAGTTGTATGCGGCGGAAGACAGGCAGCGGCAGGCGCAATTTGCGAACGTCAGCCGCAACGATCCCTGCCCGTGCGGCAGCGGCAAGAAGTTCAAGCACTGCCACGGTTCGAGATAAGGGCAACGCAAAGGCGCAGAGACAGAGAATGGTCCAATCTCTCCCCTCTGCGCCTTTGCGTTACTATCTCATAGGAGTTCCCTCCTACTGCGCCGTGAACACCATCATCCCGTTGCCGTCGGCGTACATCAGCTGGAGCTGGTTCCCTGGCATCGAGTAGCTGCCCACGCGCGCCAGCGACGACAGGAACTGCTGGTCGAGCGAGTCCGGCCCGCAGGCGACGGTCGTCGAGAGGCCGAGCGTGATCTTGAGCGAGTTGCCCTGCGTCGTGTAGCTGCCGATAACGGTGTTGCAGTCGGCCTTGATGTTGACCGTGCCGTCAGCGTTGAACAGAAGCGTGTAATTCTGCGGCGTGGGAATGACCGTCTGAGACTGCGGATTCGCTGTAACATCATAGGTCCAGCCCCACGTTGGCCCGACGAACGGCGCCTGCCCGGTTGGGGGCGTCGTCGGCTCGATCGTGGGCGTCGGCTGGAGCGTGGGCGCTGGCTGGAGCGTGGGCGTCGGCTGGAGTGGGATGGCCGTCGGACTTGCCGCTGGCTGTGGTGTGTCGGTGGCCTGCGGTGTGGCCGTGGCCTGCGGGGTCGCCGTCGGCTGAGGCGTGCCGGGGATCGTGCCGGCGCAGCCGCCGCCGGTCACAGCGTCCGGCTGCGGCAGGAACGTCTGGGCGGCCGCGCCGTGGATCCACACGTTGGACGTGTAGCCCGCGCCCTGCACGGCGACCCGGAAGGCGTACTTGTTGGCGGTGTTCATCGCCGCCGACACATCCACGTCGTTGAACATCCAGACCGGATAGGTTACGCCGTTCTCAGTGATCACCATCCGCCGTCCGGGATTGACGGCGTCGGTGGTCAGGGCGTCGTTGTTGAGGCCCTTGAGCAAGAAGACGTTATTGTTGTAGTTGACGCTGACGGAGCGGTTGGAGCCTTGCTCGAAGAGCGCGACACGCACGTTGGCGAGCGGCGCGGTCGTGACCGACGCCTGGTTCCCGTTCCTGTCGTGCGGGAAGACGATCTGAATCTGGCCGACCACGTTGGCCGGTGTCCCACCCGTCGTCGTCGGCTGCGGGGGATTGGGCAGATACGTCAGGGCGTTGGCGGCGTGGATCCACACGTTCGAGATTGTCTGGATGTTGTCAATCTGGACATACATGTAGATTTTGGTGTTGGGGTCTGTCGCCGGCGACACATTCACGTCGTTGAAGTCCCATACCGGATAGTAGTAGGGGTTCGCGCCGCCAACCTGGACGAAGCGCCGCGTGCCAAGGGCGACGGGGACGGCCGGGTCGTTGTTGACAGCGATCCAGAGTCGGACCGGGGCGTCAAAGTTGCAGGGGACGCTGGTCGTCGTGCCGGGGAGGAAGACGTTGGCGGTGATGTTGGCGAGGGGAGCGGCCGTGACGGCGGCGAGCTCGCCAGATCGGGTGTGCGGCCAGACAATCTGAATCTTGGCCTCGAGGGTTTGGGCCTGATCGCTGGGCGCCGCAACTGCCTGGCCGAAACCGGCGGCGGTGACCAGCATCAGGAGAAGGGCTGTGACGAATACAGCCAAAACACGTCGCATAGTGGGGGGTCCTTTCTAATCCGATGGCCTGCCGCAGCCTACCTGCGGCGGTCAAAGTATGCGCCACCAGCATACCACGATCGGCCCACGGGCGCTAGTACCCGGAGGGTGTAGAAAGGGACGATGGTCCAGCGGCGTGGATTGCAGGGCCGGCGCTCGTCACGCCGAGCGCGCTCGCCGCCTGAACCGCATCGTCCCATCGTTGACAGCGCCGAACCGCATCGTCAGCAGGTCCAGCAAGTAGTTCTGATACAGCTTCCAGGGCCGCCTGGACCCCTGGTGTGGCAACCTGCTCGCCGCGCGCATGACATAACCGGAGGTGAAGTCGAGCAGCGGCTCTTGCGTCATGGACGGATCGTCGAGGCGCGGCGTGCATTGGGCGTAGCCATGCCCGTCCATGTAGGTGAGCAGCCGGCAGACGTAGGCCGACGTCAGCTCGCACTTCAGCGTCCACGAGGCGTTGGTATAGCCCGTGGCGATGGCGAGGTTGGGGACGTTGCTGAACATCATGCCCTTGTACACGAACGTCTTGGCAAGGTCCAGCGGATCGTCATCCACGACGAGCTGCACCCCGTTCAACAGGCTCATGCGCAGGCCGGTGGCTGTCACGATGATGTCGGCGTCCAGGTCCCCGCCGGAGCGGAGGCGGAGGCCCGTCTCCGTGAACGTTTCGATGTGGTCGGTGACCACCGCCGCGCGGCCGGCGCGGATGGCCTGGAACAGGTCGCCGTCTCGCGCGAGGCACAGCCGCTGATCCCAGGGGTTGTACGTCGGTGTGAAATGCGTGCCGACGTCGTAGTCCGGGCCAAGCTGCTCCTGCGCCATGCGCTGGATGCTCTTCTTCGTCGCCTCCGGTTGCCGCCGCGCGATGGCGTAGAAGTACATGCTGACCAGCAGGAATAGCCAGCGCGTGAGCCAGTAGGCGAGTCTCGGTGGCAGATGGCGATACAGCCAGGCCGCGAGCGGATCCTGGCCGGGCCGGGCCACGACATACGTCGGCGAGCGTTGGAGCATTGTCACGTGCGCGGCCTGCTCGGCCAGCGCCGGCACCAGGGTCATCGCTGTCGCGCCGCTGCCGATCACCACGACGCGCTTGCCAGCGTAGTCAAGGTCGTCGGGCCACTGCTGGGGGTGGACGATGCGGCCCTTGAATCGCTCGACGCCCGGCCACTCTGGCGTGTAGCCGCTGGCATAGTCGTAGTAGCCGCTACACATGTAGAGGAAGCGGCAGGTGAATTGGATCAGTTGCTTCGCCGGCCCCATCTCGACCTCGACCGCCCAGCGGGCGTCGGACGACGACCAGGCCGCCCGACGCAGCCGGTGCTGATAGCGGATCTTCTGGTCAATGCCGTAGTGCTGCGCCGTGTCGCGGATGTACTTCAGAATCGCCGGGCCGTCGGCGATGCCCTGCGGCTGGGGCCACGGGCGAAACGTGTAGCCGAGGGTGTACATGTCGGAGTCGGAGCGGACACCGGGGTAGCGGAACAGGTCCCACGTCCCGCCGCTGGCGCTGCGGCCTTCGAGAATCGCGTAGCGCTTCGTCGGGCAGCGCGTTTGCAGGTAGTAGCCCGCCGCAATCCCCGACAGGCCCGCGCCGACGACCAGCACATCGAAATGCTCGACCATCACATCCTCTCTTCAGCAAACCTCTTACATAACGACAAAGTTTGCGCGGGCCGCCTTCGGCGCGCCGAGCGCCGCGCCGCGCTTGCCGGGAGAGCAGCCGCCAACGACCACGCGGAATCGCCCCGGCTCCAGCGCGCGCCGGCCGTCATCGTCGAGGACGGTCATCATCTGCGGCGTCAGCGTGAAGGTGACGCGCTCGCTCGCGCCCGGCGCGAGGCGCACGCGCTGGAACCCAACGAGGCTATGGCGCGGCACAGGCGCCGACGCCGTCAGATGGCTGAGGTAGACCTGGGCGACCTCCTCAGCTTCCACGGCGCCGGTGTTGGTCAGGGTAAACGCCAGGGGGAGCGGCCGGCCGGCGCGGACGATGTCCTCGGCCAACGTGAGGTCGCTGTAGGCGAACGTCGTGTAGCTGAGGCCGAAGCCGAACGGGTAGAGCGGCTCCTCCTCCATGTAGCGGTAGGTGCGGCCGGCCATGGCGTAGCTCTCGAAGGGCGGCAGCTGCTTCAGCGACTGCGGGAATGTCAGCGGCAGCTTGCCTGACGGCGCGGCGCCGAACAGGACATCGGCGACGGCGCGGCCGCCTTCCTGGCCCGGATACCAGACGAAGACCACGGCCCGCGCCAGGTCGGCCACCTCGCCGAGGGCGATCGGCGCCCCGCCCGTGACGACGAGGACGATGGGGACGCCCGACGCCGCCAGCTTCTTGATGAACCTGACCTGCACTGGCGGCAGACCGATGTCCGTCCGGTCGCCGTTCGTGGCGGAATCGATGGCATCGCCTTCCTCGCCCTCGAGCTGCGGCGAGAGGCCGACGCAGGCGATGACGACGTCCGACTCCAGGACTTCCTGGTAGAGCCAGTCGTGGGTATTGGCGTTCCGATGCAGGAGCTGCGACCCCATGCGATACGCAACGCGCGTTCCCTCCGGGACGCGGCCGACGATGCCTTCGAGCAGCGTCGTCAGCCCGTCGTTGAGGCCGTAGTAGTTGCCGAGCAGCACTTCCGCGCTCGTGGCCGCCGGGCCGACGACGTGCAGGCTGCGGATGCGGTCGGTCAGCGGCAGGAAGCCGTCCTGGTTCTTGAGCAGAACGACCGACTTGAGCGCGGTCTCGTAGGCCAGAGCGCGGTGAGCGTTCGAGCCGACGACGCTCATCGGCGTCGCAGAGAACGGCACTCGCTCCGGCGGGTCGAACATGCCGAGCTTGAAGCGCGTCGTGAGGAGGCGGCCGAGGGCGCGGTCTATGTCCGCTTCGGTGATGAGGCCGCGCCGCACGGCCTCGCCGAGGTGGCGGTTGGTCGCGCCGCAGCACAGATCGCAGCCGCGTTCGAGCGCCAGGGCGACCGTCTCCGCCGCGTCGGCCGTGATCTTGTGGTGCAGGTGGATGTCGTCGAGAGCGCCGCAGTCCGACACGACGTGTCCCTCGAACCCCCACTCGCCCCGCAGGATGTCCGCCAGGAGAAGCTGACTGGCGCAGCACGGCTCGCCGTTGACGCGGTTGTACGCGCCCATGACGGCCTCAACCTTCGCCTCGCGCACGAGCTTCTCGAAGGCCGGCAGGTACGTTTCGCGCAGGTCGCGCGGCGAGACCTCGGCGTCGAAGCCGTGGCGCAGCGACTCGGGACCGCTGTGGACGGCGTAGTGCTTGGCGCACGCCGCCGCCTTGAGATACGTCGGGTGGTCGCCCTGGAGGCCGCGCACGAACGCCGCGCCCATCTCCCCGGTCAGGAACGGGTCTTCGCCCCACGTCTCCTGGCCGCGGCCCCAGCGCGGGTCGCGGAAGATGTTGATGTTCGGACTCCAGAAGGTCAGCCCCTGATACCAGCCAGACTCGCCGCTTCGCCGCAGCGCCTCGTGGTACTTCGCGCGGCCTTCATCGCCGATGGCCGACGCGACGCGCCCGATGAGCGCTGGGTCCCAGGTCGCCGCCATGCCGATGGCCTGGGGGAAGACGGTGGCGCGGCCGTTGCGGGCGACGCCGTGCAGCGCTTCGCCCCAGTAGTTGTAGGCCGGGATACCGAGACGCGCGATGGCGGGCGCGGCGTTGTCGAGCTGGGCAATCTTCTCGTCGAGCGTCAGGCGCGACAACAGGTCGCGCACGCGCTCTTCGGTGGGCAGTGTGTGGTTGAGGTACTGTGGGGTGTCAGATGGAGTGGCAGGGGATGTCATGGCTTGCGGTCTCCGGGCGGGCGAGTGTCGTTTGCGGGGCGTCCCACGGCGTGGCGAGCGGCCCGACAGTACCCGTATTATACCCGCGATAGCGAAAGGCGGAACAATGTGATGGACCGGCCTTGACGACGGCGGGCATGCGTGTGTAGAATGGCGCGGCCACAATTCCACGCTCAACCACCTTAGGAGGCTAGATGGACTTTCCGCCCGGTGTGCGCTCGCACACGGTGACCACCGACCGTCTGCGCACGCACTACATCGAGTCGGGGCCGGAGGACGGCATCCCGGTCGTGTTCATTCACGGCAACCTGGCGACCGGCCGCTTCTACGAGCACCTGTTCGGCGAAGCGCCGAGCCACTATCGCCTGATCGCGCCCGACATGCGCGGGTTTGGCGATAGCGAGGCGAAGCCGATAGACGCCACGCGGGGCCTGCGCGACTGGGCCGACGACACCTACGCCCTGGTGCGCCATCTCGGTATCGAGCGCCCGGTCCACCTGGTTGGGTGGTCCACGGGCGGCGCGGCCATCGCCAACTACGCCGTGGACCGGCGCGTGGCGTCGCTTACCTTTGTGGACCCCGTCTCGCCGTATGGCTTCGGTGGCGTCAAGGCCGACGGCAGCCCGTGCTTCTCGGACTACGCCGGGTCCGGCGGCGGCGTCGGCGCGCCGGAGTTTGTGCAGCGCCTCGCCGCCAAAGATACCTCGGCGGACTCGCCGATGTCGCCGCGCAGCGTCATGCGCTCGTCGTACTGGTCGCCGAGCCACGAACTTGCGCCGGACTGGGAAGACATGCTGGTCAACGAAATCCTGAAGTCTCACATCGGCGAGGACGGCTACCCCGGCGATTTCGAGCCGTCGGAGAACTGGCCCGGGGTTTCGCCGGGGACACGCGGCATCCTGAATGCCCTGTCCCCGAAGTACTGTAATTGGACCGACATTGTGGGCGTTGACCCCAAGCCGCCGGTGCTGTGGACGCATGGCACGGCAGACATCGTCGTGGCGGATGGCTCGGCGTGGGACATGGGAACGCTCGGCAAGATGGGCGTCGTGCCGGGCTGGCCGGGCGACGACGTCTGCCCGCCGCAGCCGATGGTCAGCCAGATTCGAACCGTCCTGGAGAGCTATGCGGCCGCCGGCGGCCGCGTTCACATGGAGATGTTCGAAGGCTCGGGCCACGGTCCCCTCATTGACGCCGCCGAGCGGTGGAGCCGCCTGTTCTTCGATTTCCTCGCCTCGGTGGAATAATGCCAGTCAGCCAAGAAAGGGATTTGACCATCCCTTAAAACGGATTTAACATCCCCGTGCTAGACTTGGCGTTATATCTTGTGCTGTGCAAGGAGGAAACCATGCTACATCGTCAGAGACTCGCCTTGTTCGCCCTGCCCGTGCTACTCGTCATCGGCCTGTTCGTCGCGGCCTGCGCCGGCGCCAGTCCCGCTGCTCCGGCTGCGCCGGCGAGCGCGCCGGCCGGTCGGGCCGCCGCCACGAGCGCCCCCGCCGCCCAGGCGGCTGCGCCGTCGGCGGCCGGCGCCGTTGACCTCGATTTCTACTACCCGGTCGCTGTGCCAGGCCCCATCACCCAGATTCTCGACAAGTATGCCGCCGACTTCCAGAAGGAAAACCCCAACATCAACGTCAAGCCCGTTCTGGCCGGGAGCTACCAGGACGCGCTGACCAAGATTCAGACGACGGTGCAGGGCGGTGGCGCGCCGCCGGCGCTGGCGGTGCTGCTGTCCACGGACATGTGGTCGCTGATAGACGCCGACGCCATCGTTCCCCTCGACAACTGCATCAGCACCATTGGCGGCGACGCCTACCTGAAGGACTTCTTCCCGGCGTTCATGGCGAACTCCCAGGCGCAGGGCAAGACATGGGGCATCCCCTTCCAGCGCAGCACGCCGGTGCTGTACTACAACAAGGACGCCTTCAAGGAAGCGGGCCTCGACCCGGAGAAGCCGCCGAAGAACTGGGATGAGCTTGTGGCGATGTCCCAGAAGCTGACTAAGAAGGACGCCCAGGGGCAGGTGACGCGCTGGGGCATCCAGATTCCCTCCGATGGCTTCCCGTACTGGATGTTCCAGGGCTTCGCCATTGAGGCCGGCAAGAACATCGTCGGCGACAGCGCCACCGAGGTCTACTTCAACACGCCGGAGGTGAAGCGCGCCCTTGAGTTCTGGGCCAGCCTCTCGACCAAGCACAACGTGATGCAGCCCGGCGTGATCGCCTGGGCCACCACGCCCAACGACTTCACCGCTGGCAAGACGGCGATGATGTATCACACGACCGGCAGCCTAACCAACGTCCTCAAGCAGGCGCAGTTCCCTGTCGGTGTGGCCTTCATGCCCGCTGACAAAGGCTACGGCGCGCCGACCGGCGGCGGCAACCTCTACATCTTCAAGAACGCGCCGAAGGAAAAGCAGGACGCGGCCTGCAAGTTCATCCAGTTCCTCACCAGCCCCGAGCGCGCCGCGCAGTGGAGCATTGACACAGGCTATGTCGCCACGCGGAATTCGGCCTATGACACGCAAGCGATGAAGGATCACGCCGCCAAGAACCCGCAGTACCTTATCGCGCGCGACCAGCTCCAGTACGCCCAGCGCGAGC
Source organism: Anaerolineae bacterium (assembly GCA_046328535.1). Classification (GTDB taxonomy): domain Bacteria; phylum Chloroflexota; class Anaerolineae; order Epilineales; family JAHCIE01; genus JBDHWG01. Next base: position 137,883 of record JAXLWJ010000006.1, read on the forward strand.
TGGGGACGCACGCCGCGCCGCAGCTCCAGCAGGCGCTCGGCAACAACATCCAGGCGGTCATCGCCGGCAAGAAGACGGCCGACCAGGCCATGCAAGACGGCCAGGCCGAGGCCGACCGCATCCTCAAGCAGTTCAAGCAGCAATAGCGGGTCGACGACGTGGCGGCGCCCCGCGCGCCGCCACGTCATTTCTCGCGGGTGACTCCGCCGCTCCTGAGGTGACTCCCTACAGTAGCGTGGAGACCCGCTGCTGGCGGTGGAGTGACAATTCCGCCGCCTCTGGGAGGCGCTGGAGATGGCTCTCCAGCGCCAGCACGATATACTCTTCCGCGCTAAACTGCGAAGTTACCCGGTCCCGACAAACGCCTATGGATATCACAACATCTTCGCCGACTCATCTGACGACCGGAACGCGGCCCAGGCGGCGGCGCGTCTCCTGGCTGCCGTACCTCCTCATCCTGCCGACGCTCATCTTCGTGGTCGTGTTCACGCTGTGGCCGTCGCTGACCACCGTCTACAATAGCCTGTTCAGGGCCAACCAGGCGGTGCGCGTACCGCAGTTCATCGGGCTGGGCAACTACGCCAACTTGATGGGGGACCCGGTGTTCCTCCAGGTGCTGCGGAACACCGCCCTGTTCGTCGTCACGACGGTGCCGCTGTCCATGGCCCTGGCGCTCGCCCTGGCGATGCTGCTCAACCAGAAGCTACGCGCTATCGGCGTTTTCCGGCTGGCGATCTTCTACCCGACGATACTGCCCCTGGTCAGCGCCGCGACGATCTGGCTGTTCATGTACACGCCCGACTACGGCGTCGTCGCCACCTTCCTGCGCCCGCTAGGAATTCGCGGGCAGAACTGGCTCGGCAACCCGGACCTGGCGCTGTGGGCCATCATCGTCATGACCATCTGGAAGCAGACCGGCTACTACATGATCTTCTACCTGGCCGGTCTTCAGAACCTGCCGCAGGATGTGTTCGAGGCGGCCGCGCTTGACGGCGCGTCGCTATGGCAGGAAATCCGCCACGTCACGCTGCCGCTGCTGAGCGCGACGACGCTGTTCGTCACGATCATCGCCGTGGTCGCCGCGTTCCAGATGGTGGACCAGGTCTACATCATGACCCAGGGCGGCCCGGACAACGCCTCGAACCTCTACATGTACCACATTTACGAGACGCAGTTCCGGTTCCAGGATCGGGGCGAGGCCAACGCGCTCACCGTGCTGCTCGTCCTGATTCTGCTCATGTTCACCATCAGCAACTTCCTCTGGTTCGAGGGGCGGACGACGTATGAATCAGACTAGGGCCGGCAGCCGCTGGAGTCACTGGTTGGCGATCGCCGTGTTGTGCTTCGTCGCAATCGGCTGGCTCATTCCGCTCGTCTGGGTGATCCTCGTGTCGCTGCGCCCGGCGGACCTGCCACTGCGCGAGGGTGACATCCTGTTCGGCGCGCGTCCAACGCTGGAGAACTACGTCACCGCCTTTCAGATTGCGCCGTTTGGCAAGTACTACTTCAACACGATCTTCATCACCGTCGGAGTCGTGGCCGTCCAGATCGTGACCGTCACCCTGGCGGGCTACGCCTTCGCGCGCTACACCTTCCCCGGCCAGAATGTCTTGCTGTTCATCATCCTGCTCCAGGTCTTGATTCCCTTCACGGCCCTCGTCGTCCCCAACTACGCGACGATTCGTTCCCTGGGGCTGTTCGACAGCCGCTTCGCCATCATGGTGCCGTACTTCGGCTCGGCCTTCGGCACCCTGCTGATGCGTCAGACGTTCAAGAATGTCCCGCGCGACCTGGATGACGCCTCGCGGATGGATGGCGCCGACTGGTGGCAGACCCTCTATCACGTCTACCTACCGGCGGGGACGGCGGCGCTGGTCGCCTTTGGCCTGGCCTCGATCACCTACCACTGGAACGAGTTTCTCTGGCCGCTGGTCGTGACCAACAGCGAGAACAGCCGCCCGCTCACCGTGGGCCTCGCCATCTTCACCCAGCTGGGCGAGCTAGGCGCGCAGTGGCCGCTGGTCAGCGCCGCGACCCTGATCGTCGTCGCCCCCCTCTTCATCCTGTTCCTCGTCTTCCAACGGCAGTTCATCAACAGCTTCCTGCGCTCCGGCCTGAAGTAAGCGCGCCGGTCGCTCACCTCAAGCGTGCAGCGTCGCGCTTGACGTTGCGCTCGTTCGCGTGCAGACTCTTCAGCGCAACAGGTGAGGTTCAGACAGTGCGTGTTTGTCGCTCTGAGCGCAGCGAAGAGCCTCCCGAGGCTGCGGGGATGCTTCGTCTACGGCTCAGCATGACATTTTGCACACAATTGTAGCTAACTGGGGAGGTTGTTCATGAGAGTGATGGTGTATGACGCGCACTCGTACGATCGCGAGTTCCTCGACGCTGCGAACCAGGGGCGGTTCGATCTAGACTACAGCCAGACGTCCCTTGATTACCAGACTGCGACGCTGGCGCACGGGTACGAGGCCGTGTGCTTGTTCGTGAATGACGATGGCTCGGCGCCGGTACTGGAGAAGCTGGCGGCCGGCGGAACGCGCCTCGTGGTGCTGCGCTCTACAGGCTTCAACAATGTAGACCTGGCGGCCGCCCAGGACTGCGGCATCACGGTGATGCGCGTTAGCTCCTACTCGCCCTACTCCGTGGCCGAGTTTGCGGTCGGTCTGCTCCAGACCCTCAACCGCAAGATTCACCGCGCGTACAACCGCACCCGCGAGAACAATTTCCGCCTGGCAGGCTTGCTCGGCCGCGACATCCACGGCTCGACCGTCGGCGTGGTCGGCACCGGGAAGATTGGCGCCGTGTTCGCGCGGATCATGCAGGGCTTTGGCTGCGACATCCTGGGTTATGACGTCGTCCAGAATCCGGAGTGCCTCGAAATGGGCATGCAGTACGTGCCGCTGGACGAGTTGCTGGCCGCGTCGGACATCGTGAGCCTGCACGTGCCGCTGCTCCCGGATACGCGCCACCTGATCAACGAGCGCACCCTGGCGATCATGAAGCCAACCGCCTTCCTCATCAACACCAGCCGTGGCGCCCTGGTGGATACCGAGGCGCTGGTGGGCGCGCTGCGCGACGGACGCCTGGCGGGGGTCGGCCTCGATGTGTACGAGGAGGAAGACGACCTGTTCTTCCGCGACCTGTCGGATCAGATCATCACCGACGATGTCTTCGCGCGCCTGATCAGTTTCCCCAACGTTCTCGTCACCGGCCACCAGGCCTTCTTCACCCGCGAGGCCCTGACGACGATTTCCGAGACGACCATCCAGAACATCGCCGACTTCGAAGCCGGCGTCTCGAACGCCAACGTCCTCAAGCCCAGGCCGAAGTGACAGGAGCGCGCGTCCGTCGGGCTATCGCTCCAGTCATCCCTCCGCTGGCGGCTTAAGAGTGGACAGGCCATCTTGGAGTGGGAATGCGCCGTCCCTCCTCCATCCCCCTGCCCCCTTCCTCCCCCCACAAGTGGGGGAGGAAGGCGGAGCCGAGCGTAGCGAGGCGGAGGTTGGTGGGGGACGAGCCACCGCCGCCTCTCACGTCTCCGCCCTTGAACTGCTGGCAGGGGAGCGGGGGCGTTACACGCGATCGGGAATTCGACGGAGTCGCTGCGGTTCAGGGCGCTTGCTTTAGCCCAATGGGGTTGCCGTCCGTGTCCCGTACAACCGCGACCAGCAGGCCGCCGCCAACGTCTCGCACCGGCTGTTGCATCTGCGCGCCGCCGGCGACGAGCTGCCGCAAAGTCTCCTGGATGTCGGCCACGTCCCAGTAGACGACCGGCCCGGTCATGCCCTGCTTGTGGCCGTTGGGGTCCAGGCCGATCTCGTGATCGCCGACATTGAATTGAACGTAGTACGGCGCGTCCATGGACGGCGCGACTCCCAGGAGCTGGCCGTAGAGCGCCTTCGCCCCATCAAGGTTCGTGACCGGAAAGATAATGGTCCGCACGCCCGTTGTCATAGTCTCTCCTTTGACCTGTGTCACCTCTATCTTTGCGCTTTGCTGTGCGCGGGGGTAGTTTGGAGGGCTGCGCCCTCCAAGCCTCCTCACCAGACACAGAGTGCAAACATAGAGTGTCACATTATGTGAGTGGAACCCGTCAATAGTATGACGAATGGCGAAGGAGAAATGTGACCAATGACTGATCCCGACTTGCTGGCCCAGGGTTTCGAGGCGAACCGCGCCGCCTTGCGCGCCGTGGCTTTCCGTATGCTTGGCTCGCCGAGCGAGGCGGACGACGCCGTCCAGGAGGCCTGGCTGCGGCTCAACCGCTCTGACACGACCGCGATCGAGAACCTGAGCGCCTGGCTGACCACCGTTGTGGCGCGTGTCTGCCTGGACATGCTGCGTTCCCGGGGCGCACGCCGCGAGGACTCCCTGGACGCCGACGGGCCGGACGCGCTGCTGGGGCGCGACGCGGTGGGCGACCCGGAGCAGGAGGCGCAATTGGCCGATTCAGTCGGCCTCGCCATGCTGGTCATGCTCGAGACCCTGCCGCCTGCTGAACGGCTTGCGTTCGTGCTGCATGACATCTTCGGCATGCCCTTCGATGAGATCGCTGTCGTCTCGCGCCGCTCGCCTGTCGCCACCCGCAAGCTCGCCAGCCGCGCTCGCGCCCGACTGCGCGGAGCGCGGGCGCAGCGTCACGCCGATCTTGCCCGCCGCCGCGAAGTGGTCGAGGCTTTTCTTGCGGCGTCCCGCGCCGGCGACTTCGACGCGCTTGTAGCGCTGCTCGACCCAGAAGTCGTTCTCAAGGCCGACCAGGCGGGCGTCGAAATGGGCGCGGCGGACGCGGTGCAGGGGGCGAAGTCCGTCGCCGAGACATTTGCGGGCCGCGCTCGCGGCGCGCGTCTGGCGCTTGTGAACGGCGACGTGGGGGCGGTGTGGGCGTCGGGCGATCAGGCGCGTGTTGTCTTTGCCTTCACCATTGTCGCCGGAAAGATCGTGCGCATTGACCTGCTCGCCGACCCTGAACGCCTTAGCCGTCTCGACTGGGTGATTCTTGCCCCCTAGCAGAAGAGGTTGATGATGCTTGATAGAACTGCGGTTATTCTCGACACAGACATCGGCTCCGACATTGACGACGCCGTGTGCCTGGCCTATCTGCTGCGCCAGCCGCGTTGCGAGCTAATCGGCATCACGACTGTGAGCGGTGACACGGTGAAGCGCGCCGGGCTGGCCGAGGTCGTCTGCCGGGCGAGCGGGCGTGAGGATGTACCCATTTATGCTGGCGCGACCGGCCCGCTATTGGCGGGGCCGGGGCAACCCTACGTCCCGCAGTACGAAGCGATCGCTCACCAGTCGCACCGGACGGATTACACTCCTGGGGCCGCGATCGAGTTTCTGCGTCAGACCATCTATGCCCGCCCGCACCAGATCACGTTGCTGGGCATCGGCCCGCTGACTAACCTGGCCCTACTCTTCGCCAGCGATCCGGCCCTCCCGTCGCTGCTCAAGGAGGTTGTGCTGATGTGCGGCGTGTTTACGGCGGGGAACGGACACGGCCCCGGAGCCACAGAGTGGAACGCCCTGGTGGACCCTCTGGCAACGGCGATGGTGTTTCGCGCCCGCCCGCCGCGCTTCACCGCCGTGGGGCTGGAGGTCACCACGCGCTGTGTGCTGCCCGCCGACGACTGCCGCGAGCGGTTCACGCGGGCCGGCGGCCCGTTGAGCGTCGTCGCGGCGATGGCCGAGGTCTGGTTTCGCGGCGCCCCCACCATCACGTTCCATGATCCACTCGCCGCCGCCGTCCTATTCGAGCCCGATCTCTGCCAGTACGAGACTGGCGCCGTAGAGGTGGAGGTGGCTAACTCGCCTGTCGCCGGGCTGACTCGCTTCACGCCCGCGCCCGATGGCGGAATCCACCAAATCGCCACAGACGTAGACGCCGGGCGCTTCTTCGCCCATTGCTTCGATGTCGTCGGCGGGTGAGCGAGACGTGAGACGAACCATTAGGGCGGGGACGGCTCGTCTGTCGGCGCCGGTGTGTCGGTCGGGGTGTGGGTTGGTTTCGGGGTGCGCGTGGGTTTGGGAGTCGCGGTGCCGGTCGGGGTCGGCGTGAGCGTGTCGGTCAACGACGGTGTGGGGGTGGCGCTGACGGTGGACGTGGGCGTCGCGCTGGCGGTGGCTGCAGGGGAGGCGGTCGCGGTAGGCGTTGCCGCCGGGGTGGGTGTTGCCGTCGGTTCGACAAGGCCAGGAAGATAGGCCGCCGCGCGGAGTGTCTCCACAGGCGGCAAGTTCGACAAGCCAACGCGGGTGTTACCCTGGTAGAGCAGCAGACCGGCCAGGTTCACGACGGCGATCAGCAGGCCAATCGCCGCCAGCCGCGCGAGACGCGCCAGCCCGCGCTGGAGCGTGTGGAACGAGCGCGCGCCCTTTTGACGGGCCTGACGCGCCGCGATCGTCGGCAGGTCGCCGACAAGATCGTGGCGGTGTCGCCCGATCCAGGCCACCAGCTCGTCCAGGCGGTTCCGACGCTCCAGGTGAATCAGCATGTAGAGCACGAGCTGGCTGTGGGTGCGGCGTTCCCCATCAGGGATACCCAGATCGAAAGCGATTCCCTGGATCTCGTCGAGCGTGAATCTTTGATTTAGAAGGTGCCGCAGCCTTTCTCTGTGTGATTCTTCTGAGCTTACCATAGATTTGGATCGCCGGGCTGTCAGACGCCAGGTGGCGTCCAACGATCTCTGCGAGGTCCTAACATCTATGACGCTATTTGCGTCCGAAAGTGACGATTTCCGTGTGCGCCCAGGCAACAGCCTCCTCCAGGGACATGGCGCGCCCCGCGTCCCAGGCAGTTGCGAACTCGGCGCCGCTTAACCCGGCTTCCAGGATCGCCACCGTAGCCCTGTAGGCGGGGTATTCTACAGGGGGAATGGGCGTGCGGGCCGCGTCGCGCAACGCTTCCGCTGCCCCAAGCAGCGTCACCGCCCAGGCGCTCGCCGCCGGCAGCCGCGCCGCGCCGGCCACGGCCGCCAGGCCCTCCAGGCACGCCGCGATATTGGCCTTGTTCCCGTACTGACGGCGGATATCGAGGCTTTCGAGCAGGCAGCCCACCGCGCCGGCCAGGTCGCCCTCAGCGGTGAGAGCGCGGGCCAGCAGCGCCAGGTGGAAGGCGAGCAGGAGCGCGTCGCCGCGGGCGCGGGCCAACGTCACACTCTGAGACAGGAAACGCCGCGCTGCTGTCGTATCGCCATCGTTCAGCGCGGCCTCGCCCAGCGACGCTGTCACGACCGCCACGAGCCACTCGTCGCTGGCCCCCTCCGCGACCTGGAGCGCCTCCGCCCAAAGCCCCCTGGCCGACTCGCGCTCGCCCCCCTCGTAACGCCGCCAGCCCAGATCGCTGGCGATGAACGCCTCGATCCGCCGGTCGGCGCCCACGCGCGCCAGCGGCAGAGCCTCTTCCAGCAGGCGGCGCGCTTCTTCGATGTTTCCCTGGGCGTGGACGATGCGTGACGCGCCAAACAGCGCCTTGGCCCGCGCCGTCGCGCCCGCCCCATCCCCGGCCAGCACTTGTCTCAGCCACCGCTCGCCCTCGTCGTAGTAGCACCGCTCGAACCAGAAGCGCCAGAGCGCGCCGGCCAGCCCCAGCGCGCCAGGCGGATCGTGCGCGATGCCCCACGCCAGCGCGTGACGAGTGTTGTCGTGCTCGACGTCGAGGCGCTTCCACCACGCCCCTTGATGGGCGCCAATCAACTCGGTCTCGCTCTGGCGGGCCAGCGCGACGAAGTACGCCAGGTGACGCGACATAAGGCTGTCGTACCTGAGACCGCGGCCCACCTTCTCCAGGGCATACTGACGCACCAGGGCGTGCATGTCGTACCGAATGCCGAAATCGCCATCGTCGTCGCGGGTTGCCAGGAGTGACTTGGACACGAGGCCCGCGAGCATCTTCGCAGAGGCGCTGGCGACCTGCGCCGCGGCGGCGCGGTCGAAGCCGCCGGCGAAGACGGCCAGCGCCGCCAGCGCCGCCTGTTCGTCGTCCGACAGGAGCCGCCAAGAGTGGTCGAACACGGCGCGCAGACTGCGGTGGGCCGCTGGAATGTCGGGCATGGTCGTCGAGAGGGCGTCCAGGTCGCGCGTGATCTCGGCGGCGATGTCCTGGCACGACTGCCTCTCGACCAATGCCGCCGCCAACTCGATGCCCAGCGGTAGCCCCTGAAGCGCGCGGCAGATTTGAACGATGAACGGCAGGGTCTCGGGTGTCATACTGAACCGCCGCCGCGCTCGCCGCGCGCCCTGCGCGAACAAACGTACCCCGTCATACTCCGCCGCATCCCGTCCGTCCATCGCTGGGAACGGCAGGCCCTCGACATCGAACACGTGCTCGGCGTGCAGGCGCAGCGCGACGCGGGACGTGACGAGGAGCTTGACCCCAGGCGCGTGGCGGAGCATCTCGATGATGAGGTCAGTCGCCGCGCTGTGGCGCTCGAAGCCGTCGAGCAGGAGGAGCGTTTCCTTGTCGCGCAGGAAGGCGAGGAGTTGCGCTTGTGGGTTTGTCGGCCCCTCGAACCGCACCCCGAGCGCCGCGGCAATGGCCGACACGACGAACTGGGGTCCGGCGGCTGATTCGAGGGGAACGAGAAAAGCGCCGTGGGCGTAGCTGCGCCAAAGGCGCTGGGCCGCCTCCAGCGCCAGGCGGCTCTTGCCCATGCCACCTAGCCCAATGACTGTGACCAGGCGCGCCGGCGCGGGCGTGTCGAGCAGAGCCACCAGCTCGCCCAGTTCCGCTTCGCGCCCGACGAAGGGCGTGAGCGGCGCGGGCAGATTGTGAGCGGGGGCCGGGGGGGCGGCGCGGCCAATCTCGCCCGCCGCGAGTCTGTCGCGCAAGGCGCGCGTTTCACTCGTTGGCTCGACGAGCAGCTCCTCGGCCAGGATGCGCCGCAGTGTCTCGTACGCAGCCAGCGCGGCGTTGCGGTCGCCGCTCAGGGCGAGGAGCCGCATCAAAGCGCGATGCCCTTCCTCACGCCACGGGTCGAGCGCCACCAGGCGCTCGGCGTAGGCGATGCCAGCCGCGAAGTCGCCGCCTTCTTCACAGTAGCCAATCAGCCGCTCCAGCATCTCGCCACACCGCTGGCGCCAATGCTCTCGCTCGACGACGAGCCACGTCTCGAACTCCGGGCAGGAATCGAGCGCCAGGTCGGCGAGCAGGTCGCCGCGCATCAGCTCGACCGCCGCCGCCAGCGCCGCCTGTGTACTCTCGGCGTGGAGCTGGACGACGGCTGTAAAGTCTGTCCACGTCTGAGGGCCGGACGCGAAGCGGACTGAATGCCGCTCCACCTCCAGCCAACCGGGGAGGACGGCGCCGATGTTAGACAGAACGCGGCGGAGATTGTGCCGGCCGCGCTCTTCCGTCATGTCGCCCCAAAACATGTCCACGAGCTGTGGCCGCGCCACGCGCTCACCACGGACGACGAGATAGCACAGGAGACCGAGCGCCTTACGCGATTCAAGACGGGGGGGCGAGGTGTCGTCGCGCTCAAGTCGGACCGGGCCAAACATGAACAGACGACTCAAGGGCATATCAAAAGCCTCCACGGGGCGTCCGGACGATTCCCGGACGATGGGGTAGTAGAGTCTAGCACACTCCGCGTCGGGTCGCAAGGGATTGGCGGAGCGGTGAGGTGGTCCGACATGCAGGAGCGTCAGGTTCTTCGGCAGCGCGCCTTTCTCGTCCGCTGTTGGCAAGACGGCCACACACGCGGTGATGGCGCGCCCGCGTGGCGGTTTTCGGTCGAGGAGATCGGCGAGGATCACCGGCGTTACGGCTTCACGCGGTTCGAAGACCTCACGGCTTTCCTCGAACAGTGGATTCAGGATAACGGTGAATGACGTCTAGCGTCAGGAGGGTTCCCATGCCGCGCCTATCGCGTCTCGTGCTGAGTCTGACCGCCGCCGTGACGGTGATTGTCCTCGCTGCGCTCGTCCTATTCGTCCCGCTGTTGCTCGCTGGACAGGGCGATGGGCCGGTTCCCTGGGTCGAACCCCCGGCGCAACGCGCAGTCGTTGACGCCTGGCAGCGCGCCCAGGCGCTCGGCGACTATCGCTTTCGCAGCGACGTCGTGCAGACGACGCACCCCGCGCCTGCCCTGGCGAACGTGGGGCAGGGCAGCCGCGAGGACACGCTGCATGTCGAGGGTCAGGTGCGCGGGGCCGACAAGCGGCTGACGATGCGGCTGTGGCAGGGCGATGCCTGGGCCGCCGACAGCGGCGTCGAGATGCGCATCGAGGGCGAGAGGGCATATGGCCGCCAGCCCGACGGCGAGTGGCGCGAGGTAGACAATGTCGCCGATGCGTTTGCGCCGGGCCAGGATTTCATGGCCTACCTGGCCGGCGCGAAGAACGTGACCGTTGTTGGTGGCGAGACGCGCTCTCTGCCGACCCGGCCTGTCGCCTTCACCCGCTACTCGTTCGACGTGGACGGCCCGGCCCTCGCGGCCTACCTGCGCGACCGCCTGGAGGAGAGCCTGCGGGCGAAGGGCAAGCTGCCGTTGGGGATGAGCCTGGATACGTCGGCCGAGTACCGCGCCGTCACCGGGAGTGGCGAGGTGTGGGTCGGCGACGACGGCCTGCCGCTGCGCCTGACGCTGCGTCTGGACTACCCTGACGCCGCCAACGGCGACCGCGTCGAAGCCCGCATTCAGACGGACTTCGCCGACTTTCCCGCGTCGGCCACCGACCCCGTGTTCGGCGTCCCCGCTCCGAAATGGCTCGCGCCGTGGCTCGCCCCGCTGGCGCTCCCGCGATCCCTGGCGGCCGGGCTTACCCTCGCACTTGCGGCTGTGACGGCGGCGTGGCTCATCATTCGCCGCGCCCGCTCGAAGCTCGTCTACGCGGCTCTGTCGGGTCTGGTAATTCTGTCCATGCTGGCCGTTCCCCTGGTCCAGGCTCGCCAGGCGCAGGCGTTCGGCGACATGGTGGCCGAGGGGCAGGCGCGCGCCGCCGGTGAGCGCCGCCCATCGCCCGCCCCCTCCCCCGCCGACCCGGCGCGTGACCCGCACCGCGACCCCCTTGCCGACGCGAGCCAGGTTTCGGCGGCGCGCTCGGTCGTGTCGGCGGGCGATTTCCAGGCTCAGGCGACGGCGACGCCGGCTGCCGACTGCGCCGACCCCAACAGCGATGCCGACGCCGACGGCCTGACCTGCGCGCAGGAAGCGCGCCTCGGCACGGACCCGAACAACCCCGACACCGACGGCGACGGCGTCCCGGACGGCGTCGAGGTGCGCGGCTTCGACTTCGGCGGCCGCCACTGGTATCTCGACCCCCTGTCACCCGACACGGACCGCGATGGTCTGCTCGACGGCGTCGAGTGTCCCGAGCTGGCCCTCGACGCGGCCAACGGGCGAACGGCGCTGAGCCTGTTCCATGCGCTCGCCGGCCCCAATCCGCCCGCGTGCCGCGCGACACAGAGCGCGACGACGCCGGACGTCTTCAACCGCGACAGCGACGGCGACGGCGTGCCGGACAGCATTGACCTGTCGCCGACCCGCGCCCTCGGCGTCGCGGCTCCCTACAGCGACACGCACCCGCTGGTCTTCAACGTGGGTCACATCGGCACGGATGCGGGCGGGCGCGCCTGGCCCCTCCTGGTGGACTTCCAGCTGCGGCCGACGAACCCCGACCACCTGGGCTTCGCCCTCAGTGTGCTGGACTGGCCGTCGAATGACACAGAGGGCCAGGTGCAGCGGGTCAAGGACACGACCTTTGCCGATCACCTGACGCCGCAGCAGGTCGCTGCCGACCCGAACAGCCGCAACGGCGACCTGCGCCTGCTTCCCATGCTGGAGCTGCGCATGGCGGGCGACGGCATGGCGCTCCCCCTGACCACCACGCTCCAGACGAGCATCGCCCTGACCCGCGACATCAGCGGCACGCTGAACCTGGCCCAGGACGGCGCCGCCGTGCGCCTGACCGTGGCTCTGGCGATTCCCGGCCAGGGTTACGACGTCACACTCCACCAGGGGCCGTGTTTCGGCTATGACCCCGCGCCGCTGGCGACCTGGCCCGGCGTACAGAGCGGGCAGAGTGTCACCATCCCGCACTCGGGGCTGTTCGAGCTGGCCGATGGGCAGCACTCGATTCGGCTGACCGGCGGTGGGCGCACGGCGTGCGCCACCCTCACGGCCATCCCGCACGGCGCATACACCGACAAGATGGTGGACCAGGCGGCGCTGGCGGCCTATGGCGTCAGCGTCCGCGACCTGGACCGGCAGGGGAATGTCGCCGCTTACGTCCCGCTGAACGCCGTCACTGATCCGGCGGGCGGCGGGCGCGTCGCGTTCGCCGGGCGCATGCTCTACCGCCCGCTCGACCCGACGCGCTTCGCCGACAACGAGGTGCGCGTGGTGTGGCTGGCGCAGATGCTGACCGACCAGTGCAGCGCGAGCGGCTTCACGCCCAGCAGCGAGGCCACGCGCTACGAGGAACTGACGACGTGGTGCGCGAAGCCGGAGCACCGCATCGAGGAGACGCAGATCGTCCAGACGTATCCGGAGAGCTGGTATCTGACCGGGCTGACGGCGCGCGAAGACCACGGCCTCCAGGTGGCCGTCGCGCTCCAGGACCCCGCGCAAGCCTCGAACGCTGGCATCAGTAACGACCAGTTGCTCTGGGTGCTGGCCGACCACCTCGACAAGTCGAGCCTGAGCGTCACCGACGTCAAGGCGCGCTTCGACAACGCCGGCAACGGGGCGGTGGACGAGACGGCGCGCTGGGCCTTGCCCCAGACGGCGTTCCGCGTCTACTCCTTCAGCTACCCGCAGCAGGACTACGTCACCGACGTGATGATGCGCCAGACGCGCCGTATCCTGAGCGACAACTTCTCGCCATCGGCGCAGGCGGCGGGAGGCGGGACGCCGACGCTGCTGTTCTTCCGCGAGGAAAAGTCGCGCACAGTCAACCTGGCGGCGAACGCTCAGGCTGCCGTGGGGGCGAGCGGCGCGCTGACGCTCGATCTGGACCCGGCGGCGGTCGAGGAGGTGAGCCACAGCTTCCTGAACATGGCGACGTACCGCCTCCGCGACGGACAGTGGGACGCCTTCCCGATGGAGGACTACTGGGACACGCTGGAGGTGCGGCTGCGCGACATCATTACGGCCGACAGCCCCGCGCCCATTGACCCCGACATCCTGCGCGGCCAGATCGAGGTGGCGCGCGGCTTCTACCTCTCGTTCTACATGGGCATCATGGACCTGACCCGCGTCGGGAGCGCGCTCATCGCGCCGAGCGACCCGCACAAGAAGACCGACGCCGACCTGGCGAAGGATACCAAGGACGTCATCAAGGCGTCGCCGAAGGCGATCACCAGCGGCCTCATCAAGCCGCTGGCCGAGGAAGGCTACAACTCGTTCCGCGCCCTGGTTGCCAGCCACCAGTCCATGACGCCGTCGGACGCTTTCTTCAAGGTGGCCGGCGAGGCGTGGAACAAGGGCATCAAGACCAAGTACACCGACGCGTTCAACCCGCGAAGCTGGAGCACGAAGATCTCGTCGCGGGTCCGCACCGGCGCCACGTTTGCCGTCGCCATTGTCACCCTCGCCGCCGTGGGTCTGTCCATCTGGGCCGCCGTCAACGCCAGCGGGCAGAACAATGCCGGGCTGAAGGTGTCCACCCAGGTGCTCAACGGCCTCAACCTGGTGACCCGCGTGCGCAGCGCGATGGCGATTGTCAAGAAAACGGCGGACGTCCTGAACAACGTCAAGAAGGTGACCGAGGCGTTCGCCGTGTCGCGCGGCGCGATTCGGGCGAACATCATCGGGGCGGTCATCTCGATTGCCATTGCCTGGGGGGCGTTCGCCGCGCAGATGGCCCTGGCCCACGTCGCCGCTGGCAGCCTCGACTTCAACAAGGCCCTCGCCGAGGTCATCGCCGGCACGATCATCACCCTGGTGATCCTCGTCATCTCCATCCTGCCGGTAATCGGTCCCATTGTGGATGCCGTCGTCGGCGTTCTGGATGCCGTCGCCGCCCTGGTGTGCGGCCTCGTGAACGGCGCAGCCCAGACGCCGGCCGGCAAGTGGCTGTGCGGCGGGGCGTCGGGCCTTGCCACCAAGCTGCTCACGTGGTACGTCTACGGTGACAACCCCATCGTCGGCAACCTCAACGACCCCAACCGTGTCGCCCTGGCGAACTACAGCCAGACGCTCGCCGCGCCCGGCAAGGGCGTCACCGTCGGCAACGCTGTGCAGTTGAGCGTAGACCTCACCAGCACCGTCAAGCTCAACGAGCTTGTGAAGCGCAAGCCGAACGGCGACCCCGTGGACGACGACATTCCCGTGGACTGGAAGGCCGCCGCCTACGCCTGGCAGTACAGCAACGACACCCTGCGCACCGCGACGGTGGACTACCGCCTCCAGCAGAGCCACACCGATATCCACGACGCCCTCGAGCGTGGGACGATGGCGAGCGAGTGGCGCGCGGATGGTCATCCCGGCCTCTACGACCGGGTCCCGTTCTCCATCAGCCGCCATCTCACGACGACGGTCGCCAGCCCGCTCACGACGGCCGGTATCAACCAGCCGCTGACGCTGGTGCTCAGCGAAGGGCAGGCGCTGCCCCACCAGATATGTTTCGCCGTCCCGGCCCTGCCGGTGCCTGTGTGCTACATCCGCACCGAGAAGAGCAGCCACCACGTTGACCTCGGTCAGAACATCCGCTACGACGTGTTCCCCGCGACGCTGGACGCCTTCCACGCCCTTGTGGCGAAGGACGGCGGGTATAGCCTGGCCTGGGCGCAGACCGGCGACCTGACATTCAAGCGCCAGCGCGACGCCGACGGCGACGGCCTGATTGACAAGGCCGATGGCGGCAACGATCCGGACGATAGCCGCTGGGATACCGACGGCGACGGCGTGCCGGATGCCGTCGAGCTGGCGATTGGAACTGACCCGCGCAACCCGGACACGGATGGCGACGGCCTTAGCGACTACGAGGAGCTTGTCCAGGGGACGAACCCGCTGCGCGCCGACACGGACGGCGACGGCCTGACGGACGACAAAGAAACGCTACACCCGACGGCGAGCGGCGGGTGGGCGGGTGGCTGGGAGTTCGTGTACGGCCTGACGGCGGATGGCGCGCAACTCAAGACCTGGGTCGTCTCGAACCCGTTGACGGCGGACGAGGACGATGACGGCCTGACCGATAACCAGGAGTTCATCTACGGCTTCAACCCCCGCGCCGCGTCGGACGGCCGCGTGCTGACCTACCAGTCGCGGGTGGACGAGGCGCGCGCGCCCCGCGCCCTCTGGCGCTTCGACGAGAACACCGGGGCGAGTGGCTTCGCCGACAGCGCGGGCTACGGCCATGTCGGGCAGTGCGTCGGCGCGGGCTGTCCGACGTCGGGCGGCGTCGGGCGCTTCGGCAAGGCGGCGCGGTTCGACGGAGCGGCTGACAGCGTCGCCATCGCCAACTTCCCGATCATCGGCCAGATCACGCTGGCCGCGTGGATCCAACCGCAGGCGAGCGACGGCGCGCGGAATATCATCGCCCACGGCTACACCTTCAACCCCAACGGCGAGGTCTATCTGCGCATCGCCAACGGCAAGTACCAGGTCGGCGCCTGGGATGGCGCGGATCACGTCGCCCAGGCCGACGTATCGCCCGCCGACATCGGCCACTGGGTCCACCTGGCCGGCGTGTACGACGGCTTCACCTGGCGGCTGTATCGCAACGGCGCCGAGGTCGCCCGGACGACGGACAGCGTCGGCGCGGTCCCCGTGAACGCCGACTGGGCCATCGGCGCGCGCGCCGGCGGGGGTGAGCGCTTCTTCAAGGGGGGCATTGACGAGGCTGCGCTGTTCGACCGCGGCCTGTCGGCGGGCGAGGTGCAGGCGCTCATGGACGGCCGCTACAATCTCAACGACGGCGTCGCGCAGCCTGGCGACACCCTCGCCTATTCCGCCCGCGTCAAGAACGAGCTGTTCAACCGCGACGCCAACGGCCTCCAGATGACGACGATAGCGGGGCCGGCGACGGGCGCCCTCGCGCCGCAGTCATTCAGCCTCCAGCCGCTAGGAGCGGTCACCCTCACTGGCAGCTTGACGGTCAAGCCCGGTGTGGGGTCGCAGCCCATCACGCTGACTCAGTCGGCCGGCGCGCTGGTCATTGACCGGCGGTCGCAGGCGGCGCCGCCCGGCTCCAACGTCTACGCCAACGCCTGGTTCAAGCTCGACGAGGGGAGCGGCGCGACCTTCGCCGACTCATCCGGGGCGCAGCCCTCGGTCAGCCTGGCGTGCGCCGGGGCCGCCTGCCCAACGCCCGCCGCCGACATCTTCGGACGCTACCAGCAATTCAACGGCGTTGCCAATATGCTATCCGCCCCCGACGCGCCGACTTTCCACGTCAATGCGTTCAGCGTCGGCGCGTGGGTCAAACCGGCGGCGCTCGGCATCAAGGCAACGTTCCTGTCTGGCCCGGGCTACGAATTGCACGTCAGCGCCGACGGCAGCGTTGGCGGCATCCTCTCGCCGTGCGCCGGCGGCAGCGCCGGCTCGATCTTCAGCCCTGGCGTCGCCACAGCGGTCGGCCAGTGGAGCCATGTCATGCTGACGTATGACGGCGCGCAGATGTGGCTCTACGTGAACGGCCGCCCCGTCGCCGGCCCCACGCCGGCGACGATGACCGCCTGCCCTAGCGTGCCGTTCACCGTCGGCAGCGGCCTCAACGGCGCGACGCTTCTATCTCCGTTCAACGGCGGTATGGCGGATGTCCGCCTGTACCCGGCGGCGCTGAGCGAGGCCGAGATTCGCGGCCTCCTGGTGCGTCCGGTGCTGCGGCTGACGTTCGACGAAGGGGCGAATGCGCCGCCCGCCGATTCGTCCGGCTACAACCACGCGGTGAGCGCCGTCTGCCCGAACGCCGGCTGCAAGAAGCTGGCCGGCGTCAGCGGCCAGGCCGAGGCGCTGTTCAACCGCAACCAGGACGAGGGCAACATAAGCTACGTATCTGTGACGCCATCCGGCTCTCTCCTCGATCTCAGCGGCGGCCGCTTCACGTTCTCGGCCTGGATCAGCCCGACCATGAACAGCGCCCAGGCCGGCGCGCTCATCATCGGCGACAACGTCGAAGGCTCGACTCTGTACCCCACGCTGTCCCAGGAGCAGGGACGCAAGCTCAAGTTCGACTTTGCCACCTCGAAGGGCCTGTACAGCCGCATCACACCGGCCGACGTCCTCACCCTCGGCGCGTGGAATCACGTGGCGCTGACCTTCGACAGCGGCCAGTACGTCCTCTACGTCAACGGCGTCGAGCGCGACCGCTACACCTTCGGCGCCGACCTGCGCCCGACGCCCTATGCTGGTCCGCTCAACATTGGCTACCGCCTGGATGCGTTCGTCGACTCGGTGGAGGTCTATCGCCAGCCGCTCGCCGCCGATGACGTCAAGCGCCTGTATCGCTACGGCGGTACATCGCTCTATCTGAACCTGGACGAGCCGCCGGGCAGCGCGACATTCGCCGACGCGCTCGGCAGGAACGGCGCGTCCTGCGTCGGCGACGGCTGTCCGGTCAGCGGCGTTCCGGCGCGGGCTGACCAGGGCGTCCAGTTCGACGGCGTGAACGACGCCCTGGAAGCGCCGCTGGACGTGTTCGACCGATCCGGTGCGTATGCGCTGTGGTTCAAGGCGGACTGCTCCGGCTGTGGCCTGTTCTCGGTTGTCAATCAAGCGCCGTCCAACGCCATGGACCGCACGCTCGACCTGCTAGGCGGCCAGCTCTGCATGTACATCTACGACGGCCTACATCAGGAGCAGCGCTGCACATCGGGCGCGCCGTACAACGACGGTCGCTGGCACCACGCGGTGTACACCTTCGGCCCGGTCGCCAATGCGCAGCAGCTCTACGTGGACGGCGCGCTAACTCTGAGCGGTCCGCAGCACGTCGCCAGTTTCAGCGGGCGCTACCGGGTGCGCGTGGGCCGCACCCTCACCTCGTTCAAGGGCCTGATTGACGACGTGCGCGTCTTCAACAAGGAGCTGACCGCCGCCGACGTGACCACGATCTACCAGAACGCGCCCCAGTTCTACATGCGCCTCGACGAGCCGGCCGGCGCGACGCAGTTCAAGGACGACGCGGGCGGGCTGATGGCGCAATGCGCGCCGCCGAGCTGCCCAATGGCCGGCGTCAAGGGCCAGTTCGGCGGCAGCGCCGAGTTCGACGGGGTAGCGGATGTTCTCGCCTTGCCGGTTGGCCCGGACCGCTCCGACACGGGCTTCACCCTCGGCCTGTGGCTGCGCACTGACGGAACGAACACGGCCTCGATGCCCGTCGTCCAGCGCTCCGACCTGGGGGTACGGCTCGAGCCGAGCCAGCGGGTGAGCCTCAACATCTGCAGCGGCGGGAACCCCAACGGGACGCGCTACCTGGGCCTGAGCCAGGCGGCGCTGATCCCCAACGCCTGGAACCACATCATGGTGGCCTATGATGGCGGCCAGAGCGACCCGAGTCAGCGCCTCAAGCTGTTCGTCAATGGCTCGCTCGACTCGGCAGTCGCGCCGCAGGCCGGGCCGTGCGGCCACGATCCGTTCCTCATCCTCGGCGGCGCACTGTTCGAGCGTCCGTTCAAGGGGCGGCTCGACGAGGTGACGCTGTATCGCTCGGCGCTCACGGCGCGCGAAGTCGCCGACATCTATCGCTACCAGGCGAGCTGGGTGGGGGAGAGCCAGACCCAGGTGGTCACCGTGGACGCCGACGCGCCTACGTCGAGCCTCCGCTCCTACCGCGCCGGCCAGGCGAACTACCTGCCCAACCACGATACGGTCATGGACATTCGCGCGAGTGACCCCACGTCGCGCGTCGCCCTGGCCGAGCTGGGTGTGAATGGGACGTGGCTCGCGGCCCCGCCGTGCCAGGACACCGGGGCGGGCGCGGCGTGGTGTCCCACGTTCGACCCGGCGCCTTTCGGGGGCGAAGGCGTCTACAGCCTGCAAACGCGAGCGACGGACGTCGTCGGTAACCGCGAGACGCCCACCCAGATCCTCACCGTCTACGTTGATGGGACGCCGCCGCAAGTCAGCGTGGACGGCGCGCCCGGCGGTCTGCGCGTCCTGGCGCCGCACCCGACGCTCGACAACGCCTGGGTTCTCGCGCTCGCCGGCAGCGTCGGCGACCCGCCTGTCGCGGGCGGCGCGGCGGGCAGCGGCGTTGATCCTAACAGCGTGTCCGTCAGCCTCGTCCGACCCGGCGGCGAGGTCGTCGGCGGGCCACAAGCTGCGACGGTGAGCGGTGGCCGCTGGAGTCTCGACTACGTCTTGCGCGACGCCAACCCCACGGGCGGCTACACCGTGCGCGTCGCGGCGGCCGACGCCGTCGGCAACAAGACCGTGGCCGACGGCGCGATCGTGCGGCTGGATGCGACGCCGCCCGGCGCAGAGCTGACGGGCACTGGCGCGTCTACCGTGACCATTGGCAGCGGCGCGACCTTCGCCGGCGTCGTGAGCGAGGCGCCGATCCTGCCGGGAACCGTCCTCCGTCTGCACCTGGAGGAGGGGAGCGGCGCGACACTGTTCCGTGACACGTCCGGCCACCAGAACAACGCGACGTGCGTCCCCCCGGCTTGCCCGACGTCGCAGCCCGGTCCCTACGGTCAATCGGCGGCGTTCGACGGCGCGGGGGCGCTCACCGTCGCGGCGCGGCCGAGTCTCGACCTCAGCGGCGGCGCGTTCAGCGTCGCGGCGTGGGTCGCCCCTTCGACGCCGACCGATGACGCCTACGGCATCCTGGGGGGCGCGCCGAGCGCGGCGCAGACCTATCCAAGCCTGTGGGTGTTCGAGCGCGGCCGCATCCGCGCCGCCTTCGGCGACGGTGTCAACCGCAACGTCCTGGAGACGCCGCCGCTGTTGACGCCCAACCGCTGGAACCACGTCGCCGCGACCTTCGACGGGACGACATACACCATCTACGTGGACGGCGCTGTGGCGGCGAGCACGACCGCCTTCGCCGGCCGCAAGCCCGCGCCGACCGCCGCGCTGACCATCGGGCGTGTAGACACCCCTTACTTCGGCGGTCTCGATGAAGTCATCGTCGCCAATCGCGCCCTCACCCCCGCCGAGGTTCGCGCCCTGGCCGCCAACCCCATCCCGGCCCGCACACCCTCGGAGGTGGCCGGCGTTCAGGGCGTGGATGTCGCCTTCACGCCGACGACCCTCGCGTCGCCACTGTTCCATGAGACTGCGCCGGCCGGCGAGGTGATGCGCCTGACGCTGGATGATGGGCCAGACCGCCAGGGGACGCTCCGCTTCGTGGATATCGCCGGTGGGCCGCCCGCGACGTGTGACGGCCTCGGGTGTCCCACCCCGTTGCGCAGCGGCCACATCGGACAGGCGGCGCAGTTCGACGGCGTCACCAACGGCATCGTGGTGGCGGCGCAGGATCGGTTGATCCTGCCGCAATTCAGCGTTAGCGTGTGGGTGAAGCCCGACGGAGCGCGGCCGGAGCGCCAGCCCCTCGTCGTCAAGGCGGACCCCACCGCCGCGCGCGACAACTACGGCCTGTTCATCGCGGCGGGATCACTCCAGGTGCAGGTGACTCACGCCGACGCCGCGTGCGCTGCCGATCAGACCTTGTTGAGCAGCGGGGCCTTGACGCCGGGCGTGTGGAACCACCTCCTGGCGACCTATGACGGCGCCGCGTTCAAGCTCTACCTGAACGGCGCGCTCGATGCGACCGCCCCAGGTAACGGCATACCGTGCGCGCTCTCGCAGCCGCTGTACCTCGGACGCTTGCCGGCGACGGCCGGCGCGTTCGCCGGCGTTCTCGACGACGCGCGTGTCTTCAGCCGCGCCCTGGACGCGGCCGAGGCGCATGACGTGTTCCTCGGCGCGACGCCGACCCTCTTGCTGGGCCTGGATCAGCCCTACGCGCGGAACGCCGCCAGCCTCGCCGACGACTCGGGCTGGGAGCATCGCGCCACGCTGAGCGCCGGCGCGGGGGACACGGCCAACAAGGCCGATGCGGGCAAGGTTGGCGCGTACAGCCTGCGCTTCGACGGCCAGGACGACGCCGTTTCGGTCGCCGGCGGCGACGAACTGAATGCGGCGCAGTTCAGCGTCAGCGCGTGGGTCAAGCCCACCCGCGTTGTCGGCGTACCGCAGACTCTCGTAGCGGACGTGGGAAGGCAGGTGAACTATGGGCTGTCCCTCGAACCCGGCGCGCTGCGGGTCGTGGGCGCGGTGCGCGGCAGCGGGTGCGGACCGGCGCTGACCGAGACGAGCCAGACTGCGCTGGCGCTGAACCAGTGGAACCACGTCGTGCTGACATACGACGGCGCGCGCGCCCGTCTCTACATCAACGGCGCTCTCGACCACGCGACGGCGGCCGATCTGGGCGCGCCGTGCGTGGGCCAGCAGACGGTGTGGCTTGGCAACGCCCCGTCTTCGTTCGGCGGTCCGTTCGCGGGCAGCCTGGACGACGTGCGCATCTACCCGCGCGGCGTCTCGGACCTGGAGGTGGCGGCGCTCTACGGCAGCGCGTGGCAGCCGGCCACCATCGCCCAGAGCGGCGCTGCCTTGACCACGTGGAGCGCAACACCGCCGGTCGGGCTGGAGGGCTTCTACAGGCTCGACCTGCGCGGGCAGGATGCCCTCGGCAACGCCGACAACACGAGCGGCAGCCGCAACGTGTGGGGCGGCCCGCTGGACACCCTCGCGCCGCGCGTCTCGTACACGCAGCAGACGGTCGGCCAGGGCGTGACGGCGCGCAATATTGTGAGCGTCAAGGTGGAAGACTTTAACCTGACCCTGAACGGGTTCCAGTCCGCGTGTCCTGTCGCCTCACTCCGTCAGGAGGGGGTGAGTGCGCCCTGGTATCTCGCCCTGACCGGCGGGGCGGCGCCGATGCAGCTGGCGGGCCTGAGCGGGTCCTGCGTTATGGCGGCGCAGCCCGCGCCTGAGCTGACGGCGTGCGACACGTTCGGCAACTGCGCGACGGTTGCGGCGACGACGCTGCCGCCGCGCGCCGACGAGCAGCGCCTGTTCCTGCCATTGGTAGGGCGCGGCCGCTAACCGCGGTGTCACGCGAATCGGCGCGAAGCATCCCGGTGGGCGTGGGGACGCTTCGCTGAGATGAAAGTAGCGCCGCTTGTCGCTCTGAGCAGCGCGAAGAGCCTCCCGGAGCGCCGGGGGATGCTTCGTTGCACTCAGCATGACGGCCGGGCGCGAAGCATCCCGGTGGGCGTGGGGACGCTTCGCGCCGATGGGCTTGACAGCCGGTTAGTAGACGCGGTACAGGAAAGGTATCACCTGGCCTGTGCCGTACTTGACGAACAGGGCGTAGCAGCCCTTTGCAGACGGCAACTGCCAGTTGAGCACCCATAGACCCTGGAGCGTGTCATACTTCGGGTTGGCGCTCGTAAACCCGCCGGCCATAGGGTAGCCGTCACTGTAGGCCGGGGTTGGCCCGCCGCAGGTCATGCTCGTGTAGCGCACCGCCGCGACGGCCCCTGTTGTCACTGCTGCGCCGGCGGCGTTTGTCAGCCGCCACTTCACAGGCGTGTACGTTGTGCCAACCGTCGGCGCGTACAGACTGTTGACGCTCGGCGGGCCGACGGTCGGCGAGACGTAGGCGACCTTGTAGACGACCGTGTACGACACGACGATGCTGGTGGTGTTGCCGGCGTTGTCCGTCGCGCGGCAAGTGAGTGTCTTCGGTCCGGCGCTAGACGTGTCCACGGCGTCGCAGCTTTGCGAGAAGACGCCCGACGTGGCGTCGCTGGCGTTCGGCGAGGCTGTGGCTGCGCCGCCCACAATCGGCGGGTTCGGAGAGACGGTCGGGCTGAGAGTGGGCGCGACGGAGTCGATCTTGAACGGGCCAGCGTTGATGCCGGGGGCGCAGTTGTTTGCCCCATCACACACCTGCCCCGACGCAATCGTGACGGCGCTGCCGTTGGTCGTCGTGGATCGGGTGAAGTTGCACGATGCGCCCGCGCACGGGGTAGCGACGCCACTGGCCGAGTCGCTAGCGGTGAAGCCGGCCGTCTGCGCGCCGCGACACCAGCCATTCGCGCCGGGCAGCGCGCAGTTATCCGCCGACGGGTTCAGGATGACGGTGGGCGGCGTCGTGTCCCCCGTCTCGTACGCGCCCATGTCCACCGTGCCGAAGGCGACGCGCGGGCCGCCGTCGAGGTCGGTGCTCACGCCAGCGACGAAGGTGTTGTTCCCTTTGTTGACGGCCTGCGAGGCTTGCTGAAGGTGTAGATCGCCGCTGGTCGTCGGCGCGGCCGCCGTGATCAGCGCGACGAACTTCGGGTCAGTGTTGAGGTTGCCCGTGCCGGTGAAGCCGCCCTCGATGAGGCTGTAGGTGACGGTCGCGCCGGGGCCGGCGATCTCGCCGCCCACGTCACCCCAGAAGATACTGTTGCGGATGACCGGGCTGCTGGCGCCCGCCGTCCAGTCCGGCGTGTTGTTATACATCCCGCCGCCGCTGCCGGCCGCCTTGTTGCCGCTCATCGTGACGTTGGTGAGGGTCGGGCTGCTGCCGTGGTTAGCGATTCCCCCGCCGCCGTTGTTGGCGAGGTTGCCGCTGAAGACGACGTTGGTCAGCGACGCCGTACCGCCATTGCTGTACATCCCACCGCCGAAGCCGGAGTATTGGCTGACACCGTTGGCCGAGTTGCCCTTGAAGACAACGTTGACCAGGGTTAGGGTACTCGTGTTGTTGGAAATTCCACCGCCGTTGGGCGCAGCGTTGTTGATGAAGGCAACGTTGGTGAGCGTCGGCGTGGCTCCATTGTTGAACATGGCCCCGCCGTCACTGCTGGAGCTGTTGCCGGTAAAGGTGACGTTGGTCAGGGTCGGGCTGCCGAAGCCGCCCAATACGGCCCCACCGCTGCCACCGGACGTGTTGCCGCTGAAGGTGACGTTGGTCAGCGTCAGGTCACCGCCGATGAACATTGCCCCGCCACCGTTGCTGCTTGAGTTGTCCCTGAAGGTGACATTGGTCAACGTCGGGGTACCCAGACTATAGAACGCGCCACCCTGACTACTGGCGAAATTGCCGCTGAAGATCACGTTGGCGACGGTCGCGGCGCCCGAGTCGTTGCGCATGCCACCGCCGCCGAGGTCGGTCGCATTGCCGCCGCTGATGGTGAACCCGTCGAGGACGGCGGTGGTATCAGTTCCGTATGCCGTGACGATGTGGTCGCTGTTGTCACCGTTGTTGGCGAAATTGGCGCCATCGTTGCCCAACAGGTCGCCGCTCAGCGCCGCCCCGTTCGTCGCCGGGTTCGGGTCGCGCGCGCTCAGGCTGCTCTGCCCGCTGGTGAACCCTCCGTAGACGGCCAGGTTGTTCCTGAGATAGAATGTCGCCCCGCGGTCCGTCCCGCTCGTGGGCTTGTACGTCCCCTTCGCCACCCAGACCTCGGTGATGTTGGGGCAGTTCCGCGTCGCCGACAGGGCCGCCGACAGCGAGGAATAGGCGTTGGCCCACGACTGTCCGTCGCCGGTCCCGCCGCCCACGGCGGCATTGACGTAGAGCCGAGCGGGCGTGGTAAGGGGACACGGGAACTCATACGCGCCCAGGTCTACGACGCCGCCCATGACGCGCGGCTTGCCGTCCAGGTCCGTGGCGGGGAGCGGTGGATCGGTGACGCTGTTGCTGCCGACGCCCGCCGCTGGCGAGCCGGCCCGCAGGTGCAGGTCGCCGGTCGTCGTCGGTAGCTTGTTTGGATCCGGCGCGACGGGCGTGACGAACTGCGGGTCGGCGTCGAAGTTGCCCGTCCCGCTGTAGCCGCCCTTGACGATGCTGTCGGAGACAATGGGGGTGAACGTGCCGACGTTTGTCATCTCCCCCTTAGCGTTGCCCCACACGATGCTGTTGCGAATAAGGGGACTGTAGGTTTGCAGGTTGGAACTGTTGACGCTGTAGAGTCCGCCGCCGCTCGTGTCGGCGTAGTTGCCGTTGATGCTGGCGTTCGTCAGCACGGCGCGCCCCGTGTCATTGTACAACGCGCCGCCGTTGTTGTAGGCCAGGTTGCCGCGAAACACCACGTTCGTGAGCGTCAGGCTGGCGATCGGGCCGTTGTAGGCTCCGCCGCCGTAACCCGTGCCAGTGTTCCCAATGAACGCGCCGTTGGTGAGGATTGTGTTCGCATTAGCGGCGTTGTACAGCCCACCACCCCAGGCAGCGACGTTGCTGACGAACGTGACGTTGGTCAGCGTCGGGGAGCTGTCAGCGCGGACAAGCATGCCGCCGCCGTTCGTCAGTGTCACGTTGTGCTTGAAGACCACGTTCGTCACGGTCGGGCTGCTGGAGTTGTCAATGTACATGCCGCCGCCCTCGTTGGGCGACAGAGTGCCGCGAGGGACCGGCGGGGTAGGAGGGACGCCGTCGGCATTCCCATCCTGGACCGTGAAGCCGTCCAGGACGGCCGAAGCGTCCAGTCCCGTCGGCGCGGCGACGACGTGATAGGCGTTGTCGCCCATGTTTTCGTAGAGGGGCAGGTCGTCGCCGAGCAGGTCGCCGCTGAGAATCGTCACGTTGGCTGCCGGATTGCGCCCGTCGCGGCTGCTCTCACTGCCGGCGAAGCCGCCGTAGACGGCGACGCCACTCTTCAGGGTGAATGTCGCCGCGCGCGGATCGGTCAGGCCCGTTGTGTCCGGCTTGTACGTACCCGCCTTGACCCACAGCTCGTCGCCGCTGCTGGCCGCAGCGAGGGCTGCGCCCAGGCTCCTGGCGTTGCTCCAGTCTGCGCCGGTTCTGGCGCCTGCGCCGCCCGGCACGACGTAGACGACGCCGCCGGCCGCGGCGGGCCGCCCGGCGGCGAGGAGGGCGGCGACGGCGACGAGGGCGAGAAAGGCGCGCAGGATGGCGCGCGAGCGAAACACTGTAGCCATGTTTTTCCTCCGCAAGCTGTAGCCGCCTGCGCTGAAATCTGATATAATGTGGCCCCGTTCGTCGGCTCGTAATGCGGTCACTATATCACCTGGGCGTCGGGAAATCGTGACGGGGGTGTCTCTGCCAGGGGAGTAGGGGAATTGGCGCACCTCAGGCTGTCGCTGCTCGGCTCGCTCCAGATGACGCTCGACGGTCAGGCCCTCGTCGAGTTCGAGTCGGACAAGGCCCGCGCGCTCTTGATCTACCTTGCCCTCGCGCCCGGCTGTGCATTTCGCCGCGAGACGCTCGGCGCCATGCTGTGGCCGGAGCATGACGAGACGAGCGCCTTGCAGAACCTGCGCAAGACGCTGCACCGGCTGCGTCAGACCCTGCGCGATGGCGACCCAACGCGCGAGCCTTTCCT